>NZ_CP013251.1:1819616-2419616 GCF_001583435.1 Endozoicomonas montiporae CL-33 | reverse complement strand
AATGCTGTTGTCGCATTCTTTTTGTTATTTCGCATCCCGTCGATTGAAATGACATCAGGCAGGTGCCAGAAATACCAAACAGGCAAAACAAACAACGATTAGCATAGCAGAGGGATTTAACAGGGCTGCTGTCTATCGTTTTTGCCAGAGCACTTAATAGCAGTATATCGGCCAACCGATACAAAAGGGTTGCGAACTGAGTGGTAGTTAAGCACGATAATGCAAGGCGTTTGTATTTTTCAGCCTTGCAGATAAAAGCAATGCATAAAGCGACTTTCTGGTTAATCATTACTTCAGAGGCCGCTTCAAGAGGATAAGCAGATTGATGCCTGAACAGCTTGATTCATACGACCTGAGACTTCTGGATGCACTGCAAACCGGGGATGCAAAATCATTGTCGGAAGTGGCTGAAAAGGTCAGCCTCTCTGCATCCCAGTGTTCACGGCGAATCAGTCGTCTGAAAGAACAGGGCTATATTCGCAGTCAGGTGACACTGTTAAACCCACAGGCACTGGGGCTGGATGTTGAAGCCTTTATTACCATCCAGCTGGAAAAACACGACGAACAAACCACTCACACCTTTAACAGCACGATCAACGCTCTGGATACCATTCTGGAATGCCATGCCATTACCGGCGACGGTGACTACCTGTTGAAAGTGGTTGCGCCCAATCGCCAGGCACTGACAGACTTCATTATGAACCAGCTGATGAACCTTCCCGGTGTCAGCCAGGTAAAAACTGCTCTGGCACTGTCTTCTATTAAATCGTCAACCCGGTTACCCATTGTCTGATGAGTAAAGGCTAATACCCATTCGGCTATTTGATATACTACGCCGCCCTTTTGAACGACCGATGATTATCGACCAATATGAAAGACTTAATGTATACCGTCCATGCAGAGGATTATGCACGGGCGATTCAGAAGAACATATACAATGCCCTGCTTGAGCGCCCTTCCATGTTATCAATGTTGCCTGAACTGGGCGGCAAGGCCGTCCTTGATCTAGGCTGCGGCCCGGGAGCTTACTGCAAACATTTTATTGAACACGGTGCCACTGTTCGTGCCACAGACATTTCAGCCGAAATGGTACAACTGGTTCAGCAACAATTCGGCGATACCCTAACCGCTTACCAACAAGACCTTAACCACGGATTACCACAGGAGCAGAATCAGTCAGCCGATATCGTTGTCTGCCCGCTCACCATCCATTACCTTGAAGATCTGCTACCACTGTTTACCGAGGTTCGCAGGGTTTTAAAAGACAATGGCTCTTTCTTCTTCTCGACTCATCACCCGATGGTTGATTTCAGCGCTTCGCCATCCGGCAATTATTTCAAACGGGAACTGGTCACCGAGGAGTGGGACACCATTGGCAAGCCTGTAACGGTTCAGTTCTACCGACGCTCTCTGACCGAACTGTTTGAATCTATCCAAAAAGCCGGCCTATGTGTTGCCAATCTTGAAGAAGGAAAGCCCTCAGAAGCTATGAAAGAACAGCATCCGGAGGATTATGCCTACCTGTCCACCCATCCAAACTTTATCTTCTTCGAATGTAAAAAGCTCGATTGACCCATACCGGCCAGCGTTTCTGAACTATCTTTGTCTCTGACTTTCTGTGGACTTTTAGTGAGAGAAACCATGCAAGAATATGAAGAGCTGATGGGTGAGCTGATCGAGCTGGGCATAACCGCTAACCCGGTCTGCCCATTTGCCTGCTGCATTATTGACCCCTGCGGTCAAATTCTGGTGACTGCTGCCAATGCCATGCACATCAGCCCTCTGTATACGGCTGAAGGACTGGCTATGCATATGCTGGCAGGTAACTACCACTGCAAGCCGGAACAGAAACTGACTCTGGTGACCAATGCCGAACCGGATTCCGGTGCCATGGCTGCCATTATCTGGGCCAGATGCAGTGGTATTAACATTTCCCGCATTATCTACGGTGCATCCAGAGCAGGCATTAAACAGATCTGGGATTGCGATTTCAGTTTTACTGCACAACAGATGCTTGAGTCGGTCACTGAAGAGCACAGACCCGAACTTATCGGTCAGGTTATTGAAGAAGACTGTCTGGAGTCATTCCGTGAAGGCAGGGAACTGAAGGAAGAAGGCGATACGCCGGTCATGTCACTGGATCTGGACGATTACTGGATGGCAGGTGACTGGCTGCTGGATCTTGATGATCCAGTCGAATAGGTGCAAAGCAGAACACGTCACCTGAACATAATGAACGTGCAAACAACAAAAAGCCGGAACATGTCCGGCTTTTTGTTATCTGGTCAAAATGATGCTTTATCAGCGTGCCTGATGATCAGTCATCTTCATAGATTTTGATCTTGGCATCATCTTTCAGACTGCGAACGTACTGGTCAAACACGACCCGACCATTACCTGCAGCAATGTAGCTCGCCATCATACGTGCCTGATCTTCATCATCAATGGCAGCTTCACCAGGATGCACACTGTTCAGAGCGATCACGGCAACATCACCATTAGGCAGCTCGGTACGGTCAAAAGACTGTTCACCTTCAGCCGGATGCGGCATCTTGAACGCAGTGACCAGAAGCTGACGGGCAACACCCGGCTGATTACGGGCAGCCTTGTCAGACTCGGACCATTCCAGACCGGCATCAGCAGCGACTTTCTTGCTGTCCATGCCTTCCTGCAGTTCAACAATCAGATGTTCAGCCTGCTCCTGCAGCTGTTCGCGGGTTTTCTCTTCTTTCAGGGACTGAACAATGCTGTCACGAACCTGATCCAGAGGCTTCAGTTCTGGTTGTTTGTGATCTTTCACACGCAGCACCAGTACCTCTTCCGGATTGATCTCGATCAGCTCACTGTTCGCACCAAGATCCAGCACTTCCTCGTCAAACGCTTCTGCAATCACTCGCGCGTTAGAGGTAATTTCATCGCTACCGCCCTGACGACCAAAGGGCTCAGAGACTTTAATCTCCAGTCCCAGCTGTTCCGCAGGCTGAGTCAGGTCTGATGCTTCAAAGCTGATATCCGCCAGCAGGCGACTCTGGTCCAGAAACAGTACGTCCACTTCCTGAGCCTGCATATCGCTGAGCAGCTGTGCTTTCACTTCATCAAAAGCCGGGATAGTGGCTTTTTCGCGAGCAGTCACCGTCAGAATCTGTAAACCGAACTCGGTTTCAACCGGCTCAGACACCTGACCGATTTCCAGTTCAGCAAGGGCATCATCGAATGCATCACCAAAGAAGCCTGCTTCAACCATGCCCATATCACCGCCCTTTTGAGCAGTAATCGGGTCATCCGAGTAGGTCTTTGCCAGCTCGGCAAAAGACTCACCGGCAGCCAGTTTGGCTTCAACTTCTGCAGCACGCTCTTCAGCGGCAGCCAGATCACGCTTGTCACCGGTTTCGATCAGAATGGTAGAAACCTGTTGCTTGTCACGGTTGGTCTCTTTCAGCTGATCCGTATAGCGGTGATACTCATCACGAAGTTCCTGATCGCTGATCGCAATATCACCTTTCAGGTCAGCCTTTTTCATTTCCACATACTGAATCACCACCTGCTCATCGGTCATGAAACGTTCGGAATGGGCTTCATAATAAGTGCTGATTTCGTCTTCAGAAGGCTGGATGCTGTTACGCACCTTTTCAGCTTCAAGGGTCAGCCAGGCGATATCTCGGGTCTGACGCTCCAGACTGTTGAGCTGTCTGATTTCCGCTGCGGTGACGAACTCACTGCCTGCAATGCCAGACTGCATCTGGTTCATCAGAATATCTTCACGCAGCACGGAACGGAACTGCAGAGGCGTCATACCCACACTGCGCAGCACCATCTGGAAACGTTCCTGATTAAACTGACCGTCCTGCTGAAATTCGGGAATAGAAAGAATCAGCTGATCAAGGCTCGTATCGCTCACGTCCATTTTGCCAGACTTGGCAGCCTGCAGAAGCAGTGTGCGTTCAATCAGGTTATTCAGGACACTTTCCTGCAAAACCTTGTCGTCAATCAGGGCCGGGTCAAAGCGATCGCCCATTTGCTGAATCATGGCACGACGCTGCTGGTCAACCGACTGACTCAGCTGAAAACGGCTGATTTCTTCACCGTTGACCTTGGCAACATCGCTGCTATTAGGATTAGGTGCAAGCGTTTCGAGGCCGGTTATGGCCATCATAAAGGCGATCACGCCGACCACCACAAAGGTGATCCAGCTTTTCGACTTTTCCCTCATTGTTTGGAGCATATCAACCTCATGTTCCAAGCTCGTTGTGGGCTGTTGTCTGAGACTTGAGTAGTGCGGCCAGACGCCCAAGTTTACTGTTCGCCCCGAACAGGCACAGGTAAACCACTGGCCTTCGAGTTAAAAAAAAAGCGCATCGACTGATGCGCCTTTTTGGATGTAACTGAGATTATATTCAAAGACAGTGTCAATGCCAATCTCTGCCAGCATCCGGTGTTTAGGTTCTGCGAAGCCTGAAAACAGGCCTCTACCCAGCGCGAATTAAACGTTAACCGCGTCCTTGAGAGCCTTACCAGCCTTAAAGCTAGGGATCTTGGCAGCAGCGATTTCAATAGGCTCGCCAGTCTGAGGGTTACGACCGGTACGGGCCGCACGATCTTTAACTGCGAAAGTACCAAAACCCACCAGAACAACCTGCTCACCGTTTTTCAGTGCATCGGTAACCGTGTTGATCATAGCGTCCAGCGCACGTCCAGCCTGCGCCTTTGGGATGTCTGCAGATGCCGCGATGGAATCAATCAGCTCGGACTTGTTCACTCGAATTCCCCTTCTTTGTAGGATGCTTTGTAGCCGTTTGGCTAGAGACAATCAGAAACGCAAACGTCCCGAATGCCTGACCCAATAAGTGTTTCGCTATGCTGCGCGATTTTTGCTGAAAACACAAGCAGATACACCCGACGATACTCAGCAAAAACCCGTGACAATGCGATTCACCGTCATTTTTGTCCTGTCTGTCGCAACCTGATGATAAAAATTGGACAAGTACGGCAGGCAGGACGACTGAACCCTGTTCCAAACAGATGAGAGTCCAGTACTGCAGACAGTATGACTGCAAAAAACCGACATCCACCTTAATACGAGGCACTGGTGCAATGCAATAGAACAACGTACTAGATAACGCCTGTTTTCCGGGGCTAAATGCCTGAAAATACTAAAAACTTGCTAAAAAGGTTACCCGTAACTGTGACAATATGGTTACAGTAGCCCTTTCACACAGGACATCTCGGTCTGCGGCTTGAGGTAGCGGCTTGTTATACCAACGCCTTTGTGGCTCTGTCAACAAGCAAACCCGCGTCATTACTGCACGTCAGCCCCAAAACAGGGACTGACGCACACAGTCAATCAGTGAGTTTTGATCAGTTTGTCAGGTTCTTCGGATTTGATTTCGGCTTTTACCGACTCGGACGGTTCTGGCAGAGATGCCGGGGTGTATTGCAAAGCCACTTCCAACACCTGGTCGATCCACTGAACCGGGATTATTTCCAGATCTTCCTTGATGTTGTCAGGAATCTCCTTGAGGTCGCGGCGGTTTTCCTCTGGAATCACCACTTTCTTGATACCGCCCCGGTGGGCAGCCAGCAGTTTTTCTTTCAGTCCACCGATGGCCAGCACCTGTCCTCGCAGGGTGATCTCGCCCGTCATAGCCACTTCAGCCTTGACCGGAATACCTGTCAGTACAGACACCAGCGCGGTGCACATACCAATACCGGCACTGGGCCCGTCTTTCGGCGTCGCACCTTCGGGCACATGAATGTGGATATCATTCTTCTGATGAAATTCCGGATCGATGCCCAGAGATTTGGAGCGACTGCGAACCACCGTCAATGCCGCCTGAATCGACTCCTGCATGACATCACCCAGAGAACCGGTCTTGGTAATCTGACCTTTACCGGATACCGCCATGGATTCAATGGTCAGCAACTCGCCACCCACCTGCGTCCAGGCCAATCCGGTTACCTGCCCGACCTGATCCTGGTCTTCTGCCCGACCGAACGTGAACTTGCGCACACCCAGGAAGTACTCAAGGGCTTCCGGTGTCACCACATCCAGACGATCTTCTACAGACAAAGTGGCATCTTTCACCGCCTTACGGCAAATCTTGGCAATCTCGCGTTCCAGTCCGCGCACACCCGCTTCGCGGGTGTAGTAACGGATGATGTCACGCAGGGCATCATCTTCAAACGTCAGCTCTTTGGTCTTAAGACCGCTGTTTTTGATCTGTTTGGGTACCAGGTACCGAATCGCGATATTCACCTTTTCATCTTCGGTGTAACCCGGGATTCGAATCACTTCCATACGATCCAACAGGGGTGCCGGAATATCCATGGAGTTGGAGGTGCAGACAAACATTACATCCGACAGATCGTAATCCACTTCCAGATAGTGATCGTTGAACGAATTGTTCTGTTCCGGATCCAGTACTTCCAACAGGGCGGAAGAAGGATCGCCACGCATATCGGAACCCATCTTGTCGATCTCATCCAGCAGGAACAGCGGGTTACGCACTTCTGCCTTTGACATTTTCTGGATCAGCTTGCCCGGCATGGAACCAATATAAGTACGACGATGACCGCGTATTTCAGCTTCATCACGAACGCCACCCAGCGCCATTCGCACAAATTTACGATTGGTCGCCCGGGCAATGGACTCACCCAGAGAGGTTTTACCCACACCCGGAGGACCGACCAGACACAGAACCGGCCCTTTGATCTTCTTGACCCGCTTCTGAACCGCGAGGTATTCCAGAATACGTTCTTTGACTTCTTCCAGACCAAAGTGTTCGTTTTCAAGAATATCCTGGGCACGCTTCATATCGTGACGAACCTTACTGCGCTTTTTCCAGGGCACAGAGATCATCCAGTCGATATAACCACGCACCACCGTTGCCTCGGCAGACATCGGCGACATCATTTTCAGCTTGTTCAGCTCGGCCAGTGTTTTCTCTTTGGCTTCAGCGGGCATTCCCGCCATTTCAACTTTCTCTTTCAGCTCATCCAGTTCGTTGGGTGCTTCATCCATATCACCCAGCTCTTTCTGAATCGCCTTCATCTGCTCGTTGAGATAGTACTCGCGCTGGCTGCGTTCCATCTGCTTTTTCACGCGACCACGGATTTTTTTCTCAACCTGCATAAAGTCCATTTCGCCCTGCATGATACCAATCAGGTATTCAAGACGATCACCCAGATCTTCGATTTCCAGCACTTTCTGCTTGTCTTCGATCTTCATGGGCATGTGAGCCGCAATGGTATCCACCAGCTTGGAGGGCTCATCAATACCGGACAACGAAGTCAGGACTTCATTGGGAACTTTTTTGCTCAGCTGTACATACTGCTCAAACTGGGACATCAGTGAACGAATCAGTACTTCACCTTCACGCTCGCTGATGTAAGGTGTTGTGGTCATCTGAATGGAAGCCATCACATAACCGTCAACATCATAAAGCTCTTCGACATTGACTCGTTTTTCACCTTCCACCAGCACTTTTACGGTGCCATCAGGCAACTTCAGCAACTGAAGAATACTGGCTACCGTTCCTACTGAAAACAATTCGGATTCGGCAGGATCATCGACCTGTGCGTTTTTCTGGGCTAACAACAGTATTTTCTTGCCCTTCGACATTGCCTCATCGAGAGCCAGAATGGATTTTTCACGCCCGACAAATAAAGGAATGACCATATGCGGGTAAACAACTACATCCCGCAATGGCAGCAACGGCAGATCGAAGGGCTCTGACAAATGTACAGTATCGTTATTATCCATGATTCAGCTCCCCTATTAACGGCTTCACAACGTGAGCTGACCCGAATTGACCGGCACTTGATAGATTCAAGGCGGGTGAAACAGTCAGCAAGTACCTGCAGCGATTGAGCCATCATACAAATCGGCAGGCTCTTACCTGCAAAGATGCGGGTTTTCTTGTGAAATTACAATAGTCCGCACCGTTTAGACCGTGGCTTTTTAAAGTGGTTCAGCTCTATGAACCACCTGTTTCATTTAATATGAAGCTAATCAGACACGAGACCCTGCCTACAATGCTTTTATCTGCAGCGGACTAATACCAATTCCACCTTCTAAACATGAATTGCGCAGCCATTCTGAATCACGGGAGCTGCGTTGGAACTCCTCGCAATACCCAAAGAGCACAAGTAGCTCGCTATTACTCGTCGTTCGGCCTTTATGCCCTTCAGGGCATTGTCTCGTGACCCATAATGACTTGCTCATGGTCATATTTAGAAAGCGGAATTGGTATAATAACAGGTCAGTCGTCGTTTTTTCCATTCCGGTAATTTTTATTGAATACTACTGACGGTATTTTCATACAGCCATGAGAAATATGGTTGTTTTGACTACAGGTAGAGAAACGAACCAGAAAGAAATACAAAATAGAAGAGATAAAAAAACCGGACAGTAAACGCCTTCAAAGAAGAACGCCACTACCCGGCTTTATTCGACAAACTCTGAAAGCAAGGAGCAAAACACAGCCCATTGCTCAGCGAGCGGCATTACCCGTTATCAGGCAACGCTTTAGCTTCTGTGTTTTCATAAATCAGCAGAGGTTCTGATTTACCTTCAATCACAGACGCATCAATCACGACCTTGGAAACGGTGTCTTCTGAAGGAATATCGTACATGGTATCCAACAGAACACCTTCCAGAATAGAACGCAGACCACGAGCACCAGTCTTGCGCTCCATGGCTTTTTTCGCAACCGCACGCAGGGCATCGTCACGGAAATCGACGTCTACACTTTCCATTTCAAACAGCTTTCGGTACTGCTTGGTCAGGGCGTTTTTCGGCTCGGTCAGAATCTGCACCAGAGCATCTTCATCGAGTTCTTCCAGAGTGGCGATCACAGGCAGACGGCCAATGAACTCAGGAATCAGACCAAATTTCACCAGATCTTCCGGTTCAACCTCTTTAAAGGTTTCACCCAGATCCTTCTTGTCATCTTTGCTCTTCACTTCCGCCGAGAAGCCAATACTGGTCTTGTCGGTACGGTCACGAATCACCTTATCCAGGCCGGCAAAAGCACCACCACAGATAAACAGGATATTTGAAGTGTCCACCTGCAGGAATTCCTGCTGTGGATGCTTACGGCCACCCTGCGGCGGAACGGAAGCCACGGTGCCTTCAATCAGCTTCAGCAGAGCCTGCTGAACACCTTCACCGGAGACATCACGAGTGATGGACGGGTTATCCGATTTTCTGGAAATCTTGTCAATTTCGTCAATGTAGACAATACCCATCTGGGCTTTTTCTACATCGTAGTCACACTTCTGCAGCAGCTTCTGGATGATGTTTTCAACGTCTTCACCCACATAACCTGCTTCGGTCAGAGTCGTGGCATCTGCCATGGTAAACGGTACGTTGAGCAGACGCGCCAGAGTTTCAGCCAGCAGTGTTTTACCACTACCGGTCGGACCCAACAGCATGATGTTACTCTTGCCCAGCTCTACATCGTTCTTGTTTTTGTCTTTGCTTTCTGAAGCTTTATCATCACCAAAGCGCAGGCGCTTGTAGTGGTTGTAAACAGCTACCGACAGTACCTTTTTGGCCCGCGGTTGACCGATAACATACTCGTCAAGAATCGCCTTGATCTCGCGAGGTGTCGGCAGCTGGTCGGAAGAGGTTTCGGTATCACTGTCCTGAATCTCTTCCCGAATAATGTCGTTGCACAGGTCAACGCACTCGTCACAGATAAATACGGATGGACCGGCAATCAGCTTGCGCACTTCATGCTGGCTTTTTCCGCAGAAAGAGCAGTACAGCAACTTGCCGTTGTCCTCTCCCTTACCGCTTGTTTCGTCGGTCATTCGATTACCCTGATGTAGAAACAGCACCTAATAGGAACAAGATGCAGGCATTATGGTGCTTTTTCAAGTCCCTGTCCGGAAAAGTCTGTAAAAAACCGCTTCGGTTCTTACCGGATGACCAGCCCCTGAAGTCAGGCCGCCAGTCCGCTGATTCATAACTGTCTAAACGTAAAACAGGCATGTCACCCCGGGTGACACGCCTGCCTGATACTATTATTGCCAGAAAAGATGGCTGCCAGAAGAGATGACCTGAAATCGGCTGCCTGACAAATCCACCCACCGGATACAATGCGACTTACTCGGCCGCTGCCCGATTCGTGAGGACTTTGTCAATCAAACCGTACTCAACCGCTTCTTCACCACTCATGAAGTTATCACGGTCAGTATCTCTCTCGATCACCTCAATAGGCTGTCCGGTATGACTGGACAACACATGATTCAGGCGGGATTTGATGGTCATCATTTCCTGGGCATGAATCGCAATATCGGACGCCTGACCCTGGAAGCCACCCAGTGGCTGATGAATCATGACACGGGAGTGCGGCAGCGCGAAACGCTTACCTTTTGCACCCGCCGTCAGCAGCAGGGAACCCATGCTGCAGGCCTGACCAATACACATGGTTGACACATCACACTTGATGAACTGCATGGTGTCGTAAATTGACATACCTGCAGTCACCGAGCCGCCCGGTGAATTGATATAGAGGTGGATATCCTTGTCCGGGTTTTCCGACTCAAGAAACAGCATCTGGGCAACAATCAGGTTTGCCATATGGTCTTCAACCTGACCTACCAGGAAGATTACCCGTTCCTTGAGCAGACGTGAATAGATGTCGTATGAACGTTCGCCGCGGGCGGACTGTTCAACAACGATCGGTACCAGGCCAGAGTTGGTAATGGCCATGGAGGATGGTTCAATCAGTCTGGACATATCCTGTCGTAACTCCTTGCCAAGTCGAAGAGAAGCGACCCGCAGTGCGGGTCGCATGACGCTGTCTTAGTTTAAACGGCAATCACCGCTACAACCTTAGAAAACAGAACTCAACATTCCGTGTTTGCTTTCCGGACAACGCCGTATTGATTTAAGAATGCCTCAAACCGGCGGTCTGTTTCAAAAGCTTTTTTACAGACCACCAGAAACTTTTCCTAAATCGCAGCCCGGAGATCAGGCTTCTTCAGCAGTTTCCTGCTCTTCAGCGGCTTCCGGAGCAGCAGGCTTGATAGCGTCCTGGTAGCTCACTTCAGCTTCAGATACTTTGGCATTTTCCAGAACGGTATCAACTACCTGCTCTTCCAGTACCACGTACTTCACCTGAGACAGCTGCTGTTCGTTGCTGTAGTACCAGTCGATCACCTGCTGAGGCTCCTGGTAAGCGGAAGCCATTTCTTCGATCATGGCGCGAACGCGGTCGTCGTCAACCTTCACTTCACGCTGCTTAACCACTTCACCAACGATCAGGCCCAGGGCAACACGCTTCTTGGCGTCTGCTTCAAACAGCTCTGCTGGCAGCTGCTTAGGATCGAAACCGCCCTGCGCACCACCAAACTGCTGAACCGCCTGCTCACGCATGCGATCGATTTCCTGAGCCACCAGAGGAGAAGGTACTTCAATCTCGTTGGTTGCCAGCAGGCCGTCCATTACCTGGTTCTTCACCTTGCCTTTAACAGCCTGACGCAGTTCACGCTCCATGTTCTTGCGAACTTCAGCGCGGAACGCTTCCTGACCACCTTCACTCACACCAAAACGAGCGAAGAATTCGTCGTTCAGTTCTGGCATGGAAGCAGCCTGAACCTTGTGTACCTTGCAGGCAAACTCAACCGCCTGACCTTTCAGCTCTTCAGAGTGATACTCTTCAGGGAAAGTCAGTTCCAGAGTCTTTTCTTCGCCAGCGGAAACACCCACCAGACCGTCTTCAAAACCCGGAATCATGCGGCCAGAGCCCAGTTCCAGTGTAGAGTTTTCAGCTTTACCGCCTTCGAACTCTTCACCACCTTTGGTGCCAACATAATCGAATACGATCTGGTCGCCGTTTTCAGCAGCACGCTCAACGTCTTCAAAGGTTTTGCTCTGGTTACGCAGAGTTTCAACCATTTCGTCGATGTCAGCGTCTTTAACATCAGCAACAGGGCGTTCAACTTCAATGGAAGCAAAGTCACCCAGCGCGATTTCAGGGTAAACTTCGAAGGTCGCAACGAATTCGAAATCCTTGCCTTCTTCGTCAGCCTTTGGCTCAACAGTCGGCGCACCAGCCGGGTTCAGCTTTTCCTGAGTCACTGCTTCAACAAATGCCTGCTGCATCTGTTCGCCCAGAACTTCCTGACGAGCACCCAGACCGTAACGGCGCTTCATTACCTTGGCAGGTACTTTACCCGGACGGAAACCATCCAGACGCACACGGCGGGACATATCGTTCAGACGCTTGGCGACTTCACCGTCTACTTTCTCAGCTGGAATGACGATGGTCAGGCGACGTTCCAGACCGGAAGTCGTTTCAAGGGAGACTTGCATTTGTGTTCCTCAATACTGGACCTGATTACCGAATTTGCGATAAAGCGGCATAGACTAGCAAAAGACCGCAACCGATGCACCAGATACGCACAAAAGAAGCACGCACACCGACACCTTTACGCATCTTTTTACACTCTCACGCCATTTCCCTGTTGAGGCCTTTCAATAGTGAAACAACGGACTAGCGGTAGCCATACCACCCGTCTGGTAACCGGGCATTTCTCCGATACAAAAAAAGGGGATAAGCAAGCTTATCCCCGTATAGTCAACTGGTGCGGATGGAGAGACTCGAACTCTCACGCCTTGCGGCACTGGTACCTAAAACCAGCGTGTCTACCAATTCCACCACATCCGCATAGAGCACTTTACTGCGCTGCTATCTAACTTTGTACAAATGCATACTGATAGACATACACATTTGATTGTTACTACAGACTATATGTAGTTTAAATTGGGGTGGACAATGGGGCTCGAACCCACGACCGCTGGAATCACAATCCAGAGCTCTACCAACTGAGCTATGCCCACCATTAACTTTTTAACTTCGCCATCACATCTTAATTTAAGAAGGTATGGCGCACCCGACAGGATTCGAACCTGTGACCGACGGCTTAGAAGGCCGTTGCTCTATCCAGCTGAGCTACGGGCGCAAACTGAACGCTTTAAACAATACCGAACCAGAAAATTAAATCAACCGACTTATTTCCGAACGATCTTCAAATCGCTCAAGAACACTCCGACCTGAAGTACTCTTTAAAAATATGGTCGGGGTAGAGAGATTCGAACTCCCGACATCCTGCTCCCAAAGCAGGCGCGCTACCAGACTGCGCTATACCCCGATACATCATCAACCTAACATGCCTGCAAAACAGCGGATCAACTTTCGCGCTGTCGCTTGTCAGTGATGCGGCGCATGTTACCCAGATCAGACCTTGCCGTCAATGCTCTTTTATCCAGACCATTGCCTGCAACCTGTTGGGTTAACCTTCTGATAATTCAGTAAAAACCAATCATCCAGATAATCAGGCCACTACTCACAACAAATGCTCACAACAAAAGTACCTGTTGAGAAGACGCGCCAATCTTACACAGTCGTTTAGTTGTAAACAACCGCAATTATTCTGCCAACAACTCTGCCTAACACTGCCCGCGGCTGTTAAAATGATGCACTTGTCTGCTGATAAGACTAAATCCGTTAAACATGACGAACATGACCGCGACAATTATTGATGGCAAATCCATTGCCAATACGCTGACCGAGACCATTGCTGATCAGGTCAGAGAAAGAACCGGACAAGGCCTCAGAGCACCGGGGCTGGCTGTTATTCTGATCGGTGAAGACCCTGCTTCAAGAGTCTACGTGGGCAAAAAGCGAAAAGATTGTGAACGGGTGGGCTTTCTGTCCGTCTCTCACGACCTGCCGGCCTCCACCTCGGAAAGCGAACTGCTGGAACTGATCGATACACTGAACGATGACCCGACCATCGACGGCATTCTGGTACAGCTCCCTCTCCCGGAACACATTAATACCGATCTGGTGATTGAACGCATACGCCCTGACAAGGATGTGGACGGTTTCCACCCCTACAATATTGGCCGACTGGTACAGCGCATCCCGCTACTGCGCCCCTGCACTCCTAAAGGTGTAATGACCCTGCTGGAAAGCACTGGCGAACCGATCCGTGGCAAGAATGCAGTCATTATTGGTGCCTCCAACATTGTCGGGCGTCCGATGACCATGGAGCTTCTGCTGGCAGGTTGTACCACCACCACGGCCCACCGCTTTACCCGTAATCTGGAGGAAGTCGTGTCACAGGCTGACATTCTGGTTGTCGGGGTGGGCAAACCGGGTCTTATTAAAGGAGAATGGGTTAAACCCGGTGCGATTGTCATTGATATCGGCATTAACCGCATGGACGACGGCCGACTGGTGGGCGACATTGAATTTGACAGCGCCAGCCAGAAAGCAGGCTGGATTACGCCCGTTCCCGGAGGGGTCGGCCCGATGACCGTCGCCACCTTACTGGAAAATACCCTGTACGCCGCCGAGCATCTTCACGACTGATGCATGCATCTTCTCGGACAGCCTCCCAGGGCTACTGCTGGCAGCGAATATCCTCATTGATGTCGCTGCCCTTCTCCCCGCAATGAGTAAACAAGTTCAAGCGGAAAGACTGTTCTTCCATTCGGCATAGGCTGCATTATATTCTGACAACATGGCATCCAACTGATGCAAACCTTCAGTGTTATTAATCAGCCCACCCAGCGTAGAAACATCCTTACCGCCGGTTTTTCCCACTTCCCTGACAACATCAATGGAGATTTTTGGCAGAAAGACCGTTACACGCTCATTAATATGAGTGAGCTTGTAGTAATTTTCCGTCTTCTCTGACGAGTCAAGCACAGCCTTCAGACCTTCGTCTTCCAGCAACACCTGATAAGACATCACATAATTCACCGGACATCGAGTCGCCACCTGGGAAGTCAAACGATATAACTCGTAACCTGCCAGAGCGTTAATGGCTTTCACTTCATAGTGCCGGTCACTGCTGAGATTGTAGGTTTTGTAAGCGTATATTTTGAAATTAAAATTATTGCGGTAGGTCATCCTCACCACCAGAATACCCGGCGGCATACAGGTAACAGGGCTGATATCAATGCAGTGCCAACGTTTGTTGTGAATAGAAATCGTCGATTTAAAATCTGCCTTGTTGAGCAGAAGAACCGGCAACTGCAACCCCCCACTCATAGACCCTTTCCCCCTATCCGGCCTGCTACAGCCAAATCAATTCAGAATAACGTTATCTTATACCCACTTTTTTCTAAGAAGCTGTTCATGATCTTTTGAGGAAAGCGAAAATGGTGAGAAATTGTTGCTGCTTTTTGATCTCATGAGGCGCGTAGTGGTGCTACGCAACGAATGAGATCAAAAAGCAGGGGCAATTTATCGACATTTGCAGCCCTCAATAAGATCGTGAACAGCTTCTAACCATTTCTGAGGCAATCCTTCACCCCCTGGATCAAAACCTACCACAAAAGCAACCCACAAACTTTGACTTAAATTAACAATTATTAACGCGCAAAATCACAGAACCAGAAAAGCTGTATAAAAAAACGCCTGCAAAAAACTTCACAGGCGTTTAAGAAACAACAAATGTCGTTAATGACTGACTTAGCGCTCCACTCGCCAGGTCGTTCCCTGAGGGCCATCCTGCAAGCTAATACCCTGCGCAGCCAGCTCATCACGAATGCGGTCACATTCCGCAAAGTCACGGGCTTTCTTGGCATCGGCACGCTTCTGAATCATAGTCTCGACCCAGGCTTCATCCACATCGCTGCCTGACTTCAAAAATGCTTCAGCCTCTCCCTGAACAATACCCAGAATACCACCCAGCTTCACCAGCAATGCCGCCAGCGGCAATGCCTGCTGTTCATCGTCGGCACGAACCCGGTTCAGCTCACGCACCAGATCGAACAGAACCGCCAAAGCCACCGGCGTATTAAAGTCATCATCCATGGCTGCAAAGAAACGTTGCTCGAACTCGGAACCAGCCACAGCTTCAACACCATCCAGCTTCAGACCTTTCAAGGCCGTATACAGACGTTCCAGGCGGACAGCCGCTTCCTTCAGACTTTCCTGAGAGTAGTTCACCGGACTGCGGTAGTGCGAAGAGATCAGGAAGTAGCGCACCACTTCATCCGGGAACTGCTCCAGCACTTCGCGGATGGTAAAGAAGTTACCCAGACTCTTGGACATCTTCACATTGTCGATACGAATCGCCCCGGAATGCATCCAGGTATTAACGAAGGTTGCACCGTTGTGTGCTTCAGACTGGGCAATTTCATTTTCATGGTGCGGGAACTTCAGGTCAGAACCGCCACCGTGAATATCGAACGTATCACCCAGGCAGCACTTACCCATCACAGAGCACTCAATGTGCCAGCCAGGGCGACCATTGCCCCACGGGGATGACCAGAACGGTTCGCCTACTTTAGCGCCTTTCCAGAGCACGAAATCCATAGGATCTTCCTTGCTCTGATCCACGTCGATACGGGCACCGGCTTCCAGCTCTTCCAGAACCTTGCCTGACAACTTGCCGTAACCCTCGAATTTGCGCACACGGTAGTAAACATCACCATTACCCGGCGCATAGGCAAAGCCTTTCTCAATCAGGCCGCTGATCATATCGATCATGCCCTGCACATGCTCGGTTGCACGTGGCTCCTGGTCCGGAGGCAGATTACCCAGACGTTCAAAGTCCTCACGCATGGCAGCAATCATTCGATCGGTCAGTACATCAATGGTCTCGCCATTTTCAATGGCACGCCTGATAATTTTGTCATCGATATCAGTCACATTACGCACGTAAGTCAGGTTGTAACCTTTCGCCCGAAGGTAGCGGGCTACCACATCAAACGCGGTCACAGTACGGGCGTGACCAATATGACAGAAGTCGTATACCGTCATGCCACACACATACATGCGAACATGGTTTTCATCAATCGGCTGAAACGGCTCTTTTTTACGCGTCAGGGTGTTGTAAATCTGCAGCACTTTCAATGTCCTGTAGCCTGTCATTCAGGCAGTTTCTGCAACCCACAGCCACCATTAATGACTGAAGGCTGCTGTGCATCCTATCCTCAGACCTTCTTGGCCCAGGTATCTTTCAGTCCGATGGTCAGGTTGAATACCGGGTGCTCAGGGCTGTGATCGTAACGATCCGCCACAAAGTAACCTTCACGCTCAAACTGGAAGCCCTGCTCCGGCGCAGCATCCGCCAGACCCGGTTCAACCCAGGCCTGCTTCACTTCCAGAGAGTTCGGGTTAATATGGGTGATAAAGTCTTCTTCACCCTTGTCCGGTGCTTCGTGCGTGAGCAGACGATCGTACATACGCAGTTCAACCTGCTTGCCATGGGAGGCTGATACCCACTGGATCACTCCGCGTGGCTTAACACCTTCCGGCGGATTCTCACCCACGGTACCCGGCACATAGGAGCAGTGAATTTCAACAATCTCACCGTTCTCGTCTTTAATCACTTCGTCATTTTTAATCACGTAAGCGCTGCGCAGACGAACATATTCACCCTTGACCAGACGCTTGAACTTTTTGCGGGACAAGGTCGTATCTTCGGTGAAGTCACCACGGTCAATATAAAGCTCACGAGTAAACGGCAGAGTACGCTCGCCCAACTCCTTACTCGGATGCATCGGCGCCGTCATCTCCTGCACTTCACCTTCGGGCAGGTTGGTAATGACCACTTTCAATGGATTCAGTACCGCCATACCACGCGGTGCATTCTGGTTCAGATCGTCACGAATAGCGTGTTCCAGCATGGAAATGTCGGCAATACCATCGGTACGACTAACGCCCACCATGTCGGAGAACTTGCGAATAGAGGCCGGAGTGTAACCACGGCGACGCATACCGGAGACCGTTGGCATGCGGGGATCTTCCCAACCCGTCACAAAATTTTCATCCACCAGACGCTTCAGTTTGCGCTTGGAGGTAATGGTGTAGTTCAGGTTGGTACGGGCAAACTCAAACTGGCGCGGCTTATGGGGCACCGGCAGATTCTCGATAAACCATTCGTACAACGGACGGTGATCCTGAAACTCCAGGGTACAGATAGAGTGCGTAATGCCTTCGATAGCATCTTCCTGACCATGGGCAAAGTCATAGCTTGGATAAATGCACCACTTATCACCGGTCTGATGATGGCTCTGTTTGCGGATACGGTACAGCACCGGATCACGCATATTCATGTTCGGGTGCTGCAGATCAATTTTGGCACGCAGACTGCAGCTGCCTTCTTCGTACTCACCGGCACGCATTTTTTCAAACTCGGCCAGATTCTCTTCGACAGAGCGTTTGCGGTCAGCCGTTTCCACACCGGGAGTTTTAAAGTCACCACGGTTACGGGCCATGGACCCGGCATCCTGATGATCCACGTAAGCCTTGCCTTCCCTGATCAGGTGAACAGCCCACTCATAAAAGGTATCGAAGTAGCTGGAGGCATAGCGAACCTCGCCACTCCATTGGAAACCAAGCCATTTCACATCTTCCTGGATGCTGTCAACGTACTTCTGCTCTTCCTTTTCAGGATTGGTGTCGTCAAAACGCAGATTACACTGGCCACCGAATTTCTCGGCCAGACCAAAGTTTAAACAGATGGAAGTCGCGTGCCCGACATGCAAAAAGCCGTTCGGCTCTGGCGGGAAACGAGTATGGATAGAAGTTACTACACCTTCGGCCAGATCTTTTTCAATGATCTGCTCCAGAAAGTTACTTGGTTTGTCTGTTGTGCTCATTGCAACCAGTATCTTGGGAGGGAGATACCCGACTACTCACGATGCTCTCGCAGTTCTAATGGTGCAGTTCTGATAGCTCAGAACTAATGGAGAGTAGCCCAGCATCAAATTCATGAAACTTTTTCAAACATGCGAGACTACCATTATAATCACTGACGGTTCAACCAGATAACCAAAGACGCCACCAACGGCTTTTACACCGACGACATAAACGCCTAAAATGGCTGACTCTCCTGCCCTGAACCCTGTAGATGTTCTCAGGGCACAGTTATTTACTGAAACAATCCATTGAAACGACGGTAACCACATGGTTGTACTGCACACCAATTTCGGCGACATCAAGCTGGAACTGGACGCTGAAAAAGCGCCTAAAACGACTGCAAACTTTGAAGAGTATGTGAAAAGCGGTCATTTCGACGGCACTATTTTTCACCGCATCATCGACGGCTTCATGATTCAGGGCGGCGGCTTCGAGCCGGGCATGGTTCAGAAGTCCACCAATGCCGCCATTGAAAACGAAGCCGACAACGGCCTCAAGAACGATCGTTACACCATCGCCATGGCTCGTACCATGGATCCTCACTCTGCCTCCTGTCAGTTCTTTATTAACGTCGCTGACAACGGCTTCCTGAACCACTCCGCCAAAACCCAGGATGGCTGGGGCTACTGTGTATTCGGTAAGGTGACAGAAGGTACCGAGATCGTTGACAAGATCAAAGGCGCCAAAACCACATTCCGTGCCGGCCATCAGGATGTACCGGCTGAAGACATTGTTATTGAGTCTGCGGAACTGGTCTAAATGCAGGCGCAGTTCATTTCCGACCTGCACCTGACGCCCGAACGCCCGGACATTGCCCGGGCGTTTTTGCGATTTATGGATGAGCAGGCACCCAAATCCGACGCACTTTACATTCTTGGCGATTTCTTTGAGTACTGGGTCGGGGATGATGCCATGGAGCCGTTCCACCGGAACATTGCCGACAAACTCAGGCAGTATACCAACGCAGGCCACCAACTGTTCTTCATGCCCGGCAATCGTGACTTTGCAGTAGGTCGTCAGTTCCTCAAACGGACCGGAGCTCGCTGGCTCAATGACCCCTGCACGATTGAGCTGAACGGTGAAAAAATCCTGCTGATGCATGGCGATCTGTTATGCACCGATGATGAACAATACCAGAAGTATCGACGACGGATTCGCCATCCGCTGGTACTGGGATTCTTACGCCTGCTTCCTCTGAGCTATCGCAAAAAGCTGGGGGCTCGCATCCGTTCTAATAGTAAGGCAGCGAAAACCGGTAAAAGTCTGGAGATCATGGATGTTAACCATGACGAAGTGATTCGGGTCATGGAACAGTATCAGGTAAAAACCCTGATACACGGACATACACACCGTCCGGACACCCACACCGTGCCATTATCAGCAGGCACTGGTCAGCGCATTGTTCTGGGAGACTGGGATCAGTTTGGCTGGGTTCTGCCCAGTGACAAGGGCTTGCTTCAAGAACGGTTCAGCCTCTGACCACTTAACAGCGCCCGGCTCGCGAGCCACTTCACACAGAAGAATCAGCAGATTTTCAACGCAGGCTTGCCACTGTGAAAACGAAACTGCTGATCGTCTGATTCAACCGCCTGCTGATCAATGGCAGCAAATACGGCAATCCGATCGGAGATATCCGTTTGGGCAATATTTTCAGCCAGCATCAAATAATCCTTGAAATGCCGCCCTTCCGACAACAGCAGTGAGCGGTAGAATTTTGCCAGCTCATCGTCCACATGAAAGGCCAGTTTGTGAAACCGTTCACAGGAGCGAGCCTCAATAAACGCACCCGCAACCAGAATGTCCACCAACTGCCCGGGCTCCCGGGGACGCACCTGCTCTCGCATCAACCCCGGATAGCGGGAAGCCGATAACGGCCGGTAATGGACATTCCTTTTCTTCATCAGGGCCAGCACCTGCTCAAAATGCAGCAGCTCTTCCCGTGCCAGCCGCGACATTTTGTTTAGCAGATCTTCATGATGAATGTATTTGAACATCAGATTTAATGCTGTAGAGGCCGCCTTTTTTTCACAGTTTGCATGATCAATCAATAAGATATCTGAATTTTCTAATGCTTTTTCTATCCATTCACCCGGTGTTCCGCAACCTAAAAAAGCCGCCAGATCCGGAAACAGGTCCGACAAAGGAGCTGACAGGTTATTTCTTAACATATTTATATTCCCATACTGCATTTATTATCAGACCAGCGACGGTCGATGCACTGATAATGGCTCAAAGACTGCTATAGTAACCCAGTCCAGCCAGACTCTATAGTCATGCTTATCGGGTCATGCAATGCTGTTAACGGTTTTTCTGGGAATGTTTGAAAGCACAGAACAGGTTAATACAAGTTATTCTTTTTAATAATCTTAAGTAATAGCTCTCTAAGGTCATGAGTTTGCTGAGTCTTCAGATATCTAATGATCTCTTTAAGGTTATTGATCACTAGAATGGTCATAAATTCTTCATCCATTTCACCTGTTTCTCTCATAGAAAAAACTCCCCTCACATCCTCATCCTCTGGCAAAAGTTCCAGAAAGAGGCGCCAAGATTTATAAAAACCTTGTGCAAACATAGTGGCATCAATATCCTTACTTCCTTGAGCCCCAAGCAACATTTCATATGCCTGCTTTTTCATGTCTTCCTCGGGCAAGACCTTAGGCACGTCTTCAAAGCCTAAATTTGCAAACTCACTTGGTAAAAGATAGAACTCATCGTCTGATTCCCTCTCTTCTTCACTCCCTCTCCTCCCTCTCCTCCTTTTCCTCATTTCTCTCTTTCCTCTCCTATCAAGAAGGTTCCCACCCAAGTCACTGGATAATGATGGATTTTCGGTGTTTTCTCGTCTGAAAGGATCATCTTCTTCAGATGCATCCGGTTTAGAAAACTCGTCTTCAAGATAGCTTTCAACGGCTGTCAATGAACCACTAAAGGACTTTTTAAGTTGAATAATGATTTCGCTTACCGGCGTATTTTTTGGCCAGATTGACCCCCGTTTAACAATCTCTTCAAGGTTCTCCCCATATTTACTGACCAGTTTATCAATACCTGGTTCATACGAGCCACCACACGCTCCCTGTGGCTCTGCCTCTCTCTGGTCTGTACCAACATCCTGAAAAATTGACAAAACAAGATTCTTATCATGATTATTTTCCACCAGTAAATGCTTTACGATCCCTAAAGCACTTGCGCCCGGGAAATCAAAATTTTCAGCAATGGTCTGTATCATGCTTTCACCTAAAATCTTGACAATATCTTCAGCTAACTGATCCAAGCCGGGAGCATCTGACGAACTACCCGGATACATGTAGCTCACCAACGTTCCCCCCAAGCTTGAACGCCTTAACTCTAATAACCACTGCAACCTGTGAGGTATTTGCTTTTGCTGCCCAGACAAAAAGACACCAGCTCCAGCGTCAACTCCGCGTTGTATTAAACCTTTTTGAAACCGGGACAAAGAAAAAATATCCAGCCCGTCAAGGGTTGAGTCCTTATTGACAACTGCAGAGGGCAGACGGTTGAAAACCGTGTTGTCAATCATTGCAAAACCGTCCCCGGGCGGAAAGTGATTGTCATTCGTAGCGGTCAGGTGACTATCAACTTCTGGTTTATTGCCTGTATCAGTTGTATCAGTTGTATCAGCGGAAGACTTTTCAGCAACGGCAGTGGAAAGACCAACCATAAGCCTGAGTCCCTGCGGTATCCAGATTTGACCAGTATGGATTGTCATTTCTTTCTGGACCTCACCGCTGAACCAGCCGATTTTCAGGGTTCTATCGGTATTTTCAAATGATACCGGGCAGGGCATGTTCCCGAGACCAAACCACAACGGGTCTTTGAGATACAGGTGACAGATACTCGGTGAACGATCGCCCCACAGTTCATCACAGCCAGAAACCAGACGAGAGAATCTGTTATCAGGCAAGTCACCCGAGACGGAAAGGCCAACAGCAAGCTGAGACTGCAGCCCCCTGCCCGTTTCGAAGCTCCCGGTTATCAGCAAAACCAGACGCACTTCCTGATCGTCAGGGCAGCTGTGCGTATAGGAGCCAGACCCGCTATAACCCGACACCGGAATAAAAGAACTGATAAACGCCAGAAGTTTTATAACACTAATCAGAAAGCGTGCCATAGGTCGTTCACAGGGTAAGCTGAAACCAGCTCAAGTATTGGTGAAGATCCTGCCATGTCAAATCCTGTTCATTCATAACCCTGAAATTGATCAGACGTCTATCGGGCAAGCGTGACAACCCATGGCTGGTGTAATACCAATTCCGCTTTCTAAATATGACCATGAGCAAGCCATTCCGGGTCGCGGGACAATACCCTGAAGGGCATAAAGGCGGAACGACGAGTAATAGCGAGCTACTTGTGCTCTTTGGGGATTGCGAGGAGTTCCAATGCAGCTCCCGTGATTCAGAATGGCTGCACAATTCATGTTTAGAAAGGGGAATTGGTATAAGTTCTGGTTACACCATTGCAACTCGCCGTCGCTACTCCTAATCACCGACATTTTAATTGACACAGATCAATCGTTTGCCTTTTTTTATTGGGTAAGATCAGAGTCAAATAACAGAAAATGGAGTGTCAGAACCATGCGGGGAGTCGCCAAAATTCTTGTTGTGATTGATACGCGCAAGAAAAAACAGATCGCTCTGAATCGTGCCGTAGATATTGTAAAGGCAACAGGATCAGAGCTCCACGTATTGTCAGCTAATCCAAAACCATCGGAGGCATCCAGAGAAAAACTTGAAGCCTTTTCCGCCAGAATCAGGGATCAGGGTATTGAAGTCCACACTCAGGAAAAGTGGTCCAAGACTCTGGTGGATACCATCATCCATGTACGCCAGATGGAACGCTGCCATCTGGTCATCAAAGACTACAAACCCGAGGGGGGGCTGCTGAGCGCTTTTTCCACCCCCGATGACTGGAACCTGTTGCGCCAGTGCCGGGTGCCTGTTCTACTGGTTCGCCATGACCGCACCTATCACGGCTCTCATATGCTTGCAGCGGTTAACGGTGATCCGGACGACAAACACCATCATCAGCTGAATCAGGCTATTCTGCAAAACGCCCGAATCAGTGCCGACGTGTACGGTGCTACTCTGCATCTGTCCACCGCTCATCCAACCACTATGCTCGCCATTCAGGATCAGGGCGATGGCACTACGGACAAAGACCGCTACCTCAGTCACTGCCAGCAATACGCCAAAAATTACGGCATCATGCCCAAAGACATCCACGTCCGTCCGGGGCCGGCCGAATCACTGATACCCGAATTAAGTCGCGAGCTGCAGGTCAGCCTGCTGGTCATGGGCACCCAGGCCAGAACCGGCCTGCCCGCCGTAGCCCTTGGCAACACCGCAGAACAGCTGATTTCAGACATTGATACCGACTTGCTGGTAGTACAGCCCCGACACCATATGATTCCGCTGGAACGCGAACTGGAACGTTGACCACCTCACGAACCGCCCCAATTCTGAAGGCGGTTCCCCTTACCCTGCCTCGCCTTGCACTCCGGGCAATCCCGTCTACTTTTTAAGCTGGGTAGTTTGTATCGTTGTAAGACAGTTCTGAACTAGTGGAGATATTGTGCAGCAAAGTAAATTTTTCAGGGTTATCTGGCAATATAATGGACTGGTACTGGCTGTCGCAAGCACGTTGGCAATAGCAGTTCTGTCATTTATCTCCTATAAAGTTTTTAAAGAAATTGTTGTTGAAAGATCCATCACCAATGTTGTAAAAACTGATTCCGAAAAGGTAACCGGTGAAGGCTTCATGATTGGGTACATAGAGGATATCAATGATGGTGATCATCTTATTGCGCCATTAATTTCACAACAAAGTTATACAAAATCATATTACAACAAATCATCTTCTTCACAGAGAAATATGCTTTTCATAAACGCTGGAAAAAACTCATCTTCCTGGCTCTTTAATGATAATGAAAGTTTAATAACAGACTACAGACTGCTTTCAAACAAGGAAGCGGATAATAGTAAAAGTATTGTTAAAGCTATATTTTTTACCATTGCAAAAGCAGACACAAACGATGATGGATTTATCACTGATGAGGACATCAAAACGATTGCTTTATCTGATCCTGATGGCTCAAAGTACAAAGAAATTGAAACAAATATCAATAAGCTTCATGGGCATAAGTTTCTCAATAACAATCAGCTGGTCGTCATCTACGAGCAACAAGGTGTAGATTATCACGCGACAATAGATACACAAACATCCCAAATAGTAACCAAATCAAAGATTGCACAAATCGGCTTATAACAACAAACCCTTCAAACCAACGTGCAGGGGCGCGACCTGATACGAAAGTACTCTGAACTAACCGTTTATTTTCTGGTCATAACTACTGCCAATTCCGTTTTCTAAATATAAATTGGTTACCAACTGATGAACATCAGGTGCGTTCTGCTGGCGTGCAAAAGCTCCTCAGACAGCCTCTCTTTAGAGATCAGGCGTTCATCGTTTGACCACATTCAGGTGAGAGGGAACAGCTGTCTATGAGTGAAGATATACAAAGGCCGCAGGCCAGGGAAACAAAGGATGAGCAAAGCGTTTCCAGGCACGCCAGCCCGCTGCTGGAATGTCTGTTTCAGCTGTGCCGTCACTATCATATTACAGCCTCACCCAGCACCCTCATTGCAGGCTTGCCTCTTGAAAACGGTCAACTTGACACGCCCCTGTTCATCCGGGCTGCTGATCGCATCGGTCTGTCTGCGAGACCTCTGAAAAGCAGTCTTGACCAACTCAACAAACTGGTACTCCCGGCAGTTCTGCTACTCAAAAACAACAAAGCCTGTCTGGTCACTGACATTTCAGATGATGATCCTTCTGCCAAACAATACCGGGTGCTCAGTACCGAATCCGGAGGCTGCTCACTGGTCGAATGGGCTGCACTGGAACAAGAGATGACCGGAGAGGTGATTTTCGTTAAAGAAAAACACCAGTACGATGAAAGAACCCCCGAAACCCTCAATTTGCCGGAACGTCACTGGTTCTGGGGCACGCTGTTACGCTCCCGCAAAATCTACCGGGATGTCATTATCGCTTCCGTGGTCGTCAATCTGTTCGTAATTGTCAGCCCGCTGTTCATCATGAATGTCTATGACCGTGTGGTGCCCAACAACGCAACAGACACTCTCTGGGTGCTGGCCATTGGTGCCGGAGCAGCTTATTTCCTTGATTACCTGCTGAAAAAAGCCCGTTCTCACTTTATCGATATTGCCGGAAAAAAGTCCGACATCCTGTTATCAGCACAGATGTTTGAACAGACTCTCGGGCTCCAGTTTTCTGCCCGCCCGGTTTCTGTGGGCTCATTTGCCAGAAACCTGCAGGAGTTTGATTACATACGAGAATTCATCACCTCATCCACCGTTGCCACTCTGGTGGATCTGCCTTTTACACTATTAATTCTGGCGGTGGTCGGGCTGCTTGGAGGCCCACTGGTATTCGTGCCCATCGCAGGCATCGTGATCATCGCATTGCACAGCTGGTTTATTCAGCCCGGCTTGCGTGCCGCTATTGAAAACACCCAGCGTTCCAGTGCCCAGAAACACGCCGCCCTGATTGAAACACTCAGCGGTATAGAAGGTATCAAGGCCAAGAGCGCCGAAGGTGAGTTGCAGCACCGCTGGGAACAGCTGACCGGACACATTGCCATGTGGGATATCCGCACCCGTTCCCTGACCACCTCTGCCGCGACACTGTCGGCTCTGGTAATCCAACTGGTTAACATTGGCATTGTGGTCTGCGGGGTTTACCTGATTGTCGATCAGAGCCTGAGCATGGGCGGACTCATTGCCGCTGTTATGCTGTCAGGCAGAAGTCTGGCGCCTGTTGCCCAGCTGTCAGGACTATCAACCCGTTACTATCAGGCAAAGTCAGCCCTGATCGCCCTGAACAAGGTGATGGACTTGCCTGTTGAACAGCAGAACCACAACAGTTCTCTGAAAACACCGGATATCTCCAAAAACATTCTGCTGGATCGTGTCAGCTTTCAATACCCGAAACAACACGGCGTCGCACTGAACAACATTAGCCTTGAAATCAAAGCCGGTGAAAAAGTCGCTGTCATTGGTCGAATGGGATCTGGCAAAAGTACCTTTCAGCGCCTGTTAATGCGTTTCTTTACACCAACCGCAGGCCATATCCGGGTCGATGGCATCGACCTGCAACAGCTGTCACCTCACGAACTGCGCGATCGCATCGCCTACGTTTCACAGGACACCCAGCTGTATTTCGGCACCATCCGGGACAATATCGCCCTGGGCGCTGGTTATGTGGATGATGAAAAAGTGCTGGAGGCTGCAGAGCTATGTGGTGTCACTGAGTTTACCAACCGTCACCCACTCGGCCTGCAAATGCCGGTGGCGGAAAGAGGCAGCAACCTGTCCGGCGGGCAACGTCAAAGTGTTGCACTGGCCAGAGCCCTGCTGAGCAACCCCAGTGTTCTGCTGTTTGACGAGCCCTGCAGCGCCATGGACAGCCTGACGGAATACCAGTTCCGGGAACGACTGAGAGAGCTGGCTGCAGACAAGACCCTGATCATGACCACTTATAAAAGCAGCATGCTGGAACTCGTTGATCGCATCATCGTCTTTGATCGCGGCAATCTGATCGCAGACGGGCCAAAGGACAAAGTCATTGAAGCTCTGGAACAGGGAAAGGTGACGTTATGAAGCAATCAACAACATCCACATCAAAAACGTCCACATCAAAAACGTCCACATCAAAAGTGTCCGCGTGGCAACGCCTGCTATCCAGTATCAAACACTACCGCCAGCAGCAGTTATCCATGGAGTACATGCCCGATACCAGTGCTGCCATTCTGACCCAGTCTCCCAGAGGGGGGCGTTTGCTGATTTACCTTTGTCTGGCAACTGTCGTCATTTTTCTCATCTGGGCAGGGTTTGCCAAACTGGATGAAATTGCCCGGGGCACAGGCAAGGTCGTTCCTTCCTCCCGGGTTCAGGTCATACAGAATCTCGAAGGCGGCATCATTTCCGACATTTATGTCAGTGAAGGTGACCGTGTTGAGGCCAACCAGTCACTGATGCAGCTGGACAACACACGGTTCCTGTCATCATTCCGTGAATCTGAAGTTGAATACTCCAGTCTCAAGGCCACAGCCTATCGTCTGCGCAGTGAAATCGACGGAACCGAACTGCAGTTTGGCGATGATGTCCAGGCTCAGGAAAAGGACATTATCCGTGAAACCAACCTGTTCAGAAACCGCCGCCAGACTCTGAACACTGAATTAAAAATTGCCCAAGAAAAAGTCAACCAGAGTCGTCAGGAGCTGAGTGAAATGCGCTCCAGGGAAAAGCACCTGAAGAACAGCCTGAAGCTGGCAAACCGGGAGCTGGAACTGACCCGACCACTCGCTAAACAGGGCGCGGTATCCGAAGTGGAGCTGCTCCGGCTGGAGCAGCGGGTCAATGAACTGGCAGGCGATCTGGACGGCGCACGCTTAGCCATTCCAAGGCTGGAATCAGCATTGCAGGCAGCTCAGCAGCATGAACCTGAACTGCACCTGAACTTCCGGCAAAAAGCCCTCCATGAACTGAAAGAAAACGGTATCAGGATGGCTCAGCTCGAAGAAACACTGACAGCCCAGAAAGATCGGGTAAACCGGACTCTGGTGCGCTCTCCTGTTGATGGCACCGTTAAAAAAATAAACTCCAACACATTGGGCGGTGTTGTTCAGCCCGGCATGGAGCTGATGGAAGTCGTGCCCTTCCAGGACCAGTTACTGATCGAAGCCCAGATTCGCCCCAAAGACATCGCTTTTCTGAGAATGCGACAGCCCGCCATTGTCAAGATAACAGCCTACGACTTCGCCATATACGGCAGTCTCAGAGGGCAGGTCGAACATATCAGTGCGGATACGATTCAGGACGAAAACGGCCAGAGCTTCTATATTGTTCGGGTCAGAACGGAAAAAAGCCATTTGGGCAGCTCCGAAAAACCACTGCCGATCATCCCGGGAATGCAGACCAGTGTTGATATTCTGACCGGAAAGAAGTCGGTGTTGGATTACATACTGAAGCCTATTATTCGAGCCAGGAAAAACGCCATGCGGGAGCCATGACCAGAGCAATGATCCGAACAGCAGCCTGAAAAAGGCATGCCGTTTATCAAAACGCACCCGTCATGGTGCCTGAATGAAATATCACAAATACCTGAACGAAGTTTCAAAAACAACAGGTGCGATAAAGACAATAATTTATCCGCCAGAACAAGAATTTTGACATGAAGTTGTCAGCAGTTTAATGATTGTCGAGGTTTAACATGGCCCCAGCTTATACTCCAGAAAATGCACCGGTTCTCTTCGTAGGCGTTCAGGGAGACGTCACTGTAAAAGACGCGTCAGGAAAAGAAATCAAGCTGAATAAAGGTGATCAGCTACCCACTGGTGCCACGATCGTCGTCGGCAAAAACGGTAAAATCGTTTTTAAACAGGCAGACAAAATCCTGAAATACGACGGCCAGGGCGAGGCCAGCCTCAATGAGGCCATCACACAATCCTCGGACGCCTCCAGTGATACCGAAATAAAAGATCTGGTTGATGCAGCTGAACAGATGACTGCTCCCACGACCACAACCACGGTTCAGCAGCCTCTGGCAAAGCCGGTTGCCCGGCCTGACACATCATCCCCGACACCGGCAAAACAGGGCATCACAGAGCCTCCTGTTTCGGTGGAAGTAGAGCAGAATCAAAAAGCGCCGCCTACAGCGACAGAGATTGTGGCTGAAATGGCAAACCGGATCGTCAGCAACAGCAATACCATTGCAGCCGCTTTTAACGATTCTGAAACACAACCAGCAAGCTTTGCAGCTGGCACACCCGGGGATAGCAACCGCCCACCGGCTACGCCTGACGTTCCTCCATCAGCACCGGCCATCAAATCCTTTGAGCCGAACACCGGTTCCAGCGATGATCATCTGACCTCTGTACAACAACTGACCATCATTGGCAGCGCCCCCTCGGGTACTCAGGTCACCCTGTACTGTGACGGAATCGCTGTAAAACGCGGTGTTCCGGTGACTAGCCAGGGTCTCTGGTCTACTTCCTGGAATACAGGGAAAGACGGCAGTTTCAAACTGACGGCTACAGCCACTTCCGGCACTGCAAGCAGTGAACCTTCACCCGCATTCACGGTTCAGGTTGATTCCACCCCCCCGGTTCTTGAATTCGATGATCCCGCTACCAGTGACAACTACAATTTTGTTACCTACACCAAGTCAGCCACGATTACCGGCACTGCTGCACCCGGTCTGAAATTCACCCTGAAACAAGGTGACAACAGCTGGGAAGTCTCTGCCGATGACAAAGGCGTATGGTCACATCAGGTTACTGGCTTAAGCGATGGTATCGCTGAATTTACTGCATCCGCTGCCAGCATTGCCGGTGCAGAGGTGCATAAAACAGCTGGCCTTCTGGTTCAATCCACCCCTTATGACTTCCAGATACATCCTGACTACGGCTCAAGCAGTACCGACGCGATAACAAATTCGGAAAACCTGTCACTTTCAGTCAAATCCCAGCCCGGCTCAACTGTTATAGTGACCATTCTGGGAACTGGAAAACAATTAACCGTTAATATCAATGAAGATGGCATTGCCGAGACAACGCCATTTCAATTAACAGATAACAGAGCCTATGACATTCAGCTTAAAACGATCTATACCAGTGGAGAAGGTGAATCCGATACAATACAAAAAACAGTTACGCTGGATACCATCCCTCCAGTCATCACAATGGACCCCCATGAAGCTGTCTATAAAAATGCCGAAATTAGCTTAAGCGGAACATGCAACGAAGAGGGAAGCACCGTTTCTATTAAACTGGTGAACATTTTCCACCAGGACCTCACTGATTCTACAACCGCAAAGGTTGAAAACGGTGTCTTTAGTGCAACTGTTACAGCACCGGAACAAGGTCACTACAGGGCAGAAGTCAGTGTTGTTGATACTGCAGGAAATAAGGAAGAACTGCTGGACGATCTTTATCTGGACTTCATGCCCCCAATGCCTGAGCTAATCGTACAGACTCAGCCAAAAGACTCATCAACCAACACAAACCCGGAGTGGAGTGGATCCTTCCCTCACGAAGGTAAACTAATAGTTACCTTCAATGGCCAACAGTACGATATCACGGTCGAGAATGACAACACATGGTCCTTCAAATTTGGTGCACCCTTCGACTTTGGCAGACATACCGTTACATTTAACGGCACCCAGACCGGGCTGCCTGGTAAAGCCATTTTTGAGGATTCATTCTCGGTCATCGCACTGCACCAGATGGAACTATCTATTGACCAGGCTCCGGACAGCCGGACAAATGAATCCCTGTTAGTGTGGAAAGGTTCCGGGGCAGCCAAAGGCGCAAAAGTGACTCTCACTCTGACCCCTGCCAAAGGCAACTCTATCAAGGAAATCGTTGATGCAGATAATCAGGGAAGCTTTGAATTTACTGTCAATGCACCTGAAGGCAGCTACACAACAGCAATAACAGCCACAGCCAGTGATTATGAGCACAGCTCAATTACAGGATTACCTGTCACCGTTGATCACACTGGACCAAAACTCACTGACATAGAATTTAAACCCGATGTTGACCAGTACCTGTTAACCGGAAAAGCCATTGACCAGTTTGGCAATCCCGAAGCCAGCGGGTCAGTGGCTGTTAGCCTTAATAGCCGTCAATCTTATCTCGGTTCCATTAAAAACGGACAGTTTAGTGTCGAGCTTCTCAACCTGAAGCCTGATCAGGACTACAAAGCAACCATCACTGCTACCGACGATCTCGGTAATGTCGAAACAGAAGTCTCTCAAGACTTTACCGTACCTGCGCTCCCCTCCATGACACTGGTGCTGGATGAAGCTACTTCATCCGCCGGTCGTATTGGTAACACTCCAGCCGAGTGGAAAGGTTCCGGCGCAGCCCCTAACGCCAAAGTCACCCTGACCCTCAAGCCCGCCCGGGGCAGCGAGGTTCAGGAAACCACCACCGCTGATGACAAGGGGAAATTTGCGTTCTCTGTGGAAGGTCTGCCAGAAGCCACCTATACACCGGTGTTCACTGCTTCGGCCAAAGGCTTTCAAGACGGGCAGACAAAGGGTAACACGCTCACTGTAGATCTGACCGGTCCCGTGCTCACTGACGCGATCTTCAAGCCAGTTTCTGATCACTACGCTTTAGAAGGCAAAGCAACAGACCCGTTCGGAATTCCGGAAGCAAAAGGTACAGTTGTTGCCCACCTCGTTGATAGTGGTGAGTCTTATCTCGGCACCATCAAGGATGGCCTGTTCAACGTAGAGCTGATCAACCTCAAACCTGGACAGAGCTATGAAGCAGAAGTGACCCCCACCGATGATCTTGGCAATTCTGGAAAAGCGATAACACAGGACTTCACTGTTCCTGACTTGCCTACTATGAATCTGGTGCTGGATGAGTCCGCCTCGTCCGCCGATCGTATTGGCTCCACCCCGGCCGAGTGGAAAGGCTCTGTCGCAGCCCCTAACGCCAAGGTCACCCTGACCCTCAAGCCCGCCCGGGGCAGCGAGGTTCAGGAAACCACCACCGCCGATGACAGCGGGGTATTTGCGTTCTCTGTGGAAGGTCTGCCAGAAGCCACCTATACACCGGAGTTCACTGCCTCTGCCACCGGTCATCAGGATGGACAGGCAACAGGGAAAACCCTCACGGTTGACCTGACCGGCCCGGAACTGACTGTCAATGCAAACTTCGAGACCGGCACCGGTATCACCACGGTCTCCGGCACCTCTACAGACCCGTCCGGCAAGGTCGAAGCCACCATTGATGGCAATCCCTACAGCAGTGCAATTGCCAGTGGTAGCTATAGCTTTGAAGTGCCCGGGCTCACTCCCGGCGAACTGTACCCAATCTCGGTGACAGGCACCGATGATCTGGGCAATGTCGGAACAGAAGTCTCTCAAGACTTTACCGTACCTGCGCTCCCCTCCATGACACTGGTGCTGGATGAGGCTACTTCATCCGCCGGTCGTATTGGTAACACTCCAGCCGAGTGGAAAGGTTCCGGCGCAGCCCCTAACGCCAAGGTCACCCTGACCCTCAAGCCCGCCCGGGGCAGCGAGGTTCAGGAAACCACCACCGCTGATGACAAGGGGAAATTTGCGTTCTCTGTGGAAGGTCTGCCAGAAGCCACCTATACACCGGTGTTCACTGCTTCGGCCAAAGGCTTTCAAGACGGGCAGACAAAGGGTAACACGCTCACTGTAGATCTGACCGGTCCCGTGCTCACTGACGCGATCTTCAAGCCAGTTTCTGATCACTACGCTTTAGAAGGCAAAGCAACAGACCCGTTCGGAATTCCGGAAGCAAAAGGTACAGTTGTTGCCCACCTCGTTGATAGTGGTGAGTCTTATCTCGGCACCATCAAGGATGGCCTGTTCAACGTAGAGCTGATCAACCTCAAACCCGGACAGAGCTATGAAGCAGAAGTGACCCCCACCGATGATCTTGGCAATTCTGGAAAAGCGATAACACAGGACTTCACTGTTCCTGACTTGCCTACTATGAATCTGGTGCTGGATGAGTCCGCCTCGTCCGCCGATCGTATTGGCTCCACCCCGGCCGAGTGGAAAGGCTCTGTCGCAGCCCCTAACGCCAAGGTCACCCTGACCCTCAAGCCCGCCCGGGGCAACGAAGTTCAGGAAACCACCACCGCCGATGACAGCGGGGTATTTGCGTTCTCTGTGGAAGGTCTGCCAGAAGCCACCTATACACCGGAGTTCACTGCCTCTGCCACCGGTCATCAGGACGGACAGGCAACAGGGAAAACCCTCACGGTTGACCTGACCGGCCCGGAACTGACTGTCAATGCAAACTTCGAGACCGGCACCGGTATCACCACGGTCTCCGGCACCTCTACAGACCCGTCCGGCAAGGTCGAAGCCACCATTGATGGCAATCCCTACAGCAGTGCAATTGCCAGTGGTAGCTATAGCTTTGAAGTGCCTGGGCTCACTCCCGGCGAACTGTACCCAATCTCGGTGACAGGCACCGATGATCTGGGCAATGTCGGAACAGAAGTCTCTCAAGACTTTACCGTACCTGCGCTCCCCTCCATGACACTGGTGCTGGATGAAGCTACTTCATCCGCCGGTCGTATTGGTAACACTCCAGCCGAGTGGAAAGGTTCCGGCGCAGCCCCTAACGCCAAGGTCACCCTGACCCTCAAGCCCGCCCGGGGCAGCGAGGTTCAGGAAACCACCACCGCTGATGACAAGGGGAAATTTGCGTTCTCTGTGGAAGGTCTGCCAGAAGCCACCTATACACCGGAGTTCACTGCCTCTGCCACCGGTCATCAGGATGGACAGGCAACAGGGAAAACCCTCACGGTTGACCTGACCGGCCCGGAACTGACTGTCAATGCAAACTTCGAGACCGGCACCGGTATCACCACGGTCTCCGGCACCTCTACAGACCCGTCCGGCAAGGTCGAAGCCACCATTGATGGCAATCCCTACAGCAGTGCAATTGCCAGTGGCAGCTATAGCTTTGAAGTGCCCGGGCTCACTCCCGGCGAACTGTACCCAATCTCGGTGACAGGCACCGATGATCTGGGCAATGTCGGAACAGAAGTCTCTCAAGACTTTACCGTACCTGCGCTCCCCTCCATGACACTGGTGCTGGATGAAGCTACTTCATCCGCCGGTCGTATTGGTAACACTCCAGCCGAGTGGAAAGGTTCCGGCGCAGCCCCTAACGCCATGGTCACCCTGACTCTCAAGCCTGCCTGGGGCGAGGTTCAGGAAACCACCACCGCTGATGACAAGGGGAAATTTGCTTTCTCTGTGGAAGGTCTGCCAGAAGCCACCTATACACCGGAGTTCACTGCCTCTGCCACCGGTCATCAGGACGGACAGGCAACAGGGAAAACCCTCACGGTTGACCTGACCGGCCCGGAACTGACTGTCAATGCAAACTTCGAGACCGGCACCGGTATCACCACGGTCTCCGGCACCTCTACAGACCCGTCCGGCAAGGTCGAAGCCACCATTGATGGCAATCCCTACAGCAGTGCAATTGCCAGTGGTAGCTATAGCTTTGAAGTGCCCGGGCTCACTCCCGGCGAACTGTACCCAATCTCGGTGACAGGCACCGATGATCTGGGCAATGTCGGAACAGAAGTCTCTCAAGACTTTACTGTACCTGCTTTGCCCACACCAGCTGTAGAACACGAGTTCTCCGTAACTGCATCGTCTCTAACGACGGATACCAGTACGATGATTCTGACAGGTACCCACCCACTGGAAAACGGCAGAGTACGAATAAAGCTAGATGGAGATACAATTAAAACAATCTTACCTGCAACAGGTGTCATTTCAGAGAAAGCTGTAAATCATAAATGGAGCATTGAACTAAACAATCTGAAAAATCAGGCGTTTGAAGTTAGTTTTGAGGCTTTGGATAATTCAGATTCAGCCCACGATGCCAAAGCACTCGACGATATTGCAATTATTACAAAGACTGCAGTTGTAAACGGAACACAACACAGTCTTATCGAAAGCATATCACCGGTCAGTGGTGTAGGTGCTTATGGTCATAACATCGTTCTTAAAACAACTGACAAAAAGGCCCCATGGGAAGCTGAGCTAGTAACGCCGTTCAAATCTGATGAAGCTACTAAGCAGGGAATTAAAGCGCGAATCAAGCTTGATACCAGCCAAAAGGAACCAAAGCCGCTAAAAAGTTCGACCGACTCCGAGGAGAACGGGGAAGCTTCACATAGCTTCACTCTGAACAAATCAAAATTAGCGTTTAAACCAACGGATGAATTTCAAAAAACAGCTACAGTCAAGATAAAAACTCAGGATGGCATTGAGCAATTTGAAACTATCTATGTTGGTGTAAAAACACCATCACTTCAATACAGCTTTGACATTCCGAATACAAAATCAGATTCCGAAGCTGTTACTGCCAAACAGCAAGAACAAACAACGCAAAATACTTTTGAATCAGGACAGGTGCCTTTTGTCTCCTCAACCTACCCGGCTGAAGCAAAGGTTGTTGGCACCATTAATCAGGTTCCGGGTTCAATTGGCTCGGGTATACAGTTTGGTCAGGGTGCTCTTAGAATCCAGCATTTTAAAGACCTGTTTAATGACAGCTATACCATCTGCTTTGATATCAAAACATCTGCAAAAGCGGATTCAGGTAGTCCAACATTGCCTGCGCTTGCGGGCTACTATGACCATGAATACAGCGCTGAAACATTCCTGATGGGTGCCTTTAACGATAAGGGACAAATTGGATTTGTCAGCGGTGATAAAAAAGCCTTTGGTGAGCCTGTTGTAGCCGACAACCAGTGGCATTCTGTTTGTTTATTAAGAGACATGTATCCTGCCGAGGGACACTCCCATTATCGGATAATGGTTGATGGCAAGCTGGTGACTATGAAAAAGGAAGGAGAGACAATCACCGACAATTACGTGCAGGTTGTTCATGAAGTTTCAGACGGCACTCCGGTCAGTGCCTATCCAGTCCATTTTCTGGGTGGCGTCACTTCCTCGACAGCCCCGGAGAAGGTTGATTTCCTGAAAGCCGATCTGGATAACTTTACGGCTTATGCCTTCCATAAAGCCGTTCCTTATGAAGCCTCCGCTTACGCCCATGTTCATTGGGACTGCCCTGAAGGCAGCCAATGTGCCTATGAAGGAGAGCTTCCTGTCGGCCTGATGGTTCAGGAGCTGATGGCAAGCCGGTTAACACCACACTGCTCTCTGTATCTGCAACTTAAACCCGGTGTAGATAAGGACTCTTTGGGTTCAGGCTTTACAATGACCTACAAAGGCAAAACTGTGAGCCCGGTGCCTGATTCTGAGGCTGGTGAGAATGTTTACAAACTGGATGACGCCAGTTTAGAAAACCTGGCAACGCTAAAACTGCAGGCAGCCAATCCAGAAGCAACCAGGCTGCTGGAAATACACATTGATCGTACCGAGTCTGACCTCGTCAAAGGAAAAGACGCAAGTGATATTTCAACTCCTGATGGCATCATCGAGATTGATAATTCCAACTACCCATTGGGCAGTGGAATCAGCTTTGGTTTAGGCAAAAAACAATCCGCATCACCGGCTGCAAGTGATCCGGATCTGGGTCTGGAGGACAGACACCTTGTTACAGAGGTTGGCTCAACCATCAACGACTATGATGCCAGCAGAGGTATTGTCAATCTTAACGGATTAGAGGCTCTCAGAGGGCTGGTAAAAGACGCTGGTGATGGTAACCGGTTGCTGGAATTGATGAGCAGAGGCACAGCAGAGTCAGGTACAGAAAAGCAGGTTTATATTAAACATCCTTGCAGCCTTAGTGCGAGTCCAGCACCTGACTGCAGCCATGACCCTCTTGTTACAATCAATACGGTCGAGCCAAACTCTGCCATCCACTTAACACTGGAAGAGCAAATGACTCACTATATTTAAAAAGCTGCCATGGGCTTGTGAGGGCGCTGCAATGATAAGAAGTTGCAGCCCCTTAAAAAATCATGGATAGCTTCTGAGCAATACACTCTATTCCTGCTTCATCAGGAACCTTGGTACCCAGTTATACCCTGCTCTGGATATAACCGGGATTCTTGTTCCACTCACAGGTAATACATCCGAGCTTGAACATGAACAAGAAAGAACTTGTCGAACAGGTAGCCGACCATTCTGGTTTATCGAAAAATAAAGCAGAACTGGTTGTTAACGCCTTTATCCAGCGAACTCAGGAATCTCTTGCAACAGGAGATGCACTGCAGCTGATCGGATTTGGTACATTTTCCGTCACTGACCGTGCCGCACGAAAAGGACGAAACCCCCAAACGGGACAGGAGATACACATCCCCGCCTGCAAGATGCCTCAATTTAAGCCAGGCAACAAACTGAAGGAAGCTGTTAAGTAAACAGAAACGTCTATTCACCTGTTTTCATACAGCGATTCAACATTTCACATCTGCCACCATTAAACATCAATGCCTGTAGCTGGCTAAAAGCACCAACTCCAGAAGCCTGACTGCCCCTGATGGTCATGCAAAGCAGGCAACCCCAAGTACAACACTTGCAGCTACGGATGATTTTCTATGGTTAAAAAAACAGGGCAGATCTCAATGAGATTGCCCTGTTCATTACATAATTTTGAATAGCTTCCGGATATCAGGCCATGGCTTTCATGACATTAAGAATGGCTCTTTTCTTTTTAAGGTTCATACGGTTTAACGCACGCATAATCTCACCGTCCACTTCCGTGTCACAAATGGAATCAACGGGGGAGGTCAGATATTGATTGCCACGACCTGTGGCTACCCACTCGAAAGATATCTCAAGAATCTCAGCCATTTTACGCAGATTTTCCAGACTCGGGCTGCTCATTTCGGTTTCCCACTGAGCCAGTGCACTGCGCGATACACCAATCAAATCAGCCAGAGCCTGTTGCGACAAGCGTTTTTCTTTACGGGCTCGCAATATTCGTGTTGTCAGGTTCATCCATGAACTCTCGTAGACGAAAAAATTAAACCTCTTATTAAAAATCAGTGTAACACACCAGTCAGTAATGAAGTGTAGCGATTAAGCCCTCTGCCGGGTAATTACCTGACCGTCCAGAACCGGTTTCATAGTAGCAAGCACATCATCCACACTGATGGCCTTCAGGCACTGGTTATCAAAGCAGGTGGTTTTACGATGGTTACCGGCACTGACACAGGGCGAACAAGCCAACCCGGCATAAATCGGAGTAGAGTTACCCAGAGCTCCATAAAGCCTTGGTGTTTCCGGCCCGAATATGACAAACGTTTTCAATTCAGTCACCGATGCAAAGTGCGGAGGCCCTGAGTCGTTAGACAACATGACGTAAGAAACAGAGTACAGTGGTACCAGTTCAGCAAACGTAAACACTCCGGCGCTGTTGACACACCGCTGGTGATCCACCATTTGATTCAGTTCTTCCGCACCCGCTTTTTCAGCAGGAGCCCCCGTTATCACCACCAGAATATCCTGGTAATCATCCAATACCTGCCTGATGACACTGGCATAGCGATCCCGCATCCAGCGTCGCTGAGGCAGCAGGTCGCTGGCGTTCGGGTTGACCAGCATGACTCTGTACTGCTCAGTACTGAAGTCAGTCTTTAATTCTGCCAGCTTCTTGAGGACAGACTGTTTGAGTTCCTCATCGACATCCGCACGCGCCAGCTTAATATCGTCCTGATTCAAAAGCTTTCTCTGGTAAGGCTGACCTTTGTCGCCTGTACACGCCTGTACCAGAGCCATAAAGTTCAAGGAAATATGGTGATGTGGGTTATACATCACCGGATGCGTCAGGAAATTCCCACGATACAATCCTTCTTCATGCACGCCATCATAACCCGTACGATTCACCGCACCGGACATCCGCGACAACAGGGCAGTGAAACGGGAGAACAACTCCAGATCAATGGTAGTATCAATCTTGCGCTGACGACACCAGACCAGAAAACGCAGGCTATCAAACGCCAGAGTGAACAGGCTGTCAGGGCGAATGGTAAAAATGCGCTCTTCCGGTATTGTCTTCAACAGTTTCAGGCTGGCAGCATTTTTTTGAAAAATCACAAAATGCAGGTTTTTTCCCTGGTCTTTTAGCCAGCGCATGGCCGGGTCCGCCAGAATGGCGCTGCCCATTTCTGAAAGCTCGATGAACAGAACATTTTCCGGCTGTTTTGGCTTTGGCCTGAAGATAAACTCCCAGACCTTAAACAACTGCTTCAACAGAAAGCACAACGGCACACCAACATAGTGGTCAATGACCCTCATGGTATCGACTTTCATGGGACTACCCTTCCCTTACACCGGCATCACGGCCAGCGGCAAAAATAAACACAGACGCAAACGTAAAATTAAACATCATACCGGCCAGAACACCTGCAATCATTGCCAGCATTTTAAAGTCAGCAAAGAACGGTACAAACTCGGTCAGCAAGTAATAAGAACCCCAGTTAGGCAGGAAGCTGACCATACACATGGACAGGTACTTGATCCACTGCGGGGCTTTTTTGCTTTTCACGACATGATTAAAGGTGAATGTGCGGTTCCAGTACCAGTTCCAGCTGGCAGCCACCCAGTAAGAGCCACCTCGTGCCACCAGATGTGGAATGCCCAGAGCAACAGACATCAGCCAGTAAATACCCATATCCACCACAAAACCGGTGGCGCCGACAAGACCGAACTTCACCAGCCGGTGAACCAGTTTATAGAGTTTATTAACCAGTGTGCCTTCGACCAGCAAATCCGCTTCAAGATAATCCTTATAAAGCGTGAACAGCGTCACCAGCATCAGCACCAGTGAGAGTGCAGACAACGCATACTGCCAGTAGATCAGGAACGGAAAATATTCCTGAAAACCATTGTCATAAAAGGGCAGAAAAACGGCGCAAACCGCCGTTAAAAACAGCAGAAACAGACGGGATTTCAGACCAGAGCCGATGTTATCTGCCAGAGTGCAACCAATATAGGTAGAAAGGATACCCACCCAGATACCCCAGACCAGATCCTGTGGCCAGTGCGCCCCGACCACAATTCTGGAAAACGCCACCAGCGCGCCAAACAGCAGAATCCACCAGCGAATCGCACCTTTGAAATGCGCCAGAACCAGCCCTACCATCAGAAAGACTGTGCCGGTATGCCCGGAAGGCAGCGAGTTTTTCCGCACCGTTGGGCCAATAATATTCAGCATGTCTGAGCCGAGCTCGCCCGCAGGACGTAAAGAATCAATGACAGCCTTGCCGCCGTTCAGCAAAACCGCCCCCACCAACATGGTCAGGATCACCGACAACTGTTGCTTTGGCTTCAACACAAACAACAGCATGGTCAGAGGGAACAGGAAAAAGCCATCACCGAAATTGGTCAGAACCACCCACAGGGCGTCGCCACCCACTGTATTAGCCGGATGATTTAACCACAGAAAGGCAGACTGGTTGATACTGTCAAAATGAAAAATGAGAGCGAAGGGCAACAGCAGCAGGGTTGCCCACTTCAACAGATTGAAATACGGATTTTGATCAGGATAAAAAGACTGGAGCATCCCTTGTTGTCTCGTGGACATAAAAGTGTGGGGCGTCATTATAACAATCGTACTATTCGAAGAAAGTGAACTGGTAACAAACGAGTATAATTGCCATAAAAACCCCCGCCAGTCATCCAGTCTGACATAGATTTATAGGCATTCACGCTCTGTTTAATAGGAAAATGCCGCCATTACACCATTTTGTAAAGGGCGGCATTGGTATAACCGGCTGCTATTTCAGCTGCGGATCACAGTAATAGAACTGGAAACGATTGACTTCAACACCGTCCACGCCGGTGTTCAGAACATCCCGCAACTGACAGACAATACCCGCTTTTTCATAGCGACCATCTTCGGGCACTGACCGGTTATCACGAATAAGAATGCCACGACTGTCTGCATCAGGTTCGCCATACCAGAAATCAAACTGCGACAGTCTGTCGGTAATCACCTGAACGGGCAGAGGATAGGCGTACCAGGCAATGCGACTGGCCCGCACCCAGTTATCCACCAGCAGCACCGGCTCATCACTGCCGGTCTCTTGTCGAACTTCTTCCAGCAGCTGACGGGCATGCACCGCTGCCTGCTTCCAACCCACCAGGTCTTTGATCGCACCTTTCATAAAGGGGAAGGTTGATAGCGGCATAAAGGCCAGAAAAGCAAACACAAACGCAATAATACCCACTGAAAGAACACTGGACACCAAAGTCAGAATTTTCACCCAGAGCTTCTGCCAGTTCAGACAGATCCAGTAAGCACTGAGCGGCGCGAGCACCGACCACATCATGGCAGGCCAGTTAGGCAGCACAGCATCACCACCGGCAGAGTAGGCCACCACCAGCAAACCGGGCCAGGTGGTCCAGATAATCAGCCAGGCCGCTGCTTTGTGTTCCTGAGGAAAACGATTACGCAGCACACTGATCAAAACGGCAATACCCACAACATAAGCGAGCAGGCTGTACAGCAGCATCTGCCCGACCTGCATGCCTAAAGCGTCTTTCAGAGACCAGACACTGACTTCCATGCCCCGATCCAGCTGATAAGCAAAAGAAACCCAGTCGTTCTGAACGTTCCAGATCAGTACCGGTGAAATCAGAACAAACGCAATCACGGCTGCCAGCCATGGTCCGGGCTGACGCAACCAGCGCATGCCCTGATGCTGAAACAGAAAGCCAACCAGGCCAATAGGAATGAACAGGGCGGTGTACTTTGAAAGACCCGCAAAACCGTAAAGGACACCCAGTAACAGCCAGTCTACCAGTCGATTGTGCTGGTAAATTCGCCAGGTCACATCAACCGCCAGCAGAGCCACCACCATCAGCGGCAGATCCGGCACCAGCCCCCAGCCCATCAGCTGCAGAATCGGAGCCGTATTCAGAAGGAACACCGCCACCAATCCGGTTCTGCCGGATTCGTCATTAAACAGGGTTCTGCCAAGGCGGAGAACAAGAACGCTGGATAAGGCGTAGAGCAAGGCAGGAATTAGTCGAACGGTCAATTCGTTATAGCCCAGAGGCGCAATCAACAGCTGTAACCAGCCCACCATAGGAGGATGATCAAAATAACTCAGATCGGGATTCAGGGCATACAGGGCATAATGGGCTTCATCAACCCCCAGAGGCACGCCAGAGGCCAGTGCCAGATGCACAGCCAGTACCGCCAGAATTATTAACCAAGCTGTGAGCTTCCGGTTCGACTCTACCATTCTGTCAACGCTCAAAACAAAACGCGCAGTTTAAAGGGCTGAACCATTTTAAACAATCGTTTTAGAGCTTACGGAACGGAAGAGTTCATAAGAAGAGTTCACACATTGTGCAGTAATGATTCTGACAGTGCTGACTGGAAAGTCATACCGCTAAAAAAATTGTACTTTGATAAAACGAAGATTGACGAGCAAACTGCCAGAGACCAGTAGAGTATGATCAGGAGTTAAGGTGTTTGATCAAAAACAGAAAAGCCTCATGCCCCAGATAAACACCCACAATACCCATCACTCCGGGTAAAACCGGTGGTGCAGGAATGGGGAGTTTAAGGAAGCTGAAAATGACTCCTACAATAAAGCCGGTAACCGTTGCTAGCAGAACTTCGGTCATGATCGAACACGTCCGCAGAAATGAATCCTACCTCAATAATAGTCGATGACTGCCTGAGTAAGCGGTGAAAAATCAGAGCCGGAGTCTTTTGACTCCAGCTGTTGATTTCAGGCTACTGTTTAGAAGCTGCAACCTTGGGAAACCATTTTTCCAGAGGCCAGCTGAAAAGTAATGAATACAGTACAGGCACTACACCCAGAGTCAGCAGAGTTGAAAACAGCAGACCCGCAATAATTGCCACCGCCATGGGCTCCCACATCAGCCCCCCACCCAGATACAGCGGAATCATGCCCAATACCGTCGTGGCCGTGGTCAGCAATATCGGACGTAAACGACGTTGGGCTGCAACCACAATGGCTTCATTCATCGGCAGACTATTCTGTTCCTGCTCAAACCGGATTCTTTCCAACAGCACAATGGCATTATTAATGACGATACCCGCCAGCGAAACCACTCCCAGCAGGGTCATGAATCCGAAAAATGACCGTGCAACCAACAACCCGATAATAACGCCAATCATTCCCAGGGGAATGGTCATCAAAATAATGAACGGCTTGCGAATGGAGTTAAACTGCGCCACCAGCAGAATCAGGATAACAAACGCAGCAAGAGGCATTTTGGCACCGATGGCGGCATTTGCCTTACCAGAGCTTTCGGCTTCACCACCCGGCTCAAAGCGATAACCGGGAGGCCAGCCCTGTTGCTGTAGCCACGGCGTTAATTGGCCAAATGCCTCAGCCGCCGTGATACTGCCATCAAGCTGGGCGCCAACAGACACCACCTTTAAACCATCACGACGCAGGATTTCCCCCGGCTGCCAAACGATTTCAATATCCGCTACCTGTTTCAACGGCACAGTCTGTCCGGTTGACTGGACAAACACCGACAAGGATTCCAGTTTACCAATATCCTGCCGGTCGCCCTCGGCGGTTCGAAGAATCACAGGAACGACATCGCTGCCTTCACGAAACTGGGTCAGTTCCAGTCCACTGAGTCCCGTCTGCAGTGACATGGCAATATCCTGACTGGTCACACCAGCCCTCAATGCACGGTTTTGGTTAATCACAACCTGCAGCTTCTTGATGCGTGGTCCCCAGTCATCACGAACAGTCTTCAGACCGGATATTTGAGACATCTGTTGTTTAACTTGCTGCACCAGCCGGAACAACTGATCCGTTTCGCGTCCATACAACCGCACTTCCACCGGGTTTTTAATGGACACACCGCTTTCGATACGACGACTGTTGATCTGTAAATCCGGAAACTGTTCAAAACCATAGCGGTCAAGCTTCTGAATCAGTGCGTCAATCACCTGATCAGAACTGGTATTCAACACCATCAGGGCATAATTTGAACGGGCAGGTTCCGGACTGTGCTGCAACACAAAGCGAGCGCCTCCCGAACCAATATGACTGACCCAGCGGGTCACGCCCTCCTGACGCAGATCCGAGACTTGTAATTCCTCAGCAATAAACCGATCCAGTTGATTCACCACCGCCAGTGTCCGGCCGATGGTGGTTCCCGGAGGCAATTGCAATTCAGTCTTAAAATAGAGCCGGTCCGACGCTGGAAAGAAAATCTTCGGTACATACTGAAACGCATTCATCACTAAAGTAAACAACAGTGCCACAACACCCAATGTTGCCAGACGGTGGGCTAATAACCCTTCTAACAAACGACGGTAAGCGGCATAAAGCCCTTGTGTATAATCCGTCTGCTGTTGTTTAACCTTCAGAAACAAAACACATAACAGGGGAATCAGGGTCAGGGATAGCACCCAGGAGCACAGCAGCGTAATGGTCACCACCAGAAACAGCGATGCCGTAAACTCGCCGACGGCCGATTCTGCCAGATAGATGGGCAAGAAGGCTGCTGCCGTGGTGAGTGATGAGGTCAATAACGGCACCCTGAGTTCACCCGCAGAATCAACAGCCGCTTCAAGGGGCGGCTTACCTGACTGCATCTGAACCATAGTATTCTCGGCCATCACAATGCCGTTATCCACCAGCATTCCCAGGGCAATAATCAGAGCAGCCAGCGAAATCTGATCCAGTCCAATTCCCACCAGCGACATCACCAGCATCGCTGCAATCATACTGGTGGGAATCAGGGTAGCGACAATCAATCCGGTTCGCGGGCCGAGGCTGAACAGCATCACCGCAGAAACCACCAGAATCGCCTGAATCAGGTTGGAGACAAAATCATTGACCTTATCTTCGACCTCTTTAGGGGAAAAGTGCATCAGCTCAAAATTAATACCTATAGGGTAAGTCTGTTGCAACGCCAGCATTGTCGCTTCAACCTGACGCCCCAGCTCAATATTATTGCCCCCTTCCCCCATGGCAATACCAAGAGCCAGAGCGGGAACACCCGATGCTTTGACAAAACTTCTGGCCGGATCAACATAGCCACGCTCAACCGTCGCCACATCCTCCAAATGCAATACCCGATCACTGCCCGGTATTGGAATAACGGTCTGACGGATATCGTGAACACTGTCAAAGTTACCCGTAGGTTCCAGCTCAATGCGTTCATGATGCAGATTAATGGCACCACCCGGAACCACGATATTGCGACTGCCCAGCTGCTGCATCAGCCAACCCGGCGACAGCCCCAGCTGACCAAGACGGTCATTGTTGTAACGGATAAATATTCGCTCTTCCTGGGCACCATAAATGTCCACCTTTGCGACTTCAGGCAGGTTCAAAAATTCATCACGCACTTCATCTGCAATGGTTTTAAGCGCCCGATAGGAAAAGTCTTCACCGGTCAGGGTCACCATCACTCCGAAGACTTCACCAAACTCATCATTCACCAACGGGCCAATTGCGCCGTCCGGCATCTCGCTGGCAATATCTTCCATTTTGCGGCGCAGACTGTCCCATATCGGGCGCATGTCGGTATAACGTTCCTGAATATTAACGGTAACAATGGAAGTACCTGTTCGGGAGGCGCTTTTGACAAAATCCAGTTCAGGTATTTCCCGAACCGCTTTTTCAATCCGGTCGGTAATCAATGTTTCTACCCGTTCCGGACTGGCACCGGGAAACTGGGTGATGACCTTGGCAACACGAATGACAAAGCCAGGGTCATAAGCTCTGGGCAAATTCTGATACGCCTGCAATCCCGACAACACCAGCACCAGCAGTAAAACCAGTGTCGTACGATTATTAACAATGGCCGTTCGGGTTATGGACATCACTGCTCTCCCTCGCGCCACTGAACGCGCATGCCATCCACCAGTTGGCTCATACCCGCAGTAATCAGCTGTTCACCGATGGCAAGACCGTCTGTAATTTCTATCCCCGAAGCCAGCAGCTGCCCCGTTTGCACCGGACGTCGTTTAATCACTCCCACCCCGGGCTCTGCCGATTCCACCAGATAAACAAACCTTCCCGCACTGTCCTCCTGAACGGAATGAGCCGGTATCACCAGCCAGTCTGTGCCAACGGTCGCCTGCTGAATGGTCACACTGGCCGTCATTCCCGGAAGAATCCTGCTGCCCGCATGATCAGCCAGAAGAAAGGTCACCGTATATGTCTGACTGCTCTCATCAGCCTGTGCCGCAAAGGCTGATAATTCCAGAGGGAATACTGTGTCTGCCATCCCATCAAAATGCGCGGTGTAACGTAACGGCTGCCGCCCTTCCCTGTCATTGGCAATCACACTTTCCGGCATATCGACCTTAATCAATAAAGACGACAGGTCATGAAGCATCAGAATGTCCTGCTTAGCGGATACTTCTTCATAATTATCTGCATACACTCTGGCAACCTGACCACTGAACGGCACCCGTATACGGGTATAAGACTTTTCCTGTCGTGCAGTTTCCAGCTGTGCCGTAGCATTACTGAGTTTGGCTTTCAGATTATCAACATCCGCCCGGGCAATAGCTCCCTTGCCTACCAACTGAACGGCTCTTTCATAGTCCGCTTTTGCTGCCTCGAAACTGGCCTGCCGATCCTTGAGGCGAATATCGAAATCCACCGGATCCAGTTCTGCGACCACCTGCCCTGCAACCACTTTGCTGCCATCTTTAACAGTCAGCGATGCAAGACGCCCTGATACTCTGAAACTCAGGCTGGCTTGCTGACTGGCTTCAACCACACCGGGAAATGATTTTTGCAACCCCGTATCAGACAAAGACACGGTTATAGAACGTACAGGGCGAAGAATTTCCTGTGGTTCTGAAACAGTCTGGTCGCAGCCAATAAGCAGACCTGTTGCCACAAAGAGCAGGGAGAGAGAGCGTAGTGTTTGCCTGATCATTCGGGTTGCCCGAGTTTGTTATTATTAGCAGCCTCTATCCTAACGCCAGACGATTACTGTTGTATATAAATTGAGACTGTACGATATAGAAGCGGGAGACAAAAACCTGTACAGTCGGAACCGATAATAAATATAAGTAGTGAACGTGACAGGTTTGGGACAATGAAAAAAAGAAAAGACAAACGTCGTTTTTTATTCTGTTTGCTCGCGCCCTTGTCTTTGCCTGTATCGACTGCCAATAGCGAAACGACTGAACAGTGCCTGCTAAGGTTTGCCCTTAAAGGCGATGCGGATATGACATTGTCAGAACTCCGGTCAGCCTGCTCATCACGTCAAAACGAATCTAATGATGTCGTCATCACCCATCAAACCATGAGGGCTGACCCGTCCAGCCCAATGGACAGGCGGATTACCGGTGAAAAAGCGGCCACAGGCAACCGGTTTGTCATCACTCCGCACAAGCCGAATTACATTTTGCCAGTGTCCTATGTGTCCTCTACCAATACTCAGCCTTACCAGCCCTTTAATGCCCGGGTTCCCGACCTTGACAACACCGAGGTGAAATTTCAGCTGAGCCTGAAAGCACCGGTCCGGGAAGGCGTATTTAACGGCAATGGTACGCTATACGCTGCCTACACCAATACCTCATGGTGGCAGGCTTATAACAGTGCCGAGTCTGCTCCGTTCCGAGAAACCAACCACGAGCCCGAACTGTTTATGATGTTTCCGACCGAATACCCGTTATTAGGAATGGATTTAAAAGCTGTAGGGTTTGGCTTCAGCCATCAGTCTAACGGTCGCAGCAATTACCTATCCAGAAGCTGGAACCGGATTTATATGAGTTTCCTGCTGGAGAAGGAACAGTTCTATGCTGGATTCAAGCCCTGGTACCGAATTCCTGAAGACAAGAAAAAAGACGACAACCCGAATTCAAAAGGCGATGACAACCCTGATATCAGTCAATACATGGGCTACGGTGAACTTTACTTTGGCTACAAGTTTGACCGTCATAACATCACCGCCATGATGCGCAACAATCTGCGCTCCAACAACAAAGGCGCTGTTCAGCTGGACTGGTCATTCCCACTGACAGAGCGCTTCCGGGGTTATGTGCAGTACTTTAATGGTTATGGCGAAAGCCTGATCGATTACAACATCAGCTCCAACCGACTGAGTGTGGGCATTATGCTGACCGACTGGCTGTAATGCGACAAAAGCCTCTGTCAATCAGAGCCTTCTGTCGTTTTTACTGACAGTTTGGGAAATGGCGGCAGAAGGCATCGATCCAGTTATCCACCAACGGCTTCATCTCGACGGCAGACAAGGTGCGTAATTGTCCAATATCAATGGGGGGTAACTGTACGCCTCCTACCAGTACAGCAATCTGCTCTCCGGTCACACTGTCTACCAGTTCGCCTTCCTGATATATATTCAGCATTTTGTCGCGATCGGTTGTCAGCTGATCCTTATCATGAACGAGCAACCCAAGGGGCAATGCCTGATGGGACTCTGTTGGTTTAAGATCCGTTTCCTCACCCGTGATGGCAACCCGCAGTCGTAAAATACCCTCGCCGGGTGTTACAGTCAGCTCGTAGTGCTGACCCATCCGGTAATTCAGCTGGTTAGTAAAGTAATTCTGTAATTTTTTATAACGTTCCGGCTCGATATCCCATTCCTGCAAGGTTTCATCCGGAATATGAAGTGCTACAGGATTGACGATCAGGCGATCGTAATCAGACAGCACCGATTCGCTGGCATTAAAACCAAGGAACTGTTCTTTTTTATCTGCAGGTAAAGGTTCCAGATCCTCATACTGACTGAGAAAACCGCTGTGATTCTGAATATCCGGGCTACTGCCACAAGCTGATAGCAAGCCGACGGATACAATAAACAACCAGTCGTTTCTTTTAAACATTGTCAGGGCTTTCCGTTGCACCTTTTGTCTTCATCATTACAAATACGGGAAGAAGCCTCAAGACGCTATTTCATTTTGATAAAGCTCAGGAAGTAGCCATAAACAGTGACTGAATCAAAAGTGTTAGTACAACTGACCGACTTGTTAGTGATACGTCCAGTCTTTTGCAGACTTTTATGGTCAAAGGGGAATCAATAACAAAAGGAACCATGGCATGGATGCTACCCAATTTCCACCGATTACTATAACCGTGACGCCACCCACACCGGAGCCTGTCACAAAAAATGATCACCAAACTACTGGCATCTCTGTCGAGAAACCGGTTCAGCCCACCGCTGGCTTGAAAGCAACCAGTCAATTGCGAGCAAACAAACGGCTATCTAGTTCATTTTCAGATTTAGGCTCTTCAGGGGTATCTGTGGGTAAAAATGGGTCGATTTGGGGATAGAAGCATCAGCGGCTGATTTCTGGTAGCTTTTTGTTATCAGGCAAAAAACAATAAAAATACCGCTGATGCTAATAAAAACTATCCTCAATAAAGTCTATAAACTCAAGTCCTTTGTTTATCAGGATGTGAAACTTGGTTCCTATCAAGGCTCTGACGTCTTTAACGTAACTGTTGTTCCACGAAAGAATGGCCACGCTATCTGCTCAGGGTGCCAGCAACCAGCCCCAGGCTATGACCAACTTACTGAGCGTCGCTTTGAGTTTATCCCTCTTTGGGGAATGAGAGTTTTTCTTCTCTACGTAATGCGACGGGTAGAGTGTAAACGTTGTGGAGTGAAGGTTGAACAGGTTCCATGGGCTGACGGCAAGAGAGAGCTAACCAAAGCTTACATGCAGTTCCTTGCTCACTGGGCAAAAAAACTTTCGTGGAAAGAGGTTGCCGGTAGCTTCGGCACTTCATGGGAGAAAGTTTTTCATGCTGTTGAGTATGTTGTTGAATGGGGAAAAGCTCACCGCTCACTGTGTAACGTCCGGGCAATAGGTGTTGATGAGGTTGCCTACCAGATAGGCCATAAATATCTGACCGTCGTCTACCAGATTGATCGAGGCTGCACACGATTATTGTGGGTTGGTCAAGAGCGTACAGAAGCTACCATTCGAAGCTTCTTCACCTTCTTTGGTGTGGAACGTAGTCAGCAATTGGAATATGTTTGCTCTGACATGTGGAGGCCTTACGTGAACGCCATTGCGGAATATGCCAGTCAGGCACTGCATATTCTGGATCGCTTTCACATTGTAGCCATGCTGAACAAGGCTATAGATGAAGTCAGGGCATCTGAGCACAAGCAGTTACAGGCCGATGGTTATGAGCCTGTTTTGAAAAAGACTCGCTGGTGCTTGCTCAAACGGAAAGAAAACCTGACCGAGAAAGAAGAGGTAGTGGCACAGTTCTGTGATTCTAGCCCTGTCTGCTAAAATACGACATTCGGCAACTTTGAAAAATGCGGTTTAAAAATGTGCCTTACGCAAGTCCTCTGTACAACATGTGGCAGTAACCAAGTTCGGCCTTTCGGATACAGCACTCATGATGTTCCACGATACTATTGCTGTAATGACAAATGTGAAATCAAAACCTTCATGCTTGAATATCGCTACAAGGCCTGTGAGCCTGGCGTTAAAGAAAAAATCATCGATATGGCAATAAATGGCAGCGGAATCAGGGATACAAGTAAAGTACTCGGAATAAGCAAGACAACAGTAATAAAGACTCTAAAAAAAAAGAAAGCGGTCTGGTAAAGGTCAACCCAAATATTCAAACTATTGATCTCAAGTCAGATGCAATTATTCATGTAGGGCTTGTCTGCCAAGAGGCTGAGCTAGATGAGCAGTGGTCGTATGTTCATGATAAATCGAACCAACGCTGGCTTTGGTATGCTGTTGATCACGCTACAAATACCGTGCTTGCTTATGTTTTCGGAAAACGGAAAGATGAAGTTTTTAAAGAACTCAAAACACTTCTGAAGCCATTTGGTATTAATAAATTTTACACCGATGATTGGGGAGCCTATGAGCGACACCTTGATGAAAACATGCATATTATTGGTAAAGCAAACACTCAGAAGATAGAGCGTAAAAACCTTAATTTTCGGACTTGGATTAAACGGTTGGCCAGAAAGACAATTTGTTTTTCAAAGCTCGAAAAGATGCACGATATTGTTATTGGATTATTGATTAATAAAGTTGAGTTTGGGGTCAATATTCACGCGATATAACAGTTCTGGCCCACTACCAAAGAAGAGATCAAATTAAACACTGTGCTTCAGTACAACCTGAAAAGTGTCAGAGCCTACCTGCTCAAAGAAGAGTTTCAGGCATTCTGGGAGTACGTTTCACCACATTGGGCAGAAAAATATCTGGATCGCTGGTGCACAAGAGTGATGCGATCAAAGATAGAACCGATGAAGAAAGTCGCTAAAACAGTTCGACGACACAAGCCACTCATCTTGAACTGGTTCAGGGCAAAAAAAGCGTATTCCAGCGGAATTGTTGAAGGTCTGAATACCAAGATAAAACTCACTACGAGAAAATCATACGGCTTCAGAACCTATAAATGTGCAGAAATCGCTTTATATCATGCTCTTGGCAAGCTGCCTGAACCAGAAATGACCCACAGATTTTACTGACGAGGCCAGATTTAAGAGCTTTCCATCAAGGTATTAATGACAAGGACGATGAGCCCTTAAAGCGTGGTACTCAACTGCGTAAAAGTTTTACACCAAAAGGCATCAGACGCTCTCAGTCCGATCGGGTATCTTCAGGTCACGTGGTTAAGCAGTCATCCAAAATGCCATTACCTTCCTTCAAAGTACCGAGTACACGTCATACTAACCCTTTAGATCCCGGGGATATCGAACAGGCTTTTGAGGAAAAATCACCAGGGCAGCTTGCTGCCAATATTCTGGACCCGGCTGTAACTTCCCTTTACAAGTGTGCGTCAGCTCCTGTGCCAGGATCGGAAGTACTGCCTCAGGAACAAGCCGACAAATTAAGGCGGTTTAATATTGTTATGTTAATGGGAAAAATGGGCAGCATGTTTAATCAATATGCGAAAGGCACTTTTAAACATCGACATATCGGTGGGGGATTTCTGGATTTCAATCCGAGAAGTCATTTTGAATTAATCGCCAACAACATCAGGGCTGTATTTGTCAGCCCCTCAAGCTTGCCAGGCCGCTTCACTGCTTTGGACAAGATCAGTCAAAGCGATCAGGTCGTTGATTTTGGAGCAGGTGATACTTTGCAGGCCAGCAGTATGATCATTGATCAGATTGCAGATTTGCTTGTCTACATACTCAATGTTGCCAAGGACGACCCTAAGTTCAAGGATGACGAAGAATCACAAAATCTAATGATGCGCTTACGAAAGTTGACAAAGAGCTTCCGCAAATGCCAGGCGCAGGGGCTTGCTTCTCAGTCATGCTGCGAACAGATGTTATACATTCTAAAAGAAATCTTGCAGTCAGTTCCCATGATTGAAGACGCTAATGATGAAAAGCGAAAGGGTGAAAGTCTCATACTGACCATTTTTTCTGGGCTTGCCGTCCGTGGTTTATACAGCAGCTACAAATTTTCTCTGGACTTACATAGGAACGGCCAAACACCGCTATGATGGTTACTGTAAAAGATACCGCAACAGTGAAAGGCCGCCCCGATGCAAGTATGTCAGCCACTAGCTGAAGCCGCCAATTTTTCTTGTCATGCTATCCAACAGCTTGAGCAAAAACTGGCCGTTCTTCGTCAGGAACACAGCCCAATCAAGCACTTTGAAGACTATGAAGGTGAGATCCATAAACTCTTTATCGAAGCAGAGCAAAGCGTTCTGGCAGAAGACCTGACCGGGCTTGATATTGACGTTCCTGCGATTGAGGTAAGCGGTGTCTGTTACCATCGGGTGTTGCGATCTTCAGAAACTTATCAATCCGCTGTCGGCCCTGTCCGGGTTTTGCGTACGCTCTATCGTAACGGTAAGGATCACTCTATCATCCCTTTGGAGCTACAGGCAGGTATTGTAGAGGGGTATTGGACACCAAAAGCAGCTAAACAAGCTGTCTGGATGGTTGCGCAAATGCCTCCCGGAGAGGCTAAAAGCCTACTTGATCTGATAGGGAACATGACGCCCTCGGAAAGCTCTCTGGCCAGACTACCCAAAAAGTTCAATGCGCAGTGGGAACCCAATAGGGAAGCCTTTGAAGACTTTCTCTGGGAAAGCGTCAAGGTTCCTGAAGAAGCTGTGACTGCGGCCGCTTCTCTTGATGGCGTCATGTTGCCGATGAAAGATGGTAAACGTCAGGAAAAGCGGGAACAGAATAGAGTCGATGGCAAGCGAACCCGTGGCCCTGCTGGCTGTCAGGAGGCCAGTTGTGGAACATTGTCGTTTTACGATGCACAGGGTGAACGCCTCTCAACGGTCAGGATGAGTCGAATGCCTGAAAGCAAGAAAGTGACTTTGAAACAATCACTCTCCGCACTCCTGAGCGAAGCTCTTCGACAGAGGCCAGATCTGACGCTTGTTAAAGTCGCTGATGGGGCAAAAGACAACTGGACCTACCTTGCCAATGAACTCCCTGAAGGTCACGAGGTTGTAGACTTCTATCATGCCGCAGAGCACCTGAAGAAAGCGTTTGACCTGTCCTATGGTGAAAACAGCAACAAATCCAGAGAAAAGTTCATCACCTATCGCCACATCCTCAAAGAGGAGCCCGAAGGTGTTGAAAAAGTCATCAAAGCTCTGGCTTACCAGCATAAACGACACCCTCGTCGATCGAAGTTGAAAACAGAGCTGGAGTACTTCAGAAGTAATCGAACCCGCATGAACTATGCTGAACACTTGTCGCACAACTTGCCAATAGGCTCAGGGGTTATTGAGGCTACTTGTAAAACCTTGGTAACGCAGCGAATGAAGTGTTCTGGAATGAGGTGGCGGCATCCCGGAGGCCAAGGTATTTTGACAGCAAGGTCATTAATTCAGAGTGGCATGTTCGACAATGGCTGGAAGTTACTGGCGGTGACCTACTGCGCCAAGGTCACGGAAGTGGGTATGGACAATGTCATCCCATTCCCCATGCAGAAAGGTGACTTGGAATTATAGTACCAGTCAATATGAGACTTTCACCCAAGCGAAACAAACTGACACTTATGGAACGTAGCTTACTATCTGCCAGTAAAGTACCTGTGGAAGCAGCGGTTCAGCGAGAACTGTTACCTCTTGTTCTGACAACACTCAAGGCCATTCAACAAGGAACTTCTGTCGAGGCAAACCTGAAACAGTTTGAACAACTGGCTGAACAAGTATCTCACATTGGAGAAGATGACCAGAGTCGGATAGCCGCCGAGAAACAGGAACACAAGCAGTCCGTTGCAGAGTTAAAATTAACTCTGGACACTGCAAAAACACAACCGTTTGAAAAAGACTCAGCAGCAACCAGCAAAAAAACCTGGAGAAAACAAAAGGCAGCCTTGATTGAAGATCTCGAAAAGCAGATCGAAATTACCAATGAACAGTTCAGCAGTCGCCTCTCTGCTCTGGAAAAAGAAGCCGAGGAAAGCAACAAAAGACAGCTGACCGACTGGAAAGAGCAGTTTACAGCGTTTACCCAACAGGCAGGTATCAAACCGGTAGCCAATTAAGGTAGAGCCTTACTGAAAACCATCAAGCAGACAAACCGCGGTCAGAATTCTGACCGCGGTTTGTCTGATCATTAACGACTAGTCATACCGAAGCGCATCCACCGGATTCAGTCTGGATGCTTTTCGCGCCGGATAAAACCCGAAAAACAGACCAATCAACGCCGAGAACAGCACGCTGACAATGGATATCCACCATTCGATATAAACCGGCAGCCCCGTCAGGTACTCGGCACCAAACAGCCCGATAACTGCTACGCCAATGCCCAGCAATCCACCAATGCCACACAAAACAATGGCTTCAATCAGAAACTGCGCCAGAACATCGGCCTGTCTGGCACCCAGTGCCAGTCGCACACCAATCTCACGGGTGCGTTCGGTCACTGACACCAGCATGATATTCATAATGCCAATGCCGCCTACCAGCAACGACACACAGGCGACACCGGCCAGAAGACTGTTGAACACCTGTCCGGCTTCAGCACGCATTTTCAAACGTTCTGTCATATTGGTAATACGGAAACTGGCATTGGAGCCTGGCTTGATCCGATAGCGCTGTTCCAGCAGAGCGTTAACCTCGCCACTGACCCAGTCCATAGTATCCAGATCCGTCACCTGTACCCAGATTGCATCCACAGCGGTTGGCAAACCTCTTCGGGCACCGAACAGGCTTTTGCGAGCCGTCTGAATAGGTATCATCATAATATCGTCCTGATCAGAACCCCGGGCATCTTCACCCTTGCTTTCCAGCACTCCCTGCACCGTAAACGGTACTTTATTGATCCTTATCTGCTGCCCCAGCGGATTGTCCTGACCGAACAGTTCTTCTGCCACCGTTGAACCGATTACCACATCCTTGCCGTTGGCACGGAACTGCAAAAGATCAATGTCCTGATCATACGCCAGGTGCCAGTTATGGATTTTCAGATAGTCTGCCGTAATGCCGTTAACCCGGGTTGACCAGTTAGAATTACCACTGACCACCTGTACACTGCCGGAAATCCATGGAGCCGCATAACGAACACCCTGTACCTCTTCAGCAATAAAACGGGCGTCTGCCTTCTGCAGTGTGGCAACACCACCCGCACCCTGGCTCACACCACGATCCTGACGACTGGGACCACGCACCAGCAACATATTGGTACCCATGGAATCCAGCTGTGCTTCAACCTGCTTCTGGGCACCACCGCCCAGCCCCATCATGACGACCACAGAGGACACACCAATAATGATCCCCAGCATAGTCAGAAAGCTTCGCAACTTGTGCGCCGCCAGAGCTGACAGCGCCGTCAGCAGGGTTTCAATAAACTTCATGCTGCCACTCCCTGTCTTTGCCCGGCAGCCGTTGCACGACGATCCGACACCAGTTCACCGTCACGAAACAACAATTGTCGTTTGGCATAATCGGCAATATCCGCTTCATGGGTCACTACCACCAGAGTGATGCCCTGACGGTTCAGTTCCGTAAACAACTGCATGATGTCGTGGCCGGTTCGGGTATCCAGCGCACCAGTTGGTTCGTCGGCCAGAATCAGCCGTGGCTGATTGACAATGGCTCTGGCAATCGCCACCCGTTGCTGCTGACCGCCTGAAAGCTCTGCCGGACGATGAGATGCCCGCTCAGCCAGCCCGACCTGACTGAGACAACCCAGAGCTCGCTCCCTTGCCTGCTTCCTATCCTTTCCCGCGTACATCAGTGGCAGGGCAACATTGTCCAGCGCTGTCAGGCGCGGCAAGAGATTGAACTGCTGAAACACAAACCCGATGTAATTGCAGCGCACTTCTGCCAGCTGATCCGCAGAACATTGCGACAGAGCCTGATCATTCAGGATAATTTCACCGCTGGTTGGCCGGTCCAGACACCCCAGCTGATTCATCAGAGTCGATTTGCCCGAGCCTGAAGGTCCCATCAGGGCAACGAACTCTCCCTCATCAATGGTCAGGGAAACCTTTTTCAGAACCTGCAGTTTCTGGCTGCCTACATCATAAACACGACACAAGTCTGAAGCTGTGATCAATGACATCAGCTCTGCTCCTGTCGCGCCGAGATAATGATTTCCTCGCCGTTTTCAAGGGCATCCGACAGAATCTCGGTATAACGTTCATCGCTCAGCCCGGTCTGGATTCTCAGACGACGGGGTTCACCTTTCCGAAGCACCCAGATATCGCTGCCATTGCGCCCTCTGCCACCTCGCCGGGCACGCATAAAACGCATGACCTCAACCGTTCTTTCTTCTCCCAGAACTGCCACCAGTTCAGAACGATCAATACGTGGACTGCGCTGGTCTGAAGCACCGGCACCACCCATAGCCCCACCTGCAGGGCCAGACTGACGGTTTTGTTCCCGCCGTAACGACATGGCTTCTTTCTGGGCAGAAGCAAACATCGCCTGTACCTGTTGTTTCTGCTCTTCCGACTCAAACAGTTCCTCAGGCAGATTAACAGGCTGACGCTGTTGCTGACTCTGCAACTCTCTCGGTGCCGAAAAACGTAAGGCACTGTTCGGCACCCTGAGGGCACTGGGCTGCTGTCCGATAATGATATCGACATTGCTGGTCATGCCGGGATAAAGACTTAAATCGCTGTTGTCCACCGAGATAATGGTGGTATAGGTCACCACCGATGAAGCAACAGTGGCTGCCAGCCGAACCTGCTCCACTTCTCCCTGATAGGTTCGGGACGGATAGGAGTCAACCGTGAAACGCACTGATTGCCCTTCCTGCACCTGTCCGATATCCGCCTCATCCACATCGGCTTCAATCTGCATGCGTCGCATATCTTCAGCGATAATAAACAGCTCCGGGGTGCTCTGGTTGGCGTTGACGGTCTGCCCTTCTTCAACAATACGTTCAAGAATTACACCATCCACCGGCGAATAAATTCGGGTTCGTTCAAGGTCAAGCTGAGCTTCATCCAGTGCGGCCTGACGCTTTTGCAGTTCGGCTTCGGAACGGCTGATTTCAGCCTTTGCCAGAGCGATCCGGGCTTCTGCCATGGACTGCTCGGACTGGGCTCGCTCATATTCGCTATCTGTCGTATGCCCTTTTTCAGTCAGCTCTTTCAGGCGTCGGGTTTCCCGAATACGAAAGGTGTAATTGGCTTCCTGCTCCAGCAGCGAGGCTTTGCTTTTTTCTACAGCCGCTTCAGACAACGCCAGATCGGCTTCTGCCTGCCTCAGTTTGGCAACTATGGAACGGTCGTCAATCTGTGCCAGAAGGTCGCCTCTGGACACAACGCTATTGTAGTCAGCATGAATATGATCAATACGCCCCGAAATTTCAGCCCCCACCGTGACGGTGCTGACCGCTTCCAGAGTACCGGCAGTAGCAACAACGGACTCAATACGTCCGGTATCCACCTGAGTCGTCTGGAAAACCCACTCAGGCGCCTGACTCTGATTGGAAAACCATGCGTACCCCCCACCAATGGCTGCTGCCATACATACGACAAGAATCCGTTTTTTTGACATTCTGGATACTTCCTGAAACCGAGTGTTTAGCTTAAAAATGGTCGTTTAATCAGGAATGTAGCATCCAACCTTGTCCACAGTTAGCCAATTTGTCGCAAATTGTATCAACTCGCTGATACACGTCATTAATCGTTCAATGACTACTCAACCCACGCTCATTGATTAACGTATTATCTGCTACTATTTGAACGATCTACCAGTCTTTGAACGGACAGAATCATGCTATCCGTTATCCGCTACTCTCGGCGTCTGTTTCTTTTGTTAACACTGCTCTTACCGGCAGGAAATGGTTGGTCGGACAATTTTTCGAGTCAGGCTGTTCAGGCAGTAACGCACTGGCTGGAGCCGCGGGCCAATGAGCTTGCTGAAAGTCTGGAAGCATCCCATTTCAAAGTCAGTGTCGAACCACCACCCGGGCGTATTAAGCTCTCACGCTGCCCGACAGCACCCCGGGTAAAACTGCTGACCAGACTGGCTCCCGGCAGGCAGTCGCTTAGAGTCATCTGCCACGAGCAAAATAACCAGAGTCTGATGGTACATGCCTATATCAGCCTGTTTGTGCCGGTTATCGTCAGTCGTCAAAGGATTCAAAAAGGTGCGCTCATCACTGAAAACAACAGCCTCTGGCAGACGCTTGATATAAGTCATCTCAAGCAGGGCTACTTTAGAGATATTGCACCGCTGAAAGGCTTGCCTGCATTGAGAACCATTAAGCCCGGACAGGTACTGACACCGGAAATGTTCCTGTCATCGCACCAAGACGCAGAAAACTCTGGTATCGCTGAATGAACTACAGCGTTACCCCAAGTCACGTTTGGTGACAGCCTGCAAGGAACAATCCCCACAATTGCGTCTTCCTGAAGGAGCAGTTATTCCATTGATAGCGATACTGTCGGGAAAATAAGAAAGTGGCACAGACCCTGCTTATATCATTACGTTCAAGACTGATCTCCAACAATAACAATAAAAGACGCTACTATGGATATTCCGTCAGACAGTCACATGGAGGCCTACCTGAAACACCTTGGTATCAGGACTGGAAAAAGCAATATAAAGTCCGAGTATCTGCGCAGCATATACAAGGTTTTGCCAAGAAAAAAAGCCCTGAGAATGACAACCCGTCAGGCTCGTCGGCAAACCATGATTCAGCCCGGAATTAAATCCGAAACCTGACTGTCATCGGTTGAAGATAAGTGCCTTGTATTGTTTGCGCACAATAGCGTTAGCCATTTTCAGACCCTGTCATTCAGAAAAAACCTCATAAAACACCCGGAAAACTGTCCTGAAACATTCTGTTTCTCTGGCTGGCAGGCTATAGTGTTGCCGTTACCAAGGGGATACGGTCATGAGTTCAAAAGCCAGCCATCAGAAAAATGTCTTCGGAGAACCTTTGCAGTCATGCTGCTTTGACCCGGCCACCGGTATTTTTCGGGACGGGTTTTGTCATGCTGACAGCAACGACCCGGGGCTGCATGTTGTCTGTGCACGCATGACCAAAGACTTTCTGGAATATACTCTGTTGCAGGGCAATGACCTGATCACACCCAACCCGGAGGCCGACTTCCCCGGACTTCAGGACGGAGACCGCTGGTGTTTGTGTGCCATGCGCTGGAAACAGGCATTTGATGCAGGGCTGGCACCCCCGGTCTATTTAAAATCGACCCATGAGCAGGCTCTGGAAGTAACATCACTGCAGGATCTGAAATCCTGTGCAATCGATATACACTAAATACCTGCCCCACACTGGCACTCGCTGTCAAACGTGGGAACGGTACGAAAAGCGTTATATTAACGTCAAACAGAAATAGACAATGCAGTACGAATGCAAAACTGAGTATCAGGATGAATCCCTGTCTGATTCAGATACAAATTCTCTGAATCAGCCTGTCAGCAGAGAAGACCACATGGAAGAGAAGAAAACGTCCGCTGACGTTGAAAAGACCATGGAAGTGTCGAAATCGGAAGCACTGAGAATGGTACGCGAACGCTGGCCAGAGGCGTTCAGGGTGTCTTCACCCAGACCTCTGAAAGTCGGTATTCACAACGAGATGAAGCAGACAGGCGAGTTCCCCTTGCCGGTCATTAAAAGTGCATTGAAGCTGTTTACCTCCCAGGAACGCTACCTGATGTCCATCAAGCCCGGACGCAGCCGCGTTGACCTGAACGGCAAACCGGCAGGCAAGGTAAAACTGAAAGAGGCGGTGAATGCTGAAATTACACTGTTTATGCGTTCGGAGCAGCAGCGCCAGAAACATCAGCGCATTCATGTAGGAGAGCTACGACTCGTCTCGGTGGGTAAGCCAGCAGAGCAGGAGGCTCCGGAGCAGACCGAAGCTTCCTGATGCCTTCAGAATCAGTTTCTGTAGATCGTCTGGATCAGGTGGAAACCAAAGCTGGTTTTCACCGGTCCATGAATTTTCAGAACTTCCTTCTTAAACACAACATCATCAAATGCCTTAACCATTTGACCTGGTCGGAATTCGCCCAGATCACCGCCCTGTTTACCGGATGGACAGGTGGAATGCTTTTTGGCCAGCTGGGCAAAGTCCGCGCCTTTTTCCAGCTGCTTCTTTAGCTTTTCAGCTTCTTCCCTGGTTTTAACCAGGATGTGTCGTGCACTGGCGACCGCCATGGTGACACCTCTCATATCAATTTCGGACAGGGCGTCGATTATGCGGATTACACAGAATGAATCAACTCCAGTGCAATGGCCGTTGCTTCCCCGCCACCAATGCATAAGGAAGCGACCCCTCGTTTGCCACCACGCTGCTGCAATGCATTCAGCAGGGTCACAATAATACGTGCACCACTGGCACCCAGCGGATGCCCCAGGGCACAGGCGCCACCGAACACATTGACTTTATCATGGGACAAACCCAGCTCCTGCATGGCCACCAGCGTAACCACGGCAAATGCTTCATTGATTTCAAACAGATCCACGTCGTCTGCTGACCAGCCTGTCTTATCAAACAACTGCTCTATAGCTGTCACCGGCGCAATGGTAAATTCAGCCGGCACCCGGGCATGACTGGTAAACCCTTTTATTCTTGCCACGGGTTGCAATCCCTGAGACAGGGCTTCAGATTCTCGCATCAACAACAGAGCCGCTGCGCCATCGGAAATAGAGCTTGAATTGGCAGCCGTTATTACCCCCTCCCTGGCAAAGGCAGGGCGGAGCTGACGTATTTTCTCCATTTTTGCCTTACCCGGCTGTTCATCCACACTCACCAGACCCGCTTTACCGGCATCCACCGGAGTAATTTCATTATCAAACCAGCCATTGGCAATGGCCTGCTGAGCACGTTTCAACGAGGCAATGGCAAACTCATCCATGGCTTCACGACTGACTTTAAAACGGTTCGCGGTCTGCTCGGCAAACACGCCCATCAACTGTTTGTCATAGGCGTCTTCGAGTCCGTCGGTAAACAGAGAGTCCTGAAGATCAGAGTGCCCTATTCTCAAACCCTGACGGGCTTTTTTCAGCAGATAGGGGGCGTTGGACATACTTTCCATACCGCCCGCCAGAACCACATCCGACTCATTAGTCATCAACTGTGCACACCCCGTCATGACCGCCTTCATACCGGAACCACAGACTTTGTTAATGGTGGTTGTACCCACCGAGTCTGGCAGACCGGCGCCTCTGCACACCTGACGGGCAGGTGCCTGTCCGACACCCGCAGGCAGCACACAACCCATAATGAGTTCTGAAACATTCTGACCATCAACGCCGCTACGCTCCAGACAGGCGCGTACCGCTTCCAGCCCAAGCCGAGTTGCAGACAAGCCGGACAGGGTTCCCTGAAAACTGCCCATAGGCGTTCGTGCAGAAGCAACAATTACAATATCGTCAGATTGGCGCATGAGAGACTACCCGGAAGAAGTGAGTGTTATTGTTCTGGTTCTGGTTCTGGTTCTGTAAGGACGGTAAGAGTTTAAACGATATGGAAAGATAAGGGTAAGTGTCAGTGACCTCTGGCCACTGACATAATGAATATTACAAACAGTCTTCATCAATCACATCAAAACAGCCCCAGTCATAAAACAATTGCTGCACTTCCTCCATGGCCGTTTTGTCGGCATTGCTGATGTGGCGCAGAACCGTATTCGCCAGTGAAGAAGCCAGTTCCGTCTGAAGACTGGTGCTCAGACCGGTTGGCAAACGCAGAATAACATCACCAAATATCACACTCCCTCCCTGAGTGACCCGGATCAGATACTCGCCCTGGGTGGATTCAGTCATTGTGAGAACGGCCTTGTTCGCTTCCCTGCTCATAATGTCTTCCCTCTGGTAGATCCTATCAGGAGCATCGGCCAGCTCGCTGGATATTCCAGAGAGAATCCATAACCCACTGATTTTCCACCAGCCAGGCGGAACCAAACCATGATCGTTACCGACAACGCCAGACCGTGCACTGTGCAACTGTATGCTGATACTTTCGGGCGGTTTCCCGGATAACAAACGGAATGTCCACTGCTGGCTGAACTTCATCGAAATGCTGGTTCAGTACCCGTTTGAGTGCCGAATACGTATCCAGGGCTTCACCATTCTCACGGATACCACCAAGCCAGTTTGCTTTATCGGTGTACTCTTCCAGCCAGGTATAGGGAGAAGTCAGCACCAGCAGTCCTCCGGGCCGGATACGTTCGTGAATGCTTTCTAAAAACAACAAAGGGTCGCCCAGCCGGTCAATCAGATTACCCGCAAACACAAGATCATAATCACAATATTTTGGCTTGAGGTTACAGGCATCGCCCTGGGTGAACAGAATGCGGTTAACGTCTATATCATCAAGCCCTGTCGCTTTCAGACTCGCCACCTGAAAGTCACCGAGTTCGCCCTCGGTCGGTGTGAAATAGCGAATTTTACCGTTCTTCTGCAACTCGACCGCAGCGGAAATAAACCGTGCCGAGAAATCAATCCCATCCACATGCTGAAACCAGCGGGCCAGTTCAAAACTGCTGCGCCCGACAGAACAACCCAGGTCCAGGGCCCGGGTCATGGGACTGTTTGCCATCAGGCCAGAGCACAGCGCGGCACAGGCTTCAGGATAATTGCTGACTCCGAAGTATTCCTGACCAAAATGAAACTCCAGATACTGAGACACCAGGGCATCGGTTTCGTAAGGGTTAATGGTGTCCCGACCAGAAGCGGTAGACTCCACATACCGAAAACCGGCGTGCTGGAAAAAATGTCGGCGAAATGCATAGCGCGACTGCTTGATGCCGTAATTACCGGTAGAAATCCAGCATCCGCCCTTAATCAGGTTATGTTTACTGTCAAAGGTGGGAGTCGAGAAATCGTCGTAATAAGGATGTATACGAAACCCTTCATAAGCATCAATGGGCGTACTGGTCCATTGCCAGACGTTACCAATGACGTCGCAGAAATCACCGGTGCGAAACCGGTCAACCGGACAGGCTGAAGACCAGTACTCCAGATTAATATTACCGGGTGCCTGCTCCCAGTAGGGCAGATCAGTGTCTAACTGTTCCCTGAGACAATACCATTCCGCTTCGGAAGGTAGCTGAATGCTTTTAGCAGTGACTTCCGACTTCCAGCGACAGAAGGCCTGAGCTTCGTGACAGTTGACATCCACCGGCCAGCTCCAGGGCATCTCAATCTCTTCCAGCAGGGTTCGATAGCACCAGCGATCCTCTTTCCTCACCCAGAATTCAGGATGTCTGGCTTTGACAAAGGTAGCCCACGCCCAGCCTTCATCGGTCCACCAGCGTTCTGTGTCATAACCCCCGGCGTTCAGGAAGGTCAGGTACTCATCATTGCTGACAAGGTATTCACTGGCCTTGAATGGAGCAACGTCTGCCTCCTGTAACCCGTATTCATTGTCCCAGCCATATAAAGGATCATCATAGGGCTTACCCAGTTTCAGTTTGCCTCCGGGCAAAGCGACCAGAGTATTTTCAGGTGCAATCCCGACTTCGGGGCAAACCGGCCATCGACCGTTATTATTCAGCCAGGAAAGCGGCAATTGCCGGATAAGGACCGATGAGGTTTCCAGATGAATCCGTTCATGTTCGATCCCCATCAGGATCAACCAGCCAGCACTGTCCCACTGCACCGGAATCTCCAGGGGCATCGTCATGATAAACTCACTGACCATGGACCGAACTTTTTGCCGGTAAGCTTTCAGGGCATCCACTGAAGGCCAGTCATAGTGACTGTCATCCAGATCATCCCAGGACATTTCATCCACCCCGATGGCCATCATGGCTTCAATGTCCGGGTCAATCCGGCTGTCAATCAAGCGGGCAGCCATCAGTTTGTTGACAAAGAAAGTAGCTGTATGCCCGTAATAAAATATCAGGGGGTGACGCAGTGAAATAGCTTTTTCATACCAGGCCTCATCCGTGTCCAGAACGTCAAAAAGACTGTCGTAAAGGTCAAAGGTCTGAGAAAAATAATTCAGTATTTCCTGTCGTTTACTTTCCGGCGTGCCGGTGTTCAGGAGTGGCATCCGAACGGATGAACTCATGTCAGCAGTTACAAAATTAAGCACTGTCGCTTGTCTCCTGAGAGGGTTAGTCACGTTTAGGCGGTGAAGTTCGTGTTACTACCCGAACTCTAAGAGTCATACCAGATCGATGTTGTTATTGACAGCTTCCTATAGTGATTCATGGCGAAAGCTGAGTTGATGATGCAATACGACTGGAGTGTCGATTTGGATCTCGCGGGCAATTAGAGCTTTACTCATTGCTTTGGTATTATTTCGTTTCAGCACAACCAGCGCCTAATTCTGGTTGGTCTCAACTTGGAACTTGCTGAGATTTCGTCCAACCTTCCAACAAACTTATTTCCCCGTTACACCCTGAATTAGTGAATTACATGGCAAATTCCGAAGATAAGACTGACGTTCAGTTATTGAAACACACCCCGATGATGCATAGGTACTTTGGTGTTGTTTTTATTGGTTTTTTATGTGATATACCCTAATAACCTATACCAAAACCTACACTGTTACTTTGGATTCAATGAAGGCAATTTGGAACGTTTGTACATAATTGACACAAAGAAATGCACTTCCGCCACAGTTACATCAAGGCTATTTCATCTTCCTTTTTGGGCATTCTGCCAATTTTTGAACTGAGACGGCCTTAGACCATAACGAGCCAATACTCCCTCGTGTAGTCGGCGTAGTTCCTCAATAATCAGCGATGAAAGATCGGAGCGTGCAACATCCTGGATATCATCCGGCAGCAGTGTTTCAATCAGATCAATGGGATCAGAGTCCGGACTTAGGACAATGTCATTAACCATTTTTTTGATCAGGTTACGGTATTGAAGGCGAAGAGGATCAGGTTCTGCCAGTTGTTGCTTTATGGCAAGGTATTCCTGAGTAGAACGTTCATAAGCCCACAGATAAAGATCACGTAACAACTCGACCCGGGTCATTTCATAAACCCCCAGAGTGGCACGGCTGTAAGCTTGCTCCGGAACATCCAGAAACGTGAGAGGACATAGGTTAGCCCGAATTAATGGCAAATTAGCAGCAAGCCTTGATGTACGCTTGTTTACATCAGCGAAAGGCTGCAGATAAGGCAGGTGAACCATCATAAAAAACGATTGTTCGAAGGGATCTTTAATCTGGCTGGCTTTTTGCAAAAGAATATCAAGCAGCTCGCCAATAATCACTTCGCCAGCCAGCGGTCTGAAAACACTTTTACCAATTTCCACCTGATGCTGCCGAATCCGGCCTTCATCTGCCGGGTTTGGTAACAGGTTTTCGGATAGCAAACTGTGCAGGTTTAGCAGGGTAAAACGGTTGTATGATGCACTTTCAGCATTATCAACCAGCAACTCTATGGCCGATTTGTGGTTCAAAATCATCTGCGTTTCAACCGCAGCCTTACCATCAGCAGCACGGCCTTCTTCTATTAACCTGACCGTATCAAGACGACTGTAGGTATTCCCTTCCAGATGGCTGGATGCCCAGGACAAATCAATCAGAAAACGGTTTAAAATCGCCCGACCATAGGTGCCTGCTGGTTGAGAGGTTTGTTGGGTATCGCCCATGCGCCTGAGCTGCTGCCTGATCGGTGCGGATAAATAATAGGTCTTGTTAGGTTCATAAGCATCCAGAAATGCTCGCTGATACCCGACAGGATGTCTCGATTCAACCGGTTGCTCTATGTAAGCCAGAACATCCTTACTGTCTGCTGATAATGGGATAAACGCGGGAAAATCATCAGACTGATCCTCATTCTGCTGTGCCTGGCTTGTATCTAGTGCTTCATAACGCCTGCCACGCCCTTCACCGATTGCCGAAATCTTATTGTCGGCCAGTAACTTATTTAACCAACGCTGCGTGGATCGTCGGGAAAAATCAGGGTGTGCAGCCAGCAGCTCGGAAATAGAGACTGGCTTACCGGCCTGAATGATTGTTTTGTATAAGTCAGCGAGAGTGTTCATAGGGCTGGCACAATCAGGAATCCTTTTGGCATAATTATGGCGCATTTTTATTAATTGCGCCATTTTCGTGCCATTCACTTGGCGCAATTTGCGCTTACAATGCCATTTGAGCGGCTCTCACCTTATAAGTTCATTAGCTCAATAATGCCAGCGACCCAATACCACCCAGCTACAAACTGAATGAAACACCTAACAAGCGCCACGGAGGAACGCAGTCCTTTTCACTATTGTCACTGACACACCCGACAGCAAACAGATATGACAATAAAAGAAGACTGACAGTCACCACCAAACTTCGGGTATTGAATTCATACCACCCCAATATGGTACCCATCACCAGAAGGGTTCCCATATAAATATCCAGATTACGAAGGGTTCTGACAAAATGGAGAAAATAGACATTCCAGCGAATCGTCATAGTCTTTCCTTAACAACAGTGGTCAAGATGGTACAAAGTCAGGCATTCAAGCGTTGAGAATGCCTGACAATAACGGTCACCCGATCCCATAGGCCTTACGAACCTGCAACATACTTTCCCATCTTGAAGCTCTGGCCGTTTTATACTTCTCCTCCGACTGGGGCTTTCCTCCTGCACGTTTTTCCCAGCCCCGCTTGCCCAGATACTCCTGATACATTTTTTCCAGATACACGTCCCGTTCCGGATAGGACTCAGACAGCAACAACGCAATAGACTCCGCATTGGCACCACTGGGGTGAGGCGGAGCCACCACCTTGTTGTTAATACGGGTAATCGTCTGAGGCACCAACCCCATGTCGTCCAGTTCCGACAGTACATTGGCGACCAACTCGCCCAGAGGCACCAACTCCGCATCGGCAGGAATAGACTGCAACCGGTTAGCGAACTCGTCCACCAGCATGGTTTTCAATTCAGGCACCTTCATCGGATGTGGCATGCCATTGTAATCACGACCTTTAACAAACACCGGATACGTCAACAGCGAACAGAAGTCCACCAAATCATTACGCTCTGCCCAGAGTTCACTGCAACAGGTAATACCCAGCTTCTTCTGGTATCCCAGCTTGTTCAGCGTATTCACCAGATTGGGACGCATGTTGCCACTAAAGCTGCCAATGCGCTTCACCTCGGCAATCGCCTGCTGTACATCCGCCTGACTATTAACCGCCCTGCTCGCCGCAGACAAAGCCCGGTTCATTTGCGTACGACCGGGGGTTATGCCGATCAGGACAATTTTTGCGCGAGTGTTAACATGTTCAAACGGGGCATAATAACAGGACAGTTGCCTGTCATGGTTTTCCCACAATGTAAGTGAAGGCTGCGGATCAGCATTATCGGCGCAGTCTCCCAGAGACCGGATAATGGATGTGTTGTGTTTGAATAACTGACTCATGACTTGTACCTTTTTTATTAGACTTATAAACGACACTGACTTTGTATGGAGTTATCATAAGTCAGAACTGTCAGGGTTCAAGTGTTGGCAAGCTTGTGAAACTGTGAAAAGGCCACCAAAACAAATATCAATGACTTACAGAGCCCCTTAGCAGAAGACAACCAAAAACCATGAAAAAAGGCTGTTTTTCACTATATATTTATACAGTGTTTGCTAACCCCCCCTTTGCAAGCTTATGAATCTAAAGTACTATTTAGGCTCTGGAGTTCCGGAACTGCCCTGACTTTGAAGGGATTAAGACCATTAACGTCAATCTGGTACAGGCCGGTAGTCTGTTCCGGAACTGCCCTGACTTTGAAGGGATTAAGACATTTTCAAAGGTTGCTTTAATGTTTGCCACTGAGTTCCGGAACTCCCCTTACAAAACACCATCAGAAAAACTATTCTCAGCCGCCTGCGCCCAACGCAAAGCCATAAAGTCGAGCCTTTTACGGGCTTGGCTGGCAAACCCATTCCATAGTGGAAACCAGACAGACTGACCTTTTCTGGGTAGTGGGCCAGAACTGTTATATCGCGTGAATATTGACCCCAAACTCAACTTTATTAATCAATAATCCAATAACAATATCGTGCATCTTTTCGAGCTTTGAAAAACAAATTGTCTTTCTGGCCAACCGTTTAATCCAAGTCCGAAAATTAAGGTTTTTACGCTCTATCTTCTGAGTGTTTGCTTTACCAATAATATGCATGTTTTCATCAAGGTGTCGCTCATAGGCTCCCCAATCATCGGTGTAAAATTTATTAATACCAAATGGCTTCAGAAGTGTTTTGAGTTCTTTAAAAACTTCATCTTTCCGTTTTCCGAAAACATAAGCAAGCACGGTATTTGTAGCGTGATCAACAGCATACCAAAGCCAGCGTTGGTTCGATTTATCATGAACATACGACCACTGCTCATCTAGCTCAGCCTCTTGGCAGACAAGCCCTACATGAATAATTGCATCTGACTTGAGATCAATAGTTTGAATATTTGGGTTGACCTTTACCAGACCGCTTTCTTTTTTTTAAGAGTCTTTATTACTGTTGTCTTGCTTATTCCGAGTACTTTACTTGTATCCCTGATTCCGCTGCCATTTATTGCCATATCGATGATTTTTTCTTTAACGCCAGGCTCACAGGCCTTGTAGCGATATTCAAGCATGAAGGTTTTGATTTCACATTTGTCATTACAGCAATAGTATCGTGGAACATCATGAGTGCTGTATCCGAAAGGCCGAACTTGGTTACTGCCACATGTTGTACAGAGGACTTGCGTAAGGCACATTTTTAAACCGCATTTTTCAAAGTTGCCGAATGTCGTATTTTAGCAGACAGGGCTAGAATCACAGAACTGTGCCACTACCCTTTTCTGGTCAACCTGCACCCTTTTGTTGCTGAAGAAGAAAAATCATGGGGAGCAAATACACCTGTCATAATCTGTTTGACAACAAACGCTTCCAGAACAGGTCGTACAACTTCCACCAGATCACAAGCCAGTGACGCTCGTCCGGAACAGGGAACATGATAAAACCCTGCGTGACAATCCAATCCTCTGCCACTCAATGCTGCAATAGCCAGTTGGTAAAGACAGGTAGCCCCCAGTGATAACAAGGCATTAACAGGGTCTTCAGGTGGTCGGCGATTACGACCGTGAAAATGCCAACTCTCAGGCAGCATTTTCTGAATAGCCTGATACACTAACCTGGCTCCGGAACCCTCCAAACCCAGGAGGGTTTGCTTATTTGGTCGTTGTCGCTTTCTTGTGTCCAGAATCTGTGACATTTTCACAGCTTCACAGTGGCACCCCATAGAAATCAACCAGAGATACTGACGGCTCAACTTGTAACTCGATGCTGCAGTTTTTGATATTTGAGGGAGAGCAGGAAATGGCAGGGTGGCATAAGAGCAGACTACTACTGCAGCTCCGAATTCAAGCCTTGCGAGATTCCATCATAGCCACAGCAGCAGGTTGGAGGTAAGATCTCATAGGAACTTAATAACCGTCAAGTGTCGTATCTTGCTAATTCGCCCATTACCCGTTTGTCACTGCCTTTCTGGATGCTTTGAATGATTCGCTCAAGTCCATCAATTCCTCTGCGCAGTTGAGTAGATCCCAGAAAGTGGCACTGGGCGTTTTTATCATGGGAATCGTGGTAACTAAAACTATTAACTGGGCTGCTTTTGAGCGCAGAAGCTTAGGCAGATTCAAAGCGACCCGTCTGTGCTGGATGTTTTATCAAGCAGAAATTGCATGGCAAAGCCTGCTACAGGCCAGCGTCAGAAATATTCTTCTACGCTATGGAATACAAAGTGGAACCCTTGCTATCGACGATACAGGAAAAAAAGCGCACTAAAAGGACTTCAAAAATCGACGGTGCCCATAAGATAAAAGACAAATCAACAGGTGGTTATTTTAATGGGCAGGAACTGGTGTTTATGGTGCTCGTTACTGAAGTAGCTACCTTTCCAGTAGGGTTTCGCTTTTATATTCCTGACCCTGAGTTATCTGCATGGAGGAAGAAAGACAAGGCGCTCAGGAAGCAAGGCATTCAGAAAAAAGAACGACCGAACCGTCCTGAGCCAGATCATGTTCGTTACCCCACCATGCAGTCGTTGACGCTGGTTATGCTGCAAGAATTTGTTGATTCGTTTCCCAACATTACGATCAAAGCAATTCTCGCTGATGCACTGTATGGCACAGGAGACTTTATGGATAAGGCTGCGGAAATAACAGGCGGAGCCCAGGTTGTCAGCCAACTGCGCTCGAATCAGAAAGTATCCAACCGAAACCACTCGGAAGCGACTCTCAAAGCTTACTTTTCGCGCCAGAAAGGCGCTGAAACTCAACTCATAATACGCGGTGGCAAAGAAGAGCAGGTCACGATGCTGGCTGCTCGGCTGTATGTTAAGGCTCATGGGAAAAGACGTTTTGTTATTGCCCTGAAGTATGAGGGTGAAGAGGATTATCGCTATCTGGTGGCTTCAGATATGTCATGGCGGCATACCGACATAGCCAGGATTTACACCTTGAGGTGGTTGGTCGAGGTTTTCATTCAAGACTGGAAAGCTCATTGTGGCTGGAACAGGTTGAGCAAACAGCAAGGTGCTGACGGATCGCAGCGCGGCGTGATCCTGAGCCTGCTGTGCGAACACATGCTGTTACTGCACCCTGAGCAATTCGTCCTACTGAAAAACAAACAGGCCGGAATGCCCGCAGGCTGTCTGATCGAACGCCTCAATGCAGAAGCCTTGCTTGCTACGGTGAAATCAGTGGTTGAATCGGAAGATCCAGATACCGAGCTTAAGGCTCTGGCCTTAGCCTTAGAGCATACTTTGCCCAAGCGGGAGTCGAGCAGGCATATGGCTGGTAGAGACCTGGGAGAACAAAAGGCAACTGACTCACTCAAAGCACACGCCCGGAAGTTTAAACTTTTAGATGCAGCTTAGAATCGAGATAAATACGTTACTTGTTTAGGTAAAACTGCAGCATCGAGTGTAATGTACTAACCCTTTCGCCTGCCTCAGACAGGTTGGTTCATGCGCTATACGCAAATACTGCCCTCGTCGTCGATAAACGCAATGCACCGGTTCTGGCACCATCGCGATTGGATGGCTGTTAACCCGTTCATTGCCAAAAAACAAACAAACACCATGCGTGGAGAGGTTATGAAGGATCGACGTGTTCAACGAGATGTCGGCAAGAATAAACATCCGTTGCAGACGATCAATGTTGACTGAAAAGCGTTTATCATCAGTCAACACGTCAAGCTGCCCCTGACGGATGCTCAATGCTGTATTTTTTCGGGTGATATAAAGCGTCTCCATTGCCCACCTCCCATTGCAGGCAAATCATTACAGGTAATAATGAAAGATTGATGCCCTCCTACCCGTCAGAAGCCTCACAGTGCTGATGTCAGGGCGAAATAGCAACAAGCCTCGGCCCCGCACTAAAGGAGATCCCCTCAGGAAACAAAGGCTTTCCACACCACCGGATCGCTGCATCAGCGTTTTGTGGAAATAAGCGAAGATCATCGCAACGCGAGTCTATTATCTGCTCAAGCTCACCGATCAGATTTTCAAGATCCCGCTGTGTTAGCCGGGCAAAGTACACAGACCGTTGTAAACAAAACGCTTCCTGTCGTAACAACTTCTGAACCTTCGTCAGCCTTCCCGGTTGACAAATGTCGTAGCAAATTAGCCAGTCTTTTGCTTTAGTCATCGATGTTCTGCCTCATCAGTCAGTTGAATAATTTTTCTGGCGTACACCCATAACAGCCGCTGCCATACCACACACTGATCTTCAAAGTCTGACTGAAACTGAGTTAAGGCTTCCTTCTTGAGGAAACACCCCTGCTGGCACGAATAAAAATCTCTCGACCTCAGTCTTTGCCGGTTAAATATACGCATCACAAACAGCTCGGCAAGAGGCCGCAAAGGTTCCATTAAATCACAGGCCAGTGATTGCCGGTTCGGAGCCGATTCATGATAAAAACCAATGGAAGGCTCCAGACCTGTGCTCAATGCCACTTGCCAGGACAACAAATAAATTCGCATATACGTCAGTGATAGCAGTGCATTGACCGGGTCTCGTGGTGGTCTTCGCTGTCGCCGGATAAAACCAAGGCTGTCGGGCAACAGGTATTGATAAGCCCTGAACCACCCTTGCTGAGCTTTACCTTCAAGCCCTCTGAGTTCATTCAGCGAAGCAGCCTCTGACAGGCCGGTTCGACACTGCTGAACCAGAGTTTTTGCAGAAAAAAGGGGGCGCTGCTGCTCTTTACGAGACTTGTAACATTCTTCAATAACACTGAGCATGCGCTGAAATTTGACCTCAAGCGAGAAGCGAACCATATCAACTTGCTGTTGCCGGTCATTAAGCAGCATCAACTGCATGCGTTTACGAATAGCCAGTGTTGAACCGGGAGGTGCAATGGTAAAACTGCGAGACAAGGTGTGGGTATTGATATACACCAGAGAAATACCCAACTGCTGCAAGGTGCTGATCAAACGGCTAGGAATATCCACTGAATGCAACAATACCAGTGTATCCAGTCTTCTCAGTGGAATAGCCAGAGGAGGTTTATCCTGCATACGAATCAGTAACGCCTGAGCCTGACACTCCAGTGATGCAACACGATCATTAATAATCAGATGAGTCATATCAGGCCACCAGCAACATATCACTGAACAGCAGAGATTCTGCCTGCCCCAGACGAATAACCGAACGGCTACGGCTGACAGGCAAACAAAAAAAGGAATCACCTTCATCAATTAACGGCAGCAATTGTTCATACAGTTCAGTCAGCTCAGCTTCTGTGAACCAGCATTCGAATACCGATTTTTGACGACCGTCGCATAATTTGCGCAAACGATAGAGTGCCCGGTTTCTGTTTTTGTTATTACTGATGTCATAACAAACAATCCATGGTTTGGCAGACATGACGATGACTCCCGTGTTGACCGGATACAGTCTAATGAAATGCAACCCATTTTGTACTCAGACAAGCTTGTGAAATAATAGAAATAGCTCTCAAAACAAATATCAATGACTTACAGGACCCCTTAGCAGAAGACACCCAAAAACCATGAAAAAAGGCTGTTTTTCACTATGTATTTATACAGTGTTTGCTAACCCCCTTTGCAAGCCTATGAATCTAAAGTACTATTTGGGCTCTGGGGTTCCGGAACTGCCCTGACTTTGAAGGGATTAAGACCTGGAGCAACGCCCTGACCAATCAGGTAATGACGTTCCGGAACTGCCCTGACTTTGAAGGGATTAAGACTCTTTCAATTCGCTTTCGCGCTTTGAGATAAGTTCCGGAACTGCCCTGACTTTGAAGGGATTAAGACGTTCTTGCTAACTCATAAACATTCTTGTTATGGTTCCGGAACTGCCCTGACTTTGAAGGGACTAACAAAAAAAGCAGGCTCCCCCTCTCCAGAGAAACCTGCTTTGATCAATCAGACAACAAAGGATCTGGCAAAACAGCCTTGCTGGTCAACGTCTAAAAATCAGCTTTCTGCGGCTGCTTTCTCCGGTAAGTGTTCCAACTCCAAATGGGCGCGGTCTACCAGCTCGTCCGGCAGCTCTTTTCTGACCGATACTCCTAAATCCCTGAATTCTGAAGCCTGCTTAATCAGATTCCCTTTACCGGTATACAGCTGCCCAAACGCCTTGAGATAACTGTCTTTGGCTTTATCCAGTTGATTGCCAACCGCCTGCATACTGGTTAAAAAACCATTCAATTTGTTGTAAAACCGCTCTGCCCTGCTGGCGAGCTCTGCCGTGTGTTTATTCTGCTCTTCAAAACGCCACAGCTGTCGTACAATATTCAGACTGGTCAGCAAAGTGGTTGGTGTCGCAACCAGCACATTCTGCTCAATCGCTCGCTGATACAGTGAATCATCGTATTTCAACGCTTCAACGTAAGCCGACTCAATAGGCACAAACATAATGACAATTTCGGGTGAGTTCAGCCCCGGCAATTTATAATAATTCCGGTCGGCCAGTTCGGTAATCCGGTCACTCACAGCCTTTGCATGGGCTGCCAGTGCCTGCTGCCGGACTACGTCAGTCTCGGCATTAACATATTCGGTATAGGACACCAGCGACGTTTTGGCGTCAATCACCATATGTTTATTCTGAGGCAGGTATACGATGGCATCAGGCCGTTGCTGTTGCCCGTCTTCCGACTTCAGACTAACTTCCCGTTTGTAATCCACCCCCAGTCTTAAACCGGAACTGTCCAGCACATTTTCCAGCATCAGTTCGCCCCAGTTACCCTGGGTTTTCTTCTGTCCTTGCAGTGCCGTTGCCAGCTTGTCCGCTTTTTCAGTGATGTCCTGATTCAGTTTTTGCAAACTTTCCATTTCCGTTTTCAGCTGAATACGCTGCTCGGAATCCCTTTCATGAATCTTTTCCACCTTATCCCGAAAACCTTTCATTTCTGCCTGAATCGGGTTCAGCAGGTTCTGCAAGCTTTCTTTATTCAGCTCTTTGAAGTTACGGCCTTTCTTTTCCAGCACCTCGTTGGCAAGGTGTTCAAACTCTTTTTTCAGGGTTTTCCGGTTCAGTTCCAACTGATCAAACTGTTCTTTGAAATGCTGCTCCCGTTGATCAAGTTCGGTCGTCAGACGGGTGTGCTGCTCCAAAAGCGTGCTGTACTCGGTATGTTTCGCATCCAGATCCTGCTGGCTTTTCTCCCACCAGCTTTTGTAATGACCGGCGTTTTTATTCTGGGCATCAAGCTCGGCCTCAATCTTTTTTACAACCTGACGGCTTTCAGAAAGCTGCTGCTCAAGATGGGTGCGTACACTGGCCTGATCTTTAATCTGTGTTTCCAACGTTGCAATTCTCTGTTCTTTTTCCTGGAGCGCATCATCAAACCATACTTTACGATTTTCCAGGCTTGCAACCTGTTCTTCCAGACGGGTTTCTGCCTTATTTAACGCTTCCCGACTTTCAGAAAGCTGCTGACCCAGCAGATTGTGAGTATTTACATTGTCCCCAATCTCTTTCTGAAGCCCACTGACTCGCTCATTCAGGTCACCAACACGTTCCTGATAGGCCTGTTGTTGCTCCTGTTTTTGCATCAACATTTGTTCAACGGTTTCAGACGCTTTAGTGGCGGCTTCACGCGCCTGCTGCTCTCGATTTAAAACATCGTCGTATTTTTCCTGCAACGCCTTCAGGCGCTCACTGGTATCAGCCAGCTTCTGACCGAGTTGCTCCGAGGATTCTTTTGCGGTTGCCGACAGCTCTTTTGCAGTTTGTTCCGAAACCTGCAAAGCATCGGCTTTTGTACTGAGTTCTGTGAATGCCTGCTCGACACGAGCCAGATTATCAATGCAGGCCTGCTTTTCCGTTTCCGTGCGTTCGCAGGTAATTCGGCTGTCCAGTAATGCCTGCTCCTGTTGCCTTTGCTCTTCTACGGCATTATCTAACTGTTGCGTAAGGCGCTCACGTTCCAGTCGTGATTGTTTCAGTTCAGCTTGCTGTTCACCCTGCTGATTTTTAGCTCTCGACATGGCTAACCCGGCACCTGCAATAAATGCCATCAGTGCCAGAAGGCCGCTGAAAATAACAGTGTCCATAACTGCCCCCTACCCTCTCTAATCATTCGTGCGGTATTATTTAATCACAACGTCTTGCAGGAATTGTTGATGCAAGCCCCTGTTGTATGACGGACAAAGAGTAGAGCATCATTTAAACGACAGGGTATCTGGCAAGCTTGTGAAGCCCTGAAACAACAGGAAAATAAAAAATCAATAACTTACAAGAAGACACCCAAAAACCATGAAAACAGGCTGTTTTTCTCTATGTAGTGCCTGTCCGGAAACCCTCAAGCACTTGAATACAGAAGCCTGCAGCCCCATATAGTTCATGAAGATTTCCCAAAACAGGCTGTTTTTCTCAATTTATGTGCCAAACCATCAACCCACAAATGCAGCTGGGAGAGATTGATATCTCTGCCATCACCTTCGACGCCAAATCGAGGGACGATATTCCCCGGCTATTGCGGGCTTTACAGCACATATGGACAAATATCGAACTGCGTAATCAGGTTTTTCAGGTACTCGATACCATGACCACCACTGACCAGAACAATGGTCGTCCCGGTATGGAGTTCTGGAAAATACTGGTGCTTGGCACACTTCGTTTGGTTACTAACTGCGACTACGACCGTCTGAGAGAGCTTGCCAATGAACATGGTTCTCTTAGACAAATGCTTGGCCACGGTCCTTACTGTTCGCGCTCTTACCATATACAGACATTGCAGGATAATATCAGCCACTTCACCCCTGAAATTCTCGATCAGATCAATCAGGTCGTCGTGGCAGCAGGCCATATGCTGGTTAAAAAAAAGACGAACCGTTACATGGCCGTGCCGATTCGTTCGTAGTTAAAACCGATGTCCACTTCCCTACGGATATCAGCCTGTTGAGCGATGCTTGCCGTAAAAGTATCGAGTTTGCATCAACCCTTGCTGAACAATACCAGCTTCCGGGGTGGCGCCAGCGTGAATATCTCAAGAATCAACACCGTAAGCGTTACCACAAAGCGCGGAACCTGAAACACTCCGGCGCTTCCTGTGAGCTGAAAAAGCGCCTGCGACAGCACGATATTGAGATGGCTCATGTTGAGTACATCAAGTACAGCAGCGCCGTTCTGCACAAGGCGGAAGTGACCTTGTCTTTGTTGGTGAAGAAACAACCCGATGAACCAAGGCTGGAAAATCTCAAATACCACATTGCTCACGGCAAGCACCAGATAGCTCTGATTTACCGGCGAGTTATTGAGCACGAACAGATTCCCCATAGCGAGAAGATATTCTCGATTTTTGAACCACACACCGAGTGGATCAGCAAAGGCAAGGCCGGTACACCGGTAGAACTGGGGCTACGAGTTTGCGTGCTACAGGATCAATTTGGTTTTACTTTGCATCATCAGGTCATGCAAAAGCAAACAGACGACCAGGTTACTGTACCTATGGCAGAAGATGCTAAAAAGCGGTTTCCAGCATTGAATCAGGTGAGCTACGACAAGGGTTTCTGGAGCCCGGACAATCTTGAGAAGTTGGAAGCTCTTCTTGAACGTCCGGTTCTGCCCAAGAAAGGCAGACTGTCAGCCAGTGACAAAAAGCGTGAAACCCATCTGGAATTTATCCGGGCAAAAAGAAAACACTCAGCCGTGGAGTCGGATATAAATGCATTGGAATCCAACGGCCTCGATAAGTGTCCGGATAAAGGCATTGAGGGCTTTAAGCGATACGTTGCACTGGCTGTTGTTGCCGGCAATCTGAAACGGTTGGGCAAACTTCTTCTGACCAGAGATCGTCAATAGCTTTTCAGCCAGCTACCGGTCAGTTTTTGTTTTATCATGCCTGGCATGAGGGTTTTGCACGCTTCAGAAGTGGCATTTTTGCTTTTACTTCACGCTGCTGAGTACAAAAAATAGCCTCTACTTGCCATAACAGTAGAATTCAGCTGCGATGGGTGCATGACAGCCAGAATTCGCTGCGAATTTTCTGAGGTTTTCTGACAGGCACTATGTATTTATACAGTGTTTGCTAACCCCCTTTGCAAGCCTATGAATCTAAAGTACTATTTGGGCTCTGGGGTTCCGGAACTGCCCTGACTTTGAAGGGATTAAGACTAACTATTCAACTGAATGCAGTTCATCATTTCGTTCCGGAACTGCCCTGACTTTGAAGGGATTAAGACTGTATGCCTTGAGATAACTGGACAAACTTTCAGAGTTCCGGAACTGCCCTGACCTTGAAGGGATTAAGACCTTATGCCCACCTTCTCCAAGGGTGTTGGCATTAGTTCCGGAACTGCCCTGACTTTGAAGGGATTAAGACTTGTTTAGAGCCGAGCATCTTCAGCTCATTGTTCCGGAACTGCCCTGACTTTGAAGGGATTAAGACAATGATAAGTCCGCCATTCTGGTAACCTTTCGTTCCGGAACTGCCCTGACTTTGAAGGGATTAAGACGTTCCAGCTATGACGGCTTCAATGCGCTCTTGAGTTCCGGAACTGCCCTGACTTTGAAGGGATTAAGACGAGTTTTGTTTTTTGAATAAGACAGGAGGCGATGTTCCGGAACTGCCCTGACTTTGAAGGGATTAAGACTTGTTTAGAGCCGAGCATCTTCAGCTCATTGTTCCGGAACTGCCCTGACTTTGAAGGGATTAAGACTTAAATTGCTTTTTGATGTCGTTTTTAGCTGTGTTCCGGAACTGCCCTGACTTTAGAAACAATAAGTAATCCACCTGCTTTCACAAAAGACTTAACTTTAGCCCTCCGCCTAAAGAGGTCAGCAGCCTGTAACAATTCATCTAAAAAGCTTTTTTCTATCTGTCCCTCGTTAAAAATGGATCTAAAAAATGAAAAAGATATTCATCACAATCTCTACAATAGCAGCTGTTCTGGTATCCGGATGCAGCCGTGACGCACAAATCGCATCGAGTAACCTTTCCAGAAAAGCCGATATGTTTGAGCTGAACCGGCGCATCGTTTTCTACAATGGAATTACGGATACTTATATGCTCACCGTTGAGGGACGATGCTCAATCAAAGCAGATACTGATGGTAAGAAACTTGATGTCACCTGCAAAACTGGCGAGAATTCGTTCAAGAAACATTTTCTTGGTCTGTCGGATAATGTTACTTACTTTGCAGAACAGCTTGAGTCAGTGGATGTGAGTACCTATCACTACAAGGTTAACTTTAAACCACAATCTATTCTTCCTGACGTAGATTTAGACACAAGCTTGAATTGATACATTCATCCCGTTTTATAGTTCCTGAACTGCCCTGACTTTGGAGAAAAAAAACAAAGTACTGATATTCTTTTTGGTCAGTGTACGAGTTCGGGAACTTTGCTGATATTGAAGCACCTCAGACTAAACGTTCACCACCCATTCCTGAAACAGCGCTTCCTGCGTTCAAAAACGATGGCGATATCGCCTTTTTCAGACAACAACCAAAAATGGAGGGCACCCGGCAACGCACCACCAAACAACTGGTTAAATTCCTGAAGCAGAACGCTGAACTACTGTACTCATTGAGCGAGTATTCTAAGTTTGAATGGATAGAAGTTGCTCTGGACAAAGATAAAAATATCGAGAGCCATACTGACAAGGGCAGTGCAACTGCCATTCTGAAGGACTGGAAAGATTACACCAACGAGACTACAGACTGCCACTCACTTTATCTTGAAGTGAATGAGAGCCCCTGTACTGAACATTACCATCTGACTCTGGGACTGGTACGAAAAGGCTTCAAGTCCGAACATCTGGCTGACAATCTTGCTACTCACTTTGGTATAAAGACAACAAAGCGTTGGAAAGACAGAACCCGCCTATTCGCTACTCTGTCAAAGGCGGAGTTTGGTAATGAAAAGCTACTGAGTACAATTTACAAAACACTGGATGAAATTGCTCAGGTGGTAAGAGACTGCCTGGCTTCTGAGTAAGCAATTCATTTAAAGACGACACCAAAACCAAACGATGAAAGACCGCCCATTTTGCCGGCCTTTTCTGTATTGAGAGACTGTAAATTTAACTGTGTCTCCGCCTGATTTCAGACATGGTCTCTCAGCCGGTCTTCGAACTCAATCATGAATCGATTCAGGGCCGGTTTCCAATTCCTGATGGGCATCGTCCATTTCTTGAGCCGGCTCGTAACAGATGTCCTTTATCCGGTCATCAAAAGTATTTAGCCACCATTTAAGCTGAGCAGATTTAACAACCGTAGCACTGATATCATACCAGTCACCCTTGTCGATATGCTCCTGATCTTCAGACAAGCGACTTTCCAGAATATGCAGACCAGCATCTTTCTGTATGGAAAACGACAGCTTCACCTTTTCTCCACGTCCGTAGGTAAAACGTCTCTCGGCATCAAACTGTTTCAGGTCAAAGTCTTCCGGACGATCAAAGGTCAAAGTCATTGCCCTTGCCTGTTCAATACGGTGCAGTGCCAATGCCCGGTCGTCCTGAAAACCCCGATAGCGACACACCATATACATCCGTGGCCCCTGCTGAGCCAGTCCCAGCGGCATTACCTGAGCGCCCTTGTTGATACCCTCTGCATTTGTATAAGAAATCTGAAGCCAGCAGTTGTTATAAAGCGCATGGCTTACCTGCTCAAAAACCCCTTCCTGCAATTGGGGTGGCAGCAGTGGCTGGCTTTCCGGCGTCACAATCACCTTAGACAACCATTCTGATTCTTTTTGCAAATCCGGAGCCTGGTTGATGTTACGGTTGGCTTCTTCAAAAAATCCGGACATAGAGGCCATCAGGTTACTGGGCAACAGATTTTTTAAATACTCTTCAGCCATCCTGAGAATTAATGACTCCTGAGTACTCAGGCTGCTTGTGGTGAATCCTTCTGAATGTTTACCCCAGCGATAACCATAAGGGTGACCGAGATCATTCAGGATAATGTTGAACTGACTGCTGCCAGCCAAGTTGTTCAAATGCCGTTGAATAGTACGAATATCACGCTCAAACCCGGCATCGCTCAGCTGTTGTTGCAGCTCCTTGGCAGTAATCCACCGGTTTTTAGGGATTCTTTTTAACATTTCCAGCATCAGCAGGCTGGTATCCATGGCAGAGGAACGCTTTGACATCTGATTTTTCGTATTCAATTTTAATGAATGATATCGCTATATACGACATTATTCATTTATACTTCAAGACAGATAGTCTCTGTTTTGATATATCGCAACTTATTACAGTTTTGCAATCGCATAAACAATATGCTGACGGTACTGTGTATCAAGCATAATTGTGCCATGGACCTCGCATTGATTAAGCGCGCCCATCAGCTGATTCCAGCCATTGCTACTACACTCGTAGGGATTGCTCCACCACTCAGCATTGCTAGAGCTGACAGTCACTGCAAGTAACACAGCATACTCAGGCTTTTTTATACTATCACTGACTGGAGCAAATATTTTCATTTTTTGGAAATCACAAAACATTTTCGAGGCCTGTTCCGATGAATACATTTTTTTAGCCTCAACCAGAAATGTTACTTCCTGGCCTTCAATGTCACCATTAACGAGCAAGTCTATGCGCTTGTTCCCATTTTTATTGTATCCATGAGATGCTTCTGGGTAACAGAGCAAGCCATATTGCATAGAGGCATGAGCCAGATGAACTGTCAGGTTGCTTTCCTGTATCCCATTATCTTCAGGATTTATCACAGGCCAATAACGATCTAAAGATACTTTTAAATTCTCAGCACTCTCTAACCCGGATATTTCATAAACAAGCAGCAACTACCATCCCATCCTCTTAATTTTGGACTTTTCCGCAAGCCTGTTGCTCTGTTAACCATGTGAAAGACATTGCAGCCCATACTTGCTTACAGATTAGACGCTAATCAACGAATCCTGCTATTTCAGGATAACGGAAAGCCCCAAGGCTCTTTCATCTGGTTGCTATGTACCTTGATTGAGTCTTATGAAAGTTGCTACCCCGGTCGAAGTATCGGCATCTGGTAAAAGACTTCTGTCACATGCTGCAAAAGCCTCTTGAATGGGCAGCTACGCGGCAGATGAAGTTTAATTCGGTCTTTATAATGAACTACCCCGGAGCAAGCTCCGGGGTATCAAGTTAGCTCTTGAGTAGTTCGCAGCAAGCTGCGGGGAATTCAAGGCTTCGCATTCAACCACTTTGACTGCAACTTTACAGAGCTTCATGATCACCGTTGATGGCTGCGCTTTTTCCAGCTCCGTACCTTTCAAAGTCTTGGTTCTTAACTCATAGTGCAAAACATAAGCGGCACAGGCATAAAACATTCTCAAATGGTTAGCCAAAAAGCCCTGATCGGACAATCTGTCGCCGGACAGATCACTTTTCAGATGTTTGATGAAGTTCTCATCCTGTCCTCTTGGACAGTAAAGCTCTTCATAAATTACCTCTGGAGAAGCTTCCTTCATCGACGTCACAATGAAACGAGGGTTGTCGCCTTTTTGGTTGACCTCCGCCTTGTAAATTATCCGGGTATCGAGACCTTTCCAGCTCTTGGCCTGGTATTCTGCTTCCCCGTAAAGTCTGAGCCGATCAGGTTCTGGCATGTTGTTCAGTCTTGCCAGCTCAGTCTTGACCTTCAGAGCTTGACGCGCTTCATCCAACAACTCTTTGGCTTTTGGCCGCAAAGCCGTTTTGTGGCCTGCACCTTTGCCCAGGACATAATCCGAATGAGGGGCATTCTGAACCACCCACATTAACTCCGGTTGAGCGAAGTGGCTGTCTCCCCGAACCAGTAGATGGGTTTTCGGCCACTTTTTCCGAAGCAGCCGAATGACCCGTTCGAGAATGGCTGCATTTTCCTTGCCCGTTGGGGTTTTCCCCGGACGAAGAATCGCCGTAATCAGCTTGCCGCTGAGTCCCTCAAAAATCATCAGGGGCAAGTAGCAGTAGTCCTGATATTTGGCATTAAACAGGTTCATCTGCTGGCCACCATGAGTAATGGCCGGTGTATGATCAAGATCGATAACGATCACCGGAGGTGGCAGCTTGTAACTGCTGATAAAGTGATGCACAAATGCTTCAGCCATCCTGTAAATGTCGGAGCGGGTCATAGATTGTCCCAGCCGGGTAAAAGTGGGCGCTGATGCGAGATGGTTATCGCTGTCCAACGGATTGCGACCAGTGGCCAGTTTGAACATAGGGTCTTTACGCAAACGGTTACTGTCGTTGGCATCTTCATAGCCGCAGGCCATTTGCAGAACCCGCTGAACCAGAAGTTCTTTCAGGGAGTGGTCGATATAGGATTGATGGCGTCTGTCATTGATGGCATCAGTCATTTTGCAGATAAGACCGCTCTGCAGAATGGTTTCCCGTAGCAGCAGAGTGCCAAAGTCAGAAGATAACTCCCCACCATTGAAGTCTGCCCGGATGGTTTTTCCATTTGAGGGATGAAAACGAAGCTGTTCTTGTGTAGATTTGGGCATGGCAAGTTCCGGTTTGCTTCTTCCGAAGCTTTCTTTTGTTCGACCCAATTATATCAAGTGATTGGGCGGAACTTGCCTCCTTTTATGAAATATTCGGGCTAAGATTATTTTTTCAATCTGATGTAAAACCATTTGATTCATTACCATATTTATTAATTTAAAAATTTCTAGCCCAATCGTCCCAGAACCCTGGTTCATCATGATGAGCATTTTTCATTGCCATATCTAATGGACAATAGACAAAAACAACATCATCAAACTTCATGGAACCATCCGGGTGTTCAAAAAACTCGGCAAGTTTTTTATAGCTTTCATCCCCCTCATCAAAAGGCACGTCAAGGTATAAATTCCCAGTATACGGCTCCAGACAATTTTCAGAGGCTATGCCCATACAAGGAGCATAAGGTACCTTTTGGTCATCAAGCCATTTAATTACAGTTTCTCTTGCTTCAATCTTCTCATAGTCAAAATGAAATATATTTTGTGAATCATCTTTGAATATCAACAGGGTGCTCTCTCAATTTGATAGTTGATTCAAAAATCAACTATCATCCTGCCTGACATAAAGCTAGACCAAAGTTGATTCCAACGCCCTTTACTCTGGATCAAAGACCTCGTTTCAAGAAGAACTTCTGCACCTGCTGGTTTCCACCTCATACCTGAACCACACAGCCGTTGTTTGACCAATGTCTTACAAGCAGCTTCTGTCACTCCAGAGCCTATCGGCCAGTTATGTTTCAGGGCTTGATGGTATTTCATCAAATGATGGTTGTTCGTAAAATAGGTCACCGCCTTGTAACGCTTCTCTATCAGTGCAGTAGTCTTTTTCGGGAGTTCGGCAGATTCAATTTCTTTCAGTATTTTTTTGGCTGCCCCTCGCTTGTTTTTCAGGTTGTGGAGCTTGTCTTCAAGCCACTGCTTTCTCTTGGCTTTACTGCTCGGAAACAACGCTTCTGCCACTCCTCCCAGATACTCTGAGGCATGAAAAAAATCGAGTATTTGAGCTGAGGTATGCTGCTTCAGGTATCGCCAGTTTTCTTTAGCTCCATCGGCTACGCCAATGTATGTTGCTTGCGGATAGAGACGTTTGAGATCCGCAATCTCATCGTCCAGCTTGTTCATAAAGCTTTGTTTACCATATTCAGGCGAACTGGCGTGTAGATTGTGTGAAGTCTGTCGCCATTGGCAGAATAAAGGCTTAAGGTTCCACACATGGCTTCTCGCCAGCCTTCTTCGCAAAGCAGCATGCAGGTGCCATCAAGTCCTATAGCAATGGTTTCCACTGCCTCTGGTAACGGCGGTAAATCATAACGAGTCTTTTTTTGATCTTCAATTAATGCACAGACCCTGTCGGATAAGTGCTTGATATAGGAGTTTGACAACACTCTTTGATGGTTGGTTTCAAAATCTTCTTTTACTGCGGGAGCAGGCATCTGGCTGTACTTCCAGGCGAGAGTTTTTGCAAATTTGGGCGTAGCTGAGCCAACAATCCCAGAGTGATAATCAAGCGGAGCCAGAGTGACTCCACCTCTGACACCCTGATAGACAGAGCGTTCCATGGGCACGCATCCGTAAAGGGTTTCGTAGTGCTTTAGCACTTTCCCCTTATAGCTCCATTTTTGCTGGTTAAGGACAATAGGTTCGTTGTTGGGTGGTTCAAACAACTTTAATAATTCTTGAGTGCCAAGTACTCCTGCCTCATTCAACGCTCGCTGCAATCCATCTTCAAGACTCAGCATGTTGTTAGATTCAATGGGTACTTCAATTTGCAGTACGATAGTTTTTGACTGACGGGCAATGACGGATGCAGGCATGATGGCAGGATTTAGCGATAATAAGTTGTCTTCATAATAGTCGCTTAAAATGCGTACTTTTGTTTCAATCAGTCAGAGAGAGCACCCTATCAACATCAATACATCACGTTGTTTTTTTCGTGCAATCTCATCAATGTGCATAACAATTTGAGGCATGACTTTTACCTATGTGTCCTATTAACCCACACACTACCAGACCAATTAACTAACAAACCCAATCGGGCGTTTAACACCCTCCTTCACATCGCACTCGGCTTTTAACCGGCTTAGCAGCGTGGCAGGATTTTCGATCGGGTTAAACAACTGCTGCCGCATTACCAGTGCAAAATCGCCCAGAGTCAGGTTATTCAGTCGTCGAACGCCTGCTTCTGCTTCCGGGCTTGATTCCATATCCAGCAATTTGCAATGTTCAAAAAACACTCGTTGTGCCTGCTCAGGCCTTAGGAAGTCAAACTTGATTTTCAGGTCAAAACGGCGCAGTGCTGCCTGATCCAAACCATCCATAAGGTTTGTAGAAGCCACCATAACCCCTGGGAAGGCCTCCATCTGTGTCAGCATTTCGTTAACCAGTGTTGCTTCCCAGCTTCTTTCGGCACTGCGACGATCTCTTAGCCCGGATATTTCATAAACAAGCAGCAACTACCATCCCATCCTCTTAATTTTGGACTTTTCCGCAAGCCTGTTGCTCTGTTAACCATGTGAAAGACATTGCAGCCCATACTTGCTTACAGATTAGACGCTAATCAACGAATCCTGCTATTTCAGGATAACGGAAAGCCCCAAGGCTCTTTCATCTGGTTGCTATGTACCTTGATTGAGTCTTATGAAAGTTGCTACCCCGGTCGAAGTATCGGCATCTGGTAAAAGACTTCTGTCACATGCTGCAAAAGCCTCTTGAATGGGCAGCTACGCGGCAGATGAAGTTTAATTCGGTCTTTATATTCAACCACTTTGACTGCAACTTTACAGAGCTTCATGATCACCGTTGATGGCTGCGCTTTTTCCAGCTCCGTACCTTTCAAAGTCTTGGTTCTTAACTCATAGTGCAAAACATAAGCGGCACAGGCATAAAACATTCTCAAATGGTTAGCCAAAAAGCCCTGATCGGACAATCTGTCGCCGGACAGATCACTTTTCAGATGTTTGATGAAGTTCTCATCCTGTCCTCTTGGACAGTAAAGCTCTTCATAAATTACCTCTGGAGAAGCTTCCTTCATCGACGTCACAATGAAACGAGGGTTGTCGCCTTTTTGGTTGACCTCCGCCTTGTAAATTATCCGGGTATCGAGACCTTTCCAGCTCTTGGCCTGGTATTCTGCTTCCCCGTAAAGTCTGAGCCGATCAGGTTCTGGCATGTTGTTCAGTCTTGCCAGCTCAGTCTTGACCTTCAGAGCTTGACGCGCTTCATCCAACAACTCTTTGGCTTTTGGCCGCAAAGCCGTTTTGTGGCCTGCACCTTTGCCCAGGACATAATCCGAATGAGGGGCATTCTGAACCACCCACATTAACTCTGGTTGAGCGAAGTGGCTGTCTCCCCGAACCAGTAGATGGGTTTTCGGCCACTTTTTCCGAAGCAGCCGAATGACCCGTTCGAGAATGGCTGCATTTTCCTTGCCCGTTGGGGTTTTCCCCGGACGAAGAATCGCCGTAATCAGCTTGCCGCTGAGTCCCTCAAAAATCATCAGGGGCAAGTAGCAGTAGTCCTGATATTTGGCATTAAACAGGTTCATCTGCTGGCCACCATGAGTAATGGCCGGTGTATGATCAAGATCGATAACGATCACCGGAGGTGGCAGCTTGTAACTGCTGATAAAGTGATGCACAAATGCTTCAGCCATCCTGTAAATGTCGGAGCGGGTCATAGATTGTCCCAGCCGGGTAAAAGTGGGCGCTGATGCGAGATGGTTATCGCTGTCCAACGGATTGCGACCAGTGGCCAGTTTGAACATAGGGTCTTTACGCAAACGGTTACTGTCGTTGGCATCTTCATAGCCGCAGGCCATTTGCAGAACCCGCTGAACCAGAAGTTCTTTCAGGGAGTGGTCGATATAGGATTGATGGCGTCTGTCATTGATGGCATCAGTCATTTTGCAGATAAGACCGCTCTGCAGAATGGTTTCCCGTAGCAGCAGAGTGCCAAAGTCAGAAGATAACTCCCCACCATTGAAGTCTGCCCGGATGGTTTTTCCATTTGAGGGATGAAAACGAAGCTGTTCTTGTGTAGATTTGGGCATGGCAAGTTCCGGTTTGCTTCTTCCGAAGCTTTCTTTTGTTCGACCCAATTATATCAAGTGATTGGGCGGAACTTGCCTCCTTTTATGAAATATTCGGGTTAGAAAGCTATCCACTTCGTCTAACAACAGCACACCATCTTCATCGACCGCTTTTTTGAAGGCATGGGCGACATTCTTTTCACTTTCTCCCACGTATTTTCCCAACAAATCAGAAGCACGACAGATGACCAATGGTTTATTGAGTTGCTCTGCCAGCCATCGGGCATAGGCGGTTTTACCCGTACCGGACGGGCCATAGATACACAGTCGCCCTGCCTGTCTGCGAATCAGTCCATCGCTGATGACCGACAGATTCTCACTGGCATTAATCAGCTCCGGATCATAATGATTAGGCAGTACGGATGGATCATAGCGCCCGGGAACAGAATGCCCCTGGGCTTTCAGGGTGTTGCTCGTCAGTCGCTCAAAAGTATCCTGCGGTGGCTCATCGCCCAGCTGCCCCTGAAGCTCGCAAGCAATACCTGCAGCCCGGTGGATGATAGCCGGCACCAAATGTTCAGACGCAGCCAGTCGATATGCCGATGATTCATCCAGCAATCCATGACTGTTCAACTGAATCATCTTTGCCCGCTGGGCTCTGGGCGGAACTTTCAGTTCAATCACCAGGTCAAACCGGCGAATGAATGCAGGATCAATAGATTCTACCGAATTGGTCAGCCAGAAGGTCGGTATCACGTTTTCTTCCAGAGTGCGGTTTATCCACGCCTTACGACTCTGGGCAATGCTTCTGCCAAAGAATGGGCCATTGCCGCTATCGAACACATCTTCCGCTTCATCGAATGCCAGTATGCAAGGCTTGTTGGCAAAGAATACGCCACTGGCTCTCAGGGCCCGTAGCCGTTTCTCACCGGATATCGGGTCACCATCGATATCTTCAGAGGACACTTCCAGAAGAGGAACCTCCATTAACTCAGCCATCAAGCGACTCAATTCACTCTTGCCAGTTCCCGGCTCACCATACAGAAGAACATTGACACCACGTCGATTCATAGCAAAAGCATGGTTTATCCATTGCTCCAGAAGATGAAAGTTACTTTTGATATGCTCAAAGTTATCCCGTGTCAGAGTGGTCGATGAACCGGAGTGGATAACGTCGCGAAGCAAAGTTTCAGGCGAACCATCACTGAATACTATCTGACTGGCAAAACTATAAGACAACAACTCCATTCTGCCGGACAGGTAGTTCGAGCCGCTTCGTTCTACAACCAGCAAACCCGAGCGGTTCAACAAACCTTCCGGCGACAATGCCGTTCTGACTTCCTGCTCGGACAGATCCAACACCAATGATAAAACCAGTAGTAATTTGTTATAACCCATGTTTTCCAGCAGATTAACCGCAGACTCAAGGGCCGGTTCATGTTGTAGCAGGATGGCAAATTCAAGCAGATGAGTTTCAACCTGCGACAAACCAATAAGCAGAGACAGTTTTTGAAGGTTGTGCGTCAACTGTGATTCAGGCTCATAATATTGTCTGTCATCTGACTCCAGTAACATGAAGCGAAAAGTCTGCAATGCCTGTTTTTTGTCAAAGTCACTATTGCACGGATTTGTATTGCCTCGGAGCTCCAGAGCCTCAATAAGGGCATCCCCTTCATAGAGACTGTCCAGATTATTAATACCACCGCAGCGAATCAGGGTTCTTAATATCCATAGTCGAACTTTATCTGAAATAACTGGCGTGCTTTTTTGAAACTCAACAACGGATTGCATAATAAACACTGCTTAATTGAATGATGACAAAACGGATTATCTATGGCGGTATGACAGAATGTGTCGCAGCAATGTAGGGAGTCAGTCAGGCAGCCTCCCCTACAACACCACATCGTTATCTGCTAATGATCACAAAAAGTCATGGAAAATAAATTTCTGTTTTCTGGTACACCATCCTGCCAGAAGATAATGCGCAGGGGCTTTGGCCTGGTATGACATGAATGCCATATGCAGATTATCCAGAGCCTCATTAACTTCTGCTTCTTCTTTGAGCTGAAATACCATTACCTTATATTCTGCATCTGATTGCAGCAGTTTATTGAAGTCATAACGGATACCTTTTAGGTTCATATCTGACATTTCAATTTCCATTGCAAGCTTTACACCAATAAGATTGCCAGAGTGATCAAATTCTCTCCAGATAAAGTCATAAAGCCATTCCCCTGCTCCAGTCACATAAGAAGGTCTTGAGCGTAAGCCAAGCTTTGCGCCTTCATCACGGAATTTCATTTTAATTTGTTTATTTTTTTCCGAGCTGCGCCAGATTTCCTTACCCCACTTGCTTTCATCACCTTTGGCACTGGCCTTGGCTTTTTTTACCAGAATGGCATTTTCAGCCAGTTCATCGAACCACTTTTTAAATTTAATGATCATACTGCCCCCAATCAATAATCTGCTTTATCTGTGAACACTTCCGGCTCTTACTGCCTTCTGGCTTTCTTCAGTAACTCAATCAACCTTGAGTCCTCAACGTAAAAAATTCCGGGACAAGGCTCACGCGGTGCAATCACATTCACCAGCAACTGGGTTAACCTCTGATTTGGATTTTCCTGCCAGGTTTTGAGCAACTCATCCAGCAGCTCTTGTTCCAGCCCCGGTTCTTTTTGAGACATAACGACTCCTGACACAGCAATATGAAAATAGAAAGGATGTCGAGCTACCGGAAAACTTTTCTGAAACTATTCTGAATCCTACCAGAGCGGATCAAAATGGACAGAGATCCACCAAGGTAAAGCCGATTGCTTTGCGGAAGCTCAATATCTGACTTAAGCCGTGTAAAAATGTTGTACTTATTATGTTTGTGGGAAACGACAGAATGTGTCGCAGGCAGTTTTTTTCAGAAGAAACTCACACCAAATGGAAGCAAGCAGAATAGCCTCATACTTCAAGGTCAAGGGCGTTCAGGAACAATATAGATAAACGCAGAGGCGATTAATGAATGGTCATAATTCCTTCAAAGTCAGGGATGTTCCGGAACATTTCAGCGTAACCTGTTTGAACTGCTGGATTCGTCTTAATCCCTTCAAAGTCAGGGATGTTCCGGAACGGTTTACCCGGTGCCTGCGGCAGATGTAGAACGGTCTTAATCCCTTCAAAGTCAGGGATGTTCCGGAACCCCAGAGTCCAAATAGTACTTTAGATTCATAGGCTTGCAAAGGGGGTTAGCAAACACTGTATCTACGTATAGTGAAAAACAGCCATTTTTCATGGTTTTTAGGTATCATCTGCTAAGGGGGTCTGTAAGTTATTGATTTATGTTTCAGGGGCTTTCATCTACTCACAAGCTTGTGAAAACCCACACAATGCGCCCTGTCCTATAGCGTTAGTCAAAACCAATACTAACCCACCCTATAAAAGGAAAAAACAATGGGGCTATTCAACTGGTTAACCCGCTTTTTTACCGGTGAAAGAAACGACACCCGGTCACATTCCTACTCGTCAGCGACCGATGATTTCCCTACCGTTAATCCGGCTACCGGTCTGCCCATGGTCAACGGTATAGGCAGTGTGGATGTCGGGGGCAACCCCTTTGGTACAGATCTTAGTGCCCGCTACCACGACGAATTATCCATCAGCCATTTTGACAATGACTCATTGTCATCATCGTTGGGTAGCTCGTCTATTAACCCTGCCAACGGATTACCCATGATAGATGGGACTGGCAGTGTTGATGTGTTGGGCAACCCCTACGGTACTGATTCACACGACAGTTTTTCTTCTGGCATTGGGCTGCACGATGACCCTTTTGATAGCTTTTCTTCAGGAAGTGGATTATCGAATGATCCTTTTGACAGCTTTTCTTCAGGAAGTGGGTTATCGAGTGATCCTTTTGACAGCTTTGGTGGCACAGGCAGCAGCTTCGATGACTGGTAAGCGGTGTCTGCTTTCTGGTATGGCGAGTACCTTTTGAAAAACCCGCAGAGAACAATAAAAAACGAGTCTCACGATGGAACAATTAGTTGTATTAAATCTGATCGCCAATCTTGCTGTCTGGCTTGTCATTGTCTGGGCAATAAAGCGTTATCGGGCTTTGAACCGGGAATTTAACAAGCTGTTACCCTCTAAAAAGCCCTCACAGCGTTAAACTCGATGCTGCAGTTTTACCTAAACAAGTAACGTATTTATCTCGATTCTAAGCTGCATCTAAAAGTTTAAACTTCCGGGCGTGTGCTTTGAGTGAGTCAGTTGCCTTTTGTTCTCCCAGGTCTCTACCAGCCATATGCCTGCTCGACTCCCGCTTGGGCAAAGTATGCTCTAAGGCTAAGGCCAGAGCCTTAAGCTCGGTATCTGGATCTTCCGATTCAACCACTGATTTCACCGTAGCAAGCAAGGCTTCTGCATTGAGGCGTTCGATCAGACAGCCTGCGGGCATTCCGGCCTGTTTGTTTTTCAGTAGGACGAATTGCTCAGGGTGCAGTAACAGCATGTGTTCGCACAGCAGGCTCAGGATCACGCCGCGCTGCGATCCGTCAGCACCTTGCTGTTTGCTCAACCTGTTCCAGCCACAATGAGCTTTCCAGTCTTGAATGAAAACCTCGACCAACCACCTCAAGGTGTAAATCCTGGCTATGTCGGTATGCCGCCATGACATATCTGAAGCCACCAGATAGCGATAATCCTCTTCACCCTCATACTTCAGGGCAATAACAAAACGTCTTTTCCCATGAGCCTTAACATACAGCCGAGCAGCCAGCATCGTGACCTGCTCTTCTTTGCCACCGCGTATTATGAGTTGAGTTTCAGCGCCTTTCTGGCGCGAAAAGTAAGCTTTGAGAGTCGCTTCCGAGTGGTTTCGGTTGGATACTTTCTGATTCGAGCGCAGTTGGCTGACAACCTGGGCTCCGCCTGTTATTTCCGCAGCCTTATCCATAAAGTCTCCTGTGCCATACAGTGCATCAGCGAGAATTGCTTTGATCGTAATGTTGGGAAACGAATCAACAAATTCTTGCAGCATAACCAGCGTCAACGACTGCATGGTGGGGTAACGAACATGATCTGGCTCAGGACGGTTCGGTCGTTCTTTTTTCTGAATGCCTTGCTTCCTGAGCGCCTTGTCTTTCTTCCTCCATGCAGATAACTCAGGGTCAGGAATATAAAAGCGAAACCCTACTGGAAAGGTAGCTACTTCAGTAACGAGCACCATAAACACCAGTTCCTGCCCATTAAAATAACCACCTGTTGATTTGTCTTTTATCTTATGGGCACCGTCGATTTTTGAAGTCCTTTTAGTGCGCTTTTTTCCTGTATCGTCGATAGCAAGGGTTCCACTTTGTATTCCATAGCGTAGAAGAATATTTCTGACGCTGGCCTGTAGCAGGCTTTGCCATGCAATTTCTGCTTGATAAAACATCCAGCACAGACGGGTCGCTTTGAATCTGCCTAAGCTTCTGCGCTCAAAAGCAGCCCAGTTAATAGTTTTAGTTACCACGATTCCCATGATAAAAACGCCCAGTGCCACTTTCTGGGATCTACTCAACTGCGCAGAGGAATTGATGGACTTGAGCGAATCATTCAAAGCATCCAGAAAGGCAGTGACAACGGGTAATGGGCGAATTAGCAAGATACGACACTTGACGGTTATTAAGTTCCTATGAGATCTTACCTCCAACCTGCTGCTGTGGCTATGATGGAATCTCGCAAGGCTTGAATTCGGAGCTGCAGTAGTAGTCTGCTCTTATGCCACCCTGCCATTTCCTGCTCTCCCTCAAATATCAAAAACTGCAGCATCGAGTTAAAGTGATTCAGGCGACAGGTCAATGGTAGACGCCACCTCTTTCAGCCGATAATTTTTTTCCGTTACCATCTCGCGGCTGGAAGTGTACAGCACATTCATCCCACGCTCTTTCGCCGCCTCCATCATGGACACCGACATCACCACGGTACCGCCAGTGATATCAATAAACGTTTCCTCAGCTCTGGCATTCACCTGTTCGAGGAATTTATCAATCATCCGGCGGGCTACTTCGCGATTGGCCTGATAGTTAAGAGGCTGTAATAAACGATCCTGATCGGAATCGCTGGGTTGCATACAGAAGTCGATCTCACCGGCAAAGGTATCAATCATTTTTATTGCGGATTCCCGAGTCTGGTCGGTATACAACACCGCAAGAGTCAGTCTTTTTTGACCAAGGGCAATTCGGTTCAGTAACCAGTAAGGCAGCTTGTTGCGCTCTTGTGTGGCCAGCACCATGCCTGCTTTGTATTTCGAGGTTAGCTGATCCATATTGACGGCCTTACCTTTAATCGGTCCTTTGATGGAGCGTTTAAAGCGAAAGTAAATCGATAACAACGCAGGAGCCGCAAACGCAACGGTCACATAGCTGAACACTATGCCTGCCTGATCAAGAATCACCGCCACAGTTTTAGGATTGCCATTTACATCCACATCGTTAATAAGCGGCAAATTAACGGTATTGTTAGCGGCCCACTCACCCAGATAAAGAAAGATCACAAACAGCAAACACCCCAAACCAAAAATCATGATGTGACGATCGTGGGAGCGAAAGCAGTCAGCAAGACGATGCAAGAGTGTTTCAGATTGTCGAATTTCTACCGGCTGGTGATGACAGGCCGATACCTGCAATTCTTCCAGCCTTGGGTTCAGAGTGCTTAGCAATCCGGCACTGATTTCTTTTCCCCGCATGGACTCAGGCACGTTAATACTGAAATAAATAAATCGTATACCCTGCTCATTTATTTCACGGGCAAGATGCACCGGCAAGGTGCCAATGACCAGGTCGCCTCGTTGTAACTGAGTTGCCGCAAAGTGGTGAATCACTTCAGCGTGCTCATAGCCCTGCTGTTTAATCCACTCAATGCTGGCAGAATGACGGCTGACAATAAATGTGCGACCCGTGTTTTGCAGCATGGCAGTCATTATGGTTCCTTAATGGCAGCGCTTGCATAAAATACGTTCTTCATTGCCATAATTGCGTCGGGACAACGCACCGCACTGATCACAACGTTGCAATGACCAGCGGGTTTTATGCTGAAAGGGCTTCCCCTGCTTGTCCCAATGGGGAATACGCTGCCGGCAATGGCAACAGAACCGGGCATGAAGATCAATGCACTCACCACAGAACGGACAGACTTTTTCATCTTCACCCGGTTGGGTAATGGCAGCCAGACTTTTATTGGGCTTCCAGGCGTGTTTCAACATATGGTACTGCAGGGCAAAGGTCAGCAAACCTGCAATTGTCCCTCTGAGGTACTGCCCCGGTGTTTCAAAATACGCCAGTACCATTTCCCAGAGCATGAAGCACAGCAGCAATGTTAATGCACTGATCAGCACAGGAATCGCCCACAAAATACGGTCCATTCTTCTGATCAACTGATACAGGCTTTCGTGCTTATCCATACACCTTTTCCTTTTTATTGGATAGTTTTTTGACCGCTGTAGAGTAAACCGGAGCCAGTGCGATGTGATGGTTTACAAGCTTGTGGGGGATTAAAGCATGATGGTGGGTGTGGTGTATTGATGCAGGTCGTGGAGGGGTTCCTGTTCCCGAAGTTTATCAAACTATTGTCTTAATCCCTTCAAAGTCAGGGACGTTCCGGAACCAGTATATTGAAAGCGCTCCAAGCCGGGCCCCCGGCTGAACATCTATGAGTAACTTTTCTCCCAACTACTGCCTACATGCCTATGATAGAAAGGAAGACATATCCGGACCAGAGACCGTAAACACACTGGTGCCTTTTGCCCGTTTGAAAGCGTGGTCGGGGAGCTGGCGACAACATCACTGATGACGCAATATGCGATCTCGTTCGGAAGAATGCGAATCATCGACAGCCCCATATCCGGATATGCCTTCGCACAGAAGTATAGAGGGTAAACCATGTCTCGCCGCAGCAAATCCAACCGTTCCCATTCTGACAGAGTCAAAAAGCGTATTGCTGGACATCTGGAGAAAATCAATCTCTTTGCCGCCGGTATTGATATCGGGTCAGAGTCACACTTTGTTGCAGTGCCAGAAGAGTTAGATGAACAACCGGTGCGTTCATTTGGCTGTTTTACCGCAGACCTTGAAGCTATGGCTGACTGGCTCGTAAAGCTTGGCATTACCACCGTTGTGATGGAGTCAACCGGGATTTACTGGATACCTGCGTTTGAAATACTGGAATCCCGGGGGCTTGATGTAAAACTGGTCAATGCACGACATGTAAAGAATGTTGCCGGACGTAAGTCTGACGTTCTGGACTGCCAATGGCTTTTGCAGTTACATAGTGCCTGTCCGGAAACCCTCAAGCACTTGAATACAGAAGCCTGCAGCCCCATATAGTTCATGAAGATTTCCCAAAACAGGCTGTTTTTCTCAATTTATGCGCCAAACCATCAACCCACAAATGCAGCTGGGAGAGATTGATATCTCTGCCATCACCTTCGACGCCAAATCGAGGGACGATATTCCCCGGCTATTGCGGGCTTTACAGCACATATGGACAAATATCGAACTGCGTAATCAGGTTTTTCAGGTACTCGATACCATGACCACCACTGACCAGAACAATGGTCGTCCCGGTATGGAGTTCTGGAAAATACTGGTGCTTGGCACACTTCGTTTGGTTACTAACTGCGACTACGACCGTCTGAGAGAGCTTGCCAATGAACATGGTTCTCTTAGACAAATGCTTGGCCACGGTCCTTACTGTACGCGCTCTTACCATATACAGACATTGCAGGATAATATCAGCCACTTCACCCCTGAAATTCTCGATCAGATCAATCAGGTCGTCGTGGCAGCAGGCCATATGCTGGTTAAAAAAAAGACGAACCGTTACATGGCCGTGCCGATTCGTTCGTAGTTAAAACCGATGTCCACTTCCCTACGGATATCAGCCTGTTGAGCGATGCTTGCCGTAAAAGTATCGAGTTTGCATCAACCCTTGCTGAACAATACCAGCTTCCGGGGTGGCGCCAGCGTGAATATCTCAAGAATCAACACCGTAAGCGTTACCACAAAGCGCGGAACCTGAAACACTCCGGCGCTTCCTGTGAGCTGAAAAAGCGCCTGCGACAGCACGATATTGAGATGGCTCATGTTGAGTACATCAAGTACAGCAGCGCCGTTCTGCACAAGGCGGAAGTGACCTTGTCTTTGTTGGTGAAGAAACAACCCGATGAACCAAGGCTGGAAAATCTCAAATACCACATTGCTCACGGCAAGCACCAGATAGCTCTGATTTACCGGCGAGTTATTGAGCACGAACAGATTCCCCATAGCGAGAAGATATTCTCGATTTTTGAACCACACACCGAGTGGATCAGCAAAGGCAAGGCCGGTACACCGGTAGAACTGGGGCTACGAGTTTGCGTGCTACAGGATCAATTTGGTTTTACTTTGCATCATCAGGTCATGCAAAAGCAAACAGACGACCAGGTTACTGTACCTATGGCAGAAGATGCTAAAAAGCGGTTTCCAGCATTGAATCAGGTGAGCTACGACAAGGGTTTCTGGAGCCCGGACAATCTTGAGAAGTTGGAAGCTCTTCTTGAACGTCCGGTTCTGCCCAAGAAAGGCAGACTGTCAGCCAGTGACAAAAAGCGTGAAACCCATCTGGAATTTATCCGGGCAAAAAGAAAACACTCAGCCGTGGAGTCGGATATAAATGCATTGGAATCCAACGGCCTCGATAAGTGTCCGGATAAAGGCATTGAGGGCTTTAAGCGATACGTTGCACTGGCTGTTGTTGCCGGCAATCTGAAACGGTTGGGCAAACTTCTTCTGACCAGAGATCGTCAATAGCTTTTCAGCCAGCTACCGGTCAGTTTTTGTTTTATCATGCCTGGCATGAGGGTTTTGCACGCTTCAGAAGTGGCATTTTTGCTTTTACTTCACGCTGCTGAGTACAAAAAATAGCCTCTACTTGCCATAACAGTAGAATTCAGCTGCGATGGGTGCATGACAGCCAGAATTCGCTGCGAATTTTCTGAGGTTTTCTGACAGGCACTACATACTTACGGATTGCTCAATGGCGCGTTCCGCCCGGATGAACAGGTTTGTTCATTGCGATCCTATAGACGACAACGTGACACTCTTGTTGGCTACCGTGCTTCCCACATCCAGCATATGCAAAAGGCACTTCGACAGATGAATCTGTTACTGGATAATGTGGTGACTGATATTACCGGAAAAACCGGTATGACTATTATCCGCGCCATACTGAATGGGCAGCGGAATCCTGTGGAGCTGGCCAGATATCGTGACAAGCACTGCAAAAAATCCGAGGAAGAAATCGCCAAATCCCTGAAGGGGCATTATCGGGATGAGCATGTATTTGCTCTGCGGCAAGCTGTTGAACTTTACGATACTTATGATGAAAAAATCAGGGCTTGTGACAAAGCTCTGGAACAGAAGCTCAACACATTTGACAGCAAAGATGATAAAGACTCTCAAAAGCCTTCTACGCCAGATAAGCCTTCAAAAAAACGGAAGTCCCGTTGCGCTCCAGACTTTGATGTGCGTTCAGAGCTCAACCGGGTGAGTGGTGTCGATCTGACTGATATCGACGGCATCGACGAAAATACGGCTCTGAAGATTGTTTCAGAAATCGGTCTGGATATGAGTCGATGGCCTTCCGCTAAACATTTTGCCTCCTGGTTAGGGCTCTGTCCCGGAACCAAAATATCCGGTGGTAAAGTTCTGAACCGGAAAACCAAGCGTTTGCCAGGCGCAGCCGCAACAGCATTCAGGTTGGCGGCTTATTCACTGACCAGATCAAAAAGTGCTTTGGGTGCTTATTACCGAAGAATGCGAAGCAAGCTTGGTGCTCCAAAGGCGATTACGGCAACAGCGCATAAGCTGGCAAGGCTGGTTTACAGTATGCTCAAGCATGGGAGCCAGTATGTAGATGAAGGTCAGGAATACTTTGAGCAGCGTTACAGAGAAAGAGTTTTAAAAACCCTGAAGCAGAAGGCTAAAGATATGGGCTTCACATTAACGCCGGTTGAAACCGCCGTCGGTTAGGGTTGTTTTAGCAACCGGCGAGCTCATGGGGAGTTACTCAGAAGAGTACAGCAACGATAAACGTCTTAATCCCTTCAAAGTCAGGGACGTTCCGGAACTCTAGACCCAAAATAATACTTCAGTTTCAATAGCTTGCAAAGGGGTCTGCCCAGCACTGTTATTTTGTACAACATTCTGTTCATTTTTTCCCCTTTACACCATTGATTAACGACATCAGCCTTTCGGTAATTCACCTTTTGCCAGCCAGTGATCAATCAACTGCCGGAATTGTTTGATCTCAAGGTATTGCAGAACATCAATAGAATAGCCTTTGGCTCGGGACGACACTTTAATGGTTCGCCCTTGTCGGTTTTCATGATCCAGCGGACTGGCACTCACCAGCAGGCGCTCACAAAACAAACCACCTGCATGGGTGCCAATGCTGTCCAGTTTGTGAATAATGTCTGACTCTTTCTGCCGGTCTTTCTGAATCTGGCTGGTTTTGCATTCCACCAGCAGCATTCGGTTGTTGTGCACCAACACAAGATCCAGCTCATTACGCACATCGTCTTTTCGATGTTGACCGTCGTGTATATCCAGACCTGCCGCAACATGTTCGGCATTGGAATCTGTGGCGATATGCCAAACGTACTCTTCCAGCCAACCGCCGCTGATGTAACGGGTTGGCTCGGCATGGGTAAAGTAAACAGTATTCGGACGATCTTCAGACCATTCGAGAATGCCATTCTCCTTCAGCTTTTTAAGCACCGCCTTCGACGGAGGATTAACGTAGTGGAGATCCTGTTGATTACAGTGGGGTTTTAAACCACCGTTTTTATCCAGCGCCAAAGCCGCTGCGCCATTAATCTGAGGCAGAATACCGCCGCCCTTTTCTTGAAGCAGCTTATCCATATGGTTCGCCAACCATTTCGTCAGGGCTTTTCGTTCTAAAGCTCGTTCGCACCATGCCTGTTCGTCACTGCTGGCCTTACGGGCAATTCGATTCTGAGCTGCAAGATAGCCAGAAATAGTAAAGACAGAAGAAATTGGAATCGACGGTGTTTTAGCCGGTTCAATCACTTCCAGTACATTATGCTGAGTGTCGGCATACACCATATCGCTCACACCACCCTTCCGGAAAGCGTCTACCATCGCCAGTGTCATCAGTTTATTGCCGCCAGTGGTGTTTAGTATCACTTTATAATCCGGCCATTGCTCTTCGATTTTGATGAGCAATTCCAGCGCATAGTCACTGATACGATCAATACCACGGTCTGGCAAACCATCCATGGCTACAATCTGCTCCGGTCGAAAATCACCATGGGTTAAAAACCATTGACTGAGGTTTTCTGAGCCCATTTTCATATCGTCCGATACCGCCAATACCACGATATCCGGTTTCATGGTCATTACAGGAAGGATATTGGCAGCATTCTGTTTGGTAACAATGCATACCATCAAGGAGCGTATATCGGTATTACTCATTATTCTGGCTCCCTGTTTTATTAAATAGTAATTCTTCGTAAACACAGTCCTTTGTCGCCAGCGACATAAGACATATCATTAGGAACACGCTGCCCCATCATTTCCAGCTCTTTGTCTTTAACAAAGTCAAAATTAGCCCCTATACTGGAAGACACTTCGCTGCGCATTTCTACTTGCCAGTTGCTAATGTAGATATGGTCTCTATCCCTTTTAATGAGATTCATGTGCATATCGATGGATGGTTCACTGGAAAAGAAGCTGGCTTTACCTTGTTTAAAGAAACTGAATACGATATTTCCATCTTTTGAAACGGATGCTGCAGAGCTGGTTACCGGAAAGACACCAGATGCAAATTCTGAAGCCAGCCTTGCAGTATAAGTTGACTTATCACTACCAACAGGTGAAATGGTGAGTAAAGTCGAAGGGATCTTGTCAGGTTCACAATTGTCACCCACCGTGGCTTCATAACGACCACTAAAATCATAGTCTTTACTACAGCCAGTCAATACAGCTGTAGTCACCAGCGCAAACATAAATTTATGTTTTATTTTCATTGTTGTCTTGCCTTGTTGAATTTTACTTCTTCAATACATCAGGCCATTACCTGCAGATGATATTGTCCAAGCCCGAATGAACTGTTTTTACCCAAATGCAAATACTCGCCAAGCTTTAACCAGGGCATTAATTCAGCAGGCAAATTATCCAGCTGAATGGAGCCCAACAACCCACCGAGTTTCATAGACTGCTTTTGTCGGCTTGAATATCGTTCAACGGTTTGCCAGCGTAGATCACTTCGCATCGTTACCGATTCAAACCATTGAGCAAACTGATGCCAATCCGGCGTCGTTAACCCAAGATAAATCTCACCTGCCAAACGGGTACGGCGTAACAGCGCTTTTGCCAGCAACTCTGTTGTTAACCCTTCTGGTTTAAGAAATCGCTTTTGTTGTTGCAGCCGCAAGGGTGTCAATAAATTCATAGCGACAGCACCAGACGACTGTACGGGTAACAACACCTCTGCCTTATGGGGCTGATAACGACAGTCCAGTGATGAATAGACCTCCTGTTGTTCTCCTTCACCGACCAAACAAACATCCAGAAGCTGTCCGGTCACTCGCTCTTTGCCTAATCCCACCGACAATGCCTGTTGCCACGCCTGTACGACGATGGGAAGGTCATCCAGAGCCTTACCCATCAACACCATGGAAAATTGCAAACACTGCCCTGCTTCCACACGGGTTTGCCTTGGTGGTTGAATCACATAAGGCGGCGGATTTTCCGGAAAACGCCCCCGTTCGGGGCGCTGCGGATCAAACAATCGTTTATAGGCACACCCACCTGAACAAGGCTCATCTCCTTGAGCAGCACAGGCTAACCGTTTCAGTGCATTACCAAACACGCTTCGCATCAACGATCCGGAAAACTCCGGCAGTTGCAAGGTGTCGTGCAGACGAACGCGGAAGCGGTAACGTGCCAAAGGTAAGACCTGCATCACTTTGCCTGCTCCTGCAATGCCCGAATGGATTTCATTAACTCCTTGCCCTTTCCTTTTTTAGGATCGGGACCATGCTGTTTAAGCACGTTAATGGCCAGCAACCTCAATGCTTCCAGATCATCAAACGTCCAGTTTTCCGTAACCGCCTGGTTTTTCACTTCGTTTAATTGTTGCTTGCAGGCACCACCGGCATTTTTTATACCGCTGTTTTTGTCACTGATGAGCTGTTGTTCAAGGTGGAACAGTGACAACTGTGCGGGTGACAGTGCAGACTTGTGCTTTTCTTCCTGCTCTTTTTCCAAATGTTCTGCCAACTCGTTTGCAAAACCTTCTTCGGCCTTTAGGTCTGGGCTCATAGAGCCATAGCCTACGGACGTTTTGGAACCTACACCCAGCCATTCCAGGGCCTTAGCCAGTTCATCCATCACCTTACCCATGTCTTCTTTCATGGCTTCTGTGCGTGGTGACACTGCAAACAAAAAGCTGGCATTTTTTGTCACCAGAAACGGAACCGGTACCGGATTATGCCAGTCAGCCGGAATCGTCTGATGTTTGTCGGCAGGCTGACCACTGCCGCCTTTTTCATACCACTTGTCCATGTGGGGTGTCATGATATCCAACCCGACCACAGGCTGCTTTGTTGGCACAGCGTCGTGAAAAATCAGACTACCTGCCTGATTATCCTTCTTCTGTTCTGTTGAGTCTTTTGGTACTTTTGAATCTTTCGATTCACTGCCAAACCAGCGGTGCAACAGTGCCTTATCAGCGCCCTGTTCTTCCATCCAGCTACGCAACAAACCCTTTATGGATGAACCTTGAAGGTAGGGAGTGCCCAACGTCGGATGCCAGAGAAAACCATTCTCTACAGGGTGTGGGTTGCCCATCCCTGTGACAAAATGCCAGTCAAGCTCGTAGACCCGATACTGCCCCTCAAGGCTGCTCACCAAACGAACCTGTCGTTCGGCAAAACGGGTGATCTCATTACCATCGCCGCAGGAACCGGCTATGCCAGAAATCCACTCCGTTTTACGGCTTTTGTTTTTATCCCTTCCGGAATAGTCCACTGTCCATTTATCCGGATAAGAAAAGAAACGTTCAAACCAAAGTCCTTTATGATAAGGAAAAGCAGGCTTGGAACATTCAGACTGGTTATAAAGCGGCAGCTTCAGAGTCATTCACCACCCTCCTTTTCATCAACACGAATCTCGGCCCGGGCAAACTGCTTGACCCATACCATTAATGCCTGGGTTTCAGCCTGTGCCTGCCGGTAAACATGCATATCCTGCGACATAATGCCTTCAAGCACGTCGGTCTTTGGGTAACACCCGGTATCCCGCTGGTGCCATGCACTGATCAGATCGTAAAGATGCTGCCAGGCAATACCTTCCGGTTTTTTGGAGTCAAACTTACTTTTAGCGAATGCCAGCGTTTGTCCCAAACCATTCATCTGAACCATGGCTGGCAGTGAGTTTGCATAAGCCTTAAACCGCTTCGCTGCATCCGGGTTATTTAAATCAACAACCTCTTTTACCTTCTCATAACTGAACTTTGCCCGCTGCTGCTGGATGGTACGGGGCATATCCATTGTTATCGGATCATTTTTCGGCTGTTCACCCTTGCGACGAACCTTTACTTTCAAACTCATATCAAACCACCTCCGCTACACGGCTCACCTTAAACCAGCCCATGCCGGTGGTTTCATTCCCTCCTACCTGAAGGTAAGGTTCCCGAAACAGCTGTTCAGTGATTTCGCTCATCACACCCTGTGCTGTCATTTGCCCTGAGCGCCCTTTTTGTGCGACCAGCGTCATATACATAACCGTATCCGGTGCTAATGACTCCTCATACCAAAGCGCACCATCACGAACGGTTTTCGTTTTTGACTCAATTGCAATATGAGCATTCACCGGCAGCGCTGCCTGACACAGGTGCATAAAGTTATCGTCGCTGACAATCGCCAGTTTATTTTGGAGGTCCTTGTGGTATTCCTCTCCCAGCAGTTGTTGCAGGCCTGCTAGCACTGTCTCATCGACACTGCCCTTCACCTCAAAAGCGTATTCTTCGAGATAAAGACGTTCGGCACTGCTCTTCTTGCCGATTAAAACTTCGCTGTCATTCAGTTCAATATTAAAGGAAAAACCTTCACGCCCGGCCCGTTGCAAATCCCTTTCCAGTCGCTTCAACAACGCAGGGCAACATACCCAACGATAATGACCTGTCAGAGAACGAACCGGCAAAAACAGAAGGCGGGCATCGCTCACCAACAGGCTTCCGGCATGGTCACTGCTGTTGTTGTCTTTAGGGTCAGGGCCAAATACCGTTTTCAAATCAATATCCGGAAGGTTGCCTGCTTTGGCACGCATAGCCCCCTTAACGCCTGAACCAAAAATACAGGGCCAACCAGTGTGCCTTTCCCGTTGAATGGGCAGATCAACAGCCCCTTCTGCTTCACTGCCTCCGGCGTGAATACTGGTTTCAGCCATAAGGGTAAAAAAAGCCGTTTCAGTGGTCATGGTTACATCATCCTCTAATCTGTTCGAATTATTTCCAGAGTCCACAGGCTATTTGCCCGTAACCCCATGATGTCTGCTCGCCAATACAGGTTCCGTGAAGTTCCAGGATCTGAGTCACGGTGCTCTTCAATGGTTTAATGAAGTAGCAACTACCGGCAGGCACATAGCTTTTCATTACACCGGGGCAGCCTTGTTTCAAATCCCAACCGCCACGGCGTACAGGCTTTCCAGCCATGACGCAATGCAGCTCAACCTCAAGTCCGTTAATGGAACCCTGCCAGAGGGTGACATCCTTCTGAATGACCGGTTTAAAGCCTGGTAGTGGCGATTGCCGTGTGTCCCCAAAGTCCCCGTCAGACAACAACATCAACACCACACCTTGCTCACCACCCTTGACTTTTGGAGGTTTCGGCAGCCACTGCTGTGTTTGGGAATGTATCTCTACACGCGCCATGCGCCCCTCGGCACCAAAGCGAATAAACGGCGATGTTTGCAAGTTGTCCTGTAAGCGTTTCGCTACAATTTCCGGCAGTCCATCCACAGAAACCGTGACACTCACATCCTCACCAAGACGCAAGTGGCTGGTCTGGTAAAGCAACCCCTGCTCAATGGTTCCGCGCTTTACATCCCGGCCAATACCCAGCCTCGGTTCCAGTGAAAACAAGTCAGATCGACGGGTAATGCCTTTGCCGGAAGTGTCTGGTAAACCTCCGGCCAATATTTGTTCCAATAGTGACTGATCAAGGTAATCACCCGCTGGCACTTTGGCACCGGGGCAAGGCTTCACTAACTCGGGCAGGCATACGTTGCCCAAATCACACTGCACAGGGTTGCCCGGTTTCAACCGGACATACTCCGCACGTTTCAGGCTGCTTATGTCCAAACCTTTCTTTTCTAACACGCAGGCAGGCCACGGAAACAAAGGCTGGTTATTTATGGTCAGCTCAACCCGTGAAAACGACAACATGCCGGTATCAGCGCTGTCACCGAGCAACTCATTAATACTGATATCTTCAAAATACGCTTCACCCTGACGAAATGCCTGCCAGTCTACGTTCAGGCATTCACCAAGACGGGTTCGGATGGCTCCGGCAATCGTCCGAACAGGCGGCGGAAACAGACTTTCCAAACGATCCGCACCGGCGGCACCGTGTGGCCTTGACTCACGGAAGTACCAACTGTCTACCGGGGTAAACGTTAAACGCCAGCGTTGACTCATACTGTCTGCCCCTCTTTATCTTGTCCTTCGGTCACCAGAAAACGGGTGAGTTTGAGCGCATCAATGGACAAACCGGATCGCTCGTAATATTCAGTTTTATTCTCATTGTGCTGACGAACATACAGCTGACATTGGTTGATCAACTGCTTCACCAGTTCTATGGCTGATGTATGCTCTTTATTAGTCAACTGTCCGGTATGCAAATACTGGGCAGTTAGCAGTGAATGAACCACGCCCACCTCAAGAATGTCTTCCCCTTCATTCAGCCGCATGTCGGTAAACAGCTTTTCTGCTTTCTGAAAAAAGCCCCAGGCAAAGCCATTAACGGCTTTCCGGTTTTGCTCATTGTCAGCATCAGTGTGACAGAGTGTGTCGGCCAGCTGTTCAATCACAAGCTTGTCGCCTTTTACCGCCTTTTCCCACGGGCAGCTCCACTCCAGATGCAAGCCACCGGGCTTCCATACTCTAATCGCCAGAGAGTCACGACCTGTCTGGTCTTTGGCAACCTCATCCAACAAGGAGTGGGCATCAAACAGACCTTTCATCAGTGGTGATTTCACATGGCAGTATTCAATGGCACCAGACAAGGTACTGGCGACAGCTTTACCTTCTTCCGTTTTATATCGTGCAAAACAGTCTGCATAGTCATTGCGCAAAGCTAGCGCACAAGGCATAGCGTCTTCCATTGGCAACAGCGCTAATACATCATCTCCCCCTGCATACACCAGAAAGCCGTTATGCTGACAAACAATATCCGAAGCATTCGCAGTAAACCGGTTAAGCGCCTTGCTGATCGGTTTCTGCTTCTTAACATCACTCATCTGGCTACCCAGCGAATCACCGTCCATTAGCAAGACGGCATAAAAAGGACTGGGTTTTGTTTCTGTAATGTCCTTAACCTCTTTTAATGCGATTAGCGCCTCTTCAAACACTGCTTGTTGTTCAGGTTCGTGTCGTGCTTTGGATTGCAAGATAAAATCAAACAGGTATTGACCATCCAACCGCTGCCATTGGCGTTTTTCGCCGCTGTGTTCGGTGGCTTTGCGAATACAAAGCGGCACTTCGGCACGATGTCCGTCGTGTGCTTCAATCAACTCCAAAGCGTCGTACAAGCGCCAGACAGAATCCCATTGCTCCGGTGTTTTTGCCTGTTTAAAGGTTTCTTCCAACCAATGGGTTGCCGCCAGATAACTCACGGAAGGTACATTGACCGGAACACACCAGCCATACAACGTTAGTTCGTTGGGCACCTTTGCCTGAAAGGTTGGAAAGATGTGAGAGAACCGACGTTTAACAAACGCAATGGCACACAGCTCTTCACCCGCACGAAGATCAACCTGACCTGTCTGCTTTCTGACCGCTTTCCAGAAAGGTCGCTCACCCTGACCGGCACGCCCCGGGCGTTTAGCGCCGGAAAGCTCCTGCCAGCCGTCCATCATCATGCATTTAACGCCCGGCTCCTGCGGTGGCTGGTAGGTACGCCAGTTTTTGCGACGATCCAGCAAGTCACTGGCATCTGCCTTATCACTCAGACACCAGCTGATTTCCCAAAAGTGCTTAATCTGTCGATCCCAGATTTTTCGGGTTTCAGTCAGGTCAATGTCCAGTGGTTGCAGGTCTTTCTGCCATACCTGCTCAGCCAGTGCCTGCCAGGCTTGCTGAATAGACTGTACGACAGAATCAGCATCAAATTCTGCCGGTACTTTCATACTCATGGCTTTAAAACGGTTGGGAATGGAGCCTTGTTGAGGCGGATCATTTTTACCATCACCTTTCAGCCACTCAAGATACCCGTCAGCAGGAATCGGAAACTTGATTTCACCACGCTGTTGCTCAACCGCCAGCATGGCAACACCAGACAACCACGACAGCAAAAAAGACCCTGACCAAAAGTCACGGGTTCGACGAGCCTGAGCCACAAAACCCTGAACCGGCCCCAGAGTGATATGAAAATATTTACTCTCCACAGATCACCTCTTTGTGCTGGAAGCGGTTCATAAAATTGCGGATAACCGACCAGTCCACATCGGCTTCAAGGTTGCCCTTTACCCGTTTGGAAGACACACCCACTTTTTGACTGCTATGCAGAAAGTCCGATTGCAACAAAGTTTGTGTTAACAGAGCATGGCCATCGGGAAACTGATGAACATGGCACAGCAAGGGCGTTGCACGACGACCGCTCTCGGTATTGATATCCACTTTCACTCCGGCTTTGCTCAGATAATAATTATGAGGCAAGCCAAACACGGTTCTTTCTGGCAAGTCAGAAGGCTGCTTACCATTCGCTACCCTGTAAGCCCAGTCATGGTCTTTTTCGAAGTTTTTCTCTTTGGTAAACCAGCCCCGATATTGTTGCAACTGGTCATTCAGCTGTGCCAGTAACAACTCCGGCTGCTGGCCTGTGACGGATACATCAACACGGCTGTACGATGAAAAAGCCGAATAAACCGGTTGCGTACGGACAGAATCCATCCCTTTCAACAACTGTCTAACCAGCGTTTTATAGGCTTCAACATTCTCAGGCGCTGTATGCTGCCCACCCGTAATGGATTGGACAGAAACACTGCCCAATCCCTTCCTTGAGCGAGCACCCAACCCTCCGAACAATCCAAAACAAAGCAACGCTTCTTCCAGCTCTTTATGCTGCTGTTCACTCATTGTTTGTCGGGGGTAACAGGCCACAGAAAAATTCTTTCCGGAAGCGAGATAGCTCAATGTTTTATTTCGCTTTACTAACCCCTGACCCAACAAATAATCGATTCGATCCAGTTTTTCTCTGCCCTGCTGACTCTTGTCATCGTGTATTCTCAACCGAAAAGCCGCCTGACCACCTTTATTGTCTGAATTGTCTGCCCCTCCCGCCGCATAACCAAACAACGCACCTTCTTCCTGATGCAACTGTTTGAGTGTTTCATTGGCATCGCCATTAAACAGACGACTCCACGCCAACGCCCGCCACCAGAAGCGTAATGCACCTTTCACCGACGGCGGTCTTATTTTTTCAGCACAGCTGTCACTCTCTGCTCCCCCAAGAAAGGCAGGGGTAGAGAGTAGAAAGCGTGCCTCCAGTTTGTTCAGAGGTTGTTTTTCCATAGATTCTGATTATTGTTCGTGGTTTTAAGGATTTAATGTTTCAGACAGTCACGGACACTTCACCCGCATTCAGCAGCAGGCGGTGCTCTCCACCTTTGCCATTAACGGGTTGAGGTAAATAACACTCGGCCAGTTTTTTACCCAGTTCAATTTTCAGTAGCCGCATCAGTTCATTGCGGCGCTGACTGTAAAATGAACTTTTCATTAGACCGTTCGTTAATGATTTGAGTGTTCTGGGATTGATATCCTGATCGATCAGCCTGCCCTCCAGCTCAGACCAATCGTTGGTGTAGTCAATGCCCTTGATCTCACATAAGGCTCTTAAATAAGGTCTTCCAATAGCGGCACTGCCGCTTTTTCCCGGCAATTCATAACCGGCTTCATCGCCATTGATTTGCAAATCACGAGCAAACATCAACAGAAAAGCCAGCTCAAGGTCGGCGATGGGTACAACACAGCCCGATACCGTAATGGTGGAAGCCTGCACATGGATGTTGAGCGAACGCGGTTCGTCCACCTTTCCCATAATACGAATGGTTTCACTGAAACAGGCTTTGCCCTGTAAAAACCGTTCTGGCAAGTCTTCACGCAACCGGACAAAGGGAATATTGGCCAGTGTCACTTCGGCGTCTGCGGCATCGCAGGGTTCACCAAAACGGTTCTCCAGCATTCGGCTTTCGGGGGTTGGGTAATAAAAGTCGTGGCAACTTTCATAACCTTCACTGACCAGCACATGAGAGAGCTGATCCTGCTTGCGACCATAAAGCGACAAAGCGTAACCGGTGTAATAACTCATGGTTTTGCGCCCGCCCGCCAGTGACACATGCAGACGAGTGTCGGGATCGGCAGTAAACTGTTGAATCAGCCTTGTAATGGTGTCTGCCGTGGCTTCATTGTCGGAAGGTGTTTTAATGTCATTCAGGGCATTTCCCTGAGCATCGTGTATGACGTGAATAGTGCGTTCGCTGAAAGCATCCGGTGAAAAACCATAGTCTTCACAAAAGCGGTAAAACTGGCCCTTTCCTGAATCGAGCAAACCCGCCCGCGCTTTTTCACGCCCCTGAACCGTCGTGACAAGATGTATTTCATCAGGAATCAGAGGTTTGTCCTGAACCATTAGGGCATAAAGTGTTTCGGTAAGAATTTGTGGCGACATACCGGAAGCCACAAACAGTATATTTTTATAATTGCCTGATTCAGTCATTGGTTTCCCCTGCAAACTTCAGCCTGCATCATAATGAAGGCTTCGAAGGAAATATGTTATTTAACAAGCTTGTGATTCTTATAAGAAAGACAACATATAGTAAATTCAAACCAAGTTAAATTGATTTATGGCATATTATTTATGGCTGTTTATTTAATCACCCGCCACCCCGGTGCCGTAAAATGGGCAAAGGAGACCGGTTTGTTTTTTAATCAAACCATTCAACACATTGATTTCCAACCTTTTCAACATGGCGATAAAGTGTATGGTTTGCTGCCTGTTCATTTAGCCGCCAGAGTGTGCGACCTTGGTGCTGAATACTGGCATCTTTGTATTGATGTTCCTGAACACAAGCGTGGTCAGGAATTAACCCTTCAGGAAATGGAACGCTTTAATGCCCGATTTGAACGGTTTCATGTTACGTTAAGTCAATAGCTGTTGTAGGATAAGCCAAAACCGGCACCCCGCCACCAGGAGCAAAAAACCTATGAAAAACCGCCCTTTTTTGCTGTACATAAAAACAGTAGTGGGCAGCCCCCTTTGCAACCCCATGAATTTAAAGTACTATTTTGACGGTGGAGTTCCGGAACTTCCCTGACTTTGAAGGGATTAAGACCTAGTTTAACAGTTCCTTTAGAAGACACTAGCGGTTCCGGAACTTCCCTGACTTTGAAGGGATTAAGACTGGGCGAACTGGCCGCAACACGAGCCGGTCAACGGTTCCGGAACTTCCCTGACTTTGAAGGGATTAAGACAGTTTTAGATTCGTGCATAAGCACCTCCAATCTGTTCCGGAACTTCCCTGACTTTGAAGGGATTAAGACGGCACCGGGGAAGTGTTTGGTGAGTGCTTCAAGTTCCGGAACTTCCCTGACTTTGAAGGGATTAAGACTTTTCAAATGTATCCATAGTGAACACCTCTATGTTCCGGAACTTCCCTGACTTTGAAGGGATTAAGACGCACTCCGATTAGTGATTACCATCCTCCACGTATGTTCCGGAACTTCCCTGACTTTGAAGGGATTAAGACGCATGAATCTTGAGCCAATACCAGCAGCGTCTTTCGTTCCGGAACTTCCCTGACTTTGAAGGGATTAAGACGCCGCCGCCAGTGAGACCATTTCAGGGTTCCGGAACTTCCCTGACTTTGAAGGGATTAAGACGTGGTTCATTGTGCTGAATACCATCGACTCGTAGAGTTCCGGAACTTCCCTGACTTTGAAGGGATTAAGACAGTGACCAGATCGGTAATGATCCGTCATTCCTGTTCCGGAACTTCCCTGACTTTGAAGGGATTAAGACGAATGCATCCCAGTGCATCCGGCGCTTCTCAAGTTCCGGAACTTCCCTGACTTTGAAGGGATTAAGACATCTTCTTGGCTTTGAAGCGACGTTCAGCCTTGTTCCGGAACTTCCCTGACTTTGAAGGGATTAAGACTCACCTTGTTCGACTAACCCCCGAGCGTATGGTTCCGGAACTTCCCTGACTTTGAAGGGATTAAGACGTTCTGCCAAAGGCTATTTGTACTTTTTCCATGTTCCGGAACGCTCCCGTTTCACAAGTTTGTCTGACACCACTCCCGCCATTGGCACACATATACTCAGATTCAAATCATGATCAGGAGTGTAATACCAATGGCCGACATACCTGTGCTTATCGGTTACGACATTAAAGACCCAAAAACGAGAAATAAAGCTCTGTACCGGCTGCGTAAGATTTGCGACAGCCGTCAGAAGTCTGTATTTGAATGCTGGGTTGATGAACAACAACTTGGGGACATTTACTGGCAGCTTACGCCGCTTATGTCCGACAGTGACACGTTATTCTGGATGCCTGTCAGCCGTTCACGTCAGATCATCAGGCTGGGTCAGTCAGAATCTTTACTGTTTTCAGATTTTCTGCTGGTTGCATGATATGGCGCATCTGATCATTAACGACAGGGTTAAATCGCTGGAATGTCAGGCGCAGGCACTTTTGATTCGTCAGGAAAACAAACCGCCTCTGGCTATTCCTTTGCGGCGACTGGATACATTAGTGCTGCTGCATTCGGTCAGCCTGCCCAGTCGTTTAATCAGTACGGCTTATGAGATGGGCATTGCACTGGTTTATATCAACACTCACCAGTTATCCCGAAGTTTTACGATTGCCCCTCCCGGGTCTGCCGTTTATTCCTGCAGGCTTAAACAGTTGCAACTGACTGGCAACCCTGCATCTGTCGGGCTGATACGTTTTTGGCTCGATATCAAGTTTCACCGCATGTTGAAAACGGTAGAAAGCTGCATCCAGCGACGTCCGGATGCGAGAAAAGTGTTGTTTGATTGCCAACGTACCATCAGGCAATGCCAACAACAACTGACCAGCCAACACACGCAAGACCAGCTGCGGGGACTGGAAGGCAAAGCCCAGCAACAATGGTTTTATGCCTATCGCTGCCTGATGCCCGACAGCCTTGGATTCAAAAAAAGACAACGCCGCCCACCACCCGATCCGGTTAATGCATTGCTGTCACTCACCTATACCCGTATTTATCTGCTGGCCTGGCAGGCTGCCTTGTGTAGCGGGCTTGACCCTGCTTTAGGGTTTTATCACAAAGCCGGAAAGAACAGACAGGCACTGGCTTGTGATCTGATGGAGCCACTGCGCCCGCTGGCTGAACAATTTGTACTGAAACTGTTCAGTGAACGCATTATAAGACAGCGAAATTTCACACCCGCTGGTTCTGGCTGCCTTTTGAAGCAAGAGGCTCTGATGCGTTTCCAGGATACCTTTGAATCGGAAGCATTGGTGTGGAAGCGACTCTTGTGGATGTACACACAAACCATCAAAAACAAACTGGAGTCTGCTTTTTATGAACAATAAACACTCCACCAGCAACACTAACGGCTGGATCATTTGCTACGACATAACCTGCCCCCGCCGCCTGACAAAGGTGCATCGTTTGTTGCGACAAGAAGCTCTTTCGCTTCAACGATCCGTGTTCTATGCCAGCCTGAGCCAGAAAGAAATTGAACCACTGGTTTGTGGTTTACAGGAACTGATGGATACCCGTTCGGATGACATTCGACTGATCCCAATCCGGGCAGGCATCAGCCTGAAGTGGTATGGTCGGCCTCTTTTACCGGAAAGTATTCGTTTCAGCGGCGGCCCGACCACCATGAAATGGAGCGCACCCTGACCATGGACACCCTTTACATTTATCAAAAGCAGGTAACTCTCAGCATCCGGCAAGGTCGGTTGTTGATCAACACACCTGAGCAGTCACAATCGGTTGCGTTAAAACGCCTGAAGCAAATTGTTATCTGTCAGCCCGTCGATATTAATACCTCCCTGCTCCACGGCTTGGTGAAAGCAGACATCCATGTACACCTTTATCATGCTCACACTCAGGTCACTTCAGTTTCAGTCACTCCGGAGCCAACAGCCCATGTCCTGCGCCGACAGGGTCAATACCTGGCAATGTCTCACGCTGCCGACAACCTTCGCCTTGTGCGCATACTCATACTTTATAAACTGCATCGTCAGCGGCACTGGCTGAAAACAATGGGAGCAGACAGCCATGCAAGCCGCGTGTCTGTGCTGACAGACCGCTTAAAAGCAAGCCGCCCTTTACGCTATGAAGAACTGCTGAATTGTGAAGCTCTGGGAGCCAAACAGGTTTATCAGGCAATGACAGCTCTGGTTCCTTCTGCGTTTCATTTTTCAGGCCGAAACCGCCGCCCTCCTAAAGATCCGGTGAATGCCATGCTGTCTCTGGGTGCTGCTTTTCTTTACCAACTGGCACATAAGGCTCTTTCGGAAAAAGGTATGGACGCATATGCAGGCTTTCTTCATAAGCCCAGTGCGGGCAGAGCCTCTCTGGCTTGTGACCTTGTTGACTGTTTAAGACCTGATCTGGAACATTTTGTCATGCAGCGGGTGCTGAACAAAACCATTCAGGTCACTCATTTTGACTGGCAAAAAGGGCAACATTGTGAATTGAACCGACAAGGACAAGCAGCCTGGTTTCACCAATGGCACCCATTCTCAAAAGCTGCTGAAAAAAGAATGAGATATATCTCTCTGAAATGGGCAACAGCAGCAGAATCCTATCGGGTTAACCGGTCCGGAGCCTGACCGGGAACAGGCTCCTAATCATCCGAAACGGCAATATCATAAAAATCTTCCCAGTCGTCTGCATCCCTGTCGTCAAAGTTATCTGACCAGTCTTCGATAAATTCTTCGTCATCCATCATCATGAACCTTTGTTGTTAATTACACACATAAGGCTACATAACGTTTGACCCTGGCAGGGCGTTGGCAAGCTTGTGAGATAAGCCACAAGCTTGTGTAAAACCAATAGTTTCAATGCGCTTCTAAGTTTCAGGGTATGCATTATTTGACCTTGCTTGAAGCTCGACAGCCCTTATGTAAAACATTTACCTGGCGAAATGGCGTTATGGATAAATCATCCTATCCAAAAGTTCGTTACTTCAGACGACACACCTCTGCGGCCATTCAAACCATTGAAGCACTGTCACTCTTTATTCAAAAGCTGGCAACGCATTCGCAGTTTGCATTGGTGCATGGTGAACCTCTGGACACGTTTCCTCAAAGCGAGTGGGTTCGGCGGCTCTGTTACGCCGATGGTGACTACCCCGCCACCCTGGGAAACCAAAAAACAGGCATACTGATCATCGACATTGATGGTTTGGACGTTCCGTATTTTGATGCAAACAGAGAACCAGAAAAGGCCATTGTGGCTGCACTGAAGGCTTTGGATAAACCATTTACCCATACCAGCTGCCATTGGCAGTTGACTGCCAGCCAGAAACCAGCAGGGAATCGCCTGTACGCCAGACTTTTTTTCCTGCTGGACACACCACTGAGCCTTTCAGACATTAAACAGTGGGCAAAAACACAACAAAAAAACAGCTGCATTGATCCGGCTTTATACAGCCCTGCACAGCTGATTTATGTGGCGAGTCCTCAGTTTATTGGTACGCAGGACTGGATAACAAAACGCAATGGCCTTCTGAAAGGGGATCAGGATGACTTACCCTCAGAGATTCTGACTAAAGCCATTACGTCGCACGGGCATCAGCGGTGGCCAACCTATCATCAGGACGTTCGAACTGAGACACGCCTTTTAAATTCAAAAAGATGTGTTGACGACTTTATTCGGTCACGCCGTGGACAACACTGGCTTTCACTCATTGGTGACCATGAAGGCGGAGAAGGTTTTTATCCCATAATACGGAGTTTGACAGCCAGCGCCGCCCGGTTCTGTGGAATGTCATTAGACAAAAACCGTTTGAAAAACATTGTCCGTCAGCACGTCTGGCATAGCGACTCGTCCGGTCACAGTGATGATTATCTGAAAGAGATACTGACTGACCGGTCACTGGACTGCCTGATAGAAGGCGCTGTTCGTAAGTTTTCAACATTCTGAGAACCCTAAGAATGTAACTCATTCAATTTACGGAATCACAAACACCCCGTTTGAGTGCTTTCATGTTATGCTGAACCAGCAGCGGAAGGGGGCAACCCCGCCACCAGGAGAAGAACACCTATGAAAAACCGGCACTTTTTGCTGTATATAACAACAGTAGTGGGCAGCCCCCTTTGCAACCCCATGAATTTAAAGTACTATTTTGGCGGTGGAGTTCCGGAACTTCCCTGACTTTGAAGGGATTAAGACGTTCAATAACTTAGCTAACATATTCGCCTTGTAGGTTCCGAAACTTCCCTGACTTTGAAGGGATTAAGACGACAATCTGGCTCGCCTTCGTCGTGTGATTTTAGTTCCGGAACTTCCCTGACTTTGAAGGGATTAAGACATTTGGACATGCATGTCTCCTTATCTAGTTAAAAGTTCCGGAACTTCCCTGACTTTGAAGGGATTAAGACTTCTGCATTTTCTTCAGGGACAGCGATATTGAAGTTCCGGAACTTCCCTGACTTTGAAGGGATTAAGACCCGTCAGTGTTCTCCGACCCCCAAGGCAGTGAGTTCCGGAACTTCCCTGACTTTGAAGGGATTAAGACGCGGTAAATCCGGTTGTATTCGTCCAGCTCCGCGTTCCGGAACTTCCCTGACTTTGAAGGGATTAAGACGCGGTAAATCCGGTTGTATTCGTCCAGCTCCGCGTTCCGGAACTTCCCTGACTTTGAAGGGATTAAGACCATAACAAATGCTTCCAGCGGACGTGCCTTGCGTTCCGGAACTTCCCTGACTTTGAAGGGATTAAGACGTTTTAGATTCGTGCATAAGCACTTCCAATCTAAAGTTCCGGAACTTCCCTGACTTTGAAGGGATTAAGACTTCCTCACCGCCCCGGACGCAAGACGGTCAGTGCGTTCCGGAACTTCCCTGACTTTGAAGGGATTAAGACGACGCGGGACTGAACGAAGACGTTGCCACCGCAATGTTCCGGAACTTCCCTGACTTTGAAGGGATTAAGACGTCGCTGTCCTTGCTGCCTTAAACTGCAAAGGATTATTGTTCCGGAACTTCCCTGACTTTGAAGGGATTAAGACTGCATAAGCACCTCCAATCTAAAGTTAAAAGAAGTTCCGGAACTTCCCTGACTTTGAAGGGATTAAGTCTCGACCGAACAGTGGCGTGGGTTCTTTCAACCGTTCCGGAACTTCCCTGACTTTGAAGGGATTAAGACTCCTGCCGTGGTTCCGGTTTAACGGCATTCAGTGTTCCGGAACTTCCCTGACTTTGAAGGGGTTAAGACACTGCTTCAGACTTGAAGCAGGCAAAGTCTTTGTTCCGGAACTTCCCTGACTTTGAAGGGATTAAGACCATGGTGATCGCTGCAACGGGGTTCGGTGTCTGTTCCGGAACTTCCCTGACTTTGAAGGGATTAAGACCTGCTCAACTCTCTGTTGAGTACCTGCAAAATCGTCCCGGAACTTCCCTAACTTTGAAGGCATTAAGATCAAAGGACACCCTGTATAAAGAGTTAGACTCTGTTCCAAAACGCCCCTAATCTTTTCCATACACATTCAATCAAGCTGCTCATATTCGGTCAAAAAAACGTCAGATCTATCAGTCATTATATTAATTCCGTCGTATATTAAACCGAGGGATTTACAAGCAGATGGCTAGCTGCCAAAATTCCGTTATTACAAAAATAATGAGATAGGGAAGCTCTGTGATGTCCACAGGAAGTCAACAAAAATTAGTCTGGTGGGATATAGCCAAGTTCAGAGAAACCGGTGCCAGAAAATTACCACTTTTTCACGGGCTGGTTTATCTGATCATAGCCCTGCTCACCTGGGCTCTGGTCTTTTTCTTGTTTTTAGTACCCAAATTACTAAAAGGCGAATTTGGAGATTCGTTAGCAACTGGCTTTTTCATCACTCTATTCGGGTTTATTATTTTCGCCTATGGGTATCTCTCAGAAACTTACGACCTGATAAAGAAAAACAACCTGAAAAGGTATCCTGTTATATGGCTCGGTTGCTGGTCAGTCTCGGGCTTTAGATCTATCATACTCTTTGTTATTCCTGCCTATTTTATAGTCGCCCCAATATATCAACAGTACCCATATAATGCAGAAGACCTTTTGCTTATCGTTCATGGGGCTCTGTTTCTCGGGCTTTATCTTTCCCAGCGAAAAATCAAGCAGACTTTCTTTTTAGAAGAAGAAAGTAACAACGAAAAAGAAGATCAACCATCAAAGGAGGACAACAATGCGTAATCTTGTTGCTGTCTTAGCTTTTTTTCTTGCCTCCACGACCGCTGCAGCTGACCTGAGTGTCAAAGAGCTACAACATGCCTGTCGTCAGTTAGTAGAACAAGAAAAAGCATGGTTCCAGAATTTGACAACCTCAAAAGAAGAAGCATTTCTTGCTGGTCGGTGTGAAGGGGCTATAAAAGCAATTGTTGAGGACAGTCGTTACTGTCATTTATCCAGAGACAAGTTAGTCAGTGCTGCCAAAAGCATTGCTGAATCACAACCATCCTATTCCACACCAAAACATATTCGCACAGCCTTGAAATGCGAAAGGTAATAAAACAGTGGGAAATGTGAAAAAGTACAGCGCCACACGTTTGGTAGCGGACGCACTGAAGATACGTAAAGAGCTAGTGCCCGAGTCTTTACGTAACAAAATTGACACCTACAAAAATAACAAGACCATTCCACCTGAGATGTTTGAAGAACATCAGGGGGCACATAATAAAAGCATTACCTATAAGCAAGGCAACCTGACGTTTATCAGAAATCTTATTATTCTCGATACTCTCTTTGATAACACTAAGAAAGTAAATCAACTCATGCTCGGCTCACTCAGCCAGAAAGAAAAAGAAGTAAAAGTTAATGAACTACTCTCGGTTCTGGAAACAAAGCGAAATATACTCAATGCACTAAGCCCTAATCTGGACTCATTTCGGTCTTTTCTACTCAAAGATAACGTAAACCTTCACAAAACTGAGCTACCCAACCCCTTTGCAGGCAAGCAATCCATCAGCCAGCTCCTGTTTGCTCAAATGAATAATAAGGTCGAAAATGAGTTGAGCAGCTATGACACCATTTTAAAGTCATTTTATGCAGGCTCTTATCAGAAAACAGAAAAACTATTGAACAATTTGCCAGAGACAACTCTCATGCAGCCTGAATACCGCCTTCTGGCCGACATAGTTGGTCGTGAAATTGCCAGTGCCAAATCCTACCATTCTTTTCTGAAAAATTTATAAATCTGCCCTTTTTTGTGGAGTCCACAATTTCATACTAATCCTGTCCGCTGTTGAAATGCAGTGGAAGCAGGAGCCATCAGAAACGATTTCCTGTCACGTTCTACCAGCTGAACATCTGTTTTATTCAGCTACAAACCACCAGTGTGACGATGGATGATTGATCTCATTCTCTATCACCTGCTGAGTAAAAAGGAACTTTCGAAACGTGATGGGCATCTAAAAGAGGTATTGCTCAAGGAAAGGTCCAGGCTTGACAGGAATGATGGAACTAAAAAGGGCAATAGGGATGATACGCTACACGGACCCCACGACTACAACAGAGAAAAAATTATGGCGGACGCTACCAACCTCTCAGAAAGTAAGAGCTACAAAAATCTGTGATGACCTCTCAAAGGGAAAAACTTACCACTATCTGGGAGGAAAAAAGCTAATCAGAAAACCCAGTATTGTTCGCTTTAAGTTAGGCCGAAGATACCGCTTGATTTGCAAACTGTACTGTAAAAAACTGAGTCCCTTTCAGATATTAACTCACGAAAACTACAACAAAATGTATAAAAAGCTGTAAACGGAGTGGCTTATGAAACAAGTACTTAATGCTCTTATGGTGACATTTGATTTCAGTCAACGCGGAAAAAGCGGCACAGGATTAGCAGCCGCTTCTCTTATGTCAGCGTGCCGGAGCCATGAAAAATACCACACTTCATTTGTCATTGAACACCTGGCGATCACTATGCCCGAGCAAATGAAAGAATCACTATCTCACATGGAAATCTTTAGTCGTATTTCTAATCATACGGATCTCCGAAGACTGGATAATTTGATTCTGGCTTGTTACGTCTGGAGCTCTAACATCATTAATCCACTGATAGCACTATGCAGGGAAAAAGGCTTTAACGGAAAAGTCATACTGGGTGGGTATCAAATACATAGAAAAAACTGCAAGGAGCTTTACCCTTACGGTGATATTTACATCCCGGGTTACGGAGAAGCATCATTACCTGAAGCCATAATGGCCGAGAAGTCTATTACTGCCCAGATTATTGAACAACCTGTTAACTTTGAAGTTCTGCCGTCGCCCTTTCTGGATGGCTCGTATGATCTCAAACCCAATAACGAAATGCTGCATTGGGAAACATCCCGTGGTTGTCAGTTCAAATGCAATTTCTGCGCCCACAGAGATCTGATTAGTAACGGTGTTCACCTCATGAACTTTGATAAAATCAAAGCTGAGCTGAGGTTATTCAAAGCATTCAATGTGAAAAAAATTAATGTACTCGACCCGGTTTTTAATCGCGGAGATCGATGCAAGGATATTCTGCGCTATGCTGCATCGATAAACTTAACGTCTTTACTTTCACTTCAGGTCAGGTTTGAAATGATTGATGAAGAGTTCCTTGGACTCTGTAAAAAATTAAACGTTGAATTAGAGTTTGGTCTTCAAACCATTATTGAGGAAGAATATAAACTCATTGAACGACCGAATAATATCCCGAAAATTGAACAAGCGATAAAGCTGTTAAAAAAACTTGATCAACCCTTTGAAGTCAGCCTGATCTACGGACTTCCGAACCAGACATACAATAGTTTCAGAAAAAGTATCCAATTTCTTTTAGACCGCTGTGATTGTGTCATTAAAGCTTTCCCACTGATGCTTCTTGAGGGAACTGGGCTGATAGAACAAAAGGATAAATATGGGCTGAAAGAAGGAATTATTGATAACAGTAATATTCCTCATGTTGTTGCAAGCAATAGTTTTACCCGATCTGAATGGGAAAAAATGGATCGTCTGGCAAAATCACTGAACACCACCAGGGAGGCAGCATAATGTTTATTGCAATTGAAGGACTTGATGGCACAGGAAAATCAACACTGACAAAAGCATTGGCAGAACACTTAGGCATGGAACACCTCACCACGCCTTCAGGCCGCTACAAACCCGTCCGTAAAGAAATTGATCGTATTCATTACAATGACCCTTATGCCAGACAGCTGTTTTATGCATCTACTGTGATGCAGCTGTCCAATACAGTTGGTCGTAAGCTCAACGATGGTCACTCTGTGGTTGTTGACCGGTATTGGCTGTCAACACAAGTTTACCATCACTGGAAAACATCAGGTAATAGCCTGCCTCTTCACGATGTTGAAAAAAAACTGATTGTTCCTGATTTAACGGTCTACATCCATGTTCCATACAGGGAAAGGAAAAAACGACTGAAATCTCGGGAGAGTAATACATCAGAGGATATCAAAACGCTTTCGCCCAGTGCAGACAGCACACTTAACGAATTCTACAGGCTGGCGTTACAAAACAATCAAGTAGTAAATCAATGGTTAGAGGTTGATGGAAAATCTCCAATAGAATTAATTGTTCAGAGGGTTTGCAACGAACTGCATCTGTAGAGAAGTTGTACATTCAGGAGGCTAATCTCGTTAGCCTCCATTGCTATTAAAGACACTTGTGATGTACATTAGCTCTTAACCACTTCTTAAAATAAAAAATTATAGTGATGAGTTTTACATGTATTTTAAGTTAGATGTTAATGTTTACTCGGAAGGTGAATTATTAGAGATCGCCAGTGATAGGCCTGCACGTTCTACTCCAGAAGGTGTTCTTGGAGTTGTTTATCGTGGCATGGTTTATCCTGTCTATAAAACAGAGTCTGATGAGCTACTAATCAAACTAGATGATAATAGCTATGAACGTGACTGTTGTGATTTCTGGGATGACTCTGTACCAAGGGTGTATGCATCAGCTCCAACTCCTGAGCTGCCTAAAATTAAGTGGTATATTGAGTCAAATTTCTACGGTCATTACTTTGTTTTTGATGGCGATGAAAAATTACTCAAAGAGCTTTTGAATAATCTGGAATACGCTGAGTTCTGCGTCATTCGTTCAGGTGTAAGTTTTCGCCCAGCTGATGATGGATATCAGTATGATTGGTTTATTCGTATAGATAAGAATGAAGATAGAGATGGATTAATTGAATTTCTTGAATCATTACTTTCGTCTGCGCATGTTTTATCAGAGCCTGCTGAGTCAACTAATTTAATGGCAGAGGTCCTTAAGGCTCTGCCTGACTTTCTGCGTGATGCTGTGAAAAAGAAGGGATTAGATAACTCTTCAGTTCAAGAAATTATATCATGGTTAGGGACCCAGTTTTGCCATATAAAGGATGAGACCGAAGCGGCTAAGCAACAGATTGTAGAGCTTCGCCATTGTTACCTCCGCCAATAAATGACCCCAAATCACCGGTTTGAAATGACCTCTCGATTTACCACTTCATGGCCGAATCCCATAGTGTTATCAGCACTCAGGAAAAGGAGCCATGATCAACCGAGAGGACTACCTTATGATAAAGCAAGCCAGAGACAAAGGCTGCTATCTTGAGGACATTGCCTGCCAGAGAGGTTGCTCTGTCAGTACCGTCAAGAGAGCCCTGCAAAGGCAAGGACCACCACCCAGACGCAAATCCGGTGTTCGCCAGAGTAAGCTTGATGATTTCAAATCCGTCATTGACGCGTTACTGGCTGAGAATGTCTGGAATGCCGAGGTCATATTTGCCGAAATCAAAGGGCAGGGATATGCCGGTGGCATCACCATTTTACGGGACTATATCCACCCTAAACGCACCCTGCGTGAAAGCAAGGCGACCACCCGTTATGAAACGGCTCCCGGTCACCAGTTGCAGCACGACTGGGGAGAACTGCAGATCGAAGTTGGAGGTGAGCTTCGCAAAGTTTATGTCTCCGTTAATGTTCTGGGCTACTCACGCCGCTTCTATGCCTTTGCTGCTTACAGCAATGATTCGGAACACACTTATGAAAGCCTGATCCGGGCGTTCGAGTGGTTCGGGGGTTCAAGTGCGCAGGTACTGGTTGATAACCAGAAGGCTGCAGTTCTGGAGCATCCTGGTAACGGACAGGTGAAGTTTAATGAAGGTTTTCTGTTGTTGTCTCGACACTACGAGTTTCAGCCTAAAGCCTGCAAACCCTACAGAGCACAGACCAAGGGAAAAACCGAGCGTATGGTGCGCTACGTAAAAGAAAACTTCTTCCAGCGCTATCGCAGCTTTGAAAGCCTTGAGCACTTGAACCAGCAACTGGGAGACTGGCTGACCAACGTAGCAGATGAACGCCATCATGACACTCTGAAAGAAAAAGTGGCTGACCGCTTTGCTAAAGAACAGCCGCACCTTCAAAAGCTACCGGATATTCGTTATGACACCAGCTACCGGGAAACACGACGTGTGCCGGTTGATGGTTACATTAATTTTAAGACGAATCGCTACAGTGTTCCCAGTACTTTGGTTGGTCAGCAAGTCAGTATCCGCATGGGACTTGACCGGCAGCTACGGGTTTATGGCCCGGACGATACCCTCGTTGCCAGCCATCTGCTGGTTGACGCAAAGAACCGCTGGGTACTCGACGCCACCCACCACCGTGCCCTGTATGACGAGATCAAGGTTGAAACCCGTGACCTCAGCCATTATGAGGAGGTGGTGTGATGGAACAGTTAACGACACTGGTCAATCGCCTTAAGCTTGACCACCTGGCTGACAACCTTGATACCCTGTGTGAGCAAGCCAGCAAGAAAGACCTGAATTACCGGGAGTTCCTGGTAGAAGTGCTTTCTACTGAGTGGGCTGGCCGTCACCAGAAAGGGCTTGAGAGTCGTCTAAAGCAAGCCCGGTTACCATGGCTAAAAACATTAGAGCAGTTTGACTACAGCTTTCAGCCGACCGTTGACCGAAAAGTGGTTCGGGAACTCTCCGGTCTTGGTTTTGTTGATCGTGCTGAAAATGTCGTATTACTCGGACCGCCAGGTGTTGGTAAAACACATCTGGCAATAGCTCTGGCTGTTAAGGCAGCAGAAGCCGGACATCGGGTTATGTTCATGAGCCTCGACAAGCTGATGACTACGCTGAAAAAAGCGTTGCAGGAGAACCGGCTTGAAAGACAGATGCAGCAACTGATGTACCCAAAGCTGCTGGTACTGGATGAAATTGGCTACCTTCCTATGGATCAGGATGAAGCCAGCCTTTTCTTCCGACTCGTGACTCGCCGTTACGAAAAGGCAAGTATCATCCTGACCTCGAATAAGAGCTTTGTCGACTGGGGCGAGATCTTTGGCGATCAAGCCATAGCCACTGCGATCTTGGATCGGCTACTGCATCATGCGACAACTCTCAATATCAAAGGTGAGAGTTACCGCCTGAAAGAGAAGCGCAAAGCTGGATTACTGAAAGGCACTTCTGCCAAGAAATAAACCTGAAAACACAGTGAACTTAACCGTTGAAAGCGGGTCAAAAGTGTTGCTGAAAACGGGTCATCTCAAACCGGTGGAAGAAGGTCATATTAAAGCGGAGTTAACACATTTCTCTGATCGCAGCTTTACTACTGCCTGCCAGCTCATTGGCTACAATATTTGCATTAACCAGTGATCAGATGAATTTTTGGTTCTGGCTCTCTGCTATCAGTGTAACCGTTCTTACTGCTCTTGCAGTCGTATCACCACCATTAGCAAAATATATAAAAGACAACTATTTAAGGCGATAACAACTTAATTAAATATAACTTTGATTTACCCCGGTAATCCCCCCATTTCCCTCTGAGATTTACAGTCCAGGGGGAAGAACTCTCTTCGCATGCTCTTCTTTACCAGCTATTCGATCACCCAATAGCCTCCTCTCCTGATTTACAAAATCAACCCACCACTTTATTCGTTGATCTTTCGATGCTGCAGGCTCCATCAGAAACCAAACTGACAGCATATGAATTAGACGCTTGACTGCCGTAGATGGCGGATTCATACCTTTCCGCCAGCGATAGGCTGCATTCTCATCTCTGCCCACATAAAAAGAAAAGTCTTTTTCTGTGTGAGGCTCCAACAAATCTGCGAATAACTCAATATGCGGATCAGAAAGAGGCAGCGATTGCACAAGGAAAGGCATCTGATTGGTCAAATGAACTAATAACGCGAGAGGTAAATCCACAGCATTTCCCGGTTTTTTAGCTACTGGTAATTCATCTTCTTTACCCGATGACAAGGGGCGTCTGCGTGGCTGGCAGGCTTGAAGCTCATCCCGTTCCTTTTTAGCACACTCACTGCGACATTCCTCTTCCAGAGCTTCAATCTCGGTATCAATATTCTCTAGATTTACCTTTAATTCTTTGTCACGGCTATTTTGAATTTTATTGATAATGTCATGTCGCTGAACCTCTAATTTTTTTATTTTTTTCTGATATCTGGAGCGGATTTTCTCTGTGGGATCTTTGGTGTATTCATACCATGCAGCAACTGTGAGACCATAAAACCAGCTACTATCAATGACCGACAACCTCAGCTTGCTGGCAAGCATTTTCAAATCTCTGCCTACTACGGGTAAACGGCTTTCCGGAAGGCTAACAAATGGATTACTCTCTATATCAAAATCATCAGGAATACTCAGCGACATTGGATGGCTTATTTTCATAGCTCCTTCTCCTTAAATGCCCATACCGTAATCTGAATCATGTTTTCTACGCCTGCGCTTTTTAACCGTGGTTGTGGGTTTCGGTAGTTTATTTCTTGCTTTATTCTCAGAAGCAGTATTTACACAATCTTGGGATACCAGCTTCTTCTTAGATTTCACAACCTCAGACCCAAGATTTACTCTAGAATTCTGTTCCGATCCTATACTTTTCCTTGAAAGGATTACTTTTTCAAGAGCTTTAAACACATTCGAAAAGCGTGGATAATTAAATATCTTATTTAACCATGCTACAACGTTCCGCTTTAACTTAAGAAAATCATCATCTCCTTTATTAATCACATCTAAACTCCTCATCACTCTTGAAGAAGCATCTTCTGAGTTATTAAATTCTCGACATAATATCTTACGTTTTTCTTTATTTCCTGAGAGTTTATTCTCTAAAAAAACCTTTGATAATTGAAAGCATTTCACTGATTGCAAGTTAAAAGCCAATACAGGGATAACGACTTTTATCATAAACTGAAAGCCGATGCTCTTTTTCTCAAAATCACTTTCTCGTTTCAATCGTTCAAATGACTCATTTAACTCCGGATATTGAAAAGCAACATTTCTTATTGTTATTTCTTTACCTCTTCCCTTATATAAAGCTATTTTGGACAACTCGTAATAAAGAACTTCAAGTTCATTATCAAAATCAACTAGTTTATCTAATTCTTTATTATACGTTCTAGCCAATATATTTGATTCAACTTTGGTTTTATAAAACCGATATTGGATAGAATCTTTAGGAGGGGCTTCTTTATTTTCATATATAATCTTAACTTTCTCACTATTCTGTTCTTTCAGGGAGGTACTTTTAACAAAAAGATTGTCTTTATCAATTATAGTTTTCTCATGAGTGCTTAGATCTTTTTCATAATAAAGCTCTAACTCACTATTGATGACTCTTTCAGCTATTTTACGAATTTCTTTTTTTGAATTAACTCCATACTGGCATAGATTTATTTTCCTTGCACCGCCTTTGTCTGGAGCTTTTTTGTTGTAGCGTTTAAAAAACTGAGCTAGCGGCCTTGATATATCATCAAGAACTCTTTCTGAAATCATGAGATGTATATGAGGTTCGTTACCTCTCGTCCCCAAATGAAAAGCAACTGTTATGGGAAACCTCTTTCCGGCATATCTATAAAGTTTAATGATTAACTTTTTAGCTATACGCCGATGCCTTCTATGGGAAAGGCAACGAGGCAGCGCTAGCATAATCCTACGACAGAGCCTTCCATTAGATCGCTCGTACTTATCCGCTGCCTGACAAAAAAGAGTCACAACATCATCAGTTTCCTTCACATCAGGAAATGCAGGAAACCCCATAAAAATAAAATCAATGAGAGGATCTTTTTTTCTTTTGTGCCTGCTGGCTTTGGACTTGCAATAGCCTATTCGACGATCATATCGTGATTTTGCCTCTGCCGATCCTCCATCGCAGCTTTTTACAGAGCTGATACTGCAACTGAAATACGTCATCACTTTTCCTTAAGCAATCATTCATATACTAATTATAGAGTATTTATATACAATACAAATATATTTTGATCCTTATAATCAGTCTCTATGAGAAACCATAAAGTGAATAGGAGAAAAGCAGGTATTTTTAATCACTCAACTTATTTATCAACATATCTAAACTAACTTATTATGTATCAATTACAACATCCAGCCCAAATCCTGCATCTTATTACATATAATCCTAACCATTGATAATGGCACTCATATAGAAAGCCAAAGAATCCATATAACATGCCTCACGTTTAATAATTGATATATCATATAAACAATTAATAACAAATAATTATTTGTATTATTTAACTTTTACATCAAAAATTATTTATAGGGAGATCAGCAATGGACTAAAAGGAGTTTCCAAATGAACCCAAAATCAAACAACCAGCAAAAAGGTACAGAAAAACCACAATGGGTGGACCAGTTAGATCGACTTAACGAAAACATTAAAGTCCTAGAAGAAAAAAAAGCTAGAACCTTAGAGTCACTAAAAAAGAAACGAAACAAGATCAACAGGCTCAGAAATAGCGCAAACAAAAAAATCATCAGCCTGCTTGGTTCAATGATAATTGAAGCCATTAAGAAAAGCAGTATAAAACCATCTCTAGTTTCAAACCTAATCAAAACTCACATTACAAATAAAACCGAGAGAAACAGGTTAAGAAATAAAGAGATTTTCAAACCAGAACTATATCCTTTCTTATACAAAAATGATGATAATAAGAGCGACGATTTAGAAAGCAACCAAACTAAAGAATCTCAACCAAAAGATTTCAAACCTTTATGAGGTGTTTAAATCAAACAATCAATCATTTGAAAACATTAAAAATAAATTTTCGGGAGAAAGATCATGAAACTTGAAAGCGCTCCAAGCCGGGCCCCCGGCTGAACATCTATGAGTAACTTTTCTCCCAACTACTGCCTACATGCCTATGATAGAAAGGAAGACATATCCGGACCAGAGACCGTAAACACACTGGTGCCTTTTGCCCGTTTGAAAGCGTGGTCGGGGAGCTGGCGACAACATCACTGATGACGCAATATGCGATCTCGTTCGGAAGAATGCGAATCATCGACAGCCCCATATCCGGATATGCCTTCGCACGGAAGTATAGAGGGTAAACCATGTCTCGCCGCAGCAAATCCAACCGTTCCCATTCTGACAGAGTCAAAAAGCGTATTGCTGGACATCTGGAGAAAATCAATCTCTTTGCCGCCGGTATTGATATCGGGTCAGAGTCACACTTTGTTGCAGTGCCAGAAGAGTTAGATGAACAACCGGTGCGTTCGTTTGGCTGTTTTACCGCAGACCTTGAAGCTATGGCTGACTGGCTCGTAAAGCTTGGCATTACCACCGTTGTGATGGAGTCAACCGGAATTTACTGGATACCTGCATTTGAAATACTGGAATCCCGGGGACTTGATGTAAAGCTGGTCAATGCACGACATGTAAAGAATGTTGCCGGACGTAAGTCTGATGTTCTGGACTGCCAATGGCTTTTGCAGTTACATACTTACGGGTTGCTCAATGGCGCGTTCCGCCCTGATGAGCAGGTTTGCTCTTTACGATCTTATAGACGACAACGTGACACTCTTGTTGGCTACCGTGCTTCCCACATCCAGCATATGCAAAAGGCACTTCGACAGATGAATCTGTTACTGGATAATGTGGTGACTGATATTACCGGAAAAACCGGTATGACTATTATCCGCGCCATACTGAATGGGCAGCGGAATCCTGTGGAGCTGGCCAGATATCGTGACAAGCACTGCAAAAAATCCGAGGAAGAAATCGCCAAATCCCTGAAGGGGCATTACCGGGATGAGCATGTATTTGCTCTGCGGCAAGCTGTTGAACTTTACGATACTTATGATGAAAAAATCAGGGCTTGTGACAAAGCTCTGGAACAGAAGCTCAACACATTTGACAGCAAAGATGATAAAGACTCTCAAAAGCCTTCTACGCCAGATAAGCCTTCAAAAAAACGGAAGTCCCGTTGCGCTCCAGACTTTGATGTGCGTTCAGAGCTCAACCGGGTGAGCGGTGTCGATCTGACTGATATCGACGGCATCGACGAAAATACGGCTCTGAAGATTGTTTCAGAAATCGGTTTGGATATGAGTCGATGGCCTTCCGCTAAACATTTTGCCTTCTGGTTAGGGCTCTGTCCCGGAACCAAAATATCCGGTGGTAAAGTTCTGAACCGGAAAACCAAGCGTTTGCCAGGCGCAGCCGCAACAGCATTCAGGTTGGCGGCTTATGCACTGGCCAACTCAAAAAGCGCCCTGGGTGCCTATTACCGTAGAATGCGAAGCAAGCTTGGTGCTCCAAAGGCGATTACGGCAACAGCGCATAAGCTGGCAAGGCTGGTTTACAGTATGCTCAAGCATGGGAGCCAGTATGTAGATGAAGGTCAGGAATACTTTGAGCAGCGTTACAGAGAAAGAGTTTTAAAAACCCTGAAGCAGAAGGCTAAAGATATGGGCTTCACATTAACGCCGGTTGAAACCGCCGTCGGTTAGGGTTGTTTTAGCAACCGGCGAGCTCATGGGGAGTTACTCAGAAGATTAATCCACCTGGACGAACTAAAAGAAACAATTGGAGTCAGCAGATCTACCATCTATCGATGGATTAAAAATGGTTCATTTCCTGCTCCTTATCATCTTTCAACTGGCACTGTAGCTTGGAAGCACTGTGAAATCATTGATTGGCAAAATGATCTAAAAAAGAATTAGCGCAATCAATCTTAACTTGTTTGACAAATCAACTCCTCAACCTGTAATACAAAATAGCTACTATTTAAATAAATTTGACGGTATGTAGAATACGATGAATAAAATACCCAATCATGATAAATCGCTTTTCAAGCCACGTCTTTTGACTTCAAGCGAACTGGAATCATTGAAGCAAAATACTAAAGAAGCAATAAAGCTGGCTGAAAGCATCCTGGGACCAATGCCTGAGTGGCCATCAACATCGGACCCTGATTATAAACAAATTGAAGAGGACTTAGAAAAATCAGCAGATCAATTGGATAAGTTGTAGTAATTCAGACCTGATCTGACACTTTGCTCTACTGATAACTGACGGTAAAGCCAGAACATATCCTGTTACAGGGAATCTAAGTAATCACACCACGTCTGCAGCCACTCCCTACACTGAGGCTCAAACCTGTGCTGATTATAAACCCCTTCCATCCCCTGCTGTACATGCCCTAAAACAGCCTCACTCACTTCGTAAGGGCACTGCATACGGGCCAGCCCGGTTTTTACCGTTCTTCTCAGATCGTGAGGAGCCCAGCCATCTAAAAATTTTGGTGCCAGTTGCTCGACTGAGTACTTCCGGTTATAAGCAACTTTTTTTGGATTTCTTAATGCCCACAGGGTCTCAGTAAGTGACTTTTGTTTCAAAGGACGTTTTTTAACGCTTGTTTGAAAAGGATAAAATCCATTCACCTTTTTTAAATTTGTCAGCAGTGATACAGCCTGACGGGAGAGCTGGACACTTCTGGGAATACTATTTTTGGGGTCAGGTATTTGCCAGACAGCATTTTTAAGATCAATCTCAGACCATTCAGCATTGCACACCTCTCCGGTACGAGCACCGGTAAATAATGCTAGATAAAGAACATTCTTTTGAGTTTGGGAAAATCCTGATTTGGGTAGCCAAAAAAGGAATTCTCTGAGTTCCTTTTCCGAAAGATATCGGCTTTTTTTCTTTGCTGTCAGTTTTCCTTTATGAGCTCGTATTAGCGTTTTTTTTGCCTGCTCAACCGGGTTTATAAATTCATCATCCAATTTACCTGTGCCAATGGCATACTCATAAGCTGCATTCAACTCTCTCATCACGTTGCCTGCTTGAACAGGCGCTCCGCGACTAATAATACGGCTTATCAGTTCAGTAACATCTTTTTTAGTGAGTGCAGAGGCAGGTATATTTCCTATCACTTTCGTAACATCAAACTCCAGGGTTCTTCGAACTTCTTCTTGCCCTTTTCGATTACGGGCACCTGAAATTATTTTTCCATTAACGTTTTTAGATTCAACATGCCCTGTGAGGTACAATTCTACAAGATCATGTACCTGAAATCTGTTTTCCGCTTCTTCTGCCTCAGCTTTTTGTAAATCGGCCTGTTCGGACTCTCTGGCTTTTTGAAGGTACAGCTTGGGGCACTCTCCCTTTTCACGAATCAACTTTAACCGGCGATGCTCAGACCTTGCGTCGAGCAGTGACATTTCAGGGTAGTGACCCAGCGTAATTTGAACTAGCTTTTGAGTCACAGGGCTTCTAAAGCGGTAGATAAATGACTTTCTGCCCTCCTTGCCACATGCAACCCGTAATCCAGTATGCTGTGCCGTATCTGCCCTCACCTCCCCGGGCTTCAGAGTGACAATCCCACGGTTCGTTAGAGGTTTTTTGTGCTCTTTGTTATTATTTGCGCTCACTAAAGCCAGTCCTCAATCATTCTGGTTATCCATTGTCATCATGCCATTAGCGGATATCACAACAGTGTCATTATCATCGGCCTCGAAGTCTTATTACCTGGCCCGAAAGGCTTTATCCGCAAGGCCTGACGACATTCAGTATAGGTTTTTACTGTTATCAAATTCGAACTTCCTTTTAGGTCGAAAAACCTATACTAAAACCTATACTAGCAAACGCGCTACACCACATATTGTTGGTCTTGTTTGGAACTTGATGAGATTGAGCTCTAACGTCCAAATAGCTGTAAACCCCATGAATTACGTTGCTTTCAGAGAGATTAATGGCAAATTCCGAAGATAAGACTGACGTTCAGTTATCGAAACACACCCCGATGATGAATAGGTACTTTGGTGTTGTTTTTATTGGTTTTTTATGTGATATACCCTAACCCGAATATTTCATAAAAGGAGGCAAGTTCCGCCCAATCACTTGATATAATTGGGTCGACCAAAAGAAAGCTTCGGAAGAAGCAAACCGGAACTTGCCATGCCCAAATCTACACAAGAACAGCTTCGTTTTCATCCCTCAAATGGAAAAACCATCCGGGCATACTTCAATGGTGGGGAGTTATCTTCTGACTTTGGCACTCTGCTGCTACGGGAAACCATTCTGCAGAGCGGTCTTATCTGCAAAATGACTGATGCCATCAATGACAGACGCCATCAATCCTATATCGACCACTCCCTGAAAGAACTTCTGGTTCAGCGGGTTCTGCAAATGGCCTGCGGCTATGAAGATGCCAACGACAGTAACCGTTTGCGTAAAGACCCTATGTTCAAACTGGCCACTGGTCGCAATCCGTTGGACAGCGATAACCATCTCGCATCAGCGCCCACTTTTACCCGGCTGGGACAATCTATGACCCGCTCCGACATTTACAGGATGGCTGAAGCATTTGTGCATCACTTTATCAGCAGTTACAAGCTGCCACCTCCGGTGATCGTTATCGATCTTGATCATACACCGGCCATTACTCATGGTGGCCAGCAGATGAACCTGTTTAATGCCAAATATCAGGACTACTGCTACTTGCCCCTGATGATTTTTGAGGGACTCAGCGGCAAGCTGATTACGGCGATTCTTCGTCCGGGGAAAACCCCAACGGGCAAGGAAAATGCAGCCATTCTCGAACGGGTCATTCGGCTGCTTCGGAAAAAGTGGCCGAAAACCCATCTACTGGTTCGGGGAGACAGCCACTTCGCTCAACCAGAGTTAATGTGGGTGGTTCAGAATGCCCCTCATTCGGATTATGTCCTGGGCAAAGGTGCAGGCCACAAAACGGCTTTGCGGCCAAAAGCCAAAGAGTTGTTGGATGAAGCGCGTCAAGCTCTGAAGGTCAAGACTGAGCTGGCAAGACTGAACAACATGCCAGAACCTGATCGGCTCAGACTTTACGGGGAAGCAGAATACCAGGCCAAGAGCTGGAAAGGTCTCGATACCCGGATAATTTACAAGGCGGAGGTCAACCAAAAAGGCGACAACCCTCGTTTCATTGTGACGTCGATGAAGGAAGCTTCTCCAGAGGTAATTTATGAAGAGCTTTACTGTCCAAGAGGACAGGATGAGAACTTCATCAAACATCTGAAAAGTGATCTGTCCGGCGACAGATTGTCCGATCAGGGCTTTTTGGCTAACCATTTGAGAATGTTTTATGCCTGTGCCGCTTATGTTTTGCACTATGAGTTAAGAACCAAGACTTTGAAAGGTACGGAGCTGGAAAAAGCGCAGCCATCAACGGTGATCATGAAGCTCTGTAAAGTTGCAGTCAAAGTGGTTGAATATAAAGACCGAATTAAACTTCATCTGCCGCGTAGCTGCCCATTCAAGAGGCTTTTGCAGCATGTGACAGAAGTCTTTTACCAGATGCCGATACTTCGACCGGGGTAGCAACTTTCATAAGACTCAATCAAGGTACATAGCAACCAGATGAAAGAGCCTTGGGGCTTTCCGTTATCCTGAAATAGCAGGATTCGTTGATTAGCGTCTAATCTGTAAGCAAGTATGGGCTGCAATGTCTTTCACATGGTTAACAGAGCAGCAGGCTTGCGGAAAAGTCCAAAATTAAGAGGATGGGATGGTAGTTGCTGCTTGTTTATGAAATATCCGGGCTAAAGCGTAATGAAAAACTTTCTGCGATTCTGACTTATTTCGCCGCAGAAGCGGGCGCAAGGACTGTCGGGAGCACTGTATCATCATTAATGCTAAGACAAACAGGTAGTACGAGCATTACGCCTGTCCAGTATGACTATCAACAATACAGAAAGCTTTCAATACTCACTGGTTTGATGGTAGGCGGCATCTTTTATGAAGCATTAATTAAGAGGGGCTTTAGTAATGTAGAGGCTGCACTGGCCTTTATGATAAGCGCGTCTGCAACAGGTTCTAAATCAGCCGAAGCGTCTACATCCATGCTTGGTATGAACGACCGGTTAATAAACTTAACCAAATCCAACGTCGTAATCGAAATCTTGACCAGAGCCGCAATCTTAGCCTTATTCTTAGGCGGAGCCGGAGCCGGAGCCGGAGCCGGAGCCGAAGCAGGAGCCGAAGCCGCAGTCGCAGTCGGAAAGGTAGCCGGAAGCTTTGCAGGAGCCGGAACCGGAGCCTTAGCAGCAGTCTTAACAGGAGTTTTAGCCGCAGACTTAGCCGTAGACTCAGCCGGAGCAGAACCCACACCCGAAGCCATATTCTTAGCCGAACTCATAACCGGAGCCGGAGCCTTAGCCGTAGCCAATACCGTCAATTGGAAGATAAACTCAAATAACCTGGCTGTCAGAGCTTCTATTACCTTGGCCCTGGCCCTGAATCTTGCCCTGTTTAACAGCTTGTCCAATTACGCCATTTACGGTGATCCTATTGAGTATTCGCTATCAGAGACAGCCAAAACTCAGTGGAAAAAATTCTATGCGCCCCTGGACTATCTTTCCACTTTGTTTAACGCAATGTAACTATTCAGCAACTATTCAGCCTGATATTTTCTGCTTCACCTTGCCGTTCCCAACATCCTGCCTGCTGCCGTTATTGTTGACCACCCATGCCCGACATAGCAGGACAAATAGTTTCAGTAATTCTGTAATGCCAAACTCAATATGGCTGTTTGATGGCAAAACCGGCTGCCCGGAAATCCAAGGTCAACTCATTTATGATCTACATTTAACTCTCAGTCATTTACAGTGCATCATCATGAAATCGCCATTCAAACTATTTCCGTTGCTTTTTTGTCTGATTGCTGTTTGTTCTTTGGCAAGGGGCGATCTGTCCAAACAGGACGATTTTACTTTTCTGGAATACTATAAAAAAAATACCACCGCGGTAGAGTCTGGCCTCGAGCTGTTGGGCAATGTGGCAGGGGTATCGTTGTCAACCCTGGTTACCATGGGTATCTGGCATGGTGTCTGCCAAACACCCGGGATAGTCTCGGGCCTGACCAGGCGATTCGGGTTGAACAGCAATGACGAAGAAGATCTGGCTGAACTCAGAAACCATTTTTGTCTTCAGCTGACTCCTGTCATTACAACCGCTGAGATGGCGCTTGCAGGGCATGTCTCACCCTGGCCTTTAGAGCAAATCTGGTGGCAGCCATTACGCCTTGGAGGTGCCGCTGTGGTGGTGGCTTATCAAAACCGTAATGAAAAATTGTATCTTCCTGCGGTTCTGACTTATTTCACCGTAGAAGCGGGCGCAAGGACTGCAGGGAGCACGGTATCATCATTAATGCTAAGACAAACAGGTAGTACGAGCATTACGCCTGTCCAGTATGACTATGAACAATACAGAATGCTTTCAGTGGTCACTGGTTTGGTGGTAGGCGGCATCTTTTATGAAGCATTAATTAGAAGAGGCTTCAGTCCTGCAAAGGCTGCACTGGCCTTTATGATAAGCACGTTTGCAACAGGTTCTATATCGGCTGTAGCGTCTACATCCATGCTTGATATGGACGGCCGGTTAATAGCCATAGCCGGAATCAGTGCCGGAATCGGAGCCGGAGCCATAGCCTTACTCTCAGTCGGAGTCGGAGCCGGAGCCGGAGCCTCAGCCGAACCCGTAATCAGAGCCGGAGTTGCAGCCGGAGTTGCAGTTGGGGCCGTAGCCGGAGCCGGAGCCGTAGCCGGAGCTGAATACGGAGCCGCAGTCGGAACCACAGTTGGAACCGTAGCCTTAGCCGTAGCCTTACTTACTAACGCCAGTTCGAAGATAAACTCAAATAACCTGGCTGTCAGAGCTTCTGTTACCCTGGCCCTGGCCCTGAGTTTTGCCCTGTTTAACAGCTTGTCCAATTACGCCATTTACGGTGATCCTATTGAGTATTCGCTATCAGACACAGCTTGGACTCAGTGGAAAAAATTCTACGCGCCCCTGGACTATTTTTCCACTTTGTTTAACGCAATGTAACTATTCAGCAACTATTCAGCCTGATATTTTCTGCTTCACCTTGCCGTTCCCAACATCCTGCCTGCTGCCGTTATTGTTGACCACCCATGCCCGACATAGCAGGACAAATAGTTTCAGTAATTCTGTAATGCCAAACTCAATATGGCTGTTTGATGGCAAAACCGGCTGCCCGGAAATCCAAGGTCAACTCATTTATGATCTACATTTAACTCTCAGTCATTTACAGTGCATCATCATGAAATCGCCATTCAAACTATTTCCGTTGCTTTTTTGTCTGATTGCTGTTTGTTCTTTGGCAAGGGGCGATCTGTCCAAACAGGACGATTTTACTTTTCTGGAATACTATAAAAAAAATACCACCGCGGTAGAGTCTGGCCTCGAGCTGTTGGGCAATGTGGCAGGGGTATCGTTGTCAACCCTGGTTACCATGGGTATCTGGCATGGTGTCTGCCAAACACCCGGGATAGTCTCGGGCCTGACCAGGCGATTCGGGTTGAACAGCAATGACGAAGAAGATCTGGCTGAACTCAGAAACCATTTTTGTCTTCAGCTGACTCCTGTCATTACAACCGCTGAGATGGCGCTTGCAGGGCATGTCTCACCCTGGCCTTTAGAGCAAATCTGGTGGCAGCCATTACGCCTTGGAGGTGCCGCTGTGGTGGTGGCTTATCAAAACCGTAATGAAAAATTGTATCTTCCTGCGGTTCTGACTTATTTCACCGTAGAAGCGGGCGCAAGGACTGCAGGGAGCACGGTATCATCATTAATGCTAAGACAAACAGGTAGTACGAGCATTACGCCTGTCCAGTATGACTATGAACAATACAGAATGCTTTCAGTGGTCACTGGTTTGGTGGTAGGCGGCATCTTTTATGAAGCATTAATTAGAAGAGGCTTCAGTCCTGCAAAGGCTGCACTGGCCTTTATGATAAGCACGTTTGCAACAGGTTCTATATCGGCTGTAGCGTCTACATCCATGCTTGATATGGACGGCCGGTTAATAGCCATAGCCGGAATCAGTGCCGGAATCGGAGCCGGAGCCATAGCCTTACTCTCAGTCGGAGTCGGAGCCGGAGCCGGAGCCTCAGCCGAACCCGTAATCAGAGCCGGAGTTGCAGCCGGAGTTGCAGTTGGGGCCGTAGCCGGAGCCGGAGCCGTAGCCGGAGCTGAATACGGAGCCGCAGTCGGAACCACAGTTGGAACCGTAGCCTTAGCCGTAGCCTTACTTACTAACGCCAGTTCGAAGATAAACTCAAATAACCTGGCTGTCAGAGCTTCTGTTACCCTGGCCCTGGCCCTGAGTTTTGCCCTGTTTAACAGCTTGTCCAATTACGCCATTTACGGTGATCCTATTGAGTATTCGCTATCAGACACAGCTTGGACTCAGTGGAAAAAATTCTACGCGCCCCTGGACTATTTTTCCACTTTGTTTAACGCAATGTAACTATTCAGCAACTATTCAGCCTGATATTTTCTGCTTCACCTTGCCGTTCCCAACATCCTGCCTGCTGCCGTTATTGTTGACCACCCATGCCCGACATCATAGGGACGACATTAAGCGAAAGGCCTTGGCAAATAAGGCCTGCAGATAGGCTCACAGGTGACGAGTCTTGCAAGGGCTTTCGCTCAGGTCGCATTATATGGCTCAACAGCAAAGTTCATGTTTATCCCAGTCATAGCTGTAGGCCTTGATTACCAAAGGATTGCTCTTAATGTCGTCCCTATGTGCCCGACATAGCAGGACAAATAGTTTCAGTAATTCTGTAATGCCAAACTCAATATGGCTGTTTGATGGCAAAACCGGCTGCCCGGAAATCCAAGGTCAACTCATTTATGCTCTACATTTAACTCTCAGTCACTTACAGAGCATCATCATGAAATCGCCATTCAAGCTATTTCCGTTGCTTTTTTGTCTGATTGCTGTTTGTTCTTTGGCGAGGGGCGATCTGTCCAAACAGGACGATTTTACTTTTCTGGAATATTATAAAAAAAATACCACCGCGGTAGAGTCTGGCCTCGAGCTGTTGGACAGTGTGGCAGGGGTATCGTTGTCAACCCTGGTTAGCATGGGTATCTGGCATGGTGTCTGCCAAACACCCGGGATAGTCTCGGGACTGGCCAGACGATTCCGGTTGAACAGCAATGACGAAGAAGATCTGGCTGAACTCAGAAATCATTTTTGTCTTCAGCTGACTCACGTCATGACAACCACTGAGGTGATGCTTGCAGGGCATGTCTCACCCTGGCCTTTAGAGCAAACCTGGTGGCAGCCATTACGCCTTGCAGGTGCCGTTACGGTGGCTTATCTAAAGCGTAATGAAAAACTTTCTGCGATTCTGACTTATTTCGCCGCAGAAGCGGGCGCAAGGACTGTCGGGAGCACTGTATCATCATTAATGCTAAGACAAACAGGTAGTACGAGCATTACGCCTTTCCAGTATGACTATCAACAATACAGAATGCTTTCAGTGGTCACTGGTTTGATGGTAGGCGGCATCCTTTATGAAGCATTAATTAAGAGGGGCTTTAGTAATGTAGAGGCTGCACTGGCCTTTATGATAAGCGCGTCTAAAACAGGTCTTATATCAGCCGAAGCGTCTACATCCATGCTTGGTATGAACGACCGGTTAATAAACTTAACCAAATCCAACGTCGTAATCGAAATCTTAGCCAGAGCCGCAATCTTAGCCTTATTCTTAGGCGGAGCCGGAGCCGAAGCCATAGTCGCAGTCGGAACGGTAGCCGGAAGCTTTGCAGGAGCCGCAACCGGAGCCGTAGCAGCAGTCTTAACAGGAGTCCTAGCCGCAGACTTAGCCGTAGACTCAGCCGGAGCAGAACCCAAACCCAAAACCATATTCTTAGCCGAACTCATAACCGTAACCGGAGCCTTAGCCGTAGCCAATACCGTCAATTGGAAGATAAACTCAAATAACCTGGCTGTCAGAGCTTCTTATACTCTGGCCCTGGCCCTGAGTTTTGCCCTGCTTAACAGCTTGTCCAATTACGCCATTTACGGTGATCCTATTGAGTATTCGCTATCAGAGACAGCCAAGACTCAGTGGAAAAAATTCTATGTGCCTCTGGACTATTTTTCCACTTTGTTTAACGCAATGTAACTATTCAGCAACTATTCAGCCTGATATTTTCTGCTTCACCTTGCCGTTCCCAACATCCTGCCTGCTGCCGTTATTGTTGACCACCCATGCCCGACATAGCAGGACAAATAGTTTCAGTAATTCTGTAATGCCAAACTCAATATGGCTGTTTGATGGCAAAACCGGCTCCTCGGAAATACAAGGTCAACTCATTTATGATCTACATTTAACTCTCAGTCATTTACAGAGCATCATCATGAAATTGGCATTCAAACTATTTCCGTTGCTTTTTTGTCTGATTGCTGTTTGTTCTTTGGCAAGGGGCGATCTGTCCAAACAGGACGATTTTACTTTTCTGGAATACTATAAAAAAAATACCACCGCGGTAGAGTCTGGCCTCGTCGAGCTGTTGGAGAGTGTGGCAGGGGTATCGTTGTCAACCCTGGTTAGCATGGGTATCTGGTATGGTGTCTGTCAAACACCCGGGATAGTCTCGGGACTGGTCAGGCGATTCGGGTTGAACAGCAATGACAAAGAAGATCTGGCTGAACTCAGAAACCATTTTTGTCTTCAGCTGGTTCCCGCCATCACAACCACTGAGGTGATGCTTGCAGGGCATGTCTCGTCCTGGCCTTTAGAGCAAACCTGGTGGCAGCCATTACGCCTTGCAGGTGCCGTTGGGATGGCTTATCGAACCCGTAATCAAAAACTTCCTGTGGTTCTGACTTATTTCACCGCAGAAGCGGGCGCAAGGACAGTCGGGAGCACTGTATCATCATTAATGCTAAGACAAACAGGTAGTACGAGCATTAGGCCTGTCCAGTATGACCATCTACAATACATAGTGCTTTCAATGAGCACTGGTTGGGTGGTAGGCGGCATCCTTTATGAAGCATTAATTAGAAGGGGCTTCAATCGTGCAAAGGCTGCACTGGCCTTTATGATAAGCGCGTCTGCAACAGGTTCTATATCAGCTTTAGCGTCTTCATCCATGCTTGGCCTGGACGACCGGTCAATAGCCAGAGTCGGAATCAGAGTCGGAATCGTAACCGCAGCTGCAGCTGCAGCTGTAGCTGTAGCCGGAGCCGGAGCCGGAGCCGGAGCCGGAGCCGCAGTCGCAGTCGCAGTTGGAGTCGCAGCCGGAGCCGGAGCCGGAGCCGCAGCCGCAGTTGGAGCCGGAGCCACAACCGCAGCCGGAGCCGCAGTTGGAGCCACAACCGCAGCTGGAGCCGGAGCCGCAGCCGCAGCCTTACTTACTATCGCCAGTTGGAAGATAAACTCAAATGGCCTGACTGTCAGAGCTTTTCATAGCCTGATCCTGAGTCTTGCCCTGTTTAACAGCTTGTCCAATTACGCCATTTACGGTGATCCTATTGAGTATTCGCTATCAGAGACAGCCAAAACTCAGTGGAAAAAATTCTATGCGCCCCTGGACTATCTTTCCACTTTGTTTAACGCAATGTAACTATTCAGCAACTATTCAGCCTGATATTTTCTGCTTCATAACAGAGTGAGCCCAAAACCCCTTGGTTATGGCGTCTTTCGGTCCACCCAAATCACCAAGCTCTGACCTTGCGGAATGTTTGTAACCAAGGGTTGTTGAATCCTCAAGAGCCAGAATAAGTTCAGAGGACAAAAGACATTTACCAGTTTTATCGCCAGAAGCGGGATTATAAAGCCAATGGTGTCAGTGTATCTGCAGATTTTATTAAAAACGATCCTTATGAAATATCCCGCCTCTTTGAAAGTGAAGGTGTATTTCATCTCCATTTAAATCGCACATTCCCTCCTCCGGCAACCTGTAAAACAGAACTGGAAAAAAAGAACTATCAGAACAATATACTTGAACAGCTAAACCCTATGATGTCTGCAGTAAACCGGTTTGCAGCCCACCCAACCAACCGCTATATGATCATTCTCTCTACCCGTAACTATGGCAAGAACGAGCAGGAAAAAGCGTTCCTGGATAAGTGTATTGAAGCCTACAAAAAAATATATGGTGTTGAAATTGAACCCTGTTACGCCGTAGATGCAAGCAAAATGAAATCCGGTGTATTCTCACGCCTGATGGATAAGATAGGCAGACCTGAGAACCTCCATAAAAAATACATCGTGTTCTCCAGTTATGCCTCGATGGGAGCTGGTAAAAACCCTGACTACAGGATTCACGGCGACGAAGAGACACAAAAACGACTGACTTTTGTTGACAATAGCGGTTTTAAACCCAAAAAACCAAGTGCTGATGCCGATTGCATTTATATGGCGATGCCCACAAACGTCTTCTCCATTAAAGATGAGGAAAACGGCAGTGGTCATTTTGATTACCCTGATGCCATGTTTAAACGCTCCTGCCTGTATGACATCACGGCTCTGTATTCTGGTGGCATTATTGATGCCAGAACCACAAAAAAATTCTGCAGGTTTGTTCTGAACAGCACATCCAGAAAAGCCATCAAAATGAGACTGGGTGGTGCCTATAAATCCAAGACTGACGTGGATTTTACATTTAACAATGCCGAGGACTATATCGCCTCTCTGCGTATGCTGATCGAACAGGCTACCGGACGAATTGGCAGAACTGCCTATAAATCAAGGGAAATCATGGTATTTGCCAACTGGCAGCTGGCTCCCTACCTGGCAGACGACGACCGTCCGAAAGAAGCATTAAGCATTGAGTATTTTGCGCTAGTTAACAAGGCAAGAGCCTGCGACAGAAGTGGCAAGAACGATGAACCAGTCATTCCAAGCCCTATGGAAACTGCCCGACGCAAAGCCAAACAGGAAAACAAAAAGACTCTGGATTACTTCGACACCCTGGTGCCGTTCATGCTGTCTGACGAATTCCACCAGTACGCCACTTGCGAGCGGATTCTCAGCGATCTTCTGGGTCAGTTGCAGGTACTGAAAGAGCCTTCCTTTTCGGCTATTTACGAACTGATAGACGTCACTAGTTGTCACCCGTCCGATGTGTTCAGGGAACTCGTTCTTTTTAGCCATGACTGGGAGGTGATCACAGATTTCAATAATAAAATTAAAGTAGCGGCAGCTGAAGGGAGCCACAAAACACCAAAACAAGCCAGAGCCCTGCTCTGCCAGAAACTAGCCAAAATGTGTGGAAACTTCCGGTTCCTTGCACGTTATGACGAGGTAAAAGGTTGGTCACGCCTACGTGAAGGTCTGCTGCAAAACCCAACCCTTCATAAGTTACCCGGCGAGTTTCTGCATGCTTATATCGATTGTGAAATCCTCAGGCGTAGCAGCTATACGACTGAATATAGTTATTCGGGAACGCCTGAAGTGCGTTTTGCCGATAGCTTTGAACTATTCACTGATTTCACGGCGCCTACTCACCTGGTTTGTCAGGAAGAAGCAGAACTCAGTGTGGTGTTGAAAAACCCTGCAGTGCGGAATCACTTTGAGCGCAACGATTATTGTACGGACTGGAAACCTAAGCGGTTTATGATGAGTCCGGCCGCATTTCGCAATATTTATCGTCCTGCGGTGGCAGAACAGGCAGTCGCTGCAGTGCTGACCGCCAGCGGTATGAAATGGGAAGACATGCCGTTTGAATGGACGGAAAAATTCGATGGCATTATTGTCGATCAGCTAACCGGCCAGAAAGCCATGGTCGATGTAAAATTCTGGAAGCGAACCCGGTTTCTGAAGGAGTCGCATAAATACAAAATTATCGACATGGCGAAAAAGACTGGCATCACCAAAATTATTTACATCAACCTGTTTAATGAGGCAAAAGCAGAGTTTGGTTTCGCGGCACTTGTCAGGAATGAAGTGACTGGCAAGCTGGAAGAGATCGACTGCGCCATGGCGGCTTCTGATTTCATGAAAGTACCGGGAATTCTAAGTGAAAACGGCGACGTTCTGAAAAATCATATCAAGGCCATCAAACACTATATTCGCTCATAATCACTATGGTCACATCTCCGGTGGTTCCGGTAAGGAGTTGTTATGTCCTTTAAAAAAATGCGGTCGGGCAGGATTAACCCAGTTCTACAGGATCGCATGATAGGCACCAATATCATTGCCAACCCTGCCCGCTGTATTGATTATCAGCACATGAATGAAAATTATGACTTTGGCATCGTACATATCAATACGAAGCCAGGGTTGAAGTTTGAAGAGGCTGCCAAACAAACTGCAAAGGCACTGAAGAACAGTGGCGTTGTGCTGGGTGGATTCACCTACCAGAAAAAGAAAAAACGCTTTGTCATGACTCTCAAGGGCGATCTCGAGAAAATCAGCCTCGAGGATTTCCGTACTCTGAAGCTGGAAAAAGTGAGCCTGCCTTTGGAGCCACCCTTCCAGTTTATTCAGCCTCTTATACTGGCAAATTCGTTGCCTGCTCTTATGCTGAACGACACCGTCAAAGATCGAAACTGCTTCCACAATGGCAATAGCTACCTTCGAGCCATTGATGGAGAAACACAAAAAATCAGTGACCAACAGGTGAACATCTGTCAGACCGTTGAAGTTAAAGTTGAGGGCGACTGGTCATTAAGTACAGGGACTACTCCGAAATGGCAGGTTCTGAGTGCGGGTGGTGTCACTTTTACTGACCTTGAGAGCATTCGGGCGTTTAGAGCCAAAAGCAGGAAAGCCGTGCGAGTCAAACACAGGATGCTCAACCGCGAAGAGTTTAATATCCACGACAAAGGGCTTTTGATACCCCGGAAAGAGCACAACAAGGGTTTTATTACTGGCAATTACGTCCGTGGCAACCTCGATATAAATAGCAAAAACCGGGTGGATGCCTATCTTCTGGATCATGACCGTAAAGAGACAGGCGACGTAGGCCAAAACCCAGACCAGACCAGACCAGAGGGGGGATGGCATTCAAATTTAAAGAAGACCTTTACAGTACTTATGCTGGCCATTTTAACATCGAACTGAAAAACCTGAACTTTGATGTGCATTACCCGGGAAAGGTCATTGAGGGAAAGAAAAGAAAAGAGCGACAAGCCATTTTTGCTGCTCTGGCAGCGAACTTTAATGTACGTATAATCAACCGGGCGGAAGACAGGGAAGGAAGTAAACGGGAAATCAAGTCAGGTTATATTGATCAACTTCATCGGCTGACGCAATTTAAGAGCAAGGAGATTGATATCAATACAGGGGAGGAAAAAGAAATTAAAGGTGGCCTCCGCTTTCTGACTGAAGAAATGCAGGGACCGAATAACAAACCCGAACTAGTCCTACTGGTCACAGATAAAACTGAATACTACAACGAAACAAGAGTTGACCCCTACCCCATTTTCAAACGTAACCATGATGGCGTTAGTCAGAATGTCTGCTACTTTAACCTTTTTGATAGCCATAAGAGGCTGGATGATAACGGTGAAGAGATTCAAACGCCTATCATTAAAGGACAGAAATACAACAAAAATAAAGACTCCTATGGCGACAAGTCATCCGTTCTGGACACCATTCTGGCCCAGTTGCTGATTAAGGCAGAAGTTTTTTATGAGCAGATACTGGTCGATCGCGCCTGTGGTGAATTTCCTGAGAATTACACTATTGTCTACCCACATCGAACTAAAGCCACAGAAGAGTATAACTCTGACATTCTCGATGAAGATCTGAATGGAGACGATGACGAAGACGACACTCTTTATCAAACGCCTCTCTCTGGTTATGACTATTGCTGCGCCACCCTTCGCGGCGATGGGCTTGAGTTTGCCATTATGGATAAGCAACGATTAGAAAAAATTGCCGAACTGCTTGATAACAGTCGTATATATGTTTTTGGCAAGCCTTATAAAACCCGTCAGGGAAAAACAAAATACGGACATGACCGGCACCCTTTGATGATTGATGAAAAAAACGGTCACTACATGATCTTTGTCAGCACAAAAGCCCATGCCATGCCCAATCACTATGATCTGGAGGAAAAGCGCCACGCCCTGAAGAATGATACAGAAAGGTGCGTTTCTCGTGAGTGGGTTAAGTGCTATGTCATTAATGACAATCATCCGGAAAGGGATCGAACCGCCACCGCAAAACTACTGAAAATAAGAGATGATTCAGGCAATACCTTCGACAGTTTCTCTTTTAATGACTTCAGTGCAGTACGCCAATCCCTCAGTAGCGCCCAACGCTCTTACATTTACAACATAATTCTCGAAGAGCTTAGTATCACATGGCACAGTAACCTTAAATCCAGCGACGGAAATCATCAGGTCTCCCACCAGGACGGCTTTTCATTTTCCACTGATGCAAACCGCTATTTCGCTGGACGAGTCGGTTCATTTAAGGCAGGCAAACATGCAGGGTTTTGCAAAATCTACGAAATAATCAACGTTGGCGGTGTTCCGGAAAACGCTCATGAATGGTTTATCACCACCAGTGTCCGCAACGGCCAGACCACAGTATATCCCTGGCTCGTTCAGCATGTAAAAGAATACGCACGAATGGAACAGTTCGCGAACGGACGAAATTCGGTCGCAGTGGCTACCCTTGAAAGCCCTCCTGCCAGAATGCCCACAGTAACCAGCAGCAATGAAGACTCAGACATTGACAAAGAAATGGAAAATATGGAGTTTTGATAAAAAGGTCAGGAAGTGGGGAAAACTATATGAACATCTTAGATCTGCCCCACTACCCATTTTTTCTCAGGCCCGATGCTCTGCCTTATGCAAAGCATCCAGTATCTTCTGCAGAATCAGATAGACACGCGTTCCTAGCGTATTCGGCCAGCGAGTACCGGGGACAGTATCCAGAGCCTGAGCTCTTGCAATAGCCAACTCGGTATACGGCCAAAAGTCATCAATATCAGGCGAAGAGGAACGATAACCAGTGATTTTCTCACGAAGCTTGTTCTTCAGGGCACTATTGCGGTTTTGAAACAGAGTCGCCCTTTCCTCCGCTGGGTGGTCATCAACATCCACATGATGAAGTAACAACCAGAGATCAAAAGCCGGGTTACTCAGTGCCAGCAGATACTGTTTACTGTCACAGTCTCTGGCGATATCGGATATTGCCTGCTCAGTCCAGGATTGTGGGTCCCTGTCGATAACCAGACAGAGTTCATCTCCTGTATTGAGACCAAACTCTTTTTTGTAACTGTCCATCTGTTCCAAGACATGCTTGGGTGCGCTCAGGTTTCCTTTTCTGGGAGGCAGTATCTTTAGTTTGAGGCGGGAGCCAATGGCTTTACACTGACTTTCTACACCTTCAAAGTAAACCGGCTCCGTCGCAGCCCCCTCACATGCAATAACGATCAGTGACGGATCCCGAACACCAGTAATGCGCTTGAATGATCTACGCTCGCGAGGCATCAGTACTACCTTTCTGATCTTTAATGAAAGAACCAATCATTGGCAGACCACCGTATCGCCCGACCAGATACCCCTTGCGAATATCTTTGTCAGGTCTGGCCTGATATTCCTCAAGAGAATACAGACTCGATGAGCCGCTCCGTTCTTTCTGGGTAAACCAGATTTCATCGCGCCTGATGTTGTCAAGATTGAGAAGGTTCGACTCATGAGTGGTCATAATCAGCTGACTATGCACACCCTCGGTGCAGGAAAGGAAGTGATTTAATAATGAGGTAGTAATTTCAGGGTGAAGACTGCGGTCGATTTCATCTACGATATAAACTTTATCTTTGGAAAAAATATCCAGCAATCCCGGCGCTATATCCAGCAGCCGCTGTGTACCATCCGACTCCTGATTAATATCAAACTGTACCTGCTCACCTTTATTATTCAGGTGTGAAGTCATCAACTTGAAGGTCTGGACGACACCATTCGTACTTCTTACTACCTGATACCTTGTATTGTGTGGACCGGAAATCTGTACTGCGTCGCCTTCATCAATAGTTCCCAGAACTTCCTGCTTGAGGTTTTCCGGCAGTTCAGGCACATCAAGCATCAGGTCTACCTCTTTCAGAGCCAGACTTTCAATACCGGTATCAAACCCTTTTAAAATATCAGACAGCTGCTGACTCGTTTCATCCGCAGAATGTACTGCCATTTCCAACCCATGGTATTTGGTATCAGGAAAAAGGATATTCAGTTTTTCATGAAACCAGTCATTCACTTCACCTAAAGCCTTGATGTAGCTAAGGTCCTTAACGACATTCCGGTCCAGGCATTCATACAGAAACAAACGGTAATCGGGTGTTGCCTTGGCAGTAAACGCAAGGAACTGCTCATCTTCCTTGCTGTTAAAACGAATACCGGAAAAATCAAAATGACTTTCCCCATCGGTAAGCGTGCGTTCAAAAACAGGCGATTCGCTCTGTCGATCTATTCGATATAGCCACTCTTCATGAATAGATTTCTGGTCAGCAACAAAACCATAGGCATAATTCGTTTCGCCATACTTGATTTCGAACTCAAAGCGGGATGGCTGCTGCAAGCAGTTTCTGTCCAACAGGAAAGGTTCATAGGCCAGATTACGACCAAGAGCGTTTCCCCTGACAATCATAGTGCGCGCATGCTGCATCGCCTTGATCAAGTTGGATTTTCCGGACGCATTGGCTCCATAGATAACAGCCGTTTTTAAAACACCAATATCGCGGGTATTGACGGGTTTAACCACCTGTCCCGGATGGCTACGGACACGGCTTGGCACCATGGAGAGTTCGGCACGATCTCGAAATGAGCGATAATTTTCTACAGAAAAGCGCAGTAACATATTCTGACCATTAGGTGATATACCCACCTTAACTTATACTAATTTTTACAATATTAGCATTTTTGTTTTTTTAAGGAGAAATTTTCACCCAAATGCCATTCAGTTTTAATATTCCTTGCAGCTTATGCCCCGTAAATTTTGACGCATGTTTTAAATCAACCCCAACAACTCACTCCGTATCGCCTTGGCATCACCAGCCAAATCCACCGTACAAAACCACATTTCATGTCCCTGAATCTTCACAGATTCCTTTACGGTTACCCCAACAGAAGGATGCAGCAACATCCCGGAAGCCGACATAGACAAAGGCTGCTCAGCATGTTCCTGGGTTCGCAGGTAACTATAAAGTTGATAAAGATAACCGCTATTCAACTTATCCTGACCGTAGCGATTAGGCTTAACAATAGAGGTGAATTTGGTATCAATAATCCAGCGTCTTTTCTGCTCTTCATGCTCCAGAAATATATCTATCTCCATCGAAGGAAGAATATCTTTCATACCTTTAGTGCAATCGCTGGTTTGCCAGTCGATTCTCTTACCCGCACTCGCCACCCACCCCAGATCACGCAGATGAAAGGCATAAAATCCTGCAACTGCTTTCTCAAACAGCTTCCGAACCCAGACCTCTTCCCTGTCTGGTTCTGGCAGGTGATAACGGCCTGATAGCTCAGTAGGAAGAGCAAGGTTAAATACCAGCTCAGCCAAAGCAATCATGAATTGGTCATCACTGTCATGACGACTAAAACGATCCTGACTACTGCTATAGGCATGAGGCGGCGCTTTTGAAACACCCAACCGCTGCAGGTGAAGTGAAAAATTACGGCAACGCTGTGCAAGACCCGCTCTGGAAACCAGACCCGCAGCAACATCAAGAGCACTTCGGACATAGCGATTTCTTGGAGTATCAACCGTCAGCTCTTCAAAGCGACAAGCAATTTTGCCCTTTGACAGCAACTGCCTTCGCTCCGTAGTAAGCAAGTCAATCCTGCCCCGAACCCGGCTCAACTCTTCTTTTTCAGATCGATAACCAAAACTGAGATTACGTTGAAGACGACGATTAACCTGATGGCACAGTAACTCTGCAACCAGATCAGCAATCTCATCAGGGTTATCTTCAACCGCCGCCTGAGATTTATCCAATTGCCTGAACAGGTTAGAGGCATACAGCATCAGCAACCAGAGGTTGCTGATGGGTATTTTGCCAATAAAACCAGGCTTGGCTTGCGGAATGGCTGCCATCACAGCCCTTCCAGCAATGTTTTTTGTGCTTTGGCTGACTGACCAAGATCATCAAACCAGTACTCATCCAACAGAGGTCCAATTTCTGTATGAATCACCTGCCGGAACCATTCGTAGGCATTATCGATTTTGTGGCTGAACGCCGGAGTCACAAAGCTGTGCCCTACCCTGAACTGCTGACCAAGATTACGATCAGCTGCTATGGCTTCATTCAAAGTTAACAGTCGTCGTTCAATATCCTGTAAAACAGCTTTATCAATACCAGCCTTATCATGCACCCAGTTCTGCCAAACCTCACCAAAAGCCGGTGCAAGATCAACAAAAGCAAAGCGTCGCCTCAAGGCTAGGTCTACTAATGCGAGAGAACGGTCAGCCACGTTCATTGTTCCAATCACATATAAATTATCTGGTATATGAACACGCTCATCGGGAGTTCGCCGATAACAAAGCTCCAAAGCCTCTGCCGGTGTTCGTTTATCTGCTTCCAAAAGCGTCAGCATCTCACCAAAAATCTGGGCTGGGTTTCCACGATTAATTTCTTCTATCACGAACACATAAAGAGTGTCCGAATCGCTGCGGGCTTTTTTGATTGCTTCCAGAAACGGGCCATCCACCAGCTCCAGTTTACCATCACCTGATGGACGCCAGCCTCTGACGAAATCTTCATAGGAAAGGTTCGGATGAAACTGCACAGAACGCAAAGCATTTTGATTCTTCTGTCCCATAAGGGCATAAGCTAATCGCTTGGCCAACCAGGTTTTCCCCGTTCCCGGTGGTCCTTGCAAAATCAGATTTTTCTTTGTTCTCAAGCGATTCAGCAGTTGCTGAAGTCGATCCTTATCAAGAAAACAGCCATCATTCACTATGTCTTCCAAACCGTATGGTTCAAAAGCAGGCGTTACTGACTGAGCATCTGCCGAAATTAATTCATCATCCGGATCATTTTCAGCAGCCTTTGTCTGATCACTGGCATCATATTGCCATGCTGACAAGGACAGTTCTGGAAATGAATGTACTGAATAAGCATCTTCGTTGAATCGCGTCAAAAGCTGGTCAATGAGCGCCATATAGTCACTGGCACTGCAACGCCCTTTATGACCGTTAGTCCCGATAGTCTCTCCAAGACCTTTTTGAATATACTCTCTAGACTGACTGTCCAAGGGAACAAAATCCCAGGGACGAATCCAATACAAACCCATGGTCAAATTCCAGCCTGTACCGTATTGCTCAGCCGTTTTATCAAAAGATTGACATAAAACATCTCTGGCATCGGGTAGATCTGTATCTGTATAAATCAAAGCTGATTCAAACAACGCCCAGAGGGCATCAATATCCCCTTCCTGTCGTCGGTCTTCAAAGCCAAAAAACCAGGATTTCTGATTGTTTAAAATAGGGACACCGTCAAAAGCCTGTGGAACTTCAGCTTCAACGTTCAAAAACGCAGCCAGCTTCGTAGCGATTGCACGACGGTTAGTCACTGTAATTCCACGATTGAACATGCCCATTACGGTAAATGGGCATGTATCTGTCTGATTTTTCCCTAGCATATAAGACAATTGAAACTCTTTTGCCAGAAATTGTGTAAAGGCAACCAGTTCAGAGCGATCATGCTGGTAATCAAGCAGCTTATTGGCCAGTTCTTCATAGAACTTTGTCCATAGAAATCGCTCTTCCATTTTCGGCTTGTCACCAAAACGTTCCTTCCAGAAAGGTGAATTTCTAAAGCGATCAACATCTTGTGCTTGCTCATTAAAGGCAAACTGAATCAGTTCTTCATCCTGCCAGCGTCTTTTTTGTACTTGCCAGATCGTTCCTCGATTGGTGTAAAAGTACCACTCACGCGGTGTCTCATACTCCTTTTGCCAATCGACTTTTAATGTCTGTCCATTACCAGGATTTGATAATACGACCCCCGTTGCCTTGATAGACATGACCGAGACAATATTTTTGCGATTATCAAAGGGGAGACCGTTTTTGCGAGTGTAGGCCGCTTTAATTGCAATGCGATCACCTGAACGAGCAGCTTTTACCTTATCCAGATACTTATCGTCGTAACCATTTTCCCAGATTCCTTCCTTCAAAAAACTCTCAGTCTTATCAAGTTTGTTGCCATCTTTATCTTTATGCATGGCACCAACAAACCAGTAGCTTTTGGGCTCAGCCTTACGAGCCTGTTGCTCCTGATTCTGCTCAGCCCCCTGACGAATAATCTCTTCGCAAATAGAGTCGGTGAACTTGTCTTGGTAGTTAATGTCGCTAATAGGTAACTGCATAGTGTTCAATGCCAGACGAATTCTGGCTTTCAATTCGGCAACGGTATCGCTTTTAACGGACCAGTCGGTGTAATGAATAATGTTGCTTATGTCGCTTTCCAGCCCATGTGTCAGAGACTCAAGATGAGTAGCTGGTAACTTCAGATCTTCCCTTTCGGCCAGCTGGGTAATAAAGGGTAAGAGTTCAATGCTGCCTGCCCCTGCCTTGGATGAATCCATAATTAATTTCCCTGTTGAGTGGGTGCTAAATTGGCACCCACTTCGATGACTATAACTCGATGCTGCAGTTTTTGATATTTGAGGGAGAGCAGGAAATGGCAGGGTGGCATAAGAGCAGACTACTACTGCAGCTCCGAATTCAAGCCTTGCGAGATTCCATCATAGCCACAGCAGCAGGTTGGAGGTAAGATCTCATAGGAACTTAATAACCGTCAAGTGTCGTATCTTGCTAATTCGCCCATTACCCGTTGTCACTGCCTTTCTGGATGCTTTGAATGATTCGCTCAAGTCCATCAATTCCTCTGCGCAGTTGAGTAGATCCCAGAAAGTGGCACTGGGCGTTTTTATCATGGGAATCGTGGTAACTAAAACTATTACTCGATGCTGCAGTTTTTGATATTTGAGGGAGAGCAGGAAATGGCAGGGTGGCATAAGAGCAGACTACTACTGCAGCTCCGAATTCAAGCCTTGCGAGATTCCATCATAGCCACAGCAGCAGGTTGGAGGTAAGATCTCATAGGAACTTAATAACCGTCAAGTGTCGTATCTTGCTAATTCGCCCATTACCCGTTGTCACTGCCTTTCTGGATGCTTTGAATGATTCGCTCAAGTCCATCAATTCCTCTGCGCAGTTGAGTAGATCCCAGAAAGTGGCACTGGGCGTTTTTATCATGGGAATCGTGGTAACTAAAACTATTACTCGATGCTGCAGTTTTTGATATTTGAGGGAGAGCAGGAAATGGCAGGGTGGCATAAGAGCAGACTACTACTGCAGCTCCGAATTCAAGCCTTGCGAGATTCCATCATAGCCACAGCAGCAGGTTGGAGGTAAGATCTCATAGGAACTTAATAACCGTCAAGTGTCGTATCTTGCTAATTCGCCCATTACCCGTTGTCACTGCCTTTCTGGATGCTTTGAATGATTCGCTCAAGTCCATCAATTCCTCTGCGCAGTTGAGTAGATCCCAGAAAGTGGCACTGGGCGTTTTTATCATGGGAATCGTGGTAACTAAAACTATTAACTGGGCTGCTTTTGAGCGCAGAAGCTTAGGCAGATTCAAAGCGACCCGTCTGTGCTGGATGTTTTATCAAGCAGAAATTGCATGGCAAAGCCTGCTACAGGCCAGCGTCAGAAATATTCTTCTACGCTATGGAATACAAAGTGGAACCCTTGCTATCGACGATACAGGAAAAAAGCGCACTAAAAGGACTTCAAAAATCGACGGTGCCCATAAGATAAAAGACAAATCAACAGGTGGTTATTTTAATGGGCAGGAACTGGTGTTTATGGTGCTCGTTACTGAAGTAGCTACCTTTCCAGTAGGGTTTCGCTTTTATATTCCTGACCCTGAGTTATCTGCATGGAGGAAGAAAGACAAGGCGCTCAGGAAGCAAGGCATTCAGAAAAAAGAACGACCGAACCGTCCTGAGCCAGATCATGTTCGTTACCCCACCATGCAGTCGTTGACGCTGGTTATGCTGCAAGAATTTGTTGATTCGTTTCCCAACATTACGATCAAAGCAATTCTCGCTGATGCACTGTATGGCACAGGAGACTTTATGGATAAGGCTGCGGAAATAACAGGCGGAGCCCAGGTTGTCAGCCAACTGCGCTCGAATCAGAAAGTATCCAACCGAAACCACTCGGAAGCGACTCTCAAAGCTTACTTTTCGCGCCAGAAAGGCGCTGAAACTCAACTCATAATACGCGGTGGCAAAGAAGAGCAGGTCACGATGCTGGCTGCTCGGCTGTATGTTAAGGCTCATGGGAAAAGACGTTTTGTTATTGCCCTGAAGTATGAGGGTGAAGAGGATTATCGCTATCTGGTGGCTTCAGATATGTCATGGCGGCATACCGACATAGCCAGGATTTACACCTTGAGGTGGTTGGTCGAGGTTTTCATTCAAGACTGGAAAGCTCATTGTGGCTGGAACAGGTTGAGCAAACAGCAAGGTGCTGACGGATCGCAGCGCGGCGTGATCCTGAGCCTGCTGTGCGAACACATGCTGTTACTGCACCCTGAGCAATTCGTCCTACTGAAAAACAAACAGGCCGGAATGCCCGCAGGCTGTCTGATCGAACGCCTCAATGCAGAAGCCTTGCTTGCTACGGTGAAATCAGTGGTTGAATCGGAAGATCCAGATACCGAGCTTAAGGCTCTGGCCTTAGCCTTAGAGCATACTTTGCCCAAGCGGGAGTCGAGCAGGCATATGGCTGGTAGAGACCTGGGAGAACAAAAGGCAACTGACTCACTCAAAGCACACGCCCGGAAGTTTAAACTTTTAGATGCAGCTTAGAATCGAGATAAATACGTTACTTGTTTAGGTAAAACTGCAGCATCGAGTTAGAGGTTTTTTGTGCTCTTTGTTATTATTTGCGCTCACTAAAACCAGTCCTCAATCATTCTGGTCATTCATTGTCATCATGCCATTAGCGGATATCACAACAGTGTCATTATCATCGGCCTCGAAGTCTTATTACCTGGCCCGAAAGGCTTTATCCGCAAGGCCTGACGACATTCAGTATAGGTTTTTACTGTTATCAGATTCGAACTCCCTCTTAGAACAAAAAACCTATACTAGCAAACGCGCTACACCACATATTGTTGGTCTTGTTTGGAACTTGATGAGATTGAGCTCTAACGTCCAAATAGCTGTAAACCCCATGAATTACGTTGCTTTCAGAGAGATTAATGGCAAATTCCGAAGATAAGACTGACGTTCAGTTATCGAAACACACCCCGATGATGCAGCAATATTTGCGCATCAAACAACAGCACCGGGAACATCTGGTGTTTTATCGCATGGGGGATTTTTATGAGCTGTTTTATGACGATGCCAGAAAAGCTGCCAAGCTGCTGGATATAACCCTGACCGCTAGGGGAAAGTCCGATGGAGAGCCTATCCCCATGGCCGGTATTCCTTACCATGCCGTTGAAGGGTATCTGGCCAAACTGGTGCGCTTAAGAGTGTCCGTTGCCATCTGTGAGCAGGTGGGCGATCCGGCCACCAGCAAAGGGCCGGTGGAACGCAAGGTAATGCGCATCCTGACACCGGGAACGGTCAGCGATGAAGCCTTGCTGGATGATCATCAGGATAATCTGCTGACCGCAGTGAACCGCCGTGAAACGCTGTACGGCATTGCCTCGCTGGATATCAGCAGTGGTCAGTTTACGGTGCTGGAAGTAAAAGACGAAGAAGCCCTGCTGGCAGAAATTGAACGTCTCAGCCCGGCAGAGATTCTGGTTAACGATGAATTTCAATGGCCAGAGAGCCTGTCCGCTCGTCCCGGCACCATCAAACGCCCGCCCTGGGACTTTGACCGTGAAACCGCCGTTGAACAACTGACACGACAGTTTCAGACTAAAAACCTGCAAGGTTTCGGCTGTGACAAGCTCACCGTTGCCATAGAATCCGCAGGCTGTCTGTTGCAGTACGCCCGGGAAACCCAGCGGACGGCTCTGCCCCATATTCGGGGTATTCAACTGGAAAACCGCGAAGACAGCGTAGTACTGGACGCTGCCAGCCGTAAAAATCTGGAACTGACCAGCAACCTTTCCGGCGGTCGGGATCATACCCTGATGTCAGTATTGGATCATACGGCTACTGCCATGGGCAGTCGCTTGCTGGGGCGCTGGATTAACCGCCCGCTCAGGGATTTGAACAAACTGAAACACCGTCAGAACAGTATTGACATTCTGAAACAGGGTTTTCACTTTGAAGCCTTGCAACCGGTGCTGAAAGGCATTGGTGATATCGAACGGATTCTGGCGCGTGTGGCTCTGAAATCGGCACGACCAAGAGATCTGGCCCGACTGCGCGATGCGTTTCTGCAACTGCCTGAACTACAGGATATTCTGCGCACCATCGACAGCGAAGCCATTCACAATCTTTCAATGGTGATCAGCGAACATCCGCAGCTGGCCGGTTTGCTGGACAGTGCCATTATTGAAAACCCTCCGGTTGTGATTCGTGACGGCGGTGTCATCGCCAGTGGCTATGATGCTGAACTGGACGAGTTCAGAGCACTCAGCGAAAATGCCGGAGACTACCTGGTACAACTGGAACAGCGTGAACGTGAACGTTCCGGGCTGGCCAGCCTGAAAGTTGGCTATAACCGCGTACACGGTTACTACATAGAATTAAGTCGTCGTGAATCAGAAGATGCTCCGGTAGAGTACATTCGTCGTCAAACTCTGAAGAATGTTGAACGCTTTATTACTCCGGAGCTGAAAGAGTTTGAAGACAAAGCCCTGTCCAGTAAGAGCCGTGCCCTGAGTCGGGAAAAAGCTCTGTACGACGAGCTGCTGGACAAACTGGTTGAAGCCCTTGGGCCCATGCAGGAAACGGCCATGGGTCTGGCGGAGCTGGATGTTCTGACCAATCTTGCCGAGCGTGCCGAATCACTCAACTTCTGCAGACCGGAACTGACACCTGCGCCGGGTATCGCTATTGAAGAAGGTCGTCATCCGGTGGTTGAACAGGTGTTGGATGAACCCTTCGTTGCCAATAGCGTCAACTTTAACCATCAACGTCGTATGCTGGTGATCACTGGCCCGAACATGGGCGGTAAATCGACCTACATGCGCCAGACAGCGTTGATCGTATTGATGGCTCATGTAGGCAGTTTTGTACCTGCCAGCAAGGCACGCATAGGCGTCGTAGACCGTATATTTACCCGCATTGGCTCATCGGACGATCTGGCCGGTGGTCGCTCAACCTTCATGGTCGAAATGACCGAAACCGCCAATATCCTGCATAACGCCACGGAAAGCAGCCTGGTACTGATGGATGAGGTAGGCCGCGGCACCAGCACCTTTGATGGCCTGTCACTGGCCTGGTCCTGCGCCCACTACCTTGCTGACTCGGTGAAGGCATTTACCCTCTTCGCCACCCATTATTTCGAGCTGACCCAACTGCCAGACGAATGTGATACGGTTGTCAACGTTCATCTGAACGCTACCGAACACGACGATCGTATAGTATTTTTACACGCAGTACAGGAAGGCCCTGCCAGCCAGAGCTACGGATTGCAGGTTGCCCAGTTAGCCGGCGTACCACGGCATGTGGTGAATCAGGCAAAAACCAAACTGGCACAGCTGGAACAGACTTCATCGAATCACGAGCTGACCAGCGTAAAAACGCAACAAACTACAATGGTCGTCAGGGAACAACCCATGCAGAGTGAACTGTTTGCAGCGGCTGCACCACATCCGGCGGTTGACAGACTGGACGAGATCGATCCGGATGAAATGTCACCACGGCAGGCACTGGATCTTATCTATGATCTGAAAAATCTGACGAAATAATGCGTTAGCTTATAAAGCAACGGTATAGATTTTGTTAAGCCATTCACGGGCTTAACCTACAACCCCGGCTCTATTGCTGTTAGACTTTGCGCCATTACGGCGATAGGGCCGGTCACATCTTACAACAGTAACGAGCAACAGCAACGAGTCACCGTAACATCGATTGCTGTATCAGCCTGAACAAACGGAGTTTAAACCATGGCTTTCGTAGTGGGTGAAAACTGCATCAAGTGCAAATACACTGACTGTGTAGAAGTATGTCCGGTAGACTGCTTTTATGAAGGACCCAATATTCTGGTCATCCACCCGGACGAATGTATTGACTGCGCATTGTGTGAACCCGAGTGTCCTGCCAACGCAATCTTCTCTGAAGACGAAGTGCCTGAAGATCAGCAGGAGTTTATTGAACTGAATGCCGTACTGGCTGATGTCTGGGACAATATCACCGAGAAGAAAGATCCGTTGCCGGATGCCGAAGAGTGGGATGGTGTCAAAGGCAAGCTGGAACACCTGGAACGTTGATCTTTACCTGACTGGCTTCTCAAACCAGTAAATATGAAGCAGGTAGGCGACCGGTTACACAATCCATGCCTGCCTGATAACCATCTGGCTATAAATCAGAATCATCAAACCATGATGCTGTAGACTGGGGCCCGACCTTTCGCTTATCGACAGGGGCGTTGTAGGCCGAAGCCATAGGCAAGTCCGCCAGATCTCTTACATCATTCTCCAGAATAAGCCTGCTTTCCCGCTCAATACCTTCTTTTATGGCGTTGCCTGCCGAAGCAAGAAATCGTTTCTGAACGATCTCCTGATAGTCAGCAGGCAGACTATCAAATCCTGCCTGATCAGGCATTTTATCGATAACACTCTGTAATAGCGTCTGGGCAACAGGCAAAGTGGGCACCATATCTTCTGAAATAGCCAGGTCTTTTTCATAACGCTCATTAATCACTTTTTCTAACTGCTTCTCAAGCTCACGGGTAATGGTGTCAGCGATCGTATTTTCTACACTGTCCAGTTGTTCAACCATTGCTTCCGATGCCTTATCCTGTTGTCTAAGATAATTAAACGCTTCGGAGAGACCAGAGAGGGCACCCTGAAGAATGGCGTTTTGAAACCGGTTATCAAATGTAGCGCCAGTAAAAAATTCGAAATCAATCTCACCTGCCACACCAATCTCTTTGCAGAACGTCATGCAATTATGAACAGGTCCGCCCCAGAGCCACTTTTTGGACGACAATTCATCCAGAGTCGCTCGCATTGCTTCTTCATTTTTGCAGTCAAGGCTAACTTCATAGGCCGTTTCTGCATTCCATTTATGAAGATAATCATGATACTCGGTGCCATTCATATGCTCTGGGTACCAGTTTGCAGAGCTGATCTGGACATACCGGTCGGTATCTGACGTCGGATCACCAAAAGCAAGTAATGCATGTCCATACTGATTAAACACTTCCCCTTTAAGCACGATCAGTCTTGGGTTGGTATATAGCTTCAACTCCTGCTCCGGAATACCGTTGGGGTATACGACACCTATAAGGTCTTCAGTATTTTCAGAAATCAGGGAACCAATGATCGATTCACGGGTTGTTTTACTTGGCGACCGTGTCACCTTCCGATTTTGAACCGGTTTCTCTGACTTTTCAGTGGCTTTCTCATCAGAAGAAAATCGCCTGACAAGAAAGTCATCCAGTTTTGTTAATTTCTTGATAAGACTGTTGGCAACTTTGACCATCAGCCATAATCGAAACCGTCTTAAAATGCTGACTTTTCGTTTTCTCAGAGGGGTAGCCGGTTCTGTTAAAGGTTGACTGGCTTTTTCGCCGGTTTTTTGAAGGCTTGGGGAAGGCTGATAGGATTCAGTTAATGGACGAACACGCCTTGATGAATCGGTGGACAAGCTGTGCCAGTCAGCTTCTCTCTCATCACTGATTACTTTATCTTGAGAAAGACCTTTCTTTGAGCTTTTACTCTTTTCATGTGTCTCGGCGAGAACATCTTCAATTTCATGAGGAATGCCAGTTTTATCTCTTAAAAGATCATGCTGCTTTCCATAGAGCACGTCACTATGTTGATCAACCCTGTCCTGCAAGGTATTCGCCCACTGGCGAAAAATGGTGGTTTCGACCTGTGCCATTTCGACGTCGTTCCCTTGTTGACGTTATCTGTCGTTCAATTGGAATGGGTCTAACCACCTTTCTGACAGACTCTCCATACACCAAAAAAGCCATGTACCTGAACAGCACATGGCTTTTGTAATCATGTTCGGTTGCTTCGGACCCACTGTTTATTTGGACCCTCCCCTATCAACTGAACAGTGATTCTCCGGATAAACCCTGTTTTTCCAATATGCTCCGCAAACGCTTCAGGGCCTCAACCTGTATCTGGCTAACCCTTTCTCTGGTCAGCCCGATCTCTTTGCCCACTTCCTCCAGTGTGCTGGTTTCATAACCCCTCAAACCAAAGCGACGGGCGACTACTTCACGCTGCTTCTCCGACAATTCACCGAGCCATTTATCAAGGCTGTCATTCAGATCCAGATCTTGCAGCAATTCGGCAGGATCTGACTCCTTATCATCGGAAATAGTATCCAGTATGGATTTGTCCGAATCAGGCCCCAGCGGTGTATCCACCGATGTCACCCGTTCGTTCAGCCCCAGCATACGTTTAACGTCTTCTACAGGTTTATCCAGTAGCTGGGCAATTTCTTCCGGGGTTGGGTCATGATCAAGCTTCTGGGTCAGCTCACGGGCTGCACGCAGATAAACATTCAGTTCCTTAACCACATGAATAGGCAGACGAATAGTTCGGGTCTGATTCATTATCGCCCGTTCGATGGTCTGCCGTATCCACCAGGTGGCATAAGTCGAGAAGCGGAATCCTCGTTCAGGATCAAACTTTTCGACCGCACGGATAAGACCAAGATTACCCTCTTCAATCAGGTCCAGAAGTGTCAGCCCACGGTTAACATAACGACGGGAGATTTTTACCACCAGACGCAGATTACTCTCGATCATACGACGGCGACCCGCCTCAACCCCTTTTCGGGCAAGACGCGCGTAATGTACTTCCTCTTCCGGAGTCAACAACGGAGAGAAACCAATTTCATTCAGATATAACTGGGTCGCATCAATGGTTTTATAAAAGCCATCGTCATCACGTCGCTGGCGGGTATATTCAGTCGGGGAAGCAGCCGCCTTGGTGGTTTTGTTTGCCGCCTCCGGCGCTTCGTCGGGTTCTAACAGCCCGATGTCCGACAAATTCTCAATTTCATCCTGTCCCTGGATCATTTCCTCAGCAAAACCTTGCTCTGAGTCATCCCTCTTCGCTGCCATAAGAGTCAGTCCTATCCGAAAGTCCCACTCTACCGTTGAGTCAACACTGAACCTGACTGTCCAGATTTCTCAACTCCCGTGAGATCCCTCTACAGACGCTGTACTTCTCATCTCATCGTTTAGGCAGGAATCGCATGGGATCGACTGGTTTGCCATCACGCCGAATTTCGAAATGCAGCTTAGGCTCTGTAGTTCCTGTAGAACCTATTTCGGCTATCTTCTGGCCTGCTTTAACTGCGTCTCCCTCACCTACAAGCAGTTCCCTGTTATGAGCATATGCGCTCAGATAGCTGTTATTGTGCTTCATAATAATCAGCCTGCCATAGCCAGCCAGGTCACTACCTGCGTAGACCACCTCACCAGCAGCAGCTGCCATTACAGGCTCTCCCAAATTGCCATCGATATCAATCCCTTTGTTAACAGAACCTGACAAAGAAAAACCCTGAATAACTTTCCCCTTTGCTGGCCACCGCCAGGTAACTGTCTGAGGATTTGGACTGACTGAAGGCCTTTTTGATGCTGGCGATTTTTTAACCACTTGTTTTTGAGGTGTGGTGACAGGCTGCCTCTTCGGTGGCGGAGCAACAGGGCGGGCCCGTTGTTCCAGGGAGATATGCTGTCCGGGATGAATGATATAAGGTGAACGGATACTGTTATTGTCTGCCAGCTCGCGGAAGTCCCTGCCATAGAGCCAGGCAATGGAATACAGGGTCTCGTCTTTTCTGACAATATGGGTACCCGAAGTGATCCGGGGGGGCGATCGTAGCTCTTTGACCACAACACCTGATGGGTCATGACTGCAGGCTGTTAGTGTAAAAACAAGCAGTGCAATCAGGCTTATTTTTGAGCATACACTCAATTTAATTTGATGGCGCTCTGCGAACAAAACCATCTTCTTTATCCCAACATTCGCCACGTATGACCCACAGAATTTATAACTAAATTGATTTTTTATGGTCAAATTTAAGTCAAAAAAATATATACAAGTTGCCGGACTCATCTATGTTTCGTTTTTTATACAGATCATCCTTAACAGGCTAATAAACGTCCTGTTTGATAAAACATTAATACCCGCCATAAGACGCACGTCCACAAATACTCGCACAATGCCAATGGCAAGTCTCTGCTTTTGCAAAAACCTTACGGAAAAAGTCGGAACAACCGATTGAAAGGGCGCAGAAGGAACCAGCCGTACATAATGCTCAAACACAGAAGCATGCAATAAGCTTCATGCACGACTGATCATTGAAAGCGCTCCAAGCCGGGCCCCCGGCTGAACATCTATGAGTAACTTTTCTCCCAACTACTGCCTACATGCCTATGATAGAAAGGAAGACATACCCGGACCAGAGACCGTAAACACACTGGTGCCTTTTGCCCGTTCGAAAGCGTGGTCGGGGAGCTGGCGACAACATCACTGATGACGCAATATGCGATCTCGTTCGGAAGAATGCGAATCATCGACAGCCCCATATCCGGATATGCCTTCGCACGGAAGTATAGAGGGTAAACCATGTCTCGCCGCAGCAAATCCAACCGTTCCCATTCTGACAGAGTCAAAAAGCGTATTGCCGGACATCTGGAGAAAATCAATCTCTTTGCTGCTGGTATTGATATCGGGTCAGAGTCACATTTTGTTGCTGTGCCAGAAGAGTTAGATGAACAACCGGTGCGTTCGTTTGGCTGTTTTACCGCAGACCTTGAAGCTATGGCTGACTGGCTCGTAAAGCTTGGCATTACCACCGTTGTGATGGAGTCAACCGGAATTTACTGGATACCTGCGTTTGAAATACTGGAATCCCGGGGGCTTGATGTAAAACTGGTCAATGCACGACATGTAAAGAATGTTGCCGGACGTAAGTCTGACGTTCTGGACTGCCAATGGCTTTTGCAGTTACATACTTACGGATTGCTCAATGGCGCGTTCCGCCCGGATGAACAGGTTTGTTCATTGCGATCCTATAGACGACAACGTGACACTCTTGTTGGCTACCGTGCTTCCCACATCCAGCATATGCAAAAGGCACTTCGACAGATGAATCTGTTACTGGATAATGTGGTGACTGATATTACCGGAAAAACCGGTATGACTATTATCCGCGCCATACTGAATGGGCAGCGGAATCCTGTGGAGCTGGCCAGATATCGTGACAAGCACTGCAAAAAATCCGAGGAAGAAATCGCCAAATCCCTGAAGGGGCATTATCGGGATGAGCATGTATTTGCTCTGCGGCAAGCTGTTGAACTTTACGATACTTATGATGAAAAAATCAGGGCTTGTGACAAAGCTCTGGAACAGAAGCTCAACACATTTGACAGCAAAGATGATAAAGACTCTCAAAAGCCTTCTACGCCAGATAAGCCTTCAAAAAAACGGAAGTCCCGTTGCGCTCCAGACTTTGATGTGCGTTCAGAGCTCAACCGGGTGAGTGGTGTCGATCTGACTGATATCGACGGCATCGACGAAAATACGGCTCTGAAGATTGTTTCAGAAATCGGTTTGGATATGAGTCGATGGCCTTCCGCTAAACATTTTGCCTCCTGGTTAGGGCTCTGTCCCGGAACCAAAATATCCGGTGGTAAAGTTCTGAACCGGAAAACCAAGCGTTTGCCAGGCGCAGCCGCAACAGCATTCAGGTTGGCGGCTTATTCACTGACCAGATCAAAAAGTGCTTTGGGTGCTTATTACCGAAGAATGCGAAGCAAGCTTGGTGCTCCAAAGGCGATTACGGCAACAGCGCATAAGCTGGCAAGGCTGGTTTACAGTATGCTCAAGCATGGGAGCCAGTATGTAGATGAAGGTCAGGAATACTTTGAGCAGCGGTACAGAGAAAGAGTTTTGAAAACCCTGAAGCAGAAGGCTAAAGATATGGGCTTCACATTAACGCCGGTTGAAACTGCTGTCGGTTAGGGGCTTGCTAACCGGCGAGCTCATGGGGAGTTACTCAGAAGGTTACTTACGATGCCCCAGCCACTCGATCATCAGAAACATAATAATCGCCGCTGCCATGAGCAGCAGTCCCGGCATAAGGAAGGCGGGGGTTCCGGTCAGTGATTCATAGTTGAGTGGTGAAACATTCACTTCCAGAAAAGGCACTACCTCACCAGAACTGTTGATACGGGTTTCCAGCGTCTGCTTCCAGGGCCAGACTTTACCCAGTGCCCCCATCATCAGCCCCGTTAACAATGACAAAGCGAGATCGCGATGTTTTCGCAACAACCAGGACAGAACATGGGAGAAGCTTAACAACCCGACCACACAGCCTGAAGCAAATATTGCCAGCACAAACAGGTCAAAAGTTTTAACGGCCTGTAAAACCGTCGCGTATAAACCCATCAGCAATAGCAGAAAACTGCCGGATATTCCGGGCAAGATCATGGCACAGATCGCAATGGAACCGGCAAAGAACAGCATCACCGGTGTCGGTGTTAAACTGGCCGGCGTCAACGTACCAATCAGATAGGCCCCCACTGCCGCCAATACAAACAGCACTCCACCACCTATGCTGTAATGCTCTATCTGTCGAACCATATGCAAGCCGGAAACAAGTATTAGTCCGAAGAAAAACGACCAGATCAGTACAGGGTACTCAGCCAGAAGATAGCTGATCAGATGCGCAAAAGAGAGAATACTAATTAAAATGCCACTGAATACACACACCAGAAAAGTGCCGTCTACTTTCTTCCAGCAGGCTTTGATTCCCTCGTTTTTCAGCAACAACAATAACGTTGGGGAAAAGCTGCGCAGGGAATTCAACAAACGGTCATAAATACCGGTAATAAACGCAATGGTGCCACCCGACACACCGGGCACCACATCTGCAGCTCCCATTGCCATTCCCCTGAGTAAGAGCCCAAGGCAATCTGTTTTATCAGACATAGTCCTGTCGTCCTGAATTAAGCAGGCATTATTGATGCCTGAATGTCATTGTTAAACAAACGATTTATTGAAAGGTTAAAAGTTAGCGTACAACACCACTCAGCATAGGAACAAAACGGACAGGCTCCAGAACTTCCTGAGAAAACGCCTGCCCATGCCTGACCACCAGCAGCAGTTCCTGATGGTGGTCGCCTACAGGAATCACCAGACGCCCGCCGTCTTCAGACAACTGCTCCAGCAATTCAACCGGCACCTTACCCGGTGCCGCCGTCGCCATAATGCCATCAAATGGTGCCATCACCGGCCAACCCATAGTGCCGTCGCTCAATTTAAGATGCGCATTGCGTATGGCCAAACGACGCAACCGGACGCGGGCTTTTTCCTGCAGTGGCTTGATTCGCTCGACTGAATAGACCTTATTGACCAGCTGAGCGAGAACCGCTGTCTGATAACCGGAACCTGTCCCGACTTCCAGCACACTGTTTAAGGGCCCGTCAGCCAACAGTGCTTCGGTCATGCGCGCAACAATATAAGGCTGGGATAAAGTCTGGTTATGACCAATGGGCAGAGCCGTATCTTCATAGGCTCGCTGCGCCAATGCCTCATCCACAAAGATATGACGAGGCAGCTCACGCATGACATCCAGCACATCAGCAGACTCAATACCTTGTTGCGCCAGACGATTAATCAGCCGGTCACGGGTTCGCCGGGATGTCATTCCTATTCCCTTGAGTTCGGCATCCCTCATCCTTCAGTCTCCCAGCCAGTGTTGTACCTGAGTCAGCGTGTTATGGTCAGTCTGGTCATATTGCAGAGGCGTTATCGATACATACCCGGTGGTGATGGCATGAAAGTCCGTACCCTCTCCGGCGTCCTGCTCTTTACCCACCGGGGCAATCCACCAGGCTTCACGCCCCCGAGGATCAACCACTTTTAACGGTGCATCCGGCCGCTCGCGATGACCCAGACGAGTGACCTTTATTCCCTTTATATCGTCATAAGCACGATTTGGTACATTAACGTTCAGAACAGAGCCGGGTGGCAGCTTCAGCTGATCCAGTTTTCTGACCAGTTCAACAACCACCTGACCTGCCGCTGCAAAGCCTGCCTCACTGTCACCACAGAGAGACACGGCAATCGCCGGATAACGCATAAAACGACCTTCGAGCGCTGCCGCCACGGTACCGGAATACAGTACATCGTCACCGAGATTAGCACCGTGATTGATGCCGGAAATCACAATATCCGGCTTGTTTTCCAACAGAGCGTTGACAGCAAGATGCACACAGTCTACCGGCGTTCCGTCAATGGCATAAAAACCATTGCTTTGCCGACTTGGACGCAAGGGACGATTCAGTGTCAGTGCACTGCTGGCTGCCGTACAATTCCGGTCCGGTGCATAGACTGAACAGCGCCCCAGTCTCTGAAGATTTTGATGAAGAACCGTTAGCCCTCTGGCGGTGACGCCATCGTCATTACACAGCAGCAGGTTCAAAACGATCCCTCTCTTCACAGTGCAGAAGCTCTCTCAGTACCGATGTCGCAAAACACCCTTTAGGCAGTGTAAAGCTAATCTGAAGAGCGGCATCATCCAGCCACTGCCATTGCATCTGATCAGGCGTCAGGCGAATCCCGCGACGCTCCTGTTTCATGCGAGCGTCTTCCAGCCCCGATTTAAGCTCGGAGTAAGGCTCAAGCGTTGTCTGCTCCAGAGCCATGCAGTCAGCACCGGACAAGAGCTCACCTTCTCCCCAGAGCGGAGCCGTGAGCACGACGTCACCCCGGTCAATCCTTCCCATCAATGCCTCGTCATGATCTCTGAGAATCAGACTGCCACTGTCCTGGAAGCCCGGCACATCACCTTCGATATAAGTGAGCCAGTTATTCTGATGAACCCGTTCAGACACAATGCGATTAAACAGCCAGGCTCGTACGGCAGACAGGTACATGGAGCGTTTATTTTTGTGGGCACGAAACTCACCGGCAAACATTTTAACGGCTCGTTCAAGGTTCTCACCGCGCCGACCAAAGCGCTGTTCACCAAAGTAATTGGGAACGCCTCTGGCTGCGATGTTATCAAGCAAGGCATCCAGCTGCTCCCGGTCAGCCTCCACTTCTTTCAGGGTGATGATAAAGCGATTGCCTTTCAGTGCACCGGTTTTCAGTTTACGTCGGTGTCGGCTGACCTCAAGAATACGAATGTTTTCATCCTGAAAAGTGTTCCAGTCCGGTTCTTCCATACCCGGCATCCAGACACTGAACCACTGTCGGGTAATACCGTGACGATCCTTACGACCGGCATAGCTGACCGACAGTCGTTTTACCCGGGCAAATTTGGCGAGCCGTCCCGCCACCCAGTCGGTATTTTCACCCTGTTTTTCAACATAAAGCAGAACGTGTTCGCCCTCGCCGTCGGGTTCGAACGGTAATTGTTCTTCAACAATAAAGTCTTCAGGCTGCTCTTTAAACAGCGCTTTACCTGCAGGGCCACCCCATGCATAGGTCCAATCCATGGGATAGGAAAGATCACTCATTAGCTTATCACTTCAAATAAAAGCCGAATTACTTGTTCAGGAGAAATGTGTTCAGGCAAAATGGGCACGCTCGATCAGAACAACAGCGTGAACTGCTATACCTTCCTTACGACCGGTATAGCCCAGTTTTTCGGTGGTGGTGGCCTTGACGTTGACACAGTCAGGCTCAACCTTCATATCTTCAGCCAGATGACGCCGCATTGCCTCGATGTGTGGCGCCATCTTCGGCGCCTCAGCCACAATGGTTGAATCCAGATTAACGACAGAAAAACCTTTTTCTACCAGTAGTGCAACAACATGCCGCAACAGTTCACGACTGTTGATGCCTTTATAGCGAGGGTCTGTATCAGGAAAGTGTCGTCCAATATCACCCAGCGCTGCAGCACCCAGTAAAGCATCACAGACAGCATGCAGCAGTACATCCCCATCGGAATGCGCCAGCAGACGCTGAGGGCTGGGAATACTGACACCTCCCAGAATTATATGATCACCGTCGCCCGGTTCGGCAAAACGGTGCACATCAAAACCATGTCCTATTCGCATCAGACCGTCTCTATCAATTTTGCTTGTTGCTGAAGATACAGTGAAGCCAGGGCCAGATCCGAGGCCCGGGTCACTTTGATATTGTCCCCATGACCTTCAACCATTCGGGGTTTGTGACCGGCAAACTCCATAGCACTGGCTTCGTCGGTTATGTTAATACCTGCTTCCATTGCCTTGCCCAGTCCATCAATCAGCGGTTTCAAACGAAACATCTGGGGCGTCAGAGCATGCCAGAGGTTGTCACGATCAACGGTTTGCGACACCGCACCGTCATTATCAGATCGCTTCATGGTGTCTCTCACCGGCATACCCAGCAAACCGCCCACCGGATCCGTTTCAAGGGATTTCACCAGCCAGTCCAGATCCGACTGGCGAATGCATGGGCGAGCCACATCGTGTACCAGTACCCAGTCGGAGTCTTCAGCCAGCTCATCCAGCACGGCCAGACCATTCATCACCGAGTGATAACGCTCTTTGCCACCCTTTGCCAGAATAATGCGTGGATCACGCAGCAGAGCCACCTCGGGATAGTAGTCGTCATCAGCGCCCAGAACGACCACTATTTTCTCCAATAGCGGAAAATCCAGTAAGCGCTGCAGGGTATGTTCCATCAGGGTTTTGCCCTGAATTTCAAGATACTGCTTGGGCACATCGGCATTCATGCGACGTCCAACACCAGCAGCAGGGACAATAGCCCAGAGCCTGTCACGGGGAATTTCACGAGAACGAGTCATTGCGGTACTCACTATATATCCGGCGGACAATTAATCTGACAGACGATTTCGCCAGACAGCACGGGAAGTTAATCATAGATAAGGTAGAAGGTTTCGTCCTTGCGAACCATGCCCAGATCAAGACGGGCCTGCTCTTCAACGATTTCCAGTCCGTTCTGCAACTCGACAACCTCCGCTGCCAGCAGGCGGTTACGACGATACAGACGTTCATTTTCATTCTGCTGACGCTCTATCTGCTCGCGGGTGTAAAGAAGTTCTGTAATACTTCCTTCCCCGAACCAGAGCTGAGACTGCAGTAAAAGAAATGTGATGGTTAAAACCGAAATGACCACTCGTTGCATGTATTAATCCCTGAGCCACAGCCTTTCAGTCTAACAAACCACCGGCGCATGATAAAAGGCGCTAAACAGGCAGAAAGCAAAAAGGGAGGCAAAAATGCCTCCCTTTTATGGGGTTAACCCGGAATCACGCGAGGTGATTCAAGCAGCACTATCAAGCGCGCTTGAATTCAGCCAGACCGCGGTATGGAGCCTTTTCACCCAGAACTTCTTCGATGCGCAGCAGCTGATTGTACTTGGACACACGGTCAGAACGGCACAGGGAACCGGTCTTGATCTGGCCAGCCGCAGTACCTACCGCCAGGTCAGCGATGGTAGCGTCTTCGGTTTCACCGGAACGGTGAGAGATTACAGCGGTGTAACCAGCGTCTTTAGCCATCTTGATCGCTTCCAGAGTTTCGGTCAGGGAACCGATCTGGTTGAACTTGATCAGGATGGAGTTGGCGATACCCTTGTCGATACCTTCTTTCAGGATCTTGGTGTTGGTTACGAACAGGTCGTCACCAACGATCTGGATCTTGTCACCCAGAATGTCTGTCTGGTACTTGAAGCCGTCCCAGTCAGACTCGTCCAGACCGTCTTCGATAGAGATGATTGGGTACTCTTCGCACAGCTTGGCCAGGTAGTCAGAGAATTCGTTAGAGGAGAAGATCTTGCCTTCGCCCTTCATGTTGTACTGACCGTCAACGTAGAATTCGGAAGCTGCACAGTCCATCGCCAGAGTGATGTCGGAACCCAGCTTGTAGCCAGCCGCTTCAACCGCTTCCTTGATCACTGCCAGAGCGTCAGCGTTGGAAGCCAGGTTAGGCGCGAAACCACCTTCGTCACCTACTGCAGTGTTCAGGCCTTTAGCAGACAGTACTTTCTTCAGAGCGTGGAATACTTCAGCACCCATGCGCAGACCTTCAGAGAAAGTCTTGGCAGAAACAGGCTGAATCATGAATTCCTGAATGTCTACGTTGTTGTCAGCGTGCTCACCACCGTTCAGGATGTTCATCATAGGAACAGGCATGGTGAACTGACCGGAAGTACCGTTCAGGTCAGCAATGTGCTGATACAGAGGGATGTTCTTGGAAGTAGCAGCGGCTTTAGCAGCAGCCAGGGAAACCGCCAGAATAGCGTTCGCACCCAGTACTTCCTTGTTGTCAGTACCGTCCAGCTCGATCATCGCCAGATCCAGACCTTTCTGGTCCAGAGCATCGCGACCCAGCAGGGCTTCACGGATTGGGCCGTTTACGTTGGCAACTGCCTTCAGAACGCCCTTGCCCAGGTAGCGGGACTTGTCGCCGTCACGCAGTTCCAGAGCTTCGCGGGAACCAGTGGAAGCACCGGAAGGAGCCGCCGCACGACCCATAGCACCGGATTCCAGAGTAACGTCAACTTCTACAGTTGGGTTACCGCGGGAGTCCATGATCTCGCGACCTTTGATTTCAACAATCTTAGACATGGTATTTTCTCTCAGCATCTTCTCATTAAAGAGAAACGTAAGGGGGAACTTAATCCAGTAGCAGCGCATCAGTGAAAGAGATACTTAAAACATAGCTCAACACGAAGAGCCCTGCTTCTGCAAAAAAATCTGTCGTGCCTGACCGGTATCGGGCGGACTGCCGTCCGAACCAGAGTCCTGAACGGGCAAAGCCGGAAATACTACCTGATTCCCTGACCGAAAGTACCGAACCAGTGATGGATATTTCGCCACATCGTGCGAACCATTGACGCAGGTCAACGAGCGCAACTGCGTGGCTACAAGCCCCGTAATTAGGCTGCATCACCCATTTGACGACGCAACTATACCAACTCTCGGGCGGTTATCAACTATTGCAGAATCGGACATTCTCTCGCTTGAAAACGCACACTCAAACACAGCAAATATCACAAAGATAGAAGAAATATCCGAGAAAAACAGAGAAGAGAAAAACAAAAAGTGAGCGTGCCGGGAGTGAACCTTTAAGCTTCACACCCCAACACGTAAACAGAATGGAACTACAACTTAGCTGGACAACTAATAGCTGGACAACTAAAAGGACAAGATCTTAATGAGTATCCAGCTCAGGAAAAGACTTCACGGTGTCGTCAATCGCCTTGATTTGGGTCAGGAAGCCTTCCAGCTGCGAGAGACGCAAAGCGGAAGGACCGTCGCAACGCGCAGTATCCGGATCAGGGTGTGCCTCAATAAACAGTCCTGCCAGACGGGTTGCCATACCCGCCAGAGACAACTCGGTCACCTGATGACGACGACCACCGGAAGCAGCCCCCATCGGGTCACGATACTGCAGAGCATGAGTCGCATCAAAAATCACAGGCAGACCCTTGCTGACTTCTTTCATGGTACGGAATCCCAACATATCAACCACAAGGTTGTCATAGCCGTAGCAGGTACCACGCTCGCACAGAATCACCTTCTCATTACCGGCTTCGGCAAACTTCTCGGCAATATTGCCCATCTGCCCCGGACTCATGAACTGAGGCTTTTTGACGTTGATCACAGCACCGGTCTTTGCCATAGCAACAACCAGATCGGTCTGGCGCGCCAGAAACGCAGGCAGTTGAATAATATCAACGACATCGGCCACCGGCTGACACTGATCTTCCGTATGGACATCGGTAATAATGGGCATGCCAAAGGTCTCTTTCAGCTCCTGAAAGATTTTCAGACCCTCTTCCATACCCGGGCCGCGGTAAGAGTGAACAGACGAACGATTGGCCTTATCAAAAGATGCCTTGAAGATATAGGGGATACCCAGCTTTTCAGTCACCTTGACGTAATGCTCGGCAATGGTCATGGCCAGGTCACGGGACTCCAGCACATTCATACCGCCAAACAACACAAAGGGCTTATCGTTGGCCACCTGAACGTCGCCAACATTTATGATCTTCTGTTCCATAACTATTCCTTTTTCTACAGACGTTTCTGCAAACCTGAAAACAAGAATGCCGCCGTCTGAAAGCAGAGTCGGCGGCATTCTATAGCACCAGCGATTTAGATCACAAGCGCTTTGATATTACTGGTCCTGATGTTTCAGCGCAGCTTCAATGAAGGCAGTGAACAGGCCATGACCGTAACGAGGCGTTGAAGTGAACTCCGGATGGAACTGACAGGCAACAAACCATGGATGGTTTGGCGCTTCAACCATTTCAACCAGAGCGTTATCCACAGAGCGACCCGCAATCACCAGACCAGCCTTTTCCAGCTGACCGACATAATTGTTGTTCACTTCATAACGATGACGATGACGCTCGGTGATCATATCAGCACCGTAAGCGCTGTGAGCGTGGGTACCCGCTGTCAGATTACAGTCCTGCGCACCCAGACGCATGGTACCACCCAGATCAGACTGTTCGGTACGGGTCTCGACCTGACCTTCCGCGTCCAGCCATTCAGTAATCAGGCCCACCACCGGATGCTCGGCCTTGCTGTCAAACTCGGTACTGTTCGCACCTTTCAGACCTGCAACGTTACGAGCGTACTCGATCACAGCCACCTGCATACCCAGACAAATACCCAGGAAAGGAATATTGTTTTCACGGGCGTGACGAACAGCTTCGATCTTGCCTTCCACACCGCGATGACCGAAGCCACCCGGCACCAGAATGGCGCTCACCCCTTCCAGACGACTCAGACCTTCCTGCTCGAGAACTTCTGAATCGATGTAACGGATGTTTACCTTGGTACGAGTCTTCAGACCAGCGTGTTTAACGGCTTCAATCAGGGACTTGTAGGCATCCAGAAGCTCCATGTACTTGCCCACCATGGCAATGGTCACTTCTTTTTCAGGGTTCAGGTCACGATCAACAACATCCGCCCATTCAGCCAGATCGGCCGGAGGGCAATCCAGGCGCAGCTGATCAACAACGTACTGATCCAGCCCCTGATCGTGCAGCATTTCCGGAATGCGATAGATAGTATCAGCATCTTCCAGAGAGATAACCGCACGCTCTTCAACGTTGGTAAACAGGGAAATCTTGCGTCGGGCAGAGGCCTCAATGAACTGTTCACTGCGGCACACCAGAATGTCTGGCTGCAGACCAATGGAACGCAACTCTTTCACCGAGTGCTGGGTTGGCTTGGTTTTGGTCTCACCGGCTGTTTTGATATAAGGCACCAGAGTCAGATGCATCAGCATAGCGCGGCTGGAACCCAGCTCTACTTTCAACTGGCGGATGGCTTCCAGGAACGGCTGCGATTCGATATCGCCCACGGTACCACCCACTTCAACCATAGCGATATCAGCATCACCGGCACCCTGCACCACACGGCGCTTGATTTCATCGGTGATATGAGGAATTACCTGAACGGTGCCACCGAGATAATCACCACGACGCTCTTTACGCAGTACGTCCTGATAAATACGACCAGAGGTAAAGTTATTACCCTGTTTCATGGTGGTGCGGATAAAACGCTCGTAGTGACCCAGGTCAAGGTCGGTTTCAGCACCGTCTTCAGTGACAAATACTTCACCGTGCTGGAACGGGCTCATCGTGCCGGGATCGACATTGATGTAAGGATCCAGCTTGAGCATCGTCACCTTCAGGCCTCGTGCCTCAAGGATGGCGGCCAGAGATGCGGAGGCAATGCCTTTACCCAGTGAGGAAACAACACCACCTGTGACGAAAATATAACGCGTCATTAGTTTATGCAGACTCTTTAAAAAGCGGGAAAAAAAAGAATACTCAAGATGGGAGATCAGGATACCAAAAGTGTTATAAAACGTAAAACAGGAACGGCCTTTTTTCGCTCAAAATGCGGTCAATACCGACCTTCATAAGGATCAAACTGCCAATAAGCCACAATGCTTATAGCATTAATATCTAACGGTGTTCCCTGCCTGTTTAACGCTTCAGAATCGCACTGCCAGAGTCCGGCTGCACACACCATCTCATCATTAAAATAAAGAAAGGGCACCCGGTCTCTCAGCCACGGCGGCACCCGGTAATCCTGCAACCACCGTTTAACCGACTTACTCCCCTGCCTGCCTGCCACTCTTATTTTCGAGCTCTCAGGCAGATTGTGGCGAAAACGAACCGACACTGTCTTGAATCGTCGGGCTACGTTGTCTGACAAAACAATCCGGCCAGAAGCAGGCACCATCAGCTCAGGCTGATCCTCACACGCCCACTCAATCACAGCGGTGCCGAAAGGCTGCAAAACCGGTACAAGGACAAGATAACCGCTAAAGCGACGAATCGCATAATCACCCAGTTTCATCTCGGGCTCGGCATCTTCACGACAGTGAACCACCTCTGTCAACAGAGTTTCCAGCAGTGAACGATCCGGCATCAACAGGCCTTTCTGCTTCAGCCAGTAACGCACGACCCGCATTGCCATGTGATCCGGCAACGCCAGCAATGAGTCAATTTGAATAACCTGTCCGGCATTCCAGTAGGCTGGCGCAGCCACCAGCACCGATTCTGCGGCAGCGGTGACCGCCTGCTGCATACTTTCCTGAACGGCCTGAACCTCGCGGGACAGTGCTGCAAGACGTTCCGAAACGCCGGGCCAGCGTCGCTCAATCTCCGGTACCAGACTCTGCCGCAGATAGTTTCGGGCAAAACGCTGATCTGTATTGGACTCATCTTCAATATGACCGAGCTGATACTCGGCTGCATAAGCTTCAATCGCCGCCTTGGATACGGACAACAAAGGTCTGAGCAATTGCCCTGTTCCAAGAGAGCGATTCACAGGGATACCGGCCAGACCATCCAGACCGGAGCCACGAAACAACCGGAACAGCAGGGTTTCCGCCTGATCGTCCCGATGATGCCCCTGCAACAGGCAGCCCTGCTCCGACAGACACTCTTCAAAGACCCGGTAGCGCATAACACGGGCAGCCTGCTCTACACCATCGCCAGAGGCTTCACTGATATCAACCTGCCGAACCGTCAAGGGCACCTGCCATTGCCGGCAAAGATGCTCACAGTGTTCAGCCCAACTGTCCGCATTAATACTCAGGCCATGATGAACATGAATGGCAGACAAAGAATGAATGACACCGGCATCACGCAATCGCACCATTGCATGCAGCAGAACGGTAGAATCCACCCCTCCACTGAAGGCAACAACAAAGTGAGGCGACGGCAAGGAAAATGTTGAGGAACAATCGGTGAATGATTCAATCGCAGAACAGACACTTGCCACCAGTGGTGAAAGCGCCTGTTTCAAGGAAGATTCAGAAGACAGGGACATTAAACAGAACCGTAGTACCTGATACGCTTGTAGCGCTGATCCAGCAGAGTGTCGATATCCAGTTCACACAGTCGATCCAGCTCGGCACCGAGCACTTCACCCAGACTGGCTGCTGCCACCGCCTGACTGCGATGCGCTCCACCCAAAGGCTCAGGCACCAAATGGTCCACCAGACCCAGCTCTTTCAGGCGTTCAGCGGTTACACCCATGGCTTCGGCAGCCACTGATGCGTATTCTGCTTTTTTCCACAGAATCGAGGCGCAGCCTTCCGGCGATATTACGGAATAGGTGGAATAGCCCATCATGATCAGAGAATCACAGACACCAATCGCCAGAGCCCCACCGGAACCACCTTCACCAATGACCGTAGAGATCACCGGCACTTTCAACCGGGACATGACGGCCAGATTATAGGCAATGGCTTCACTCTGCCCCCGCTCTTCCGCACCAATGCCCGGATAGGCACCCGGCGTATCGATAAAGGTCAGAATCGGCATATTGAAACGTTCGGCCATTTCCATCAGACGGCAGGCTTTACGATAACCTTCCGGCTTGGGCATCCCGAAATTACGACGCACCTTTTCTTCGATTTCCCGCCCTTTCTGATGACCAATCACCATCACCGGACGACCATTCAAACGGGCCATACCACCAACAATGGACGGATCATCGGCGAAGTGCCGGTCGCCATGAAGTTCATCAAACTCGGTAAACAAATGCCCGATGTAATCCAGCGTGTAGGGACGACGGGGATGACGAGCCAGCTGGGCCACTTGCCAGGGCGACAGGTCAGAAAAAATCTGCTGGGTCAGAGTGTTACACTTCTCCTGCAGATTGCTGATTTCTTCCGTAATATTCAGTTCTGCATCACTGCTGACCAGACGCAGCTCTTCGATTTTCGCTTCCAGTTCAGCGATCGGCTGTTCAAATTCCAGATAATTCGGGTTCATAGAATCCACTTAAATTCTTCAGAAACCTGCACGATTCAGCCGGCAGGTTCTTTGTGCCTCAGCATGCAGTGCCATGCGCGCTGTCGGTTTTGGCCGCGGCAGCGCCAGCTTCAGGCATCAAAATACGTAAAAGCAACAGACATGTCGAGTTAAAAAACGTAAACATCCGTTATCCGGTTATACATCAGACCATCAAACCTTCAGTGTCTGACGTAAGCATTGGCAGTCACACACCTTTTCCTTCCTGCTCCCGAATCACCTTTGCCCACTGATCTTCCGCTATCTTGCTGACAAGCCCAACAGCATCACTGTCGTCATCCCAACCGGGGATACCTTTGCTGCTTTTCAGCAAATAAGCTGTATCGACCATATCCTGAAATAGAATTTGATCCTGTTTTGACAGGTCGTTATAGAGTTGACCAACCTCTGCCGAATCCAGTTTGTGGTAAGGCTCTTTCAGAAGACTTCTGAAGACATCCACCATTGCAGTACCGGCGTTTTCAACCTTTAGCGCGTTATCGTCAACAGGTTTTTTATGAATATCACTGACTACCGCCTGTCCAGAACGCTCTTTCTTAATTTCGCGTGACAAATCAATGTTATATCGTGCCTGACCGGCATAGCTCTGCAATTGTTTTTTTAACAGTTTGTCATTTAAAACCGTCAGGGCCTGTTCAGGCAAATCATCCGACTTTGATAGCTGCCTCAGCGTTTCCAGAGACCGCTCTTCAAGAAGGTCTGCGACTACAACATCATTTTTATACAACTCAAGCCGCTTTATGACTTCTTTATTCAATTGCTTTGAATCCTGCTGTTCAGCTTTCTTCTGGACAACGGGCTGACTGACTGGACCAAAGCCATCAAACCAGGGCTCATCTGCTGACGCAGCTTCTTCAGACCCTGTATCGAATGCCGAACGGATCAACGCATCAACCTGAGGGGCTTCCTTATTAACCTTTCGGCTTTTAAGGGGAATATCGGCGACAACTGAAGGCGCCGCTTCTGAGGAAGCGCTATTAGCACTTTGTCTCTGCAACTTGGTCGGTGTTATGTTCCTTCCCCATTTCGGCTTCAGGCTCTCTTTAAGCCTTTTGACTTTGTTATCAATTTTCAGCTTTTTGAAAACTTTACTGACACCAGTACGCAACTTGAACGGACGGCCTGATGGCCCATTGATAGCCATATGTCTCCCTGCCCATTTGAGTACTTAACTGATATTACGCACCTTAAACGAAGGAATCAGGGCTACAGAGCAATGACCTCGTTCGGAAATCTTGATGATTCGTAGAGGGTGCGTAACTCCAGTATTTAATATAAGTCGTCCATTATGCGCCATTGCGTAGTCTGGATCGTTAAACCTTAAGTACTCAACCATACGAAATCAAACCGGAGCAACAAAGAAGAACAAAGAAGAACAAAGAAAAACAAAGAAGAACAAAGAAGAACAAAGAAGAACAAATACTCTCCCTGCTACTCCGTAAACATCAATCACTCAGCGATATTCGATTTTCGCGGCCTCTTTACCTAACCACTGCCGCAAGCTGGCTACAAGGTCATCACTCGGACTGACATTCCATTGTTCACCCAGAACCAGACTGGCCGACGCATCGTTCCGGCAGTAGTCAATCTGCACCGGTAGTCGCCCCGGATGTTGTTGTAGCAGACCTGACAGACGCTGATTAAACCCTCTATCTACCTGCTCAACGGCCAGATTCAATACAATCTGTCGAGCATAATGACTGCGGGCATCCACAATATTAAGGATTTTTTTGGTTCTTACCTTCAAGCTGCCTGAATAGTCATCATGGGACACTTCGCCCTCAACCACAATCACCGCATCCATTTTCAACAGTTCATGGAACTGCTCAAACACATCGGCAAAAATAGAGACCTCAATCCGCCCTGTCCGGTCATCCAGCGTGATAAAACACATTTTGTCACCACGCTTGTTTTTCATCACTCGCATCGCCACGATCAAACCGGCAATATTCTGGGAAGATCCCCGGGCAGGCTGCAAGTCCTTGATCCGGTTTCGGATGAAGTGTTTAATTTCCTGCTCGTACTCATCAATAGGATGGCCGGTAAGATAAAGCCCAAGGGTGTCTTTTTCACCGTTCAGACGCAGTTTATCCGTCCACTCTGTCACCGAGTGATAACTGTCGTACACATTCTCTTCACCGGCAGGCACCAGAGCACCAAACAAGTCAGTGTGTCCGGAGTCAAAACTCTTTGCAGCCTGATCGGCAGCCTTAATGGCTTCTGTCTGACTGGCTTCGAGCACCGCACGATTAAAGTTCAGAGCTTTCTTCGCACCGGGTCTGGGGCCCATCAGATCCAGAGCGCCCGAACGAATCAAAGCTTCCAGCACGCGTTTATTAATGCGCTTGGCATCCGCTCGTTCGCAGAAATCAAACAAATCCTTAAAGTCACCACCTTGCTGACGGGCTTCGACAATGGCCTCAATAGGTCCTTCGCCCACCCCTTTAATCGCACCAAGGCCGTAAACAATGTGACCATCGTCGTTCACACCGAACATATATTCACCGCTGTTCACGTTCGGCGGTAACACGGTCAACCCCATATCCCGACACTCTTCGATAAAGGTCACCACTTTATCGGTATTTTGCATATCGGAACTCATCACCGCTGCCATAAATTCGGCGGGATAATGGGCTTTCAGCCACAGCGTCTGATAGGACACCAACGCATAGGCAGCCGAGTGGGACTTGTTAAAACCATAACCGGCGAACTTTTCCACCAGGTCGAAGATTTTCATGGCCAGCTCGCCATCAATGCCCTGCTTGATGGCACCTTCCTCGAAGATGGAGCGCTGCTTGGCCATTTCTTCCGGCTTTTTCTTACCCATGGCCCGGCGTAGCATGTCCGCACCACCAAGGGTATAACCTGCCAGCACCTGGGCAATCTGCATGACCTGCTCCTGATACAGGATAATGCCATAGGTGGGTTGCAGTATGGGTTGCAGCCATTCGTGCTGGTACTGGGCATCGGGGAACGATAACTCTTCCCGACCGTGCTTACGGTTAATGAAGTTGTCCACCATGCCTGACTGCAAAGGCCCCGGACGGAACAGAGCCACCAGTGCGATAATGTCTTCAAAACAGTCGGGCAGAAGTCGTTTGATCAGGTCTTTCATACCCCGCGATTCCAGCTGAAAGACCGCTGTGGTTTCGGCACGCTTGAGCATATCGTAGGAAGTCTTGTCTTCCAGATCGATCTGCATAATATCCAGCGGTTCTTCACCCCGTTGCTGACGACGGGGGTTGATCATCTTCAGCGCCCAGTCGATGATGGTCAGGGTTCGCAAACCCAGAAAGTCAAACTTAACCAGACCCGCCGATTCCACATCGTTCTTATCGTACTGGGTCACCACGCCCTGACCGTGCTCATCACAATACAAAGGCGCAAAGTCGGTCAGCTTGGTGGGAGCAATCACCACACCACCCGCGTGCTTGCCAACGTTCCGGGTCACACCTTCGAGTTTGAGCGCCATTTCCCAGATTTCACGCGCTTGCTCATCACCCTCGAGAAAGTCGCGCAACATGCCTTCCTGCTCATAGGCTTTGTTCAGGGTCATGCCGACTTCAAAGGGAATCAGCTTGGACAACTTATCAGCCAGACCAAAGGACTTCCCCTGCACCCTTGCCACGTCACGTACTACCGCTTTGGCCGCCATGGTACCGAAGGTGATGATCTGGGAAACCGCATTACGACCATAGGTCCGGGCCACGTAATCAATTACCCGATCCCGTCCATCCATACAGAAGTCAACGTCAAAGTCAGGCATGGAAACCCGTTCAGGGTTCAGGAATCGCTCAAACAGCAGGTCATATTCAATCGGGTCGAGGTCGGTAATCTTCTGGGCATAAGCCACCAGAGAACCGGCACCGGAACCCCGCCCCGGTCCCACTGGAATACCATTGTTTTTGGACCACTGGATAAAGTCCATTACGATCAGGAAGTAACCCGGAAATCCCATCTGCAAGATAATATCCAGCTCAAAATCAAGGCGATCCCGGTAGATCTTTTCTTTTTCGGCGTATTCAGGATCATCCGGCTTCAGAATAAACTGCAGACGCTCGGTCAGACCATCGTGGGAAAACTTGCGGAAATAGTCATCCATGGTCATGCCTTCCGGCACCGGAAATTCCGGCAGGAAGTATTCACCCAGATGCACATACACCGAACAGCGGCGGGCAATTTCGACACTGTTCTCAATCGCTTCAGGAATGTCCGAGAACAGTTCAATCATCTCATCTTCAGATTTGAGGTACTGTTCTTCACTGTAACGCTTAATACGGCGAGGGTCGTCCAGCGTCATGCTCTCACCGATACACACTCTGGATTCGTGAGCTTCAAATTCCTCACGAGTCAGGAACATCACATCATTGGTCGCCACCACCGGACAACCGAGCTTCGACGCCAGCGCGACAGAACCGTGCACGCACTCTTCATCACCGGTTCGGTTGGTACGATGCAGCTCCAGATAATAACGGTCCGGAAAAACATCCATCCATTCCGTTAGCAACTGCTCAGCCAGTTCTTCATTACCATTAATAATCGCCTGCCCGACATCACCGTCTTTGGCACCCGACAGGGCAATCAAGCCTTCCGATTTCTCCCGGATCCACTCACGTTTGACGATAGCCCTGCCATGCACCTGGTTTTCCAGAAAAGACTGAGAGATCAGTTCGGTGAGGTTACGGTAACCCTTCTCGTTCATGGACAGCAGCACCAAACGAACCGGCTCCAGTTCCGGATCACTGTTGGAGACCCACAAATCGGCTCCGCTGATGGGTTTAACACCCGCCCCCTGGGCGCCACTGTAAAACTTCACCAGTGAGCACAGATTCGACTGGTCCGTCACCGCAATGGCAGGAAAACCCGCCGCCGAGGCAGCCTTGATTAAGGGTTTGACCCGAACCAAGCCATCACTCAGGGAAAATTCAGTGTGCAATCTCAGGTGTATAAAACGTGCGGACATGGAGATAGGAAACCGGAAACCGTAAAGCCATAGTTTAACAGCTCTGGCTGCCCCTTCTCCAGCCCCGGAAAAAACCTTGACTCCCGCTTAACTTTAAAGCAGTGAGCAAACAAAAGCAGTGAGCGAACAAAAGCAGTGAGCGAACAAGTTGTACTTTTGGCAGCAGAGTACAGTTTTTTACACACATCGCAGTCTGGTTCACAGTATCAGCTTGTGTCCGTGATCGCCCTGCTCCTTTTTATTCGATTCACTGCTTATTCGATTCACTGCTTATTCGATTCTCTGCTTGATCTGTGTTTTTAGCCGCACCACCTTTCCCGCAGCCAATGTGTTCAGTAAGAAACCTTGGCATACGAGGCTTCCAGTGTCATATAAATATCGGGAATTGCTGGCTTTTAGCGGGTAACTCTTTGCCTGGGTTCAGGAATTTTCACGGCAAACAACTGTTAACATTGCCGCCCGTTTTTTTTTCTTCAGAAAGAAACCACTTTTACAGAAGCTCTGCTATGATGCTAAAGGATTAATCAAAAGGCTGTTTTAAAGAATTTGTTACTGAAAAATCAATAATGTTATACCCATTGAATTTGGAGATACGGGTAGGCGCCAAGCAAGCGAAGCCCCGTGATCCCGGGAGGCTGTCCGAGAATAGCGCCCGTAGCGAGGATCGTAGAAAATTGAGGATAAGAATTCGGTTTTGAAAGGTGAATAGCAAGTTATTCAACGAACAAAAGCGGTTTTTTCATTCCCGTGCAGCCTACCAGCCCTTATGGCACAAGCTTTTGTGCATCAGTGTAGAATTTTAGAAAACTTCCCACAGTATTGTCATAAAAAAGCTTGTCATTATGATCGAATAAAACATATACACCGGACTGGCACAGCATACGGCTGCTGCGTGTTTTATTCGTACGAAAGTACCTAGAAGGTGTTCGCCATGATATATCGCGCTGCTCAGATTTTATTAGCTGGTTTATTGTTCTCGTTTTCCCTGCTGTGTCATTCTAAGCCGCTGCTGCCTGAACAGTGCCGGACTCTGACCAAAAGTGACAATGACCAACTGTTGGATGTATGCACTAACTTTTTTCAGGATGAAAGATTTAAAGATTATACCCCGTATGTTATCCCTAGTACCGACAGTGTTTTTAAAACAATTACAGACATACTCAAGGATAAAGCCAACAGCAGTATTGTCTTCTTTCTTACTGATAGTTTGTACACGCTAGATGAATCTATTTTAATCAATAATACCAATGTTGCGTTCATCGGGGTGGATAGAAAAAATCCCGCTTATATCGTTTTAGATCCAAAGCCGCATCATGGACCAGCAGGCACATCTCTCAGGTTTAATAGTCCTGACGGTGAACTGATGTTTTATAATATTGTTTTTAGTGACCATGATCCCTACATTATTTTGCCTATAGGAGGACTAAGTCCGGATAGCCTGATAGATATCCAGTCCGCAAAAACGGTTAAAGCAAACGAGCTGACAATCAAGTCCTTGTATCACCAGCGAGCTCTCAGTTTTGAGTGCGCTGGCAAGAATTCAGAAACGCACATCAACATTGTCAATTCTTACTTGGTACTACCTGAAAATAACGCCTACGGCCTTAGTGCCGTTTGCATGAATCCAAAGCATTCCTTCATAGTACAATTCGCATTCTCTAAAATAATACTCAAGGCCAGCGAACTGCTGCTGCAAAAACATACCAACAATGCTTCACCCGACACTCTGACTAATAGCACTACCACACCATCACCTTTAACCACTGCAACTGAAAAAATAACACCTCTCGAGCACGATATCGGTATTTTCCTCAGTATTGCTGGAATGATAAAATTCCAGGAGAGTGTCTGTAACAGGGTACTATTCGCACCCTATGATGACGATTTAACTTTTCAACCCGCTACGGAAGAGCAAGTTCTGTTCGTAACCAGAGAGGAGGCATTCCACGGCAGCCTGTCAACAACCATCAGTAACACAAAAATAGGCAACAGCTACACACCAAGGCAGAAGACTTTCGAAATGGCGTATTTTTGTCCACAACGCTTTGACAGCACCATGAAGAATACTCTGCATCACTATCAGCCTGTCGCCAATACAGATGCCCAAAGCACGGCAAGCCCGGTTAACCTTCAGAAACTGTATGATACTAAAAACCTGTATGATACTAAAAACCTGCACGACACAATCAAACATTACCAAACAGCCACTACAGTCCTTGCTATAACCGTCGCGATTGAAACAGCAACAATCCTCTGGAATTTCCGCACACCAATACTTTCCATGTTCAGAAGGCTAAGACTCAATCCTGTAGACAAGTACAGCAAGAATTTAAGCACTCAATCAATAATAACAACAACAGAACCTAATGTTCCCCGGACCGACTAACCCCGTTCAGCAGGCTTCTGTCTCAACAACAAAAGAACCCACGTCGTATACTTCAGGCGTGGGTATAATACCAATTCCGCTTTCTAAATATGACCATGAGCAAGTCATTATGGGTCACGGGACAATACCCTGAAGGGCATAGTGTGACACGAGAGCAGAGTCGGTCTGCTCGTAACTGCAATTGAGATGGAGGTAGGCCCTCCGGTGGCGGCTTCTGGAAGCGGCCATCAAACCACCGTAAGCTGCGCCGGTAAAGAGCCGGTGTGGTGAGCGTTACGGAAAAGGCGTAGCTTGACTGCGTCAGGTATGAAATCAGGAGATGAACGCAAGTAAACCACTGATGACGCCTCGAAATGGGTTCCGATGACATCAAAAACGAGGGGTATGCCTGCCTCGTGAAAAGTTCAGGGGAAATCCGGTTACTGCCTGAATGGTGTCCGGGGCATAGGTGGCATGAACTGATTTCAGGCTCTTTTGTGGAACGTGGGAGCCTGTCGTTCTGGTGTTAAGGGAGCCAGCCAGGCAGCTGAACTGCGGAGGCTGTGAGTACCAATACAGAACACAGAGAAGGATCAGTCCGGTGTAGTGATGAAGCCTCTGTAATGGAAGTGGAGCGAAAGGACTGACTTAGGATTTGTCTGAAAATAACTCATGTTACGCACCCCTTCATCGACTGAAGTTTCTGGAACGATGATTTCAATGCAGTAAGATAAAGCTTTGCCCGCAACTCAAATGGTTTAAATCAAGCTTATTAGCCAGAAACTCGAGACGAAATGCCGAATATATCGACATGAACAGATGATTACTCTGCGTCAAAACTGTATAAGTCGGTGACTTGGCCATTGATGCATTAGATTTAAGTGTTTTATGGAAGACTTCAACTTTCCACCGTTTTTTGTAGATCGCCTTCAAAGCCTTTGCGTCACACTCAAGATCACTGCATATCAGATAGAGAATGCCCTTACTGCCATCTTTGTTTGTAAAGACCTGCCGGAACAGCAGAACGGGGAAGTCCACGCCTGCAATCCAGCCTTTGATGGGCTTTTCTTCTGAGAAGTCAATGGAATCTATACGCTGTGAGCGCCCCTGGCTTTTATCTTCCTCACTCAGCGAAAGCTTTCGGTTTGACTTGCTGGCCATGACAAAATGCTTATCGCATTCATGTCGTATATACAGCATGTTGTCGTTAGAACAGAACCAGCTATCTGCCAGCACGTAACGATATTTGATCTGATTATCACAGCAAACTTTCAGCATCTCCCGAAAGTCTTCGTTCTTGGTGGTTTCAGCCTTGCGTTTAACTTTTTGAGTTTTTACGTCGGAGTATTGAATAGGCTTTTTGATAAGCTTGTAGGCCACGGGAATAGAGATATCACCGACATGGTAAACAAAGTTGAGAAGGTTGATACCTTTTACCGAACGACCAAAGGTGTGATCAAAGTGCCATGCAATCAGGTCGTTCTCATCAGTGTAGAGTTTCTCCTGAATAGTGTCGTCGGCAATAAGTACTCCATCATCGCGCTCTTCCTGACGCACAACGGCTTTAACATGGTGCCAAAGAGTCTTACTGTCGAAGTGATTACGGGACAGAAGGCGTGTTACCTGATCATGGCTGTATGCGCCGTCCAGCAAAGATGACAGCTGTGTAGCTGTCGTTTTGCCGAATGAGGACAGCAGGTAATCGCTATACAGCTCAAACAGCTCTGTGTTCATGCTCTAAAGCATGGCAGATTTTTCTGGGTGCGTAACTCCAGTTAATAAGAACATCTGACAATCAGCAAGTCCGGGTCGATAGCAGGCAGGCTTAACAAAACTTCCGATGAACGCACCTGTGACTGAAAGGGATAGAATAAGCGAAGTGTCCACCCGATTGTATGAACAGCTGCGATGGATCAGTTAAATCCTTCAACTGACCTCGCATGAGTAGTGCCGAATTTCCTTCATCTTAAGATGGCGAACTCGATTCAATCGCTTCACGAACCGGCTTAAATGAACGACGATGTATAGGCGTCGCACCCAGTTTTTTCAGTGCTTCCATGTGCACTTTAGTCGGGTATCCCTTATGCCCGCCAATTCCATAGCCGGGGTACTTCTCTTCCATTTCCAACATTTCCCGATCACGGGCCACTTTGGCAAGAATGGAAGCCGCGCCAATTTCCGGCACTTTTCCATCACCTTTTATCACTGCCTCGGCACGACAGGGTAGTGTTGGGCAACGATTGCCGTCAATCAATGCCAAGTCTGGCTTTACACCCAGACCGACAACCGCCCTCTGCATAGCCAGCATGGTGGCGTGAAGGATGTTGAGTTCATCAATTTCCTCAACCTCCGCCCGCGCAATGCACCAGGCCAGAGCTTTCTCCCTGATTTCATCAAACAGGGCTTCACGCTTTTTCCCAGACAGTTTCTTGGAATCGTTCAGACCTTCAATCGGTCTGGCAGGATCAAGGATAACGGCGGCCGTCACCACCGGCCCGCATAAAGGGCCGCGGCCTACCTCATCAACACCACAAACCATGTGAACAGTGGTTTCTGGTTCAGCAAACAGATCGAGTTCAACCTGCTGGCTGCTGTTAGAAGTCTGATTAATGACTGGTTTGTCAGTACTCATTCTGTTTTTCCAATCACTGACTGAATGGCCTGCCAGGCAAGAACACTGGCATCCCGTTTTAAAGTCTGATGAATATGAGCAAAATTACTGGTGACATCCTGACGCCAGCATTCATCCTGAAGTGCTTTCAGCATGGCACTGGTAAGATTTTCAACTGTCGCCTGATCCTGTAACAACTCAGGCACCATGGGCCGATCACTCAACAGATTGGGCAACCCGACGTGCTTCACTTTCACCAGACGGCTTAAAATTGCAAAGCTGAGTCTGGCCATACGGTAACTGATGACCATCGGGCGTTTATGCAATGCCGCTTCCAGTGAAGCCGTGCCTGAAGCAATCAAAATCGCATCGGAGGCTGCCATCACCTCGGAAGCCCTGCCATCTGTCAGAACAATATCCAGATCAGGGCAGGCTTCCAGAATGGGTAACAACTGTTGCTTTCGCCGGTCATTCGCAGCAGGAATCAGAAAACGAATGGATGGAATCTTTTTCCGAACCTCACGGGCAGTATCCAGAAACAACTCAGCCAGACGAGCCACCTCTGCCTTACGACTACCCGGCAGAATCGCCATCACCGGACCATCTTCAGCCATTTGCAACGACTGTCGGGCAGCTTTCTGGTCAGGCTCCATTGCCACCTGGTCTGCCAGCGGGTGACCTACAAACGTCACGGGTACACCATGTCCCTGATAGTAATCTGCTTCAAAAGGCAGCAGACAGAGCATATGATCAACAGAGCGACGAATCTTTTTCAACCGTCCTTCGCGCCAGGCCCAGACTTGTGGACTGACATAGTGAACAGTAGGGATTCCACCACTTTTCAGTTGACGTTCAAGAGCCAGATTAAAGTCCGGTGCATCAATGCCAATAAATACATCCGGCTGATCCGCCAGAAAGGTGTCCCGCAGTCGTTTACGAATACCCAGCAGCTCACGCAACCGCCCAAGCACCTCTACCAAGCCCATGACCGATAACCTTTCCATGGGAAACAGGCTTTCAAAGCCTTCGGCAATCATTTTCGGACCACCAATGCCATAGCAGCGAGCGTCAGGGTGATGTCGTTTAATTTCCCGAACCAGAGCGGCTCCAAGCAAATCACCCGATGCTTCACCAGCCACCATGGCAAACGTCAGAGATTCAGACATGAACTATCCCTTTCTGCTGCACAACCCCTTTAGCTGCACAGCGGTTATCGAGTAATGCCACGGGTAGAGGCTTTGAGAGAATCAATCAGAAGCTGTACTTCATTGCAGGCAGGCATGGTTTCCAGACGATCAATGGCTTCAGCCGTGCGTAACCCCTGACGGTAGATCACTTTGTAGCTGTTGCGCAAGGTGCGAATCAACTCCGGAGCATAACCCCGACGACGCATACCTTCGAAATTCATACCATGAGGTTTGGCAGGATTACCGCTGACCATTACGAAAGCAGGCACATCCTTGAAAATGGCAGCCTGGGCTGCACTCATACTGTAGTCACCAATATGACAAAACTGATGAACAGTGGTGAAACCGCCCAGGATAACACCGTTACCCACTTTTACATGCCCGGCCAGAGTCGCATTATTCGCCATGATGATGTTGTCACCCAGCATGCAGTCGTGAGCGATATGGACATAAGCCATCAGCAGGTTATTACTGCCAATACGAGTCAGGCTCTGATCCTGAATGGTACCGCGATGAATCGTACATCCTTCACGGATGATGTTGCTGTCACCAATTTCAAGACGGGTTGGCTCACCGGCAAACTTCTTGTCCTGACAGTCTTCACCAACACTGGCAAACTGAAAAATCTGGTTATTTCGGCCAATTCGGGTTGGCCCTTTAATCACAACATTTGAATGAACAACCGTTCCTTCACCGACTTCTACACCGGGGCCAATCAATGTCCAGGGGCCGATTTTTACGCCTGCCCCAATACGGGCAGTCGGATCTACAATGGCCGCAGGATGAATATCGGCCGTTGGGTGCACCGCCAGCTGATCAGCAGCGGTGGCATGGTTGGAAAGGTTGCTGGAATCAGAATCAGCCAAGACTAAAGTTCCTTTCTTGCACAGGTTACATCAGCAGAGCAGACTATCTTACCATCAACCGAGGCATTACAGGAAAATTTCCATATCTCGCGTTTCATTGCAACAAATTCTGCCCGTAGCCTGACCTGATCACCCGGAACCACTGGCTGACGAAAACGAACCTTGTCAGCACCGGCAAAATAATAAATCTTCTGATCCCTGACATCTTTGGATCTCATCTGATGGCCCAGTATACCCGCCGCCTGAGCCATTGACTCAATCAACAACACTCCGGGCATGATAGGGTGCTCAGGAAAATGACCGTTAAACTGGGGCTCATTGACGGAGATGTTTTTGATGCACTCAATCACATTATTTTCAAGATCTACATCCAGCACCCGATCGACCAGAAGAAAAGGGTAACGATGGGGTAATATTTTCCTGATTTCCTCGATTGAGATCATGTAATATCGACTCAACTGTTAAATTGAAAAAGATCACACAGCAAAGCGTGTAAACAGTGGAAAAACCACAAAGGCCCAGATAAAAACAGAACCTCCGCCAGTAGTGGAATACAGCTTATACGATAATCTGACACCTACTTATACAAAAAGGCTGGAAACTCCAGCCTCTGTGCAAAGTCACGGTCAAATCCGCAGCGCAGGTTAACGTTTATCGAGTACCCTGATCCGCCGGGCCATATCATCCAGCTTGCGGAATCGAACAGCGTTACGTCGCCATTCCCCTGCTTCCATCAATCCGGTTCCTGACGCATAGGCACCTGGCTTATTGACCGACTTGGTCACCATTGCCATACCACCGAGATGAACATTGTCAGCAATGGTAATATGACCCGCCAGACCTGCTGCACCCGCTATGGTGCAGTTTTTACCAACCACTGTACTGCCGGAAATACCGACATTCGCTGCGACGGCTGTATTTTCACCAATCACCACATTGTGGGCTATCTGGATCAGGTTATCCAATCGGGCACCGTTTTTAATGATGGTGTCGCCCAATGCGCCCCGGTCAATACAAGTGCACGAGCCAATTTCAACATCATCGCCAATCACGACTCCGCCGATTTGGGCAATTTTATGCCAACGTCCATCAGCATGAGCATTGCCAAAACCGTCAGCACCAATAACGGCATTGGCGTGAATAATGGTACGTTGCCCAATAAACACACCATGACAAATGGTGACATTACGGCAAATGTGAGCGTCCTTACTGATAACGGAGTCATGTCCGATCACAGCACCCGCATCAATACGGGCACCCGCTTCAATCACCACCCCGGATTCAACCACTGCGTTCTCACCGATAGCCGCGGTTTCATGAACCTCGGCATCGGAACTAACAACCGCTGATTCAGCAATACCGGCCGGCAAACCTTTATCAGTGTCGAACAGGTGCGATACTTCAGCATAACCAAGATAAGGGTTAGCCAGTATCAGTGCGTTACCTGAATAGCCCTCTGCCGATTCCGGTGACAGGATCACCGCCGCAGCCTGACTGGTTTGCAGATAACGTGCATAAGCCGGATTCGCCAGAAACGCCAACTCGGACTCGTTGGCTTCCTGCAACGTATTCAGCCCCGTGATCACTTTGCCGGCATCACCCTTCAAACTGGCTCCAAGCCTGTCCGTCAGCTCTGCCAGTGTGTAGGAATAAGACTGCTTCATCGATTCACTTCATCTTGTTCAGGCGTTCAATCACCTGACGGGTAATGTCGTAATCCGGTTTAACATAGCGCACCGCACCACGCTCGATGACCATATCGTATTTGAGCTCTTTGGAAACTTCTTCAATCGCTTTCTCAAGCTTGGGGCGAAGCTGGCTCAGCTCCTGTTGATCGGCCTGGTTTTTATCCATTCGCAACTGGCGATCCTGCATTTGCAGATCTTCGTATTTACGGCGCATCTCCAGTTGTTTAGCTTCTACCTGAGTCTGGGAGAGGGTCGGTGCATTTCTCTCCAGATCCGCCTCCATCTTCTGCAACTCTTCCTGCAGGGACTGAATCAGCTTGATACGTGGCGCAAACTTCTTCTCCGACTCTTTTGCGTAACGCTTGGACGCATCAGATTCCAGTACCGCCATCTCTGAATCAATGACAGCAATTTTCATTTCTGCAGCATCCACTGCAGGTACCAGCATGACCAGAGCCAGCAGCGCCAATCCAATCTGTTTCAAACTCATTCTCCTGATAATTCCTGAAATAATGTACATGCTTATTAAGCGCCTGACATTCAGGGACTAACTGAGGCAACAAAAGCCTGTTGCCTTAAAAGCAGTTCAGTACCATATCCTGTCAGGGGGCAATAATGAGACTTAGCAACTTTAAGCAATCCGACGGTAGCAGATGCGAAAGTCACGCAGGCTCCGAGTATAAGCACTCGACCATACGAGCACTTAGGCAGAATTAAGCAAATGGTTATTATAATGAAAAGACGCTGGAACGCATCAATTTATCAACCAGATATTTGCAACCCATTGAAAAACCGAATAAAAAACTGTCTCAGGACAACACTTTCGAGTCATTCACGAAGATGAATAGTAGTCCAGAATAGAATCAGGGGCTCAATTTGAGCCCCTGAAGTCAGTCAATCAGCCAAAGAAATCAGCTTAGAACGGAGCGCCCAGAGAGAACTGGAACACTTGTGTCTCGTCTTCACCGTCAGCATTCAGTGCTTTCGCCAAACTGAATGTGAGTGGACCCAGAGGAGTTATCCAGGTCAACCCGAGACCAACACTGTATCGCAGCTGGCTCAGATCAGGGCTGTAACAATCCACAATATTGGGCTGACTGCTTAACGGCTCTTTGTCGGGCAGGTTAGACCCACTGTTCTTCTTGTTGCTACAACTGGTGTCATAGACATTACCGAAATCCAGGAACAAACTGGTTCTCAAAGAGCGCTGATCTTTAACGAACGGCAGCGGGAACAGGATTTCAGCGGTACCTTCAAAAATCACATCACCACCAATGGAGTTATAGTTATTACCATTAAACTCCTTGGCTTTAGGTCCCAGAGTATTATCCTTGTAACCCCGTACCGAGGCAAAACCACCACCGTAGTAATGTTCAAAGAACGGAATATCGTTGGTACTGCCATAACCACCAATATAACCCAGACGACCGGCAAAGCGAGCCGTCAGATTCTTTGTCAGTGGCTGGAAGTACTGCGCACGGTAATTCAGCTTATAGAACGTGACATCAGACCCGGGAATCGTCACCTGAGCAGAGGCACTTTGCGAGTACCCCCGCGTTGGCAGCAAACCACGGTTCAGTTCAGACTCAGACCAGCCAATAGTACCTTTCACGTTAGTGAACTGATTACCTTCATTGGCGATGTAATCCCGGATGTACTGCGGCGTATCATTACCGGTTGAAATTTTCGTTCCTTCAACGCCCGCACTGAAATTGATCGACTGGGTTTCAGAAATCGGATAACCAAAGCGAACATCGGTGCCCCAGGTATCTGCCGCATAACTGGAAATATCAGAATCGTCATAGTCATAGGTTCGGTAATACACTCCAAAACCACGACTGACACCATCGACCGTGTAATAAGGATCTGTGAAGCTGAAGTTATAGAGCTGACTGACGTCACTCTTGTTCAGACCTACCGAAACATTGTTACCGGTTCCCAGAAAGTTACTCTGACTGATGGAACCACCCAACAAGAGACCATCAGACTGGGAGTAACCGACACTGGCGGTAATACTGCCGGAAGGCTGCTCTTCAACGGTGTAGTTCACATCAATCTGGTCACTACTGCCCGGCACTGGCGGCGTTTCTACATCCACCTGACGGAAAAAGCCGAGGCGCTCAAGACGGACTTTGGACTGCTCAATATTCTGGGTATTGGCTGAGGCACCTTCCATCTGACGCATTTCGCGACGCAGCACCTCATCTTCCGTTTTGGTATTACCCGAGAAATTAATACGGCGCACATAAGCCCGGCGACCAGGATCAACAAAGAAGGTCAGATCAACCGTTTTATTTTCATGATCCGGTGTCGGAATGCCCGACACGTTGGCAAAGGTGTAACCTTCATTACCCAGTCGGCGACTGAGGATTTCTTCCGTGGTGGTGATAACACGACGGGAGAAGGTCTGATCCGGCTTCGCCAGCACCAGATTACGGGCTTCTTCCTCATCAATAATCAGGTCACCCGCCAGCTTGACCTCATTAATGGTGTACTTATCACCCTCGTCAATATTGACGGTGATAAATACACTCTGCTTGTCCGGGCTAATGGAAACCTGAGTAGACCGGATATTAAAGTTGATGTAACCACGATCCAGATAATGAGAACGCAGACGTTCCAGATCACCGGATAGTTTCTCTCGAGAGTACTTATCACTGGAACCAAAGAAAGAGAACATACCAGTCTCTTTGAGTTCGAACAGATCCAGAACTTCACTCTGAGGAAAGACGGTATTGCCTACGACGTTAATATGTCGAATGGTTGCTACCTTGCCTTCCTTGACGTTAATCGTCAGTTTGACACGGTTGCGCGGCAATGCCTCAACATTGGCTGAAATACTGGCGCCATAACGCCCCTGAGATACATACTGGCGTTCAAGTTCAAGACGAATGGCTTCCAGCGTCGCCTGCTGAAAGATCTCACCCTCGGATAAGCCTGAAGAACGCAAACCGTTCATCAGGTCATCTGTTTTGATCGCCTTGTTTCCTTCAATTTTAATTTGACTGATGGAAGGACGCTCAACTACTGAAACCACCAGAACATCACCGTCACGCCCCATCTGGATATCCTTAAAATATCCGGTACGGAACAGCGACTTGGCTGCATCGGCAATTTGAGGCGACAGAACATCGTCGCCTACCTCAATAGGCAGTGAATTAAATACGGTACCTGCTGACACCCTCTGCAGGCCATCAATTCGAATATCAGACACAACAAATGCGTTGGCGCCTGACGCGTAGGCCATCGAGCCAATCAGCAAAGACAACAATGATCGCTTCATGGAATCCGTTCTTTGTCCGTGTTCGTTTTTACCATAAAAGTCGCTTTTCAATTCGTGACGCGATGAAAACGCAACTTTCTTCGCTCATGGCTATTAACCAATGACCAGATACCGCCTGATGGCCAGAATCACTGACCGCCCGTGGCATCCAGTCTACATCAAAACAGTCTGCTCAAATCGTTATACAGAGCCAGCATCATTATACCGACCACAAAGGTTACACCAATTTTCAGACCAAGTACCTGCACTCGTTCCGAAACCGGCTTACCCCGAACCAGTTCAATCAGATAAAACAACAGGTGTCCACCATCAAGTACCGGTATCGGTAACAGATTCAAAACACCCAGGCTGACACTCAACATCGACAGAAAATAGAGAAAATTTTCCAGTCCGGATTGCAGCGATGCGCCAGCCACTTTAGCAATGGTTATCGGGCCACTCAAGTTTTTCACTGAAACCAGTCCGGCCACCATTTTCCACAACGACTCCACCGTCATACTGGTCAGAGTCCAGGTACTGTCAAGCGCTTTCGGTAAAGCCGCAACCGGATTAAACTGGAGCTTTCGAACCATATCGTCCGGCCAGCCTACCTGCTGAACACCTGCACCAATATAACCGGAAGGTTCACCATTCAACTCCCGGGTACCCGGCGTCAAGGCAAGATTCAGCCGCCGACCTTCCCTCTCCAGCTCAACCTGAATAGTCTTTCCGGCATTCGCACGAATCACCTGAACCCAGCTCAGCCAGTCTTTAACAGGCTGCCCATTACTGGTAAGAATCCGGTCACCGGCTTGCAGTCCGGCCGCTCTGGCAGCACCGTCCGGGCTCAATTCGCCCAGCACTGCAGGAATTAACGGCGTATAAGGCTCAATACCCAGCGCCCTGACCGGATCAGCAATACCGTCTCCACTGTCATCCACCAGCCAGTCAGAAATGGCAACGGTTTTATTTCGCACCGCCGCGGACGACAACTCACCGGGAACGCCTGCCCGCGTTGCAACCGAAAGATTGCGCGTATCTCCAATGGAAGACAATAATTCCAGATTTACCTGCTGCCAGCCCGGGGTTTCCTCACCATCAATACTGACAATTTCATCGCCTGGTATAATGCCAGCCACTGCGGCTGGCGAATCGGGCAACACACTGCCCACCTGGGGAACAATGGTACGAATACCTGCCATGTACATCAGCCAAAGGGCAAAAACAGCCAGGATAAAATTGGCAATTGGCCCAGCGGCCACAATGGCAATACGAGACAGCACAGGCTTGGAGTTGAATGACTCGTGCCTCTCGCTTTCGGCAACCGGCCCTTCGCGCTCATCCAGCATTTTAACGTAGCCGCCAAGCGGTATCAGCGCCACTACATATTCGGTGCCCAACCTGTCTGTCCAGGTCCAGAGAGGCTTACCAAAGCCAACCGAAAATCGTAACACTTTGACACCGCATTTACGCGCCACCCAGAAGTGTCCGAACTCATGTATGCTGACCAGTATTCCCAGCGTGATGACAAAAGCAGCCAGCGTTTGTAAAGACCCAAAAATCATAGAGTACCTAAAGCCTCCCAGCTGCTTCCTGCAAATTCGTAGTAATCATCATTATCATTAGTCCGGCACCACGCCGGAAACTGTTATCATCATTTCAAACAGGCAGGTTGTTCAATGCCAGCGAACTATTTGTTGCCGCGCCAGTTTACGGGCTTGCCGGTCAGCATCCAGAACCTGCTCAATATCTCCCGCATTATGCACCTGCAATACCTGAAGGGTTGCATCAACCACTTCCGGAATCCGGTCAAAACGCAAACCCTTTTCCAAAAAAGCATCAACAGCCTCCTCGTTGGCAGCATTCAGCATAGCGGCTGCTGTACCACCTGCAAAAGCGGCATCCTGTGCCAGCTTAAGGCAACGGAAACGCTCCATGCAGGGATCATAAAAATCAAGGCGACCGATATCAGCCAGAGACAATGACCTCACACCCGACTGAATACGTTCTGGCCAGGCCATGGCATGGGCAATAGGGGTGCGCATATCCGGATTACCCATTTGCGCCAGCATGGAACCATCTTTATAGTCCACCAGCGAGTGAATGATACTTTGCGGATGAATCACCACATCCACTTGATCCGGCGTTGCCCCGAACAGCCAGCAGGCTTCAATATACTCAAGACCTTTGTTCATCATGGTGGCCGAATCTACGGAAATTTTGCGCCCCATGCTCCAGTTTGGATGGGCGCAAGCCTGCTCAGGCGTAATACCGGCAAAGGTGTCCAGCGGGGTATCCCGAAAGGGGCCACCAGAAGCCGTTAACAGAATACGCTCCACACCCACCTGCTCCAACCCTTGCTGATAATCAGGCGGCATGCACTGAAAAATGGCATTATGTTCACTGTCAATGGGCAACAGCAGCGAGCCTGACTCTTTAACCGAGTCCATAAACAGCGCCCCCGTCATCACCAGCGCTTCTTTATTTGCCAGCAGAACTTTTTTACCCGCCTTAACCGCAGCCAGCGTTGGCAACAACCCCGCCGCCCCGACAATGGCAGCCATCACTACATCAACTTCACTGTCTGCAGCCGCTTGTGCAACAGACAGAGTACCAGACAACACTTCGGTGGCCAGCTGTTCTTGCCTGACCCATTCCCTCAGCGTATCCGCCGCTTCCGGATCGGCCATAACCGCATATTCCGGAGCAAACTGACGCACCTGTTCAAGCATCATACGGGCATTTTTACCCGCCACCAGTGAACGTACTCTATAACGGTCAGCATTGCGGGCTACAACATCCAACGTACTTTTACCGATCGAACCGGTCGATCCCAGCACGCAAAGTTGTTGCACTCTACTTCCGGCGACAATGCCCTGCTGACTGGCTTTACCCTGTCCCATAACCATCTATCAACCTCCACTGCCAAGCAGTGCGAGAGCAAACACAGGGACTGCAGCCGTCAGACTGTCGATGCGATCAAGAATACCGCCATGCCCCGGCAACAGGTTACTGCTGTCCTTTATGCCTCGCTCACGCTTGAGCAGGCTTTCAAACAGATCACCCAGCACCGACACAATGCCAACCACTACGGTCAACAGCAGCAACCCCATACCTCTGGCGAAAGTAAACTCGAAGTACAAGCCGACACAGGCCGCTACCAGCAAAGACAGCAACAGCCCACCTACCAGACCTTCGAGGGTTTTCTTGGGACTGACATTCACAGCCAGCTTATGCTTACCCAGTGCCCGGCCCGCAAAATAAGCGCCGACATCGGCAGCCCAGACCAGGAAAAAGACAAATAAAATGGTCATACCCGTATGGTCAAACTGCTTCAGCTGAACCAGCGCAAACCAGGCAGGTACCAGAGTCAGAATACCCATAAACAGGCGTAACACCTGATTCTGGCAATAGGCTGCAGTCTTTGGGTAACCTTTCACCAGCACCAGCGCAACCACCCACCAGGCGGCTCCGATACTTAGCACCAGAGTATGAGACAAGCCGGAAACCAGCCAGCAAACCAATCCGGTAAACAGGGAAAATAATATCCGCTTCCCTGACTGTTCAAAACCAGCCAGATTAGCCCACTCCCAGGCAGCCAGCATGATGATAAGCGCTGTCAGGACAGAAAAAACCGCCGGGGAAAGAAAAATCACGCCAGCAAGGGCCAGAGGGGCCAACACCAGCGCGGTCAGAATTCGTTGTTTTAACACGTAGCCTCAGCCTCCACCTGCTCACTGGTCTTGCCGAAACGTCGCTGTCGGCCTACATAATCCAGGAGCGCACGATGAAACTCTGCCCGGTCAAAATCCGGCCACAGAGTATCGGTAAAATAAAACTCGCTGTAGGCACACTGCCATAGCAAAAAGTTACTGATCCGCTGTTCACCACTGGTACGAATCAGCAAATCCGGAGCCGGTAAACCTGCTGTACTCAGGTGCGATTCAATCACTTCCTGAGTCACTTCATCAGCATGCAATTCGCCTTGCTTGACCTTTCGCGCTATCTGCTGGCTGGCCTGGGCAATATCCCACATGCCACCATAGTTCGCAGCAATCACAAGCGTTACTTTATGCTCATTAGCGGTCAGAGCCTCCGCTTCACGGATATGACGTTGAATATCAGGACTGAAACCGGACACATCACCAATAATTTTAAGGCGAATCTGGTTGCGCTTGAGGCGACGGGTTTCCCGCCTCAGGGCCCGGAGAAAAAGCTCCATAAGGCCATTGACTTCGTTACGGGGGCGATTCCAGTTTTCACTGCTAAAGGCAAACAGCGTAAGTACTTTTACGCCATATTCACCACAGGCTTCAACAATATTACGTACTGCTGACACACCGGCGCGATGACCCGCCAGACCAGGCAGTCGTCGTTTTTTTGCCCAGCGGTTGTTGCCATCCAGAATAATGGCAATATGTTGTGGCAGCTTATCTTTGGGAATTCCCTGCGCACTGCCGGTTTCCATTTGCGGTGTCATTGCCATGAAGTCTATGCTGATCTGAAAAAATTGAAGAGAAACAACAGGCTTATAAGAAAACCTTGCAGGAGCCAGCCCAAAAAAGCAAGCACCTGCAAAGTAACTGGCAGAGATCAGACTTCCATCAGATCGCTTTCTTTGGCAGCCAGCGCCTTGTCCACTTCAGCCACAAAGCTGTCAGTGATCTTCTGAGTATCATCAGCTGCACGACGCTCTTCGTCTTCACTGATCTCTTTTTCTTTCTCCAGCTCTTTGAAGTCAGACAGAGCATCGCGACGAATGTTACGAATGGCAATTTTGGCGTTTTCAGCTTCAGCACGCGCCTGGCGAACATAACCCTTACGGGTTTCTTCGGTCAGAGGCGGCAGAGGAATACGAATCACCTCACCAGCGGTTGAAGGGTTCAGACCCAGATCAGACTTGATGATGGCCTTCTCAATATCAGGCACCATGGACTTTTCCCAGACACGTACTGCCAGAGTACGAGCGTCTTCAGCAGAGATGTTGGCCATCTGCCCCAGTGGTGTCTCGGAACCGTAGTAAGAAACCTTGATACCATCCAGCAAGCTTGGGTGTGCACGACCTGTGCGGATTTTGTTAAACGCGATTGTCAGGGAATCCAGTGTCTTCCCCATACGCTCTTTAGCGTCGTCTTTAATTTCATTAATCATTGTTGACCCCCTGAAACAAGTGTTCCTTCATTACTACCTACTACAACACTCAGCAATGCACCGGGCTTGTTCATGTTAAATACACGCAAAGGCATATTCTGGTCACGCACCAGACAGATTGCTGTCAGATCCATCACGCCGAGTTTACGGTCCAGCACTTCATCGTAAGTCAGGTGCTCAAACTTGACCGCATCGGAATGTTTAACAGGGTCTTTGTCGTAGACACCATCCACTTTGGTGGCTTTCAGCACCGCGTCAACATCGACTTCGATGCCGCGCAGGCAGGCAGCAGAATCAGTGGTAAAGAAAGGATTGCCGGTACCGGCGGAGAAAATTACGACATCACCTTCACTGAGGTGACGCATTGCACGACGATGATCGTAGTGTTCAACCACACCACTCATCGGGATAGAAGACATAACCCGGGTATTGATATTGGAACGTTCCAGGGCATCACGCATAGCCAGGGCATTCATTACCGTTGCCAGCATACCCATGTGATCGCCAGTGACGCGATCCAGACCCGCAGCACTCAGTTCTGCACCACGAAACAGGTTACCACCACCAATAACGATACCAACCTGGACACCGATACCTACCAGTTGACCAATTTCCAGGGCCATACGATCCAGTACACCAGGGTCTATGCCGAAATCATTGGAGCCCTGCAGTGCCTCACCGCTGAGCTTGAGAAGAATACGCTTGTATTTCGGTTGTCGATCATTTACCGGCATGTTCAGCTTCCGTATCAAAGATAGGCGGATAATAACACCCGGTGCCTCTGTTGTCAGAAATCCTGCTGTCAGAAATCCTGCTGTCAGAAATACCGGATGTTGGATCAGAAGCTCTCCGAACTCAGAGAGCTTCCGGCTGGAAGCTTTCAGCCTTGTCGCCTGAAGCCGTCACAGCACCAGACTACCACCAGCATACCCGCTACAAAGAACGGCAAACCGTTGATAACCAACTGCTTCCAGCCTGGCAAGGCCGGAGGATGTCAATGCAACAAACCCCGGCATACTGCAGAGAAATTAAGCGCCTGCAGCTGCTGCTGCCACTTCAGCAGCAAAATCCACTTCTTCTTTCTCGATACCTTCACCCACTTCGAAACGCACGAAGCTGTTGATGGTCGCGCCGGCTTTCTTAGCCAGAGCGCCCACTTTGGTGTCAGGATCTTTAACGAAAGGCTGTTCAACCAGGCTGCTTTCGGACAGGAACTTGTTGATACGACCAACAATCATCTTCTCGATGATTTCAGCTGGCTTACCGGACTGCTCTGCCTGAGCCTTGAAGATTTCCTTCTCTTTTTCTACCAGCTCAGCAGGCATGTCTTCCTTGTTAACCACCTGAGGGTTAACAGCGGCAACGTGCATAGATACATCACGAGCCAGCTCTACGTCACCACCTTCCTGGCTAACCAGAACAGCGATACGCTTGTTGCCGTGCACGTAAGAACCAACAACACCACCTTCTACGATTACAGCGCGACGAACGCTGATGTTCTCACCGATTTTCTGAACCAGTTCCAGACGAGCAGCTTCCAGTTCACCTTCCATCAGTGCAGCGATGTTGGTTTCCTTGCGCTCGAATGCAGCGTCAGTTACTTTCTGAACGAAAGCAACAAAACCGTCGTCACGGGCAACGAAGTCGGTTTCACTGTTCACTTCAACAACGATACCGAAGGAAGCGTCGTCAGCTACCTTGGTCATCACGATGCCTTCAGCAGCGGTACGACCCGCTTTCTTGGCGGCTTTAGCCTGACCGGACTTACGCATCTCTTCGATGGCTTTCTCGATGTCGCCACCGGCTTCTTTCAGAGCGCGCTTGCACTCCATCATGCCCAGACCGGTGCGCTCACGCAGCTCCTTTACCAGTGCTGCAGAAATTGCTGCCATGGTGAATTCCTCTCGCAAAAGTTCAATGTCATTTCCTGAAAAATGCCCATTGAAGTATCGAACAACTCATACATTTCATCGGCATTTTCAGGTTAAATTCGGTATACCCGTAATCCGAAAAAGGGGGCTTCAGCCCCCCCCCTTTTTCTAACACCTGGAAGATTAAGCTTCCGCGGCGTCGTCAGCCTTGGTTTCAGCTTCCGCTTCAACTTCAACTTCTACAAATTCGCTTTCAGCGCCAGTGCTGGCAGCAGCGCGAGCTTCCAGAATAACGTCAGCAGCAGCTTTAACGTACAACTGGATAGCGCGGATAGCGTCATCGTTACCTGGGATAACGAAGTCTACGCCTTCCGGGCTGGAGTTGGTATCAACGATACCGATAACAGGAATACCCAGCTTGTTGGCTTCCTGAATAGCGATGCGCTCGTGCTCAACGTCGATAACGAACAGCGCGTCTGGCAGGCCGCCCATTTCCTTGATACCACCCAGAGAGCGATCCAGCTTCTCCAGATCACGAGTACGCATCAGAGCTTCTTTCTTGGTCAGCTTCTCGAAGGTACCGTCCTGAGACTGAGCTTCCAGATCACGCAGACGACGTACAGACTGACGAATAGTCTTGTAGTTAGTCAGCATACCGCCCAACCAGCGGTGAGCAACGAATGGCTGACCGGCACGGGCAGCTTCTTCGCGGATGATCTTGCCCGCAGCACGCTTGGTGCCTACGAACATAACCTTGTTCTTGCCTTCAGCCAGCTTACGGATAAACTCCATAGCTTCGGTGAACGCAGGCATGGTGTGCTCAAGGTTGATGATATGAATCTTGTTGCGCGCACCGAAGATGAATTTGTTCATCTTTGGGTTCCAGAAACGGGTCTGGTGACCGAAGTGCACGCCCGCCTTGAGCATGTCACGCATGGTAACGTTATGGGCTTGCGCCATTTTATCTCTCCTGATACAGGGTTATGCCTCCACGCACCCCATGAGTTCGACCCCTGGCAGGTTTGATCTTTCCGATGAACCATCAAACCTTTGGGCACCCTGAGTCATGTGACGGTGCATGTGAGTTCTGTAAGTCGTTAAAAAAGCTTCGCTAACGGATTCAGAGTGCAGCCGGAACGGTTTGCACACAGACCCCATTGAACGAAGACGGCGATTTATACCACAAAAAAAATCGAACTAAAACCTTTCACCTTCAGAGTCAGGATATTTCCTGATCTGTACCCTGAAGACCCGGTGACTACTCTTAGAAGTAGACGTTATCAACGAAGGTGGACACAGGCCAATGTCAAGGGATATTAGCAATCTGCAGGGAATCAACGCCAGCGACAGCCTGATTTCTGCCCAACCCGATATTCCCGAGCAAATCTCCACCGGTAAACACGAGCATCGAAAGGTTCGCAAAACCAGCGCCAGCCCCACCAGCGGCCTGAAGGGCAACACCACCAGCCGCTCCGGGCAAACCATTCACACAAAACAGATATCCGCCAGCCATCTGACCAGTCAGCTCGATCAGGCCAACAGCATTAATGAACTGCTCAGCCTGAAAAGTCATATCATCAGTCTGAAACCGGAAAAGCAGGAAGCCCTCACCAGCACATACAACGCCAGACTGGAGCAGGTGATCAAACCTGAGATAGAGCAGGCTGACACCCCTTCACAACTGCTTGAGCTGTACGACACAATATCCACCCTTCCTCCAAGAGCCAGAAGGCGACTGGCCAAACATCTCTTTGAACATATCGAAAAAAAATGGGATAAGCTGGCGACTCATCAGGCAGGCTCAGAGCAACAAAAGGATCTTGAAACACTTCTGGAAACCTTGCATGAACACCCGTCATTACGATCCGTTCAACAGAAAATTGCCAACCTCCTTGATCAGATCACCACGGAAGCCGAAATGGATGATGATGACATATTGGCTATCTATCAGGCGCAGATGCAGGGAATGGGTCCGGACGATCCTGAAGATGTTCTGGAAGAGTCTCAATTCCCTGAAGACACTCTGGAAGAGACTCAGTTAACAGCCGGCCATACCAAATACAGCTGGGGGAAAATCCAGCTGGAAAACATGCTAAACTTTCCGTTTTCACACCGGCTGGACGCTTTAAAAGAACAAGCCTATCCCGAGCCTTTCTGTCAGGATGCCAGTGCATTTCTCGATGAGTGCAGGAAAGAAGCCAAAAGCGGCAATCCGGACGACCTGAACCTGTTCCTGCTGAAAGATTTTCAGACCTGGATGAGCAGTGTCGTTGAAGATCCGGCTATCCAAAGCCAGCTTCAGAAGAAACTGATCAGCACGGCTGCAACACTTTATGAACACCAAGTATCACAGACCAGCGACTCTGAATCACGATTACTGGCGCGCGACCAGCTTGAAAAACTGCTTCAGAATTCTAAACTTCCCCATGACCAGCTGATGGCAGAATTTGACAAAGCCAATCAGCTGACAACATCTCAGTCAGACACCAGCGACCACTGGCGTCATGATTTTACCGCACTCAAATCCGGCCATGGCAACCTGCTCGCACTGGCTTCGCTAATAAAGTCAGCAGAAAACAACGCTCCAAAACAGGCACAGCTGGAGATATTTATTGGAGAAAAAGCCCGGGTCCATGATGAATTAACCGAGATTCAACAGCGGATTGAAAACGAAGGCGAACCGGAATCGATGAGTGAGCTGGCAAAGCTATGGAGCCTGTCCAGCATGGAAACAGAACACCTGAACGAACTCAAGGGCTGGACATCAGAACATATTGAGCAGGCCAGGAGCTGGCTTAAAATCTGACAGTTCAGCAAAAACCGTTACTGCATACACAAACCAACAACTTCTGATAGAATCGAACCATTAATACCCAATCATCCGATCCAACGGCTGACAACCAGTTTATTTCTATGAACGTAATTATCAAAACCCCTGAAGATATCGAAGGCATGCGCGTTGCCGGACGTCTGGCAGCAGAAGTGCTGGAAATGATCACCCCGCACGTCAAGGCTGGCGTCACTACAGACGAGCTGGATCGCCTGTGCCACGACTACATCGTGAATGAACAGAAAGCCATTCCGGCACCCTTGAACTACGGTGCCGCCCCAGGTCGTCAGGGCTTCCCTAAATCTATCTGCACGTCCATCAACCATGTGGTGTGCCACGGCATTCCCGGTGAGAAGAAGCTAAAAAAAGGTGACGTAATGAACATCGACGTCACCATCATCAAAGACGGCTACCACGGTGACACCAGTAAAATGTTCATCATTGGTGATACCCAGCCGTTTAATGAACGACTGGTACAGGTAACTCAGGAATGCCTGTATAAAGCCATCGATCTGGTTCGCCCGGGTGCGCGCCTGAGTGATATCGGCCGGGTTATTCAGGCACACGCCCACGCTAACCATTTTACCGTGGTAGAAGAATACTGTGGTCACGGGATTGGCAAAGGCTTTCACGAAGATCCGCAAGTATTGCATTACAACGGCTACAACGAAAACAACGATTGCATACTGCAAGAAGGCATGACGTTTACCATTGAGCCGATGATCAACGCAGGCAAGAAAAACACCAAACTACTGGGTGACGGCTGGACTGCTGTCACCAAAGACCGTCGTTCCTCGGCCCAGTGGGAACACACCCTGCTGGTCACAGCTGACGGTGTAGAAGTACTGACCCGCCGTTCAGAAGAAAACTTCTGATCATCAGCCGGGAGCCTGTTGCCAACAGGCTCCCGTCATCGGGGTCTCACCAGCTATTCACTTACCCCGACAAGGATAAAAATACAACAACAGCGCCAGCCTTCAGGTTTCAATATCATGACCACCCACACTTCCCACCTTCTGCAAAACGAGTTATTCAACCGCAGTCAGTTTCGTGCTGACATCACCTTGTCCAACAGCGCCATACCGGCTTACAAAAAAGCCATCAGTTCGGCCAGAGAACGTCTGAACCAGTGGTTCAGAGAAGAAAGGGATATTGAATCCCTGATCGGAGCCCACACCTGGTTTATGGATGAAATACTGACGGTTGCCTGGGAGCATCTGGACTGGAGCAACGGCTGTGATATTGCCCTGCTGGCGGTTGGCGGTTATGGCCGGGAAGAACTGCACCCGGCGTCTGATATCGACATCCTGCTCTTGCTGGCAGATAACCACTACGAAAGCCACAAAGACAACATTGAACGCTTTCTTACGCTGTTGTGGGATATTGGTCTGAAAGTCGGCTCCAGCGTCCGCTCAGTCGATGAGTGCGCTATTCAGGCAAAAGACGACCTGACCATTATGACCAACCTGTTGGAAGCACGCCTGTTGTCGGGGCCTGAAACCTTGCCTGAACAGCTGCAGGAGCGCATCAGCCCACTGCACATGTGGCCCAGCAAAACGTATTTGCAGGCGAAGTTTGATGAGCAGCGGGAGCGGCACAGGAAGTTCGACGATTCGGAATACAATCTGGAACCCAATATTAAAAGCTCCCCGGGCGGTATTCGCGACATCCATATGCTGGGCTGGGTTACTCGCCGCCACTTTGGCACTCACGACCTGAAAGAACTGGTGGACATTGGCTTTCTCAGTCCGAACGAACACCAACAGATGCAACGCTGTAAAGCTTTTTTGTGGAAAGTCCGCTGGGGTCTTCACACCATTGCCGGTCGCTGCGAAGACCGCCTGTTGTTCGACCACCAGCGCACACTGGCAACCCTGTTTGGTTACCACGACCACAACGACTCGCTGGCGGTTGAACAGTTCATGCAGAGCTATTTCCGCACGGTACTGATTGTCGGACAATTAAAAGACCTGCTGCTGCAACACTTTGACGACGCCATCCTGAACGCCGACCAGCCTCAGACCATTACATCCATCAACGAACGCTTTCAGATACGTAACCAGTACATCGAAACCACCAGCGAAAACGTCTTTGACGAGCACCCCCCGGCGATGCTTGAAATGTTTGTCCTGATGACAAGAAATTCAGACATTCTCGGCCCAACGGCTGAAACCATTCGTCGCCTCAGAGAACATAGGCATTTGGTAGACAGCGACTTCCGCAAAGACCCCCGTTGCGCCAAACTGTTTATCAAATTGCTGCAAGCACCCTATGCTCTTACAGCCAACCTCCGCCGCATGGCACGCTATGGCATTCTGGGGCGCTACCTGCCAGAGTTCGGACGAATTATCGGACAGATGCAGTTTGACCTGTTTCACACCTACACCGTCGATGCACACACGCTTCTGTTGGTCAAACACCTGCGCAGTTTCAATTATCAGGAAAACCAACAGAGGTACCCGGTTGCCTCCCAGCTGATTAAGGAGATTAAAAATCCTGAACTGCTCTACATTGCTGCCATCTATCACGACATCGGCAAAGGGCGTGGCGGTGATCATTCCCAGCTGGGGGCGGTGGATGCCGAACTGTTCTGTCGCCGGCACGGCCTGAAAGCAAACGACACACGCCTTGTTATCTGGCTGGTCAGGGAGCACCTGACATTGTCCACCACAGCGCAGAAGCAGGACCTGTCCGATCCTCAGGTCATTCAGGACTTTGCCCGAAAAATGGGCTCCGTCAACTACCTCAACTTTCTCTATCTGCTCACGGTGGCCGACATCAACGCGACCAACTCGGAGCTTTGGAACGGCTGGCGATCTTCGCTGCTTCAGCAACTTTACCGTCGCACACGACGCATGCTGGAAGGCGACATGAGCAGCCTCACCGACATTAAAGAACGGGTTGAAGGTGTTAAAGAAAGAGCCATAAAACGACTGGCCGGACAGTCACTGGATCATCAGGCCATCTCACAACTCTGGTCAACGCTGGGGGTTGAGTACTTTACCCGTCATGGCTCCAGAGAAATTGCCTGGCACACAGAAAACATCCTGAAACACGGCAGCAGCAAACCCCTCGTTATCGTTCAGGAAACCGATATTGACCAGCAGGAGCTGGGAGGATCAAGGGTATTCATCTACACCCCGGATCAGCCCAACCTGTTTGCTGCAGCTGTGGCAGCACTGGATCAGCTGCACCTGAGCATTCAGGATGCCAAAATCATCACATCGTCCGACAATTACAGCATGGACACCTTTACCGTACTGGAAGACGACGGCCGGGCCATAGGCCAGAACCCAAAGCGCATCCAGCAAATCAAACGTCATCTGCAGCTCATTCTGGAAAACACCGAGGACTTCCCCGACCTGATCAGCCGTCGCACCCCAAGGCAGCTTCGCCACTTTGCCCGCAGACCCGAGGTATTAATCAGCAATATACCCGGCATACGTCGCACACTCCTGGAGATTAAAGCCACTGACCGCCCCGGGCTGCTGGCTAAAATCGGACGAACTTTCATGTCACTCAACCTGCAGGTACATAACGCGAAAATTGCTACGTTTGGTGAAAAAGTAGAAGATCGGTTTTACATTACTGATGACCGGCAACAGCCTATCAATGATCCCGAGTTTGCCAAAACCATCTGTGAATCATTAAAGGAAACCTTGCAGAGAGCCACTCAGGCCGACCATATTTCATCGCGCTAAACTGTGAGCACAGATCAAAAAACAACGAGTACGAGCAGCCTTCAGTCAGGAGAGCTGCTCTTTCACCAATACAACAGGCTCTTATTTTCTGTTATTTAATGACGATCAAGTTCGGATTTTCCAAAAACACCCTGAAACGCTTCTGCTCCTGAGAACTGAATCTACTCTTCCGTAACTCGGCAATCTGTGCAGCCTGTTGCACTCCATTCAAGCTCTGATCGGCAAGAATACGCTCTTTATCAACAACGAAAGCCTGAACACGCTGTTGCCAGAGCGCCTGCTGATCCCATGTCCGAGTCATTCGTTCAGCCACGTCATCACCAAACTCGGCTGCGAGCAGGTTGTACTGACTACTTTGCGGCTGCTGTCTGATCGCCTGCACCCGCTTAGGAACTGCCCCCTCAGATCCGGCTCCATAACCCTGCGAATAACAATAAAAGAAAAGCCGGAGTCTGTCCGAGAACATGCGCCAGATCCTGATAACCGAAGGATTTGGAACATTTTCTATGTCAATCAGTCAAATATTGCAGATCGTGCGACGAACGTTGCTACCACTTTCAAAAATTGCGTCCATACTTGAGAGCTATCATGGAAGCTAAGCTATTAAGTGGCTGAGTAATTACATACACAACAGCCTCTGATTAGCCTCTAAAATGAACGCCTGACGACGGCAGCTGCAATGAAACAGAGATTAAGTCTGCAAAACATTATTGGCATGGGATTCATGGTATTTGCCATGTTTCTTGGTGCTGGCAACCTGATTTTTCCCCCACTGGCCGGCCAGATGGCTGGTACCAGTGTCTGGCAGGCTGCTGCCGGTTTTCTGGTCACCGGCGTCGGGCTTCCGCTGTTGGGTGTCGTCGTTATTTCCAGAGTGGGAGGAGGCTTTAACGAAATCACCCGGGAATTACCCAAATGGCTGATCATTGCCATGGGAAGCTTTATCTTTCTGGTGATTGGCCCCCTTTACGCAGTTCCGAGAACAGCCATGGTGGCTTATGAAGTGGGAATGGTGCCGTTCCTTGATGCGCCTGATACGCTTTCCCGCCTGATCTTCAGCCTGGTGTTCTTTGTTATCTGCGCCTACCTGTGCCTGAACCCCGGACGTCTGCTGGAATCGGTTGGAAAGATTATAACCCCGGCCTTAATTATCTTGCTGACAGTGCTTGGTCTGTCACCCGTTCTATCTCCCCAGGGAACGCCCTCCAAAGCCACCGACCCATACTCTGAAAACCCTTTTCTGACGGGCTTTCTTGAAGGCTATATGACCATGGATGCCTTAGCAGCTTTGCTGTTTGGTATCGTCATCATCACCAACCTACGCTCTCACGGTATTACGTCAACACGGGCTCTGTTCCGGCACAGTGTTGTGACCGGTTTTATAGCCGCTATTGGACTGACACTGGTTTACGTCTCTTTGTTTTATCTGGGCGCCACCAGCCGGGACATTGCCCCGAACCCGGATAATGGAGGCCAGATTCTGTCTATCTATGTTGATACTCTATTCGGCACACCAGGCAAAAGTCTGCTGGCAGGCGTCGTGACACTCGCCTGCCTGACAACGGCTATTGGCTGCATAACCGCTGCTGCAGAATATTTTGACGATGTGTTTAAACAGTTCAGTTACCGCCCACTGGTCATTGCCATTACAGCCAGCTGCATTGCCTTTGCCAACTTGGGGTTGAACCAGATCATAGAGCTGTTTATCCCGGTACTGCTGATCCTTTACCCGGTCTGCATTGTACTGATATTGCTAGGACTGATACGCGACCTGTTTGCCAACCCAACACTGGTCTACCGCTCGACCCTGCTGATCGCATTGGTTTTCAGCACCATTGATGCCGTGAAAGAGATACAGCATCCATTCATTCAGTTAGTCACCTCTTCCTGCAAGATGCTACCCGGGTTTGATGCCAATCTCGGCTGGGTTCTCCCCTGCGCTCTGTGTGTTTTAGTCACAGGCATAATGGGAAAGCTCATCACACCAGAACCCGTGAAAGATAACTTGTAACACTGGCAATAGTGCCTGCCAGACTTCTGCTTTAATTCTGAGCAACCGGGTGCAGCCATTTCTGCATTCTGCCTGCCTACGTCAATTAACCCTCAAAAATTCGGCTGGATTGCGGCTGTTCGCCATTGGCAAGTGTCAGGACTTACAGTAAGCTGCGCAGCATTTGATTGTTTGCCAATCATCCATAGGTTCATTTATCTAATTCAACAAGTGTTCCCCATGATCCGTTTCCCGGCAATTACCGCTTTGATCCTTACTGCAGCGGCACTGACTGGCTGCCAGACGTTCCCGCCCGGCGAGGAACCAGCAGACACAACAAAAACCACAGAGGATCGACCAAAGGCCGAAAAACCGGTGTCTGAACCTCAGGAAAAACCAACCGCAGAAAAACCCGCTCCGGTACCGGAAGTCACCGTTACCCAGACCTACATACAAACGCCTGCTTACCTTGACGGCAAACTGGTTCTAGGATTTTCTGAAGAAGGTCGTTTACCCGACCTCGGTTTAGCCATGTCTGCCAAAATAGACACAGGAGCCGCGCGAAGCTCTCTGGATGCACGCAATATCCAACAGTTCGAACGTGACGGCCGCCCCTGGGTACGGTTTGAGCTTCACCGCACCAGCAAAGGCACACAGGAACTGGAACTCCCTATACAGGAATTCATTTCCATAAAACGCCCCGGGGAAGAATCCCAGCGCCGCCCGGTGGTCAACCTTGCCATTCAGATTGGTAACCTGACCCAGACTGCCAACATATCTCTGAACAACCGCAGCACTTACGAATACCCGATGCTGGTCGGTCGTGACTTCCTTCAGGATCTGGCTATTGCAGACGTCGGCAAAACCTATATCGCCACTGAAAAACCATTAAAAACCATTCAACGCAGCGTTCCTGTCACCCAGACAGGCAGTATTGATCAAACTATTGATCAAACTATTTACCAAAAAGTCAGCCTCAATGACCTGCCCGTTTTTGGCGCACTGGAAATGGTTCGCCTGAACGGTGTTGACGAACCTCTTAAAGCCCGTGTCGATACCGGAGCAGAAACCTCGTCACTGGATGCACGCGAGCTGGAAGAATTCCAAAAAGACGGCCAGCCCTGGGTTCGGTTCAAACTGATCTCCGGTGAACAGTCTTTTAGCCTTGAACTCCCTGTCTCCCGTTTTGTTCTCATCAAACGTCATGGCGGCCTTGATTCCGAGAGGCGTCCTGTTGTCAACATGCAGACAAAGGTAGGCAACATCACAAAAACCACCGAATTCACACTGCGTGATCGGAGCAGTTACGAGTTTCCGGTTCTGCTCGCAGAACAGTTTCTGGCTAACACCGCACTGGTGGATGTCAGTCAGGAATTCATTGCGGACAAAATGCCACGAGGTAACCAATGAAAGGCCGTTTTCAACTCAGTCTGGCCGTAGTGCTGCTTGTCGCACTCGGACTGGGTCTTACTCTTTACAAGCACTTTGCGCTCGGCTTTCCATTGCTCAGGGGTGAAACCAATACCATCTGGAGTATTGAGGCCGAAGTCGATTTTACTGCCGATGGCGGCCCGGCCAAAGCCACCCTGACCCTGCCCGATCATCAGTCCGATGTCCGCATTCTCGATGAATCCTTTGCCTCGCCCGGCTACGGTATCAACCAGTTTGACGACAATGGCCAACGACGGGCGGAATGGAGTATCCGCGAGGCCAAAGGCCGACAGACACTCTATTACAAAGTAAACCTCTACCCTGACTCTGTTGCTGCACCGGATGAAGAACCACCCGTTGAAAGTGACACGCTCACGGTCAAGCCAAGACTGCCAGAGCCTTACCAGACTGCTGCAGAAAGTTTGATCGAATCGGTCACGGAACGCTCGGCGGATGCCCGCAGTTTTACCGGCACTCTGATCAATGAATTCTTACAGCAAAGCCCAGGCCAGAACACCAATATGCTGCTGGGCATGGTCAGCGACCGGGAATCCCGTACACGCCTGCTCATTGACCTGTTGACCATGGCAGACATTCCGGTGCGCATGGTCAGAGGCTTATACCTTGAAGACGGACGACGACGTCAGCCTATGCTCGATATGCTGGAAGTCTATACCAGCGATGGCTGGCTGATGTTTGATCCGGTCACTGGCGAGTCTGGCAACCCTGCCAACTTCTTCCTGTGGCAACGGGGTGGCAAGTCCCTGCTGGACGTCATGGGCGGCACCAATTCAAGGGTCAGCTTCTCCATGATTTCTCAGGCTGTTCCTGCCAGAGAGCTGGCTATCCAGAACTCGCAGGCTGATGAAGTCGCTCTGGTTGATTTCTCGATTTATGCCTTGCCTCTGGAAGTACAGAATGCCTTCAAAAGTATTCTGCTGATTCCGATCGGCACCCTTGTCGTGCTGTTCATGCGAATCATTGTGGGCCTGCGCACATCAGGTACCTTTATGCCGGTTCTGATTTCCGTCGCCTTTCTGGAAACCCAGTTATTACCCGGTCTGACCATTTTCATCACCATTGTCTCCATCGGGCTGTGGATGCGCTCGATACTCAGTCAGTTAAATATGCTTCTGGTCGCAAGGCTGGCCGCCGTAATGATAGTGGTCATCGGCATTATGGGCGCCATGAGTATCCTGAGCTGGAAGCTGGGCATCACCCAGGCACTGACCGTTACCTTCTTCCCGATGATCATCCTGGCATGGACCATTGAAAGGATGTCAATTCTCTGGGAAGAAGAAGGGCCAAGGGACGTACTCATAGAAGGTTTTGGCAGTTTGCTGGTTGCCAGCATTAGCTACCTGCTGATGTCCAACCCGACCGTTGAACACCTGACGTTTAACTTCCCGGAACTTCTGTTTGCGGTGCTGGGTGTAACGCTGATGCTGGGACAGTACACAGGGTACCGCCTGCTGGAACTGCGACGCTTTAAACCTCTGGCTCAGGAATAAACGACCATGGGAGTAATTAGTCGCTTCGTTACCCAGCTCGCAGACAGCTTTGCCAGACCCGAGCAGCTCAAAAAAGCCGGCATCCTGAGCATGAACAGCCGAAATCTGGATTACGTTATCAAGTACAACCCCAGAAAACTGCTGCCACAGGTGGATAACAAACTCACCACCAAACAAATGGCTCAACAGGCTGGCGTAGCTGTACCGGAGCTGCTGGGCGTCGTGTCATACCAGTCGGAGATCAAAAATCTCCGTCAAATGCTTCAGGCACACGAGCATTTCGTTATCAAACCGGCCCAGGGCAGCGGCGGAAAGGGTATTCTGGTGATCACTGGCCGAGACGGTGACCGCTATGTCAAAGCCAGTGGTGATACCCTTGAGTTTGAGGATATTAACCGACATGTGTCTAACATCCTCGGCGGTTTGTATTCACTGGGCGGCAAGTCCGATGTCGCCATGATTGAAGGCCTGATTCAGGCCGACCCGGTGTTTAATGACTACAGCTTTGAAGGCGTACCCGACATCCGTATGATCGTTTTTCGGGGCTTTCCGGTCATGGCGATGTTACGACTTGCAACCCGGGCATCCGACGGCAAAGCCAACCTGCACCAAGGTGCTGTTGGTGTCGGGCTGGATATTGCCACGGGGCAAAGCCTGCGGGCTGTGCAGTTTGACACACCGATTGAGCTTCACCCCGATACCAATCACAGTTTTGAAAGCCTTAAAGTTCCACACTGGGACCGGCTACTGGAACTGACCGCTGCCTGTTATGGCATGACAGGACTGGGCTATCTCGGTGTGGATATGGTGCTGGACAAACACCACGGACCGTTAATTCTGGAACTGAATGCACGACCAGGACTGGCTATTCAGATTGCCAACGGCTGTGGTATTCACCCAAGGTTACAGAAAGTTGAGGCCATGCCTGACTGGAACCTTCCGATACCGGAAAAGGTAGCCTTTGCCAAACAGCACTTCTCCAGCCTGTAAGACTTCCTACCCTAAACAGTAAAACCTGCATAGCCATGGCTTTACTGTTTAAACGCCTAACGACCCATCAGGCACAGCAGCCTTCTAGCACAATAAAAACAGCTATGTCACAATTGGTCGATACATACTGATAACGATTCACCTCATACAGCCACCACGGAGGGCAGCTGCAATGATGGTTAATTTACCCAGACGCTATCTGCAGTCCGTGCTTTGGAGTAGCTTTTCATTGCTACTCATCCTGTTAATGGTCCCGGCAACAGCCAGCACACTGACAAGCCCTGCAGCTTCTTCATCGGCTGCTACAGGCACAATCGACAAACCGGTCAGCCTGAGTCCACACCTGACGCCCATTACAGACCCTTTTGCCGCCACAGCCAACAACACACCTTCCGATTTTTCCTGGTATCAACTCGATCTGGTGTTAAGCCCGGATTTTTCAACGGACTGGTTTCTGGTATTCAGCCGCATTCCCCATCTTACACTGGACGTCTATCTGCCTGAGAATGGCAACTATCAGGTAAAAAGAATGGGGCTTGACGGACTATCAGCAGCAAACCCTGACGCAAGAACCATAAGGCTACCTCTCACCAGCGGACAGTCACACCGATTACTGTTCAAAGTCAGCCAACAATCCGTCCAGACACTGAACCCGGAACTCTGGCCCGCTTCACTCTATTCTCTGAGCGAATATCGCTATCATGCACTGGCAGCCTCTCTGCAAACTATTTTACTGGTCATCCTGACTGCAGCCCTGGCCGTCATGGTGGTGAAAAGAACTCTGCTTTACCTGCCACTCAGTCTTCACCTCAGTGCCATGAGTCTGCTTATGGTGGCCCTGAATGGCAGACTGTTCCGGGTGATTCCCCATAGTTTTGACCCGGCCCAGCTGATTTCGATACTGACGGTACTCACAATGCTGTCCGCCCTCACCTGTTACCTGAATCTGTTCCGAACCACCCGGCCGACGCCCAGAAGCACGATGATTCTATCAGGTGCAATACTGGTGGCCTGCGGCCTGACGTTTGGTTTCATATTTGCCACCGGCAACACCATTCCCTCGCTGCCACTGGTACTCTTACTCTGCCTGCAGTCCATTTCACTGTCTGTGCTTCATTATCTGCTACAACCTGATCGCAAAGGACAACCTTTCACCATCAACCTGATTAAAAGCAGTGACAAGAAACGCAGGGTGTTCAGCCAGCACTTTCGCGACAATCTCGCTGACCTGAATCTGTCCGACAACACCACAGAGCTGTCCGCTCCCATTCTTGCCATTATCGACGCTACATTAGATCAAGCCCCGGCTGTTTTACTAACGCTTGAAAACAATGAATGGCAACTCAGCTCTCTCTCCCCCAGGGTGAAGCGTCAGGTTGAAAAAGAGCTGGAGTACTTTGTTACACCGCTGACAAAACTCCTTACCCAAGGTTCAGATGACCAGATCCATTTTCAGGATAAACACAGTAACAGTATCTGGGGTTTTCATTTAAACGACGACGGCGAACGCCAGCTGTTTTTATTACTGTTTCCCGGCAAGTATCAAAAAGAAACCATCAGCCGACAGCAGGCACTTGACCTGTGCAGCTATATCAAAACCATTCTGAAAGCTAATCAGCAAACCCGCTTCTGGCAATTGCAGGCCAGTCTCGACCCCCTGACCGGATTACTGAACCGCAACCACTTCTTTCACGAAGCGGAAAAGCAGGTCGAAGCCTGTAAGCAACAACAAACCCCCTGCTGCCTGCTGTTTATAGACGTTGATGACTTCAAGCGAATCAACGACAAACTCGGGCACCCGGCAGGCGACAAGGTTCTGGTGGATATTGCCCACCTGATCCGGGATAGCCTGCGACATCAGGACCTTATCGCCCGCTACGGTGGAGAAGAGTTCGTGATTCTGTTACCTGTAACCTCGGCATGGCAGGGCGCACAGATTGCAGAAAGAATCCGAAAACGTGTTGAGCAATACAACGCCAGCCCGACGCCTGCCACCCTCAGCCTTGGGCTCGCCACCCTGAGCAGTGAACTCTCCAGTCTGAATCAGCTGATCAACGAAGCCGATAATGCAATGTACACCGCCAAGAAGCGTGGCAAAAACCGGCTGGAACCCGGTCCTTCCTGCTCAGACATTCGATTGAGCTGGCAAGAACCGTAACTTCGCAGAATTTTAATAACGCATTTGCAAAATAAAGATGATAATCCTCTATTTATTCAAATGATTTACATCTTTATTGATTTATATCAATCCCGGGACTTTACCGAAGTTCAGATACGTATTAAAACGTTGTACCATTCGGCTTGTCTCAAAGGATGTCCGCAGACGTGGTCAATTCCCCTATGAAATATCCACCTGCTGCGCCCGCTGCGTTTTTCTAAAACGTCTGCCGGGTTCAGACAGCATTATCGATTAAGGGCTCACCACCAAGGGAAGTAAGTCAGCAGGAACCCGCGCGGTTCCCTATGACCGGATGCACTGTAATGCATTAACCTGATCCAAAGTGCATCAATAACCGTATAGCTGCAGGCATGCAGATGCTGCAGATACACCCTGATGCAATAAATGGTTCATGGTTTTGGCAGGAAGCCATCACTTCCCGGGTCTCGTGGAAACCGGAGTAAGTTTCCCTGAAGATGTCACGAGGAACGTTATGATCCCCGCAGAAGTCATAGAGCTGTCGCGCTTTCAGTTTGCCATAACGGCACTTTACCATTTCCTGTTCGTCCCGCTCACCCTGGGTATGACCTTTATGCTGGCCATCATGGAGTCGGTCTATGTGATGACCGGCAAACAGGTCTATAAGGACATGACCAAATTCTGGGGTAAGTTGTTTGGTATCAACTTTGCCCTGGGCGTGGCCACCGGCCTGACCATGGAGTTCCAGTTTGGCACCAACTGGTCTTTTTATTCCTACTACGTTGGCGATATTTTCGGTGCCCCGCTCGCTATCGAAGCCCTGATGGCCTTTTTTCTGGAGTCTACCTTTGTCGGTATGTTTTTCTTTGGCTGGGATCGTCTAAGCAAGGTCAAACACCTTGCCTGCACCTGGCTGATGGCCATCGGCACCAATCTGTCCGCACTGTGGATACTGGTTGCCAACGCCTGGATGCAGAACCCCGTGGGTGCTGAATTCAATTTTGAAACCATGCGTATGGAAATGACCAGCTTTGCCGAGCTGTTCCTCAACCCGGTGGCGCAGGTTAAGTTTGTTCACACCGTTGCAGCGGGATACACCACCGGTGCCATTTTTGTTCTGTCCATCAGCGCTTACTATCTGCTGAATAATCGTGACATTGGCTTTGCCCGTCGCTCCTTTGCTATTGCTGCCGGTTTCGGTACTGCCGCCATTCTTTCCACCCTGTTGCTGGGTGATGAGTCCGGCTATGAACTGGGCGATGTTCAGCAGGTTAAACTGGCGACCATTGAGGCAGAATGGGAAACCCAGCCCGCACCGGCCAGCTTTACCGTGATTGGTATTCCGAATCAGGAGAAAATGGAAACCGAATACGCCATTAAAATCCCCTGGCTGATGGGTCTGATTGCAACCCGCTCCCTTGATGAAGAAGTGCCCGGCATCAAAGAACTGATTGCCGACAAGGAAATTCGTGTAGAAAACGGCAAAACCGCCGTTGCCCTGCTCGATACCTTGAAATCAGAAGACGGCGATACACCGGAAAACCGTGCTGCTTTTGCCGACGTGGTTGACGACCTTGGCTATGGACTACTGCTGACTCGTTACACCGATGACATTCCCAATGCCTCACCGGCACTGGTTCGACAGGCAGCAGAAGATGCCATTCCAACCGTGTGGCCGCTGTTTTTCTCATTCCGCATCATGGTGGGCTGCGGTGTACTAATGCTGATGCTGCTACTGACCGCCTTTTACAAGACCGCCCGTCGTAGAGAGCATAAGAGCAAACTGTTCCTGAAGCTCTGCCTGTGGTCACTACCGCTCCCCTTCATTGCCAGCGAAATGGGCTGGTTTGTCGCCGAGTACGGGCGCCAACCCTGGTCCATTTCAGGCATCCTGCCCACCTACCTATCTGCATCCAGTCGGACAGTGACCGACCTGTATCTCAGTATCGCCGGATTCACCCTGTTCTACGGCATCTTTGCCGTCATCGAAGTCTGGCTGATGGTGAAATACGCTAAAAAAGGCCCCAGCTGTCTACACACCGGACGTTATCACTTTGAGCGCCCACAACCTCGTGTGCACGAACTTACAACACAGCAGGGATAAGGAGCCACGCTATGGAATATGAAGTATTAAAGTTTATATGGTGGGTTCTGATCGGCGTTCTGTTGATTGGCTTTTCCATTATGGATGGCTACAACATGGGGTCTGCCAACCTGCTGCCCTTTATGGCTAAAAACGACACTGAGCGTCGAATTATGATCAACGCCGTCGCCCCTCACTGGGACGGCAATCAGGTATGGCTCATTACCGCCGGTGGCGCACTGTTTGCTGCCTGGCCTATTGTCTACGCCACCGCTTTCTCAGGCTTTTACTGGGCAATGGTGCTGGTACTGTTTGCACTGCTGGTACGCCCAATGGCCTTTGACTATCGTTCAAAAATAGACGATCCAAACTGGCGCAATGCCTGTGACTGGGGACTGTTTGCCAGTGGCGCGATTCCTACTCTGGTCTTTGGTGTTGCCTTTGGCAACCTGTTCCAGGGCTTTGGCTTTGAGCTGGACAGCACCATGCGCTCCACTTTCTCGGAAAACTTCTTCCACCTGCTCAACCCATTTGCACTGCTGTGCGGACTGGTCAGTGTCAGCATGCTGACCACCCATGGGGCGACATGGCAGAAACTGCGTGCAGGCGAGCCCATTCAGGAACGTGCGGCCACTGTCGCCCGTTTTGGTGCCATGATAACACTGGTACTGTTTACCATTGGCGGCATCTGGGTAGCCTCCATTCCCGGGTACGAAGTCACCAGCCAACTGGATCCGGCTGCGGTTTCAAACCCTCTGAACAAAACCGTCGCCATTGTTGAATCAGGACGCTGGATGGCTAACTACAGCCTGTATCCAGTGACACTGATCGCACCAGTTCTGGCCTATCTTGGCGGCACAGGCGTTTTGCTGCTGGCAAAAAGCCGGTTTGCCGGTTTAACCTTTGTCTGCTCAAGCCTCACGCTGGCCGGTGTTATTCTCACCGCTGGCTTTTCGCTATTCCCATTCATTCTGCCGTCCAGCACCATGCCGGATGCCAGCCTGACCCTTTGGGACGCAACATCCAGCCATATGACCCTGAGCATAATGACCTTTGTTGCCGCTATTTTTGTGCCCACCATACTCGGCTACACAATATGGTGTTTCTACCACTTGTGGGGGCGAATAACCGCCGAGCACGTCACTGAAAACAACCACTCACTGTACTGAAGGAGTTCGACAATGTGGTATTTTGCCTGGATTCTTGGAGTGCTTCTGGCCTGCGCTTTCGGGATTATTAATGTTATGTGGTATGAATTTCAGGAAGGCGGTTTTGATAATAATATCAATGACTTAGAAGGCTGAGTTTAACTTTAGTATACAATTTCATTGCATACTGCCGCTGAAAATAGTGCGTTATCGTGTACGAAACTATAGTACATAATAATGTATCAATCTCACAGGGGAGAACCCTCTCCCCTGACCTCATTTCACCCTGAACGCCCTTCTAACGCCTTATTCAACGAGTGCATTTTCAAACGATCCAGACGTATCATCAAAAAAACGACCCAACCAGCGTTGTCCTTGCCGCCCTCACACAAATTGCACTTTTGTTTAGCTTTGTAGAACCACAGTTCTTCTTACATCCAGCTACAAAACCCTCAAGCCTGACCCTACTTTGAGTACACGTCATGCGGCAGATAATCATCTGTCCAAACTGGCGTACTACAAACAACAAAACGATTGGAGAACGATCATGACAAAAGCAAAGAACGAACAGAAACCCGCTGCAAAAAATGAAGCCAAAAGTAAAAAAGACAAGTTCATCGAACTGGCCGAAACCCGGGTTCCCAAAGCTCTGAAACAGATCGGCATGGTGGCTAACTTATCGGACAAGGAAAAATACGAATACACCGACAAACAGATCAAGCAGATTTATGAAGCGTTGAAAGAGTCACTGGATCGGATGAAGGCAAGGTTTGAGAATGGCGAAGAGAAGGAGGAATCATTCAAACTGTCCTGATGAATCAGAACATCTAAAGCCCCATGCTGGGGCTTTTTTTCACGCAATTACTTTGCCATTGCAGCCAATCATACAGCTCTGGAGGACGATTATTCGCCGCAGCAAACTCCGTCAGCTCATCAGCCGACAACTCACAAACAACCACCAGCTTTGAGCCCGCCTGCAACCGTTCAATCGGGTCATAATAATACTCACCTGCTCCAATCACCGCCTGCTCAAGTGGAATCCGATACAACCCATAACCCAATACATAAGAAAGATGGCTACAGCCGTCTACTTCCAGATTGAAAATAGTCTCTGCAACGGTTTGGGAGCTATGGCCTCCCGAAACAGGCAAGTTCAAGTGTTTAAGGTAAGTAGGCAGAGGCTGAATGGTCACTTCTTTCAGTGGGGTTTTCAGTCCGAGAGAATGCAGGTAGAGCTGGAAAAAGTCGATCATCATAGCACTGTCCGTGTGTGTCTGATTATTTATTGGGGGACTCAAAATTTTAGTACTGTATATAAATACAGTCAACGGTTTTTCTGTAGTATTACGTCTACTGAAAGGTGGTGCTTTACGGGTACAATCAAACCCTTCTATTTTTCTTTGCAGTTTGCTGCTGTCGAATACGGTTATTAAGGAGTTTATGTGTCACGACTCACAGATCTCATAGCCCAAGCCAAGGCAAAAGATCCCCAGATGGGAGCTGACCTTGAACGTGAATTTAAAGCACTCTCTTCACGTCGAGCTTTTGGTCTTAATTTTGAGCGGCACCGCCCGGAAACTGTTGAGTTGCCCCAACGCCCTGTTCGTAAGGGTGATAAAGTCCGGGTTTTGCCAGAGCGTGGCACGGTTAAAAAAGGCGACCAACGACTATGGCAGGTCAAAAAAATTATAAAAGACAATGGTCAACGGTTTGCCCAGATAGAACTAATGGGGCATGCAGAGCCGGAAACTGACAATATTGCTGTAGATGATCTTGTGGTGGTAGCAGAGTTTCGGGATCACATTCTCCCGGGGCTGGTCAGTACGGGCAAAGTTGAACGGGGCGGTGATAAGCCCTGCCATACCGTGATTAATGGTGAGAACTACCACGCCCTGAAAGCCCTGACTTATACCCATTGGGGCAAGATCGACATTATCTATATCGACCCACCCTACAATACCGGGGCGAAAGACTGGAAGTACAACAACGATTATGTGGAAGGGGACGATCTCTATCGTCATTCAAAGTGGTTGGCGTTTATGGAGCGGCGATTGAAACTTGCTGCACAGTTGCTCAACCCCCAAAACTCCACACTAATCGTGTCTATTGATGAAAAGGAATACCTACGACTTGGCCTGCTTCTTGAGCAAGTGTTTCCCGAAGGTCGAGTTCAAATGGTTTCCAGTGTAATCAACCCTAAAGGCGCAACCCGACAATCGTCATTTGGTCGAACGGATGAGTATTTGTTCTTTGTCTCTCAAGGGAACGCAGCGCCAACACCTGTACCGCTGCCCAGCGAATGGAAAGTTGTGCAGGATAAACGAGCGGCAAAACTCCGCTGGGCAGAATTGTTGCGCTCTGGTTCGAATACACAGCGAGAAGACAGCCCAAACCAGTTTTATCCCATCTTCGTTCACCAACTTGAATGCGGCCCCGCTTTTCATTCGGTAGGCGAGGCGTATTTCGGAGATGATTGGCGATCTATGACAGTGCCCGAAGGATGCTTTGCCATCTGGCCAATACGCTCAGACGGGACTGAAGGTAACTGGCAAAACAGTGCGGAAAGCCTGCGTGTTCTGATCGAGAAAGGGTTTGCGAAGTTAGGACGATGGAGGGAAGACAAAACCGCTGTGACCTACTTAAAGCGTGGTGAACAAACCAAAGTTGAAGGTGGAGTTTTTCCTGTTATTGGAAGGCGCATTGACAACTCAGTCATCGTTGATGATGCCGCATATCAACCCACGTTTATTCCCGGCACTCAATGGCGTATTGCTTCTCACAATGCCGAACAGGGCGGAACCAACTTACAAAAGTCCTTTATTCCCGGTCGCAAGTTCCCTTTTCCAAAGAGCCTCTATGCGGTTGAAGACGCTGTACGATTCTTCGTTTCAAACAAACCAAACGCAACAATCCTTGACTTTTTTTCAGGCTCAGGCACAACGGCTCACGCCATCATGCGCCTAAATCGCCAGGACGGAGGCCAGCGCCAGTGCATCTCCATTACCAATAACGAAGTGGCCGCCGATGAACATAAAAAACTGCGTGAGCAGGGTTTGCGCCCCGGAGATGCCGATTGGGAACAATGGGGCATTTGTGACTATATCACCAAGCCTCGTGTAAAGGCGGCTATTACTGGCCAAACACCAGACGGAGAACCCATAAAAGGTGACTATAAGTTCACCGATGAATTCCCAATGGCTGATGGTTTTGAAGAAAACGCCGAGTTCTTTACCCTGACCTATGAAACGCCGGTTGCTATACGACACAACCTCGCTTTCGAACGAATAGCTCCTTTATTATGGATGCGGGCTGGTAGCCAAGGGCAACGAATTGAGCAACCATCGGAAAAAGGTTGGGATGTAGCAGACACCTATGGCTTGCTGACTGATCTGGATCAGGCTACTGCGTTTTGCAATGCCGTTAAACAGGTACAAAAACTGCGCATTGCTTATATCGTTACCAACGACGACCGACGCTTTCAATCCATAGCTCGCCGTCTGCCAGAAGCCGTGGAACCCGTTCGGCTCTACGAATCTTATTTAAAGAACTTTCAATTCGCTATCGGAGAGTGATGCATGAAGTTTACCTTAAAAGACTATCAGGAAGAGGCTGTCGCTGAGGTACTCTCCAATCTACACAAAGCCCATAAACGGTGGCATGACGACAGGGACATCCACTCTTTTTCCCTGACTGCGACTACCGGTGCCGGTAAAACCGTTATGGCTGCGGCTGTTTTTGAAGCCCTGTTTCATGGCGACGATGATCTCAACTTTGAAGCCGATCCTGGCGCTGTGGTGCTCTGGTTCAGTGATGATCCGTCTTTGAATGAGCAGACCCGGTTTCGTCTGTTTGAAGCTTCTGACCGCCTGAACCCCAGCGACCTTAAAGTGATTGACAACAGCTTCAGCCGAGAAACGTTTGAGGCCGGAAAGGTTTATTTTCTGAATACTCAGAAACTGGGCAAGAAAAGCCTTTTGGTTCGCGGTCATGAACCGGAAGGTAAAAATGATGAACTGTTTCCCTCAACGCCACCAGACCTGAGAGCGCACAGTATCTGGGATACCATTCAAAATACCATTGAAGATCCCGAACTGACTTTGTACTTGGTACTGGACGAAGCACACAGAGGCATGGGTAAAACCTCCAGACAAGCACAAAATGACAAATCTACTATCGTAAAGCGCCTGATTAACGGGTCTGGTTCCGTTCCTGCCGTTCCCGTTGTATGGGGTATTTCAGCAACAGTAGAGCGATTTCAAAAAGCGATGGCGGAAGCCAAGGGGCGCAGCACTCTGCCAGACGTAAAAGTAGACGCTGCCAAAGTGCAAGACTCCGGCCTGCTTAAAGATACGATCAATCTGGATATTCCAGAAAAAACCGGTCAGTTCGATACTGTTCTGGTACGCCGAGCTACGGACAAGATAAAAGCTTCCAGTGAAGCGTGGGCAGAATACGCCAAACAACAAGCAGACACTGAGACTGTGGAACCGTTGATGGTTCTGCAAGTACCCAACAAACCCGATTCTGATGATATTGGTCAGGCATTGGATACAATTTTCCAACAATGGCCTGATCTTAAACGAGACTCGGTGGCTCATGTTTTTGGTGATCACACTAGCCAGTCATTCGGTGGTTATCATGTTCCTCATATCTCTCCTGAACGGGTGCAGGATGCCAAGGGTATTCGGATACTGATCGCCAAGGACGCAATCAGCACAGGTTGGGACTGCCCAAGAGCTGAAGTAATGGTGTCGTTTCGTCCCGCAAAAGATAAAACGCACATTACCCAGCTATTAGGACGTATGGTTCGCACACCTCTTGCTCGCAGGATTCCGGGGAATGATCGCCTGAATTCTGTAGACTGCCTGTTGCCTTTCTTTGATAAAAAGTCAGTTGAAGATGTGGCTCAAGCCCTGATGACAGGAGGGGATGGCAGTGATGGTAGCCCATTGCCGGGGCGCCGCGTGCTTATCAATCCAGAAGAGATGAAGCCAAACCCATCGGTGCCAGAATCGGTGTGGGACAAGCTAACCTCTCTACCGTCCCAGTCACTACCCAAACGTAATGCTAAACCTGTAAAGCGTTTAACTGCCATCGCCCATGAGCTGGCAGCCGACGGTCTGTTGGCAGGCGCAGGAAAATTGGCTCATGCAGAGATGCACAAAGTCTTGGATGCTGCCAGCGCCCGCTATTCGGCTGAAATTGCGACGGCTCGAAAAGCAGTCATGACGGTTGAAGGAAAAAGCCTGCGAGCGGACTTGAAAGGCAAGGACATGTCATTCGATGACTTTTGCGAAGCCGCCGATTACGCCGTGATAGAAGATGCTTATCGTCGGGCTTCACGAATGTTCAGCCCGGATTTATCCAGAACCTATGCTGAATATCTGGCTTATCAGAATACTGACCCAGATCTTCTTGAAGAAGCCCTGATGGACGCTCACGCTGATATCGCTGCGATGGGTTTGGTGTCTGATGTTCAGGAATATCTTGATGCTGAAGCGGATAAAATGGCAAAAAGGTGGTTAAACTCGTATCGAATCGACATCAAGAATTTATCTGATGAACGTCAAGAAGCGTACCGTCAGTTAAAGGAAATGAGTAAAGAGCCTGAAGACCTTGATCTTGTTAAGCCCCACTCATGGATGGAAGCGACCGCAGTAATGGAGGCTGATGAAACGGTCACTCCTTTGCCTACTTATAAGCAACATATGTTGTGTAATGACAAGGGCGAATTCCCTGCAGATATGAATGATTGGGAAAAGGAAGTGGTTGACACTGAAACCAAACGTTCTGATTTTAGAGCATGGTATCGCAACCCTTCTCGTCCTACTCAAGATTCGCTTGGCATTTCGCACATAGAAAGCTCTGAATACAAAATCATGCGACCTGACTTTATCTTCTTTTCTGAAAAGAATGACGGCGAGGTCGTGGCTGATATTGTAGACCCCCACGGCACTCATTTCAGTGATGCACTGCCGAAACTTCAAGGATTGGCACGTTACGCCGAAGAACATTCGAGGGTTTATCGCCGTATTGAATCCATCGCTAAAGTAAGAGACACTTTGCGTGTACTTGACCTTACTGATCCCGCTGTTCGAAAAGCGGTCAATGAGTCAGAAGATGCAAAAAGTCTTTTTGAAAGTGCCTTGGCAATAAATTATTGAAGGTAGCGCAATACCTGCATTAACCTTTTGCAAAGGTAGAGGTCAGCTTATGGGTAACCGCTGACCTCAATGCTTACAAAATCTTACCTTTACAGATAAAAATAATATTTACAGGTAATTTCATGTCGCCCGGCAAATTTCTTGAAGAACTGTTTTACAAAGCCCCATCTGAATTGTGGACAGATATTTTTATCTGCCTGATCCTTGGTATTTTTGTCCTTGCTGTTTACGAGGCCAGTAGGAAAAAGCACTCCCGATTTCTTGAGCATGCCCCCAATGTTATGACATCGCTGGGTATTCTGGGGACGTTTACCGGTATTGTTATTGGTCTACTGCATTTCCAACCTGATCAAATTGACACCAGTATTAACCTGCTTCTGGAAGGTCTAAAAACAGCCTTTATCACCAGCCTGGTAGGTTTGTTTGCCTCTATCGTGTTTAAGGGTCTGGATGCTTGGAAGTTTGCACCCATGCGAGATGCCGACAATGTAAAGGAAGATATCACGCCAAAGGATATCTACAGTCAGCTTTCCGACCAGACCGACCTCCTTACCCAGCTACGTGAAAGCCTTTCTGGTAATGAAGATGGCTCTCTCAATGGTCAGTTAAAAAACCTTCGTTTTGATCTTCAACAGGCAACAACTAAACGTGAAAGTGATCAAAAAGCATTCGCCGAAAAATTATGGAGCCAAATGGAGAATTTCGCAGAAGTACTTTCCAAATCTGCAACTGAACAAGCAATAAAGGCACTTGATAATGTTATACAAGACTTTAATCAGAAGTTGACTACCGAATTTGGTGAGAACTTTAAAGCCCTTGATGAGTCCGTTAAAAAGCTGGTTGTCTGGCAGGAGCAGTACATGGAGCAGCTCAACCAAATGAGTGTTCAGTATGGTGAAGGTGTCAGTGCGATTGACAGCACAAGAGAAGCTGTATCCATTATCAGTGAAAAAACAGGAGAAATTCCTGCGTCGATGGATCAGCTTAAAGGTGTGATGGAAGTGAACCAGCATCAGATCGCAGAACTTCAGCGCCATCTTGAAGCCTTTGTCAGTATGCGAGATAGGGCTATCGAAGCAGTTCCAGAAATTCAGTCAAAGGTAGAGGATGTAGGACTGCAATTACAGCAGGGCGCACAGGAAATGCAGAGAGTTGTGTCCCAAGGGGCTACCGAATTTTCAGACTCCGTCAACCAAACCAATGCCGCTATCATTAGTATGGCTGATAGCCTCACTGTAAACGCTGACTCAATTACCACAACCTTACGGGATGGTTCGACAGAAGTCAGCAACAAAACCCGAGATATGGTAGGGCGTTTGGATCACAGCAGCCAACACCTGCAAGCTGAAATTGAGCGAAGAATTACGGCGGCCCTTCAATCACTGAAAGATAATAGCGAAACAACTCTTGGAGGTGTAGAAAGTCATATTAAAGGTGTTGTGGAGCAGACCGGAAAGAATGTTAATACTCAGCTTAAAGCAATGGATGATGCATTACAGCAAGAATTGACAAGAGTCATGGAGAAGCTTGGTAGTACATTGGGTGGCATTGCCCGCAAGATGACAGAAGAATATAACAGGATGGTGACTCATACCCCTCCCGGTAACGACAGGAGGTAGCAATGAAAAAAATAATCGGAGCTGCCAGCCAGTCAAATCATCATGATAGCGAGCATTGGATGAATGTCTCCGACCTCATGGCAGGTCTTATGATGGTTTTTCTCTTTATCTCTATCGCTTTGATGCGTTCTGCACTCATTGAACGAGATAAGATTAAAGAGGTCGCTGTTGCTTACCAGGGCAACCAAGTTGCCATTTATGAAAGCTTGATGGCCGAATTTAAGGATGATCTTGACAAGTGGGATGCAGAGATTGACAAAGACTCACTTGCATTTCGATTTAAGTCCCCGGATATTTTATTTGCCTCGGGGAAATCTAATCTAACCAATTCCTTTCAGGTGATTCTTAGTGACTTTTTCCAAGATTCCTTTCCACATTGAACTCATTTCATGGTGTTCTTGAAGAAATAAGAATAGAAGGACACACCAGCTCTATCTGGGTTGGAGCAAGCGAAGAAGATGCTTATTTTTTCAACATGAAACTTTCACAGGACAGAACCAATGCAGTTTTAACTTATGTTCATTTTACAGAAGATGATTCTGACATGCGTAAGTGGATCAGAAAAAATGTGGCTGCCGCAGGCTACTCTTCATCAAGGCTAATACTGACTAAAGATGGTTTAGAGGATCGGGAACGATCTCGGCGTGTTGATTTTAAAGTTGTTACTAATGCTGAAACACAAATTAGAAAAATTCTAACGGAATAATCAGACATGCCTATAAATGTAGATTTTTTGGAGCTAAGAAGTATTGCAAATGAAATAGGTGCCAATGAGATTGATTTTGTATTAAATGATGAAATCAATCCTGTTGACCCGATAGACGTGATACTCGATGAGCAAGGCATTGAGGCTGACCCTTCAAATCTCAAACTAAGAGGTGGTCCTTTTGAGTATGAAGGCCGACAAGTAGTTCTCTACATACCCAATCACTCATGGGATATAGAAAAATCTTTATCAGAGTTAAAAAGTAGAAATAAATTCCATGTCACCTATTGCGAATACTTGGAAAAAAGAAAAAAACAAAACACTATTGATCGATATATTGCAACTAATCGGTTAACAGGGTTATTTAAAATATTTGGCACTAGTAAGCAGAGCAGAACGTTAAAAGAAGGTGAAGTTGAGTTAAATGTCTGTATGTACTGCTTAAAAAAGCTGAACTACAAAGGTGCTTCCAGCACTTCTATCAGAAGGCAAGTACGTGATTCCTTTGATATAGCTGAATTTTTTTCAATCTATAGCTCATTTTTCCCATTTATGCCCAATGGTATGGCAGCCAATCCAGCAAACAGCAATTATCCTAAGAATTGGAGTAAAATATCAACAAGCTACCGACAGTCTAAAAACTACACCTGTGAGCACTGTCATGTTGATTTAAATGATCACAGAAATCTTCTTCATACTCATCACATTGATGGCATTCCTGGCAACAATAATTATTCTAATCTGCTAGCTCTTTGTATTGACTGCCACCGTAAAGAACATGGGCATATGTATGTTCGTCACACAGAAATGCAGACAATAACAAAGCTTAGGCGTGATCAGGGAGTAATCGAGCAAAATTGGGACTCAATATTGAGACTCGCAGATCCAGCACTTTATGGCGTATTGAAAAAGCTTCAAGATCAGGGTTATCAACCACCAACTATCGGCTACTCTATATCCAGCAATGATACTATTTACACCGCCGATGTCGCTTGGCCAAATGAGAGGTTTGCAATCGTCGTCGTAAAACCTGAGAGTAAAATTTCAGGTTGGAAATTATTTACGCCAGAAGAATACTTGTCAAAAGATTTATAGGTCTGATCAAGGGTCTTCAGAATTTCCACAACATTCCGCTATCAATAGTGAACTTCTCTAAAGAGAAATCACATTGAAAAGCCCCATGCACTTCATCAAATCAGCTCTGGAATACCGCCACATCACCGAGCTTGATGCAGTTCCCATGCAGTTGCGAGGCATCTACGCCCTATACCAAAAAAAGGGCAAGTCCTACAACCTCGTCTACATCGGCATGTCCGGCAAAGATGCCAACGGTAAAATCCGTAAACGCCTGTTTTCACACAAGCGGAAACGAGTCGGTGACTGGACGCACTTCTCTTATTTCGAAGTGTGGGACAACATCACTGATACTGAAATTCAGGAGCTGGAAGGGCTGTTTCGGCAACTCTATCGATTTGACTCTCGCAGCAATATCCTGAATATTCAACAGACTTATAAACCTCTGACTCAAGTTCGAAGAGAGACGGAAAAACAGCTTGAGCTGGAGCGAGTGACGAAGAAATCGTTGGGAGTCTGATGAGTACATTTTATTCCGTTCTGGTTATTTACTTTTCCGCTGCCCTTTTAGCGGCTCTCAGGCTTGGATGGCATTATATTTTTAAATACGACCAATATGACCGAAAGTACCGAGAAGTAGCTTTCCCTATCACTCGATGCTGCAGTTTTTGATATTTGAGGGAGAGCAGGAAATGGCAGGGTGGCATAAGAGCAGACTACTACTGCAGCTCCGAATTCAAGCCTTGCGAGATTCCATCATAGCCACAGCAGCAGGTTGGAGGTAAGATCTCATAGGAACTTAATAACCGTCAAGTGTCGTATCTTGCTAATTCGCCCATTACCCGTTGTCACTGCCTTTCTGGATGCTTTGAATGATTCGCTCAAGTCCATCAATTCCTCTGCGCAGTTGAGTAGATCCCAGAAAGTGGCACTGGGCGTTTTTATCATGGGAATCGTGGTAACTAAAACTATTAACTGGGCTGCTTTTGAGCGCAGAAGCTTAGGCAGATTCAAAGCGACCCGTCTGTGCTGGATGTTTTATCAAGCAGAAATTGCATGGCAAAGCCTGCTACAGGCCAGCGTCAGAAATATTCTTCTACGCTATGGAATACAAAGTGGAACCCTTGCTATCGACGATACAGGAAAAAAGCGCACTAAAAGGACTTCAAAAATCGACGGTGCCCATAAGATAAAAGACAAATCAACAGGTGGTTATTTTAATGGGCAGGAACTGGTGTTTATGGTGCTCGTTACTGAAGTAGCTACCTTTCCAGTAGGGTTTCGCTTTTATATTCCTGACCCTGAGTTATCTGCATGGAGGAAGAAAGACAAGGCGCTCAGGAAGCAAGGCATTCAGAAAAAAGAACGACCGAACCGTCCTGAGCCAGATCATGTTCGTTACCCCACCATGCAGTCGTTGACGCTGGTTATGCTGCAAGAATTTGTTGATTCGTTTCCCAACATTACGATCAAAGCAATTCTCGCTGATGCACTGTATGGCACAGGAGACTTTATGGATAAGGCTGCGGAAATAACAGGCGGAGCCCAGGTTGTCAGCCAACTGCGCTCGAATCAGAAAGTATCCAACCGAAACCACTCGGAAGCGACTCTCAAAGCTTACTTTTCGCGCCAGAAAGGCGCTGAAACTCAACTCATAATACGCGGTGGCAAAGAAGAGCAGGTCACGATGCTGGCTGCTCGGCTGTATGTTAAGGCTCATGGGAAAAGACGTTTTGTTATTGCCCTGAAGTATGAGGGTGAAGAGGATTATCGCTATCTGGTGGCTTCAGATATGTCATGGCGGCATACCGACATAGCCAGGATTTACACCTTGAGGTGGTTGGTCGAGGTTTTCATTCAAGACTGGAAAGCTCATTGTGGCTGGAACAGGTTGAGCAAACAGCAAGGTGCTGACGGATCGCAGCGCGGCGTGATCCTGAGCCTGCTGTGCGAACACATGCTGTTACTGCACCCTGAGCAATTCGTCCTACTGAAAAACAAACAGGCCGGAATGCCCGCAGGCTGTCTGATCGAACGCCTCAATGCAGAAGCCTTGCTTGCTACGGTGAAATCAGTGGTTGAATCGGAAGATCCAGATACCGAGCTTAAGGCTCTGGCCTTAGCCTTAGAGCATACTTTGCCCAAGCGGGAGTCGAGCAGGCATATGGCTGGTAGAGACCTGGGAGAACAAAAGGCAACTGACTCACTCAAAGCACACGCCCGGAAGTTTAAACTTTTAGATGCAGCTTAGAATCGAGATAAATACGTTACTTGTTTAGGTAAAACTGCAGCATCGAGTATCACTGTATTTTCACTGTTGTGGCCTCTGTTTTTTCTCAAACCCAAGTTTCTGATCGATCCTTCCGAAATATTAGACGATGGTTCCCTACAAGCCGATGAAGCCCGTTTAAGAGATATACCACCTCCTTGTGGGGAACGACTCTTTTTCCATCAGGGAATCGACTCTACTGAAGCCTGCGGTGGCTTCATTTTTTCCAGAAAAGATGTGGAAGAACACTTGAAAGGAAAGCTATCTGAAAACCCACACCTGCATTATGACCATGAGGGCGCTATCCTGAACTGGGTAACCAGGCACTATAACCCCAACCTGTCTGACCCGATTTCTGTTCCGAAAACATGGCATCGCTTTGAGTACATAGCCAATCAACTGATCGATGATGGGTTGGGTGAGGTACACTGTTTGACCTGCCAGACTTATTACGATGTCAGCAAGCTGACCGCTGATAATGACCGGGGCTTGCCGGGCTGGAATTTTAACCGTCAGCTCTGCCCGGAAGGTCACTTGTTACTAATGACACGGGGTATACATATTTCTATGCGATCTGAACGGGAACCTCAAGAAGTAATGGAGGTCGATAAAATCCGTTGTCGTTTTGACTATGTCTGTCCAAAAGAATGGAGCGAGCTGAAGGTAATCGACAACCCGAATGAACGATTCTGCGATCACTGTAATGAGTCAGTTCATCTTGCTTATTCAGAGACGGATCTCGACCATCTTGCAAGAGAAGGGAAATGTGCTGCTTTAATGCTTCAGCAAGATCAGGGTGATTATCTTGATATTCCAGCCTTTAAAGGGCGGCTGGTAGCTCCGGATGAATAGTTTCAAACCTCTGCCTCATAATGCCCCAACTCCGGCGCAGCCCCTTTAATTTCCCCATCCTGCACAAACGCCTTCTTCCCGGCCCCCACAGACTCACCCTTCACTACAACCGCTGTCCCATCCCGCAAAACCGCCGTACTCGTACCATTCCCATTATTACCTGTTATCATCACCACAGTTCTGGCTCCTTGAGGAATCAGAGCCTTGAACTGCTGCCAAATATTGGTTGTTGCCATGCTTTACCACCCCATTGGTAACTGTTTGTTATAAAAGGAACTTTATACCGACAAAAAGCTCTAAGCCTTCAGGACTGTCATATCTGGGCGAAGGAGTAGTCAATGAACCCTCATTTTCTTGAAAAGTGCATGTATGCCTCGTTATTCGAAGAAAAAGAAGAAAAGCTTCGAATGATCAGGGGTATGGTGTGCAACAAGAAAATGGCAGATCAATTCAATGAAAAGTGTATCGGACTGGCAACAAAAGACCCTCACCGATTAAAGACCGACTTCCTGATTTCTGAAACGCACCCTTTACTGCTCAATAATATTCAAGGTCTTCAGGCAAAAAAGCTGGCGACAGGCTTGAGGGAAACCTACATCAAACGCAATATGGTGATGCTGGAAAAGAGAGGGCTTATCCCTCTGATTAAGGCCAACTTCAATCTTGAATCAGTGATTCCGTTTGTGGATGGTTCTGTAAAAATTCTGGTGGATAGCAACAACACCATTATTATTCCTTATGTTCTGTCCTATCAGGACTGGCTGGAAGTTGCCAAACAGACATACCCTGACGAATTCCACGAAACATCAACCCGCACCAGACTACGCGCTGTTTTTAAAACCATCAGGCACTCCATGGGGATTTATGATGCCGCCTGGCAGAAACTTCCAACAAAGTGCTATGGCTACATTTGCAGACGAATGGTGCAAATGGTTTGCAAACGCTTCTCACTATTAGACACTGTGGCTAAAGAATGGCTGGAGCAGAAGGCTAAAGTAACAGATGTTGATCAGTTTGAACTGGACACTGACTGGGTTGTTGGGTCTGATAAGTTCTACTGGCTGCCTGATGAGCTGGCTGTAAAATAATGTCGCTCCAGCTCTATGCTCTGAGTTACCTTCCCACCTGATAAGCTAATGCTGGTAGACAGGCATAAAGCCCGCCAGTTGCCACTTTGCCCATTAAGAGAATCCATAACTTCTACCAACTGTCCCGGTTGTATGAGTCCCGGTGCTGTGTTGGTATCGGTCAGCGGAATATCTACCATTATCACGCTCTGATGCCCTCCTTTGGCCAATTCGTTCCTGCCCCGTTCTGTATTGACCTGCGTTTCGGTTAGCCAGTCTTCCAGAATATCCGGGGCTGGTTTATCCCCTGCTGTTCCTGTCCGTTTCACATTGACGGAAACGCCTGAATGAGTACCGGATACATAAACAGCATTGTATTGTGGTTCGGGTCGCCAGCTCGCGCTCAAACTAATGACCATACTGGCAGGTATAACAGCGTCCATCGTTGCTGCATCCCACGCCCAAGGACTAGCAGGGTATCTTGACTGAATGAACAGTGTATCGCTGTCTCTGGCTGGAATAATGACCGATCCCGCTGTTGTCGCTAATCCGCCTATGACTTTCATAGGGGTTTCATTCTGATAGCTGAAAGTGCCTCCGGGGATAATCCAGTCCGGCGTTGCATATTCGTTGAGGTCTGGATATTCAGCCGTGAATCCTGTGTTCTGTAATTCTTCACTAATGGCTTGCTTTGCGTTGATATTACTTGAACTGCTTTTGCTTCGTTGGGGTGCGTAAGGGGCTGCCAGTAATTGTGTGCGACTGGTTCCGTATATTGTGTACTGTTCCTGCCCTAACTGTCTCTGGCTAGTGTAACGCTCGACCATAAATATCCATTTCCAGCCGTTGATATCCACCTCGATCTGCTTTATCCCATTATGATTGGGTTCCACTAACGCAAGGCTGGATGCTCCCCACAGTTCACCGCTAAATTCCCAACTAAAGCTATCAATATCCAGATTAATGCTTATCTGCTTTAGCTCTATGGGGGTTCTGTCTGGCAGGGTGACAATGGTTACAGTATTCATAAGCAGATAGCTCTCTCTAATATCTGGCTGAATAGGTTCTGGCTTTTTCGGGTCTTCAGGTTTTGTTTCCCCGCCATAGTTCCCTGTGTATTCATTGTCGGTGTGCTTATGCCCTTTGCCCCAAGGGATAACAATGGCTTCATCTTGGGTTTGATTACTGCTGTAAGAGGCTCGTTGATGACTGTCTGTTGGTCGTATAGTTTGGTTGACTGCTGAGTTGTCCAGTCTGAAGTAAACATTGGGAGATATTGCCGGAGTGTAACGCTTGCCGTTGAACGCAAAGTTCAGAAGGCTGGGCTGAGCAATGGTATAACCTGTTTTTTCCTGCTCGATGACGGTACTGTATTCATCGACCCGATCAAATCGTTCTGTCTTTTGCCGGTCTAATTCTCTGGCTTGTTTCCATTGGTATTCAGGCTGAATATTCTTTGGCGTTACCGATTGATCCCATACGACTTCTGGCTGTACGTCCTGTGCTGTTAGCTGGTTCCATTCCTGTCTTGTTTGACTGCTTTTACTTTGGCTATAACCGTGGCGACTTTGTACGCGAACTTGCAAATCAGGCACCTTGCTCCAGAACAGTCCGGTTTCTCTGGCTTGTACGGGCATCGCTTGATGACTAATTTGCTGTCGTTCCGTGTTTATCGTCACACTACTGCCGTAAAGTGCATAATGTGCCTGCTGTTTGACCTGCCCTTTTTGCCACTGGCTCTGATAGGTACTGGTGACGGAGGGAGGTGTTAGAAAAGGAATACCCTGTTGCGGATAAAAGCTGAAGTCTGCCGATGGCTGGTAAGGATCTGCCGTGAACTGAAAGTCCTGACTATTGCTGGGTAAATAAGGCACTTAACTTTCCACCACCAGCTCTGGAGTGACGGGCGCATGAGCAAGAGGTCGATTGAAGGGTTTTACTTTAAATTGTGCGGTGCCTACTGCCTGCTGTTCTTCAGCTTCTATCCACCATTGCGGTTCAGCGCTGTTGCTAGTGCCTGATACCGTACATTCATAAACGTATCCGGTAAAATACGTCGGTCTGATAATGTCACCAGTTTGATAAAGGGTATCGGGCTGCCACTCGGCTCCCCAGTCATCCAGAGCTACCACTAAAACCTCCTTGTCGTAGTTATCCCATATCAAATGATAATCACCTGCACTATTACTTCGGCTTCTGGCAAGGAGTTCTCCGGTTTCCCAAGTGCAAGCTAGAACGTCTTTTTCTGAAGGAGAGTCGTTCTCATAAATCGTTCCGGACACTTGGTACTGCTGAGTAACAATCTGATTGATCCCGGCGTTATAAAGTGCCATAACTTGCTCTGTCGTCAGCCGGTAATCAAACAGCATTATCTCGGCAGCATGACCTTCAAAATTACTGCCTCCCGGAGCTATACCTCCGATCATCGCAGGGCACACTTCTCCACCGTCTGCATTATAAGAGTAACTGATGGACTCCTGCAGGATGCCATTGATATAGAAGTGAATGGTTTGGCTGGCTGAATCTCTTACTGCTGCATAGAAGTATTCGGTATCTAGTTGGAAGTCAAAGGTCACGCCTGAAACGCTCACGTTGGTTCCGAAGCTGTTTTCATGGAACCATCGAAACTTCCCATCCCGAATACCAAAGCCCCATAAAAAGTTCTCAGTCATGGACTCGCCACTGGTACTGCAATGAATCAAATACTTTGATCCAGTCATTGAACCTGTCGGCTTAATCAGCCCTGCAATGGTTATATCTCCTGTTATTTGAAGTGCAGAGTGAATGTCTGTTGTTGCCAGAGAGGTGTTTCCGTTGAAGTGGGCACCGTATGTACCGGGAAACAGGGATAAAGCTTCTTGCACCTGAATGTCTGTTGCCGTGGCATCATAAAACCGGGCACTGTCGCTTAAAGAACTACCTTCGGTTTCGTTGAGCCGATACCATGCCAGAGGGTGCAAGCTATTCACCAGATCAGTAAAGTCGCTCATTAATCAGCATCCCCTCTGATCTGTAGGGTAAACTTGTCGTCTGATTCCGTTCCTTGTCCTGAAAGAACGGTTCGGCAAATCCACACCGGAGCCAAGCAGCCATCCGTGTTAAACCGTACAACGTTACCCGCTGCCCAGCCCGTTCCCCAACCATCAGCCAGAATAGAAAAATACGGGGTTCCGGTTTCCGGGTTCATCGGTGCTGTATTGGTGGCAGTATTACCGGTTTCGATGATACCCAGTTTTTCCTCTACCACCTGAAAGCTGGCACCGCTGGTAAAAATCAGTGCCCACTTGCCATAGATAGCTCCACGGTTGGCTACCTGTATTGGGTAGTTAATGGTGTTGTATTGAGCTGTGGTGTTGTCCTCGTTGCGCTCGTCCGTCCAGTTAGGATTGCCGTTATCCCAGACCTTCTGACTGAAGAAGTGATGGACTCTCGCTTGTAAGTCGCCATAGACCAGTGCACTGCTGACGGTTGTTTCACCTGCCGGTAAATCCCAAGGCACCGGAGCAATGATAGAAAGCTCCCCGTTAATCTGTGCATCGCTGACCACACTCATATGCTCCACTCTGTCGGTGATGGTAAAGGGTGCAGTTAGGTTGTTGCCCTCGATGTCCTGAAGCTGTAATGGATCGGCAAAGGTCAGAGTGCCAGCCTGCTTGTCGGCGTTGAATTGTGCAGGATCAAGATCATTTCCATCAAAATCCTGAACCGTTATCTCTGCCTGATGATCTCTTGCCAGAACAACATTCTGCCCTGCTGTTGGGGTCGCTACATCAGTTTGCTGCTTGTGGCTGATAACTACAATATCTCCGGGTCTGTAGATAGGCACTCGCCCGTCCGAAGGTAGACGAACCGGATCAAGTCCAATAAGGTCAGCATCCATTGGAAGACTGGTTTCTATGACACAGTTATAACGAACGCTTTGCGGGATAATCTGAATAGGGTCGTTTTCTGGTGAATGACCACCCCTGAAAAACACCTCGCACCAGCCTGTCGTGGCATCAAAGTATCCCTGCATTTCAGAGGTGTTAATGTCGCCGTTGAAGTCGGCTGTTCCGGTGAGAATATCAGCGTTGTCGGCTCGAATAGCGGTGAGTTGCAAACTGCCTGCTCTCACGGGTGCGCCGGGTGTACGAAAGGCGACAGAGTTTGTTTTAAAGTCAGCGGAGAAGGTGGCTGCTGATGTCAGGGTGGCGTTGCCGACTGTACCGGACGGATAAACCGTCATGGTCGCCACACCGCCGGTATAGTCGATGGTGCCTACCTGCGTACCGGCATTGGTTTCAGTACTGATATTTTTATAAAGCAATCCATCACGATCAAAGTAAGACTCGCCATTCCATTCAAAAATCAGACTGCCCGGTATCAATGGTTCTTCGATCAGTGGTAACAGGTCGATAGTCAGTTCCGGTGAAGGCAAAGCTTCAGTATTGGGCAGATGGCTGAGCGTGTTGCTCTGGGCTTTACTGGTGACGGTGCTACCGGAATACACTTCAGCTTTGGTGACATTGGCAGAGGCCATTGTGTGAATAGTTCGGCTCGTTGTAACACCCCAGCTTTGAAAAGAATGGATGTAAGAATAAGCATTGGTTTTTCGGACAGTATAATTTTCTGTCGCCTGAATCGTGAATTCACCTGTCTGGTAATCAATGGTGCCTGCCCCGTTCTGCCATCCACCCTGAGCATTATCGCTGAAGGTTTTATTGCGGTTGTAGGTGCTGGTGTACTCTATAAAACCCACATACGCACCGTTATGCGTCACTGACTCTCTTTCTACGGCAAACTGAATCTGAACCGAGCCGGGAAGCAAAGGCGCACCATTAATAATTCCCGTCATCAAGCCTGCCGGATCAACTGTGACTTCAACCTGACCTCCGGCGACCTCACCCTCCTGATATTCAATCTCTATCTCGGTGCCATTGTCAGGGATGGCATTCAGAACAAAGCCTAATTCGCCCGAAGCGTAGTAAACACTGCCCGAACCATCGCCGGATAATAACCCATTACCCTGATCCGTCAGGGTTCTATTCAGGTCATTGGCAAGGTAACGAATGATCACACTGCCCGGTTTGATGCCCGGTTTTTCAGTGGTATGACGAAAGGCAAACTGCTCTACAGGCAAGGAACCTGTACGAAGGGTAATGTCTTCAGTAGCCTGCGTGATATAACTGAACACCAGCTTGCTGTCAGGGTCTGGAACTGCATCAAAGGTCACGGCAACACTGCCAGTGCTAAAATCTATATTCCCTTTGCCGGAACCTTCCAGTTGCCCACTGCCTGAATCGCTGACATCCTGCCACTTTCCCAAAGCCATATAGCTGATGGTCAACGTTCCCGGCTTGGGCTTGGCTTCAGCAAAATTGAAGGTGTAATTAAAACCACGATTCTGAGCCGGTACATCTTCCATGCCACTGATGGCAGAGCCTACGATGGCAGCGGCAGGTTTATACGTTGCTGAAGCAGTACTACTGAAATAACCGCTGTTTCGATAGGCGTTTATTTCTCCGTTTTCATAGTTGATGGTGATCTCTGAAAACGTATTAGTGCCCCCACTGTGAGCCATGTACCCTTTGCCATCATCCGTAAAGCTTCCTCCGCCCATGCTCAGAGTAATGCTTCCCGGTAACGCTCCGGTCTGTAAAAATGCACGACTCTGGTTACCAGTCAGATGAACAAATTTTGGTGTGACACTTCTTATGGCTGAAGATGTTGCCACCATGCGTTTGGCGGTGTAACCGCCGTACTGATCCACTACAGGGCTTTCCACTCTGGCACTGGGTACCAGAGATTCATAAACGCTTTGAACCCGAACACTTAAATCCCCTTTGTTAATGTCAGCACTGGTGGGTTTGATACCGTAATAGCGGGAAGCATCCGCAATTTGTGTGCTTTGTATGACCGTCTTCTCGGTGATAACACCTTCTGTGTCTGTCGCTATTCGAGTGCCTCCGGGGGTAGGTATCCCTCCGGGAAAGGTGTAAACAAGGGCAGAGCTTATTTCCATATCAATTCGACGGCGTTCAAAGTCCACAAAATTGTCATTACCGTATTGATAGGTGAACACTTCCAGACGGCTTTCAACGTTGGTTAAACGAACATACTGTTCTTTTTTGGTGGTGGGGTCGTACAACCGATAGACCTCGCCCACCTCTGGAAGCTTGCTTTCTTCCCGCTGAATACCTGCAATACTTCGTTGCCCCTCCTGCTGATTACCCAACAGTTCAAAACTGGCAGAGGTGCCCGGAACCACATAAGCCTCTATGCGATTTCTGGCACTGCTGCGCTCGTCGGTCTGATCATCGGTGTTGAATAGAAGAACGCTGACGTTTTCGTCTTTGGGTGGCTCGGTCAGAATCAGGTGGCTGCCCAGATAAGCATCGTTGTTGTCGGTGCTGATACCCACATAAGCCTTACGTAATGCCACATCCCCGATAGTACGGTCTATCCTTGAGATGTCCTGAAACAGGTTGTTGACGTTGCCGTCAATCACTTCGTTTCCGGTTGCCCGACCTCCGCCGTCTTCTTCGTCGGTGAGTCGTTGGCTTTCGAACAGTTTTACATCAGAATTTTTAATTGACATGGAGGAGTAGTACCTTGTTCCAACTAAAAACGTTGAGCTGGGTCGTTATTTTTATTGCTGCTAATGGGTGGGCGTTAACCCAACAGGAATGCAAGAGCGTATTAGATAACTACGATGTTGCTTTGGAGTTTGTTTTTTCTGAAGTTGCCAATCAACGAAGTCTTTTCGATTTCCTGAAACAGACGAATACACTCGTACATTACAGACCACTTGATGGGCTGGATGATGGCGTTATGGAATTGTGGTCTGACAAAAAGCACGTCCACACTGTCTCGCGAGAGCTCTTTTATCCCATACCGATCTACTTTGCTATGGAATATTTAACAACATCAAAAATACCGGATTCACATAAATATTTTAGCCACTCAACCTATTGTCAGAATATGTATCATGCCGATTATAAATTTTCTCTTTATCTTTGCTGCTTAGTTGACCTGAATAAAAGAACTCTGACCTACGCTGATGTTTTAAAAATGGGTATAGGAGAGCAATTCATTCTGAATCGAATTATTGGTGACTGACCGTTAAAAACAAAATGGTTAATCGATACTGATAACCATCATCCGGATAAGCGTAAGGCAGCACTTGTTGCGCCTGTATCGGTGAACCATTCCTGCGATCAAAAATCACCGTAAAGGTTCGCTCATCAGGCAATGTCAGGGTCATGATTTTGTTGGGTGTCTGTGCCAACAGCAGCAGGGCTTCTACTGTTGATCTTGGCACCCAACCAGACTCATCGTTCCCCGACAGTTCGATAGGACGACCGTGCAGAAGGCTCTGTTCCTGCACCAGCAACGCACCGGACAAGCTTCGGTCTGTGGTTTGCTCTACCGGGTTCCAGTTGAACTCGTTGATCCAGAGTAAATCATCAGGCAGTTCTATTTCGTCCAGAGTCATTACAGTGACCTCAATCCTGCCAGCTTTAAGGCTTCGAGTAATTTGGATTCATTACTGTGACGAATGCCGACTTTGACGTTACCGCCCGGATATTCCAGACGGATGACTTTTTCACTGTTGCGCCAGTCACGTTTAGGAGGTGGTGGTGCTGGTAGTTTTTTAAACTCAAGCTGTCGTTCTTCCAGCTTGTCCTGTTGAATTTTTCTGCGTCGTTCACTGTAAATTTGCTGATTAAGATTAAGTGCTTGCTGGATATCGCTGACTGACTGGGCGTTGCCGTCTTGTTGAGCTTCTTTCAGTTGTTGTCCAAGGTTCCTTTTGCGACTTTCAAACCGGCGTTGCTCTATGGATTCCTGTTTGCCCTGAAGCTGATCCAGTTCATCCTGCATGCTTTCTAATGTGCTGCGTGTACTGTCGCCCAGTTGCTCCATACTGTCTTCAGCCTGGTCAATGGCATCCGTCAGTCGATCAAGGTCCTGGTGATTCAACAGATCAAGAGAGTTAGCTGCTTCTCGTCCGGCGTAAGCCAGTCCCTGAGCTGTCAGGGTGCCATCTTCATAACCAGATAACAGGGATTCCAGAGTCACCTTCTGTTCTAAAAACTGCGCTTTGACATAGGCGGCATTCGCAGCAGTATCGACCAGCCAGCTTCCGATGCCGGTAGGGTCGAAGCCTGCCGTTGCATTGGCAAGACGCCTGGCTTCTTCTCTGGCTTCCTTCAACTGATAATTTAATTGCCCGAGTTGGTCAAGGGTGTCACTGGTATCAATTTGGGTAGCACCCTGCATGGCAAGAAAAGCGTCTTCTGCCTGTGCGCTTAATGAATACAGCTCTGCAGTGGTGTGGTTAAAAATAGCCGCAAGGCCAGCGCCGGTGGATTTCAGTTTGGTTGTGTTCTGGGTTCGTTACCGCCATAAGCAAAATGATCAGGAGTTCGTGACCGGCGAAAACCCGGATGCTTTCACATCCGCGGACATAAAAAACACTGAAGACAAATCTTTGCTGACCGACGAACGCATCCAGACTCTCAAGTCAGAATTCAATGCCACCATCAAGCCTGCAAATAAGGACATGCCATGAACACTGAATTAATGCTGTTTGCCCGCTATGAGAAGCCTTATGTAAGGCTGGAAGATGTTTGTGAGGAGTTGTTTAATTTGTGTGAGCGAAAAGCAAAAGAAGCTGCCGCTTCACAGTCATTGCCAGTGCCTGTTTTAAGAATGACAGGCAGTAGAAAATCACCGTTGATGATCAAGCTGTCTGATCTGGCAGAGTATCTGGACGCTCGGCATGAGGAGTACACCAAAGTTTGGGAAAAGGTGAAATAGAGTCTTGATCAAGACTCTTCTTCACCTCTGTAAATAGCCTTTGTCATCCGACCTTTTGGCTCATGCTCTGACCAAAACTCGCTCTCTATTTCTTTACAGCGGCTCCATAAATCCGGTGGGTTTTTATGGATCAAATGAGTGTAGCGTCGTAGGTTATCCCATGTCTTATGCCCACTTCGTATGGCTACTTCGGGAATGCTCATTTTCTGCTCGAACAACCGGGATATTCCATCATGACGAAAAGAGTGAAAGCGCAGCTCTGGACAACCTAACAGCCGGGTTTTAGTAGAGAACACAGTTGAAAGTGTGTTTGGAACGTAGGGAAATATTCTATCCTCCCCATCAATTTTGGGTTGAATCGATATGATCTCCAAGCACTCCTTCGACAACGGCACCTTATGATGATTGCCATACTTTTTCTTGGGGTCTTTTCTGTCCCGAATAATAATGAATCCATTTTCTATATCCAGATCACTATGCCTGATGCGACAAATCTCACCTTCCCGGAAAGTGCTGTATATACTGAACAGCATTAGGTGATGATGCGGTATCTTGGCTTGAGCAAATTGATAGCCACTCAAAAATCGCTCATATAAAAGATAAACCTGATCTTCGGTTGGTCGTGTATCATCTTCTTTAGACTTGCCAATCAGCTTCATTTTCCAAAGCTCTTTCATCACTTCATCCGTGATAAATTTTCGAAAATATAACCGCAGTCGCTTTTGCCAGTCGATAGCTCGTCTTAAAACCGAAACGTACAAATGATTGGTGGCAGGGGCTACCGTTTGAATCCGTTCATCAAGTAAATCGATAAGATCAGAATCAAGAATCTCGTTAGAATGTTTTTCTCCCAACCTGCTTCTCTCCCAGAACTCTATAGCGTATATATCCCTTTTGCTGATTCTTTGGTCTTCAGGTAAGGACTTCTGCTTCTCACGATAACGAGCCAAATAGTCTTTAAGCTTTATATCGCCAGTTCTGGATTTTGCAGACTCATATTTGGACTGACCTTGCTCAGCTTTTTCGGCTTGTTCAAGCATGTCTTTTTCAACTTGCTTTGCCCATGCCCTGCCGGATGCTTTATCAGGAAAAGTCAGGCTTTCTCTGGCAGAAAAGTGCTGCTGTCGTACAGTCACTTGATAGGTATAAACAGTTCCTTTGCGTCGTTTTCTTTTCAAACATTGAATCGTCATATGACACCATAGTCGTATTATTGGAATTGGCGCAGTATGCAAAACAGTATGCAATCGCAATGAGTTTATAGGGTATTATCGTGTGCTTTTGTAGATTATCAGGTGATTTTAATCCATTAAAATCAATTAGTTAGGATATTATACCTATTTTATTGTGATATGTGGTACGAATTTCAGGAAGGCGGTTTTGATGAAGATGTCAACGAGCTAGAGGGCTGAGTTTACATCCAGCCTTTAAGCCTGCCACGTGATAACAGCCCTGGCTCATTCAGCCGGGGCTGTTTTGTTTTTGTTCAGTAAAGAGCAAAAAAGCCAGCTCTAGATTCATCCCGCTATTCTCTTGACCCGGAACGTTAACCAACAAGTATTAAGCAGGGAATTTACCTATACAAACATCAAATGATAATAATTATCATTTATCTATCGATTGCATAGACAATCTCAATTAGAACTGCACTGACTTGTTCGCATACCATGCAACTAAGACACAAGCCCAGCGACGATAGAGAAATGAAAACATTCACCTTTGCCGTCACACATTTTACTGTTGCTTTCGCCGTTGCTTACCCCTTAACCGGTAGCTTTGTTGTAGGTGGTGCTATCGCGCTGGTTGAACCAATGGTGAACACTGTCGCTTATGCAATTCATGAACGCATCTGGGAGCGGATCAAGTTCAGGAAAGAGGTAGTCAACCCTCAAAATATGGTGGCCATATGAATAACCTGTCATTAACTGAACAGAGCCTTAAGCAAATGGAGCCAGCCATTAGCCTTAGTCTGATTAATATGAAACTGCGTAATCAGTTTTCATCCTGGCAGAAATTGACAAGTTACTATGATTTATCAGAAGGGTTTACTGAGCAGCTGTTACTATCGAACAACTGGCACTACGATCAGAAGCATAATCAGCTAAAGCTCACAGAATAAGGAGAAGGCTATTTTAAATAGCGACGATGACCAGACTATGGATTTTATCGATTGCGTATACGAAAAAAGCCCTGCTAATTCACTAGCAGGGCTTTTTAATATGGCGCGCTCGGGAGGATTCGAACCTCCGACCGCCTGGTTCGTAGCCAGGTACTCTATCCAGCTGAGCTACGGACGCTGTATTTGAGCAAAGATCATCTCAAAATTGTTAACTTGGCGCGCTCGGGAGGATTCGAACCTCCGACCGCCTGGTTCGTAGCCAGGTACTCTATCCAGCTGAGCTACGAGCGCCCTGCGTCAACGGAGGCGAACTATAGAGATTTCACGGTAATGAGTCAACGGTTATTAACGCAATTGGCTGATTTTATTATGAATATTGAATAGTTTTTCAGAGACACTGACTACTCAATGAAGACGCATAAAAAAAGCCCCGCGAAAGCGGGGCAATAAGTTCAGGTCTTGTTACAGACACTGGTGGTTAAAATTGTCTCTGATCATAATTGACCAGTCCTGAATCAGAAGTCATAACGAACACTGGCTACAATACCGTGGGCAGTGTAGTCATCCTGCCAGTTGTAGTCATAATTCAGACCCAGAGTCAGGTTGTTGTTCATCTCGTACTTCACGCCAACACCGGCCAGTACTCGATTTTCTTCACGACCTTTGCCGGTTAAGCGATAAGTTCCACCACCGTTCAGGAAAGTACCTTCAACTTTTGGCTTCTTGTCCTTAAAGTCGTGGTACCCCATCAGGGTAAACTCAGGCTTCAGTACACCGTTGGAAACATCGAAGTCAGCCATCAGTTTCAGACCAGCACCCAGTTCCATCACTTCAAAGTCATCCAGTTTCACAGACTGTGCAAACGCACCCTGACTCTGCTTTTCTTTGAAGTCGTCGAATTTAACCTTGACGTAATTAAACTCTACCTGAGGCTGGATGAGCCACTGGTTGTACTGGTAGTTGTAACCACCCACCAAGCGGGCACCCAGGGTGTCACTCTTGGTATCGGATTTATAAGTACCCTGACTGGTCTTCCGCTTCATGTCGATATCGCCGCGACCATAGGTCCACATGGTATCGAAGAAGTAGTTATTCATGGTCCAGCCAGTGTAGAGAGTACCCATGAAGGTATCACCACTGGCGTCACGACCTGATTTGTTGGTTTCGGTTTTAACATCACCATAAGTGAAGGCAAAACCAACGGTCAGCTCCTCATTCAGCATGGCATCAAGACCAAGGTTGATACCGTTAACTTTGTTTTCAAAGCCACGGATATCTTTCTTGTCGTCCATCTCACCGCTGCTGTGGAAGTACTCACCCCAGAAGCCTTGCGACTCAAACATATCACCAGTGGCAATACCGGTACGATGTCTGTTGAGGTGACGGCTGATAGACTGATTGGCTTTCTGAGTCACTGTGACAGCAGCCATACCCATGCCTACATGTGGATCCCACTGGTTCTCAGAAGCCACTCTCTGATAGCCTTCAGTACTGATAGCTTTCAACATTTCAGTACCAATCTGAGTACTGGGTGCATTCATGGCTGACTGATATGCAGCATTGGCAACTTCAGAATCATTAGTACTTAACCCCTTGGATCGCAATGCAGATCTGAGGTCAGTGTTGTACTTCATACTAATGGTGTATGTGGTACTACCATCATTAGCCTTAGGCTCTTTCACTGTCACATCAAACAGTGGGTTGTCACTATCGGGCTTCTCAAACTCTCCTTCCCTATGCTCGTAGCTAACCACCGCAAGATCATAAACGACATCACCTTCCTTAGCCTTGTCATGGATGGCTTTCAGACGTGCGTAAACGTCCTGCTCACTGCTCTGATTCAAATCATTTTTGAGTACGACCCTGTTGTTCCCTTTTAAAGTCAAGGTTCCATTTCCAACTTCTGCAGGGGCTACAGCACCACTACCGTCCTCAATTTTCAGATAAGGCGTACTGAGTCGAGCCTCATTAACATCTGCAAGGTCTAAGGCAACCCCAAGCTTTGCACCCTGCTCGAAGGTTACATTACCTTTGACAGTCACTGGGGAGACATCATCCGCTAGATCTTTTGACTTGTAGATGACAGGTTCCGCACCACCTCTGACATCCACGTTGCCAGTAATAATAATTGACCGAGTTTCAGTCGTCTCAAAACCAGTACCGTCATCTTTCATCTTGGAGAGCTTAGTACTGCCAGGAGCAAGATGAACAGGACCAGAAATGGTAAATGACTTAACATTTGTCACATTACCGCCCTGATAGACACCGGATTTCAAGTCAACAGAAGACCCTTCAAAAGCCTTCTCGTTTTCAGACGCAGTTTCATGAGCATCCAGACCAGCAAGATTACCTTCCAGCAAACCGCCATCCAGAACAATGGTATGGAAACCATCAACATCATGAATAACAGTTACGCCCTTACCCACGGTGAGATCCAGTTTATCGCTACCGTGAATAGTATTGCCAGCCAGTGAATACCTGAGAACCTTGGCACCTTCACCCAGTGTCAACTTGTTGATTCTGTCATCTTTACTACCAATGTGATCAGAGATCAAAGTACCGTCAACGGTTCCTTCTTCAAACTTTTCAACATTAGCCATGACTTTAGCGTCTTTACCAATCTTGAAGGTATCTACGCCAGCAATCCGCTCTTGAGTGACAGATTTCTCTCCGTCTTTATTGATAGTGGTAACTTCGAACTCTTTCTGCTGATTCGCACCACGAATTGTTGTCAGGCCAGCGGTTTCTTTAGTCTTGGCATCTTGCTTGCCAGCCTTTTCATCTTTCTTATCCGAAGATGATGTAGCGGCAGCTGCAACGACTGACTGAATCGTGGACTTGCCTTCAATCACCAGATTCTCTGCAACGATTTCCGTACCGTCTTTCATACCGATTTCAGAATCCCTGATGGTCATATTCTGGGTACCTGCACCTCCCTCGGTTACAGGAACACCCAGACCATCAGATTTCAGGTTTGAAGAAGTAATCTCTACATCCTGATAACCACTAACGGTCACCATACCTTTTTTCGACTGAATTTCAGCACGGGTACGCTTGCGTGCTATGACATCGCCAGATTTGCCATCTTTGGTCTCTGCACGAACTTCTGTATTTTCATAAGGTTTGCCAACCAATGGCAGGTAGGTTTCCGTCACCTTACCGTCGGCGTCAGCGGTGAAGCCAGCCACATTTTCAGCGTCTTTGATCTGAACCTTGGCAGCATTCACACTTTCTTTCGAATGGAAAGAGGACTTCTCTGTCACAATAAAGGTATCAACCGGCTTTTCTTTACCAACTGATTCCTGATAAACGTCAGAGCTGTCTGCGATGACATAGGTACCATACGGATCGGTAGCTACGGCCTTTTCAGGTGTTGCAAAGTGCACACCAGGCATTGGCTTCGCAGCACTGGTTTTGAACTTATCCAGCTCTACCGTACTTTCAGTGAAAACGACGTCTTGAGGATCGCCTGTTTTATTAAACAACTCAGGCACTTCTGCCTGAACGCGCGCCATGAAAGCGTCAAAAAGCTCTGGATTGCGTAAATCGAAACCCTTAAGCCTGATAACCTGTGGAGCAGTGTCCGCTTTGGCTTTAGGATCCTTTGCAGCAGGATCTTTTACCAGAAACATCTTTTTAAAATCATCTGATTTGATTTCACTCAGCTGCTTGAGTGCTTTATCAACTTTTTCTTGGTATTTTGCATCGTCTTCACCTTTAGCCTTAGGAGCTAAAGCACCAATACCGACCGACGACGCTTCTACAGAAGCGACTGTCGCCTTGGCTGGATTACGGGCAGCAGCAAAGTCAACTTTCTCAGCCGGCTCAGCATATAGCTCTTTGCGACCTGCCTGCGGTTTTTTTCCACCTTCACCAGTATCATTCTTTGCATCCTGCTTGGCGAAAAGATCTTTAAGGCCAAAAGCATCTCTATTTGCTTTGACGTAGTTAAGAACGCCTTCCCGGGCTGTTTGCACTTCTTTCTTTGCAGTTTCAACTTCACCCGTTAGCCTATCAACTTCTGCCTTTTCACTGTCTTTAATGTTTTGTGGTTTCGGCTTATTGTCTGAACCATTAGGCTCGTTGAAAGCAGCCTCGGCACTCTTAAGCTGAGTTTCTAATCCAGAAAGCTTGCTGACTGCATCCACTGATTTCTTTTGCATTTCGGCGAAAATCGCCTTAATCCCAAAGTTAGCGGTATTTTTATCAAGGTCTGTTTTGAGTCCATCCGAAATTTCTCGCAAAATTTTCATTTGCTCATCAGAATCAGCTTGCTTACCGTTCAAAAAAGTTTCCGGATTGAACTTAGGCTGATCATCAGCTTGTAGATATGTCCCATAACCACCGAGTGCCGATACCACGGCCAAAGAAAGCAGTGTTTTTTTAAACACCTGAACTTGTTTCATTATTCCAACTCCAACTTCTAGTCTGGATTTTATGCTCGTTGAATTATCTCGATTTTGAGCTCTCACAAATAAATAAAAGTGTCAGACACACAGCCTGAAGGCTCGGTATCGTACAGTTGGCGAACAATAAACTTAAATATTGTTTTAGAATTAAAAAAGGTTTTATAAATTCTTTAAGTTGCTAAAAGTGAAAAACTTTACAATCTGTTTTTCTATAACTATTTTCTTAGGTTTGCTATGTGAAGTGTGCCGAAAGAAAAGAACATTATTTTATTGAGTGGTAACATCGTTCTATTAAAAAACGGATGAGTTCAAAACAAAAATGCATCGGTTATTATTTATATCAGCACTTTTCCTTCTTACTTCCTGCCAGTCTTTTCATTCTGAGGAAGTAACAGAGCAACTCACCAAACACAAACACTTCAGTAAAAAAATAATACCCACCACGGGTTACTCAATTGCATCAATGCAACCGGACCAGCCGATAAAATCAGACATTTTCAGAATCTATATTGAAGGCGATGGCAAAGCCTGGATGCGCAGTGGACGCCCTTCCCCCGACCCGACACCGGTCAACAGACTGGTGCATCAACTTATGCTGCAGGACCCCAAACCGGAAATAGCCTATCTGGCTCGCCCCTGTCAGTTTTCAATGGAAAAAGGTTGCACCCCTCACACCTGGACCTTTGGCAGATACAGTAACAGTGTCGCAAACTCCATGAATGATGCCATCTCAAGTCTTAAGCACCAGTACAAATTCAAAACCCTTGAACTGGTTGGCTATTCCGGCGGAGCCACCATTGCACTTCTGATTGCAGCCAGACGCGATGATGTGATCAGTGTCCGCACCATCGCAGGCAACCTTGATCCGGCATTCACAAATCATTTCCATCGTGTCAGCCCAATGCCAGACGCTCTTAACCCAATCAGACACATTAATGAGTTAAAACAGGTGCCACAAATTCACTTTTATGGAAAAAAAGATTCCGTCATCACCGGAGATGTCAGCCGGCATTATGTCAGTCGATTCCCCGAGCCACACTGCATCAAGACAATGGCGATTGAAGGCGCAAACCATCATGATGGCTGGACAACAGAATGGGCTGAATTATTAGAAAAAGAGATTCCGTGCCATACGAAAAAAGCCCACATCAAATGATGTGGGCTTGAATATAATGGCGCGCTCGGGAGGATTCGAACCTCCGACCGCCTGGTTCGTAGCCAGGTACTCTATCCAGCTGAGCTACGAGCGCGCAAATTCTTTTGTCTAATCAAGTATGGCGGTGAGGGAGGGATTCGAACCCTCGATACGGCTACAAACCGTATACTCCCTTAGCAGGGGAGCGCCTTCAGCCTCTCGGCCACCTCACCAGCAGACGACTCAATACTAACAACAATTGTCGTTAGCTTTCAAATACTTAATTAGCCATTCAATCAACAAATGGCGCGTCCGGGAGGATTCGAACCTCCGACCGCCTGGTTCGTAGCCAGGTACTCTATCCAGCTGAGCTACGAGCGCGCAAATTCTTTTGTCTAATCAAGTATGGCGGTGAGGGAGGGATTCGAACCCTCGATACGGCTACAAACCGTATACTCCCTTAGCAGGGGAGCGCCTTCAGCCTCTCGGCCACCTCACCGGGAACGCTCGCTATATTACCTTCAACGCCCTGAAATGCAAGCTTTTTTATTCAACGACTCATTAAACGACACAACCTTTTTATTTAACCGAATCTAATCCGATTCTGACAAACAACATGTGTCATACATGCCATACAAAAACACCCGACTAAAGAGTCAGGTGTTTTATTTAACCGCAAATTCTCTGCCAGCCAGAACGGCTGATTTATTTGTGAGTATCAGTAATTCTCAGGTGCGGAAACAGGGACGCCATGCTCTTTTTCCTTCTGGATTCGCTGGTATATTTCTTCGCGGTGGACGGCGACTTCTTTGGGGGCATTCACTCCAATGCGCACCTGGTTACCTTTTACGCCCAGTACAGTGACCGTGACCTCGTCCCCAACCATCAGGGTCTCTCCTACACGGCGAGTCAGAATCAGCATTACAATCTCCTTATTTACATCTCTGTAAGTCAACGACCGTCAATCCTGAGCACGGCGGCGCAATGGTTTTATTACCGAAGCAATCAGGCCTGAGCCAGAATGGTTCATAATTCACCAGAACAGAGGCGAAATCACAGCGGCGGTTAGCCTACCCTGCTTTCTACTCTTTTGACTGCCTTGTTATCAGCCCGGGCATGGGATATGCCAGCCCACCGATTCATGCTTAAGAATTACTCAGCACAACAAGTCTAGCCGCCGAACTCAACATTTCCATGCGTATTTTTACTAGCAGAGAAATGTAGTCATAAATCATTCAAATTAAACAGCATGTTTGAGCACAGACAGTCTAGTTGATATATCTGCACCCGTTGGGAATGACGGTAGTTTTTTTCCTATCGACCCTAATAGTCGATACTACCCCGACGCCATCATACCCGAGTCAAGGTACGTTCGGGTGGTTAGACATCGTTTTCGGCGGCTGGTTCCTTATCCAGTTCAAAAACCGAGTGCAAAGCCCGAACGGCCAGCTCCAGATACTTTTCAGCGATGATCACAGACACCTTGATTTCAGAGGTGGAAATAATCTGAATGTTAATTCCCTCATAAGCCAGAGCCTGAAACATTTTTGTTGCCACACCGGCATGAGAGCGCATACCCACACCCACAATGGACACTTTGGCAATTTTACTGTCGCCATCGTGCTCTTTTGCCCCCAGCTCTTCACAGATCCGGGCCACCACGTCCATGGTACGGTGATAATCGTTACGATGAACCGTGAAAGTAAAGTCAGTGGTACGATCATCCGCGACGTTCTGAACAATCATGTCCACTTCAATATTGGCAGCACTGACCGGCCCCAGTATACGAGAGGCAACGCCGGGAATATCCGGAACACCCTTGATGGTGATTTTTGCTTCATCTCGGTTAAAGGCAATGCCGGATACAACCGGTGATTCCATGGCGACGTCCTCTTCCAGCGTGATCAAAGTACCAGGTCCATCCTGGAACGTATGCAAGACTCTTAAATTAACGTTGTATTTTCCGGCAAATTCCACGGCACGAATCTGCAACACCTTTGAACCAAGGCTGGCCATTTCCAGCATTTCCTCAAAGGTCACCTGATCCAGCCGGCGCGCACTGTCTACCACCCGTGGATCTGTGGTGTAGACACCATCGACATCGGTGTAAATCTGACATTCATCCGCTTTCAGGGCAGCTGCCAGGGCTACAGCAGTGGTATCGGAGCCACCACGCCCCAAAGTGGTAATATTGCCTTGTGCATCACAACCCTGAAAACCGGCAACCACCAGCACCCTGCCTTCAGCCAGATCCTGCTTCATACGATGGGTGTCGATATCCCGGATGCGGGCCTTGGTGTGAGCATCATCGGTGGTAATTCGAACCTGCCCACCGGTGTAGGACCGGGCTGGACAGCCTCTTTCTTCCAGAGCCATAGACAGCAGTGCAATAGTGACCTGCTCACCGGTAGACAGGAGTACGTCCATTTCCCTGGGAGAGGGGTGTTTCTGAAGGGTGGTGGCGAGATCGGTCAGACGATTGGTTTCTCCACTCATAGCGGAAACAACCACTACGATGTCATGCCCTTGATCTCTGAATCCTTTCACCTTGTCAGCGACCCCCTGAATGCGATCCAGATCGCCTACGGAGGTGCCGCCAAATTTTTGTACTAACAGCGCCATTTTTATTTCTTTCTTACATCATTGTGCCGAGACAGAAATTTACCACGAATGACCCTGGGTAAAAAGCTGTCTGGCACAATCAGTCCAGTCAGGCAAGCCCCGGACTTAAGCCCGGAGCTAGCCGCTCCGTTACAGTTTTGCTTCCAGCCAGCCAGCAATTGACTCGATAGCAGCGTTCAGATGTTCAGGCTGAGAACCGCCACCCTGAGCAAAATCCGGACGACCGCCACCTTTACCACCTACCTGTTCTGCCACCATTTTCAGCAGATCACCGGCCTTGACCTTACCGGTCAGATCTTTGGTGACACCGGCTGCCAGCGGGAATTTGCCTTCAGCAGGTACGGCCAGGAAAACAATACCGGATTCCAGTTTGTTCTTGAGCTGATCGACCATATCGCGCAGTGACTTCGGATCAACGCCTTCAACAGCTGTTGCCAGAACCTTCACACCATTAACTTCAACAGCCTTGCTTAGCAGATCAGCACTGCCAGCAGATGCCAGCTTCTGTTTGAGCTGCTGCATCTCTTTTTCCAGCTTGCGATTCTGTTCCAGAAGCCCTTTCACCTTGTCCAGAACAGAATCCTGAGAGCCTTTGACCAATGCAGCCACGGACTTCAGCGTATCTTCCAGACTTTCCTGACGTTCATCTGCATTCTGGCCGGTCACTGCTTCGATACGACGCACACCCGCGGCAATGCCTGATTCAGCCAGAATACGAATGGAACCGATATCACCTGTACGAACTACGTGAGTACCACCGCACAATTCAACAGAGAAGTTCCCGGCTCCCATGGACAACACACGCACTTCATCGCCGTATTTTTCACCGAACAGCGCCATGGCGCCTTTCTTCTGGGCTGCTTCCATATCCAGCAGTTCGGTGGTGACTTCCGTATTGGCACGAATCTGTTCGTTAACCATGCGCTCAATGGCACGCAGTTCTTCCGGTTTAACCGCCTCAAAGTGAGAGAAGTCAAAGCGCAGACGCTCAGGATCAACCAGAGAACCTTTCTGGGTCACATGATCACCCAGCACCTTGCGCAGGGCTGCGTGCAGCAGATGAGTGGCAGAGTGGTTCAATGCCGTTGCGTGACGATTTTCAGCATTGACTTCAGCTTCAACCTTATCGCCAACGTTCAGTTCGCCGGAGAGAATACGGGCAATGTGCAGGTGACTGTCACCCTGCTTCAGAGTATCCAGCACTTCGATAGCACCACCGGCAAACGTCAGGTTGCCAGTATCACCCACCTGACCGCCGGATTCTGCATAAAACGGTGTTGCTTCCAGAACCACAGTAGCCTGCTGACCTTCGGTGACAGAGTTAACGGCCTGCCCTTCCACAAACAGTGCTTTAACCGCCGAGCCGCCCTGCAGCGACTGATAACCGGTAAATTCAGTGACACCATCAATGGTCAGCTGTTCGTTGTAGTCCATACCAAACTTGCTGGCAGCACGGGCGCGCTCACGCTGGGCTTCCAGCGCCTGATTAAAGCCTTCCGTATCGACCGTCAGTTCACGTTCACGGGCAATATCTTCCGTCAGGTCCACCGGAAAACCATAAGTGTCGTACAGTGTAAAGACAACATCACCTGGAATAACTGAGCCATCCAGAGCAGACAGTTTGTCTTCCAGCAGTCGCATGCCTTTATCCAGAGTTTTGGTAAACTGCTCTTCTTCCTGCAACAGAATGCGCTCAATCTGAGCCTGATCAGACTTCAGTTCGGGATACGCATCACCCATTTCACGTACCAGAGAACCCACCAGCTTGTAGAAGAAGGTTTCAGTTGCACCCAGCTTGTGACCATGACGGCAGGCGCGACGAATAATACGACGCAGGGTGTAGCCGCGACTTTCGTTAGACGGCATAACGCCATCAGAGATCAGGAAAGCACTGGAACGAATGTGGTCTGCAATCACTCGCAGTGAACCAACCGTGGTATCAACGCCACCCAGCAGCTTGGAAGCATCGTTCAGCAGACCCTGGAAGATATCGATGTCGTAGTTGCTGTGACCACCCTGCAGAATGGTGGAGATACGCTCCAGACCCATGCCGGTATCCACAGAAGGCTTAGGCAGAGGCTCCATGGTACCGTCAGCCTGACGGTTGTACTGCATGAATACGATGTTCCAGATCTCGATAAAGCGATCACCATCTTCTTCCGGCGTGCCCGGACGCCCACCCCGGATATGATCACCATGGTCGTAGAACACTTCGGTACATGGACCACAGGGGCCAGTGTCGCCCATCTGCCAGAAGTTATCAGAGGCGTACGGTGCGCCTTTGTTGTCGCCAATACGGATGATATTGTCAGCCGGTACACCTACTTCCTTCAGCCAGATGTTATAGGCTTCATCGTCCGTTTCGTACACAGTAACGCAGAGTTTGTCTGCTGGCAGGTTCAGAGTACCGGTCAGAAATTCCCAGGCGTACTGGATGGCATCCTGCTTGAAGTAGTCGCCAAAGCTGAAGTTACCCAGCATTTCAAAGAAGGTGTGATGACGGGCGGTGTAACCCACATTTTCCAGATCGTTGTGTTTACCACCGGCACGTACACACTTCTGGGACGTGGTGGCCCGGGTGTAAGCCCTGTTTTCACGCCCAAGGAATGTATCCTTGAACTGATTCATCCCGGCATTGGTGAACAGCAGGGTTGGATCGTCGTGAGGCACCAGCGAACTGCTGGGCACAATTTCATGCCCTCTTTCCTTAAAGAAGTTAAGGAAGGCAGATCGTATCTCAGAGCTTTTCATACAGGTCTTCCGTCAAGGAGGTTTTAGATAGCAATAGTAAACCGGACATTATATAGAAGCAGGCCGCAGAATCAGCAGGAAATGTCCACCTGTGAGGTATTTTCTTTCAAATATTCAACAGGAACACTGGTCAGGTGAGCTGTCCAGCCTGCTGTAACTGGCGATAGTGACTGCAAAAATCAAACACGGATTGATGAAGGTGACGGGATAATTTCACTGCTCCTTCCTTCCTGAGGACTTCAGCAGCCACCTCTGCAGTACAAAGATGACCCGACTTTTGGTTTCTGCGCAGCGTATAAGACGACTCGGGCACTTGCTCCAGAGACATCAGGGGCAAATTGTGTAGATAAGGACTTTGCCGATACATTTTTCGCGCCTGCTGCCAGGTCGCATCTAACAGAATAAAGAGTTTACCTGATGCAGCAGGCTTTCTTTCAAACCCATCCTGCTGGTAAATCGCATAGGTTTCAGGCATCAACAGATACGGTTGCCAGTCCGGATCATCCAGTGCATTCATTAGCTCTTCTGATGGTTCGACTCTATTCCATGGCACCACCAACGTATCAGGCAGCATTGCCTTTACCAGCTTGCCGGTATTGCTGGTTTTGGCGAATTCTACCGGATGGGTGAGCAGACAAAATCGATGCTCACAGTTGAATTCTGACAGAGACTGACAGAAGCAGTTGGGCACTGCCCGAGAATAGACTGCAAAACCACAGCGGGAACAACAGGACATGGATAAAAACTCAAAAAAATGCTTCCCATTTATGACACAGAAAGCACTATCTGAACAATTGAATTAAAAGACTGAAACTATTTCAACTCAGGATGGTTCAACTCAGGATGGTTCAACTCAGACAGGCTCAACTCAGGCAGGCATTGATATGGCAGGTTAAAAAGCCTCGTTGCGCCAGAAAGCGATACAACTTCGCTCGCTCCGCAGATGTAGGATTTCTATCTTCTCTCAACTTTTTAGTTTTCATTCGACTGGCTTCTTCAAACCATTTGTCGTCATCGTCAAACAGGTAATTTGAAATCAGGCTCTGTGACAGTCCTTTTTGCAACAGCTCCATTCTGATACGTGCCGGGCCATAACCTTTGTTCCCTCTGGCACGTACATAAGCTTCAGCAAAACGGTCATCACTCTGTAAGCCATCATCAACCAATTTATTCAGGGCAGTTTCAACAGACTGTGCCTCAAAGCGACCCTTCAGTTTATAACACAGCTCGGAATAACTGTGTTCACGCCGGGCCAGCAAGTCCATTGCTGCCCGGCGAACGTCCTGTTCAGGCTGCTGTTGTACAGATGGCTGCTGTATGGATAGCTCCGGCATTATTCTGCTAACAGCTGTTCCTGACCAGCACTCTTCGACTCTTCTGTTTCAGAAGCCGTATTCAACAATTCTGCACGAATCTGAGTCTCAATTTCGTTAGCAGTTTCAGGATTTTCTGCCAGGTATTTACAGGCATTGGCCTTACCCTGACCAATTTTGGTGCCTTTGTAGGCATACCAGGCACCAGACTTCTCAACCAGTTTCTGCTTCACACCCAGATCAATCACTTCACCCATGTGGTAGATGCCCTGACCATAAAGAATCTGGAATTCAGCCTGCTTGAACGGTGGTGAAACTTTGTTCTTAACCACCTTGACCCGGGTTTCATTACCAATAATTTCATCACCCTGCTTCACTGCACCGGTGCGACGAATGTCCAGACGCACAGAAGAGTAGAATTTCAGAGCGTTACCACCGGTGGTGGTTTCAGGGTTACCAAACATCACGCCAATCTTCATCCGGATCTGGTTGATGAAGATCACCATGCAATTGGTCTGCTTGATGGAGCCGGTCAGTTTACGCAGTGCCTGCGACATCAGGCGCGCCTGCAGACCTACATGGGAGTCACCCATATCACCTTCGATCTCGGCTTTAGGTACAAGGGCGGCCACCGAATCCACAACAATCACATCGACGGCAGCGGAACGAACCAGCATGTCGGTAATTTCCAGAGCCTGCTCGCCGGTATCGGGCTGCGAGACATACAGGTCTTCAACGTTAACACCCAGCTTGCCAGCGTACTGAGGATCCAGCGCATGCTCGGCATCCACGAAAGCACAGGTTGCCCCCTGTTTCTGGGCTTCGGCAATAACGCTCAGAGTCAGTGTGGTCTTACCGGAAGACTCCGGTCCGTAAATTTCAACAATCCGGCCTTTGGGCAACCCGCCAATACCCAGAGCAATATCCAGCTGCAGAGAGCCTGTAGAAATAGCCGGAATGGCTTCCTGCTTCTGGTCGCCCATCCGCATGACAGCACCTTTACCAAACTGGCGGTCAATCTGACTCAGAGCCGCTGCCAGTGCTTTCTTTCTGTTATCATCCATTGTCTGATCATCCTCAGTGCTTGCCTGCGCATGGCATGGCGGGTATAAATGCTACATATACTGTATATTTAAACACTATCTGTATATTTGTCCAGTATATTTGTCGATTTAAGTTTTGGTTTCAGTTGCAAATTATTGAAGCAGCCTGATCAGTTCGGATAGCGCAACTCTGACCGACTGCTCACGCACCTGCTGCCGGTCACCTGTAAACAGGAAGGCTTCGGAAAAGGTTTTTCCCCGACGATACCACGCGATGTGTACAGTGCCCACCGGTTTATCAACCGTGCCACCACCTGGTCCGGCAATTCCACTGATGGCAATACTGGCCTGCACACCAAGCTTTCTGGCAACCCCCCGCGCCATCTGTTCTGCCACCGGCTGACTGACAGCACCGTAGGTGCTCAGCAGTTCTTCAGAAACATCAAGAAGCCGGTGCTTCATGGCGTTTGAATAGCTGACAATGCCTCCTTCAAACCAGCCAGAGCTGCCGGGAACCGCCGTCAGTACCTGACTGACCCAGCCACCTGTACAGGATTCTGCCGTCGCCATGGTCAACGATTGTTTCTCCAGCTCAACCGACAGCTGCAGAGCCAGATCGGATAATGTTTCAGTCACTGCAACCTCCCGGGGTCTGTTACGCAAGATCGTTATATTATGCCTCTTACGCCAAGAACGGAAGCAGACAACATAGCAGCAGTAATACCAATTCCGTCTTCTAAATATGAATTGGTATAATGCCCGATAAACCACTACCCATTCACGTTCATCTTGTTAATCAAACATTCAAGCTGTTCTAGATCCATGGTTTCACACAACTGCACAACGTAAAGGTTCAGCTCCTGAAAGCCAGGATGGCCTTCAAACTGTTTCACCCGCTCCTGCAGAGACTCCAGATCACCCATTTCCACTGCTTCCCGAATGTATTGGACAAAACATTCCCGTTCTTCTTTGTCCAGTCGGGCAATGAGTTCATCCAGATCCGCAGACAGCATCTGTTTACTGCGGGTCAATTTAAACTCGATCCCCAGCTGCCGCTCAATCAGCTCATAGAGTTCGGCCGCATCAAACGGCTTGCCAATAAACCCGTCAAACCCTTCCATCAACAATCCGGATCGGGCTTCCTGACTGACACTGGCTGTGACAGCAATCACCTTGATACGCCGACCGTGGGGACGCTGCCTTATACGACGCAAGGCTTCAATACCATCCAGCACCGGCATACGAATATCCATCAGCACCATAACAAAATCGTGCTGATCCAGAGCCTCAAGCGCTTCTGCGCCATTACAGGCCTGCTGAACCGAAAACCCGGGAATTTCCAGCAAACGCGCCAGCATATCCCGATTACTGTCAATATCATCCACTACCAGAATGGACTGGCCCTTCCAACTCTCGGGCAACTCAGGACAATAGGAATCACGATGCACCCGGTAACACCCCTGAAGGTCCTCAACGTTACCGACTTCCAAAGGAATATCAAACTCAAAGCAGCTCCCCCTGCCCACTTCACTCGACACCGTCAACTCCCCTCCCATGGCAGTCACAAGGTGGCGACTGATTGCCAGCCCCAGACCGGTTCCCCCGGCCATATAGCCTGACTTTAACTGTCTGAACGGCTCAAACACCCTTTGCAGTCCTGATTTATCGATACCGATTCCCGTATCTTCAACAGCAAAGTAAAGTGTCTCGCCTCTCTGCTCAACCAGCATCCTGATCCAGCCGGAGTGAGTGTATTTCACACCATTGCTCATGAGATTCAGCAGAATCTGTCTTAGCTTGATTTCGTCCGCAACAATCACTGGCGGCAAATCGGAGGAAGACTCGACTTTCAATACCAGACCTTTGCTATTGGCTTTTTCCAATAACATGTTGCGAACATCCGACAACATTTCCCGCAAGTCCATGGTCACCGGATGCAATTCAATCTGGCTCGATTCGATTTTGGTCAGATCCAGAATATCGTTGATTAAAGACAACAGGTGCCTTCCACTGGATTCAATCGTACGCAGACTTTTTTCATGCTCTGCCCGAATCTCACGATCCTGCAGCAACACCTGCGTATAACCCAGAACACCATTGAGAGGCGTTCTGAGTTCATGACTCATATTGGAAAGAAATAATCCTTTGGCACGGTTCGCCCGTTCTGCCTGTTCCTTGGCTTCTGTCAGTTCGCATTCAATCCGCTTACGCTCGGTAATATCCCTGACCACCATGGAAATCAGCAAGCCATCATCGGTTTCCAGTGGATTACTGGTGATATCAACCGGAAATACTCTGCCATTGCGATCAATACCGTAAGACTCAAACCCCGTCAGGCAAAACTGTTCCCAACTAACAGACCCCAGATCACCCAGCAACGGGTGCGTCGAGCGACAGTTCAGAGGGGTCAACAAACGCAGGGGCATGTTCACCAGTTCATGCTGTTCAAAGCCAAACAACCTTTCAGCGCGCCCATTAATCATGCTGATAATGCCTTCCGGCGTGGAAATCACCGTCGCGTCCGGCGCCGAATCCAGCAGTGCCTTGAATTTGCGGGTATCATTAATACGCTCGGTAATGTCGTTGGCCATCCCCTCTATTATCGAGTAGCTGCCTTTAACATCGAACATATCGCTCCAGAATATTTCCAGACGCCGGTGGCGACCATCGCTGTGCAACACTTCCAGCTCAAAGGTCGTCGGGTTATCCGACAGCACACCTTGCAGCTGCTCCTTAAACAGCTCTCGCTGTGAGTCCTCGACAATAAAACGACTGAATGGACCTAAAAACTCTACGGGCTTATAGCCCAGTATCGATTGAATCGACGGGCTGACATGAATAATCCTTCCCTGTTCATCCAGATTAAAATAAAAGTACTGCCCCCTGAGCTTTTGCACCAAGTGGCCAATATTATTGGCACGCATGTCATGAAGCGCCTGATCCCGTTCAGCCAGTTTTTCAAGCAATTGCTGAAAGCTTTCTGCCAGACTGCCCACTTCATCGTCAGACATTTTGGCGATAATCGGGTAGCTCTGCCGGTAGGTAAAATCATCCATCGACTGCTTCAGCTGCGTCAGCGGACGCGTAATACGATCAGACACCAGACAGGCGCAGGTAAAAATCAGTAACAGCGAGATCAACATAATCAAGGCATCGACCTTGGCCTGCTCCCTGACCATGCCCAAAGCGACATCCCGCCGGATATGGGTAATCAGCCACCAGGGCCCCGACCGTATAGGCGCGCCAAAAAACCAGTACTCGTGTTCACGCATGGGAATCCACGATTTACGCAGTACCGGTTTGCCTTTTTCGATCAACCTTGACAGATCATCCCACAAGCCCGGGGTACCATAGACATCCAGCGTCTCGAAAATAGTATGGTGGTGAGCCCTGCGAGCCGTTTTACTGTCGGTATGGAGATAGTCACCCTGTTGGCTGATAATCGAGAATTTGGGCTGCCCCACATTCGTATCAATCACCCGAACCCTGAGGTCACTGAGACAAACATCCAGTTTTAAAATACCGAGACGCTTCCCCCCTTTTAACAAAGGCTGCACATAGCTGATGATCTTGCCACCGTTCTGTAACGAATCCGACTCAACCCAAAGACTATGGTCATCATCGTCCACTCTCGGCCAGGCTTTTACCAACAGGGAACCAAAGGTATCAATTCCTTCTACAACTTTGATGGATTGCCCATACCGTAAAGCCTGAATACCTTCCAGCTGGCCGGAACCCTGATCAAACCAGATCAGACCAATCCCTCTCAACAACGCATTACTGTCCAGCGTTCTCAGCAACAAGTCTCCGGGCAACCAACTTAATCCGTCACTAGTAGAACCGATCATCCCCGCAACAATGTCAGCCTGCTGCACCAGATTAACAATGTAGGCATCTACCTCGTTGGCATAGTGCCAGACCTGTTCGGTGAGGCGTTTGGCCACGGTATCCGTTGCCTGATGAATAGATAAATAGAGATGAATACCAAAAATCAGGTTGTAAAGCAGCGTGACAGGAACGACCGTAAAAAAGATGATTTTTTTGCGAATTGAGAACAGCACAGCTCAACTGTCACGTTATTAGAATTGAACGCTAAGAATAGACCATATTTCTATAAACAAAATGCTTCAGAATCAGCGTACTATTACTTAACAGGATTCATTCCATGCGCTTGTAATAAAGCCAGTACAGCAGCCAGACCATGGACTGCACACTCTTCCGAAAAGGTACCTTCCAGCGAAGAAGTACCGCGTTCACCCGATGGTTCAGCTGCTTCCCAGTGTGCTCCGCCGGTGTAGAAAATGACAGCCTCATAGGGCACGGCGTCAATCACCTGATTGTCTTGGGCAGGGTTCACCTGTATCACATTAACCGCAGCGTGCGCCTCGTTCTGAATAGGCGCAAGATGAGGCACAATAAAGTGCAAAGGTGTCTGAAAGGCATTTGCAGCAACAATCACCATATTGTAATCATTCCAGAGCCCCTCAACATTAATCTCGGCATCCAGTACATCCAGCATGCCACCCATCGTATTTAACAGATACAGTTCTTCCCCGGTGTAAGGCTCAATCACACGCGGATCCTGATTATTGTATGCCCCCATATTGAGTTGAAACTTATGTTTAAGTCGAGCCAGAAACTGCCTGATTATTGCTTTTACTTCGTCAGCTTTGATGGTTCGGTTCAGCTTTCGTGACAACACTTCGGCAATGGCGTGATAAAGACAGGAATTATCTTTGGGGGTATGAATAACCCTGAAACCGGCAGCCACAAACAGCGTTCTCCAATTGCCAATATATTGTCTCAGGAAGTCGGCGTGGTGCCCGGCGGGCTGATTTAACCGGGCCCGGTTCACCGGATTCTGAACATCATACACCTGTGCCGGGTGAAGCAACTCATCAAAATCAGGATCCGTTTGCACTGGAGGCAAGGGCACGCCAACACTCCACCAGAGTTGCTGTGGACTATATCCAGTAGTCTGCCCCCGGATAACATTGTGAAATAAAATATAATGCTCCGGCCTTTGTCCGGGGGAGTAATGCGACAGGTTCACCTCCTCAAAAGGAATAAATCTCTCACTGTGAACCCAGCTTTGAGATGAGTCATAACTCATCCCCAACACAGTCACACCTATAAACCGGCCTCCATCGAACTCAAAAACATGAATGTCGCCCTTCAAAAGCAGCCCGGCAAACAAGGCTAACAACCTGTAATGATCACCATCGGATAACTGTCGGGCATCAAACCATTGCCGCAGGTCAAAAAGCCATTGGGTTGCAGGCTCAGCCCCGTCTCCACGTACAGTAAACAGCAGGCGATGCAACAGTGCCCGGGCCCGGTCACGATTCAAACCCAACAGGTGAGCAACGGCCAGTTGTGGACTACCAAAGCGCACCATCTGCAGAGTACTGTTCCAGCTTTCATTCAATGCCTTGAATACAAACGTTGGATCTGCCTGCCCGACAAACCGCTGTTGCTGTGCATCCGTAAGCCGGGAAGCGGTACCGCACTGCAGCCGCACAAGTCGCCAGGCGTTCCACCAACTATGAAAGTGCTTATGCTCTAACTGGTTGATAACGGGTAGCCGGGCACTCAGGCAGTAGGCACCGTATCCATTGGCTAAATCATTATCTAACGACTCCAATGTTGAATTAAGAAAGTCGTCTAGCAAGACCTCCAGAGCCGACACAACCGGATCCTCACCTTGCATCTGGTTCATATAATGGGAAAAGAGCCCCCCAAACCTCTGTTCCAGAACATGAAAACGAGCCATGTATTGCCGAAGCCAGGGCGAAGCTGTTAACGGTAAAGGCGCGTCGGAAGGGTAATCAATCTCGTCGGAAAGAATCGCCTGCAAGAGCTGATCCAGCTCTTGCAGGCGATTCTGCAAAATCAGGCCAACAATAGCACGTTCATATTTCTGCTGAATACGCTTTAGCCAGTCTTTCTGGTCGTGATTGACAGGAATAAAGGCCTGAGGCATTTTAATTCGATCGGGCCGGAATTTGGCGACCAGCTGACACACCCACACATACAACCGGAAAGCCTGATGGGATCTCTTGCTTTTCTCCATGTACTCTTCAATTTCACTCCAGGTCACAGGCGGCTCTCCGGCTTCCTGACTGTGAGCTTCATCATTAATCTGATCAATCACCCATTGAAAATCAAAGGTAGCGCCCTGCTGATACTTAATGTAATCCGCAGCAATACTGGCCAGAAGTTTTTTTAGCAAACTGCGAAATGCGGTTATTTTCTGTACCCGCTCAACGAAATCCTCTTGAAGGTGTGAGTCTGGAAACAGGTCTGTGATACAGTCGAATAAGGGGCCGCCGTGATAAAGAGGTTCACCATTATCAAGTAATTTAAGGTTGGGCGGTTCATTATCAAAATTTTTAAGGTCGGCTTTCAGAGAACCATCTGCACCCATATAGAAAGACACGTAATAGTTTGGCAGTTTTGAGTCTACACCAATGCTGACAGGCATATTTCGTAATGATCTGAACTCTCCCAGTGTGTTGGTAAACTGAATCAGCTGGTCAATCAGTGTTTCAAAAATCGCTTCTAAAATATTAACGAGAGGGTAGCGCATTATTTCATAGTTATAAGCAACATAGCTTCCCTCTTTCGGAACGCGGTTAAAGTCCATAACGGTGGTAGGAATATCTTCCCTGAACTTCACCTTTATCTCAACAGCATGGTCTAACCCATGCCTCAGGGCTTCAACAATATAAGTCTGGGCCAGGTTCTCAGGCTTTATCCGGTGCTGAATCTCGACGACAGTGGTTGAACCATCCACAGCCGGGATCAGACGATAGACCGAGGGCATACGGGTGGAATCTATACTTTTGTGCGGTGGTTTCTTAATCTGGTCGGTATCGAGCAACTCCCGGGTTTTTGGATCCCGCCCCATGGCAAGCTCTTCGTAAACCGTCAGGCTAGCCGACTGAAGCCCTTCAAGCAGTCTGGCACTGTCCTGGGTATGACCCCGCTGCCATGAAAAGGCAAGGCCGGGAAACAGCTCATCGATTTCAAAGACCGCCTTGCATTGCCCACGCCCGATGCATCGAAACAGAATGTCTTTGTCATATCCGTCCACTTTAATCACTTGCTGTTCACACTCGTTGAACATTTCAAAGCGGGCATTATTTTCGAATTCTCGCAGGAAAAGCTCAACACTCGCATCAAAAGCCTGGTCAGTCGGACTGGCTCTTGCAGCCGACTTGTATTCATTTCTGGCCAGCGCTGCGAGACTGTATTGCTCATACCTCTGGAACTTGGCGCAAAACTCAAAAGTCATTGGTGTTCCAGAGTCGCCCAGAGAGGTAACAATGCACAACATATCATCATGAATATAAGCTCTGTCGCTCCTCGGTTTTCTATCATCAATCACTCTGACAAACACTTCAAAAAAGTCAGCTTCCCGATCCGCAGGCTGAGGAATGTTTCGATAATACCGACACCAATGAGCATACTCCTTATAGGCTTTGCCAAATTTAGCATCATTAAACAGGTCAATCCTGTCACAGTCGAAGACCTTTGCTTTAGGGCCTGACTGTATATACCAGCCAGGAGGCGACCCGACCACCTGCTCAGACTCATCAATGTTAGGCTGAGAGCTGCGCCGACGCTTGTTTCGGGCACGATTTCTGTCAATCAGGTCTTTGTGTAACTTACCCGAATCCAGACCACTCAGAAGAGCAGGGCTACGTCCCAGAGGGCTGTCGCTTGCTGCCTCTGCGGTATCAAACTTCGACGGAGATTTAGCCAACTCGTTCAAAACAGAGTCCGTCTCATCTTCTTTGATATAGTCTTTTTCAATAAAAAAACTCAGACCAAAACCTGCCGGACGGAAATTCCTGCCTGCCTGATCTTTTTTCAAAGCCCCCTGTGTACTTTCTTTTTTTATTGGTCTGTCGGACTCCGACAGTTCCATTGACATACCGAAAACATCACCCTCAACAAAATCGTCTTTCCCTTCACCGGAAATACCCGATGACTGACTGGTATCAGTAGGAAGAGACAACAGGGCCAAGTTTGATAACCCCATACTCAGGCGCCCCCCAAAGTCGTTTGAAGACCTGTTTCTCGACCTGAAAGTCATCGCAATTGGTGAACTGGAGCCAGAAGAGACGCCTGACTCCGGACTGAATGAAAAACGAGCCGGACACATTGGCTGAGGCGAACTGGAAAATAATCCCGACGCCCGTTTGGGCGAAAACGGAGGTGTACTACTGGATGACGACTTACGGGACGGTGACAAAAAGTGACCTTCTACCTTACTCTTTTTTGCGGGACTTCCAGGTTTCGGAGAGGAAGAGACTCTTGGGGATCTGACTATCATGCGATAGTAGTGCATTGAATCCATCAGAACACTTTGATCCTGTCGCCTTGCCATCAGCATCAATATCGCATCAATAAACTCGTCACGCCTCAAATTCAGCAACTGAAGTGTAGAAAGAAAGTTTGGTGGTGTATCCTCATTTCCTCCTGCCCAGACAGACGCGGCAGTGAACATCAAACTGGAACAAAACAACAACAGCAGAGCCAGACAGCAAACAAAACCACCTGACCCCTGTCTTCTGTTATTACCTGACTTCATTAATCATTAAGTTGTTGTAAAATATTCAGTAGTACTTCAAAAACATTATTTACTATGAAAAACAGGCGTTGCACTGAGGTAGTCACAGATCAGACTTTTCGCCAGCTCTGCGTCAATCTCTTCAACATACAGCCCGAGAAGGCCGGTCACTGGTAGTTCACCGATCGCACCTGCCAGATATTGACCTCCTATAAAACAGTTAATGCGCTGTTGTTCAAGAAAGTCTTTCAGACATTGCGCTTCCATGACATTTTCGGGACTGTATATTTTGATCATAAGCAACCAGCATCAGGGTTGTTTCAGGTAAATTGAGCGCAGCTGCTCCACCAGCTCCCCGGCTTTCTCTCGCTGGGCAGGTGTCAGCCGGTTCAGTAAATCATCTCGTTGTACAATGGCATCACTGGTCCAGCTACCCTGTTTGTCAGCACTCAATGCTGTCCACATATAAGCAGCAATTAAATTTCTGTCCGTTCCCTCGCCCTTCATGTAAGCCCGCCCGAGTTCGAGCTGAGCTTCCGGATTCATCCCCTCGCGTCCACCGGCTTCCTGAAAGTACTGAAAAGATTTCCTGGTATCTTTTTCCATACCTCCCAGACCATCGCGATAAGCCCTGCCGAGCCATAACTGTGCACGGGAATTACCCTCATCGGCAAGAGGTTGCAACAGGGATGCCGCTTTGGCTGAACCGGATCGACCCGGCGACTTTAAAAGAGTGATTCCGGCTTCGAGCACGGACGCCCCGGACTCAGAAGAATCAGCCTGTTTTTCAAAATCCGAACTCCAGCCGGACATTGAAAATAGCATTAAAGTTGCAAAGACTCCGCATTGGCATTTTGTTTTTATAGACATTTTTAAAAAACCTTACTGCACTGAATTGCCATTTGGCTTGTAGGGCATATTACACTCACGGGAATAATACGTATAATACCAAGGCAAAGCCACTATACCGGAACAAGGCCGGAACAAGACCCGAACAAGGCCTGACAGGACAAACACAGAGGGCAGATTGTAATAACAGAGCAACGGTTACAAAGAGGAACACGTTGACTACAGACCCGCAAAAAAACTGGCTATATAATTCGCTGGTGCTATTCAGCCAACCATAGCCGCACAAGCCATAGCTGCACAAACCATAGCTGTACAAACCAACCATAGAACAATGATCTGATGGAACGCTTCGACGAAATAAGACCCTATCACGATGATGAAGTACGCCCGACGCTTGAACGACTGCTTCAGGATCATGAGTTACTGCACGCACTGTCACATCATCAATTCCCACGCCTGTCCCAGTGGCTCGGCGGCATCATGTACTGGCTGACAGGCAGAGGCCTGCGCTCCCGCCTTAAAGACGTTCACAATATCGATGCCCTGCAGAAAGTGATTGAGCCGTATCTGTCTCAGGTGATTGAATCCACCACCAGTCACATCACCTATTCAGGCATTGAAAACCTGAAGCCAGGTGTTGCCTACACTTACCTGTCCAATCATCGCGATATCGTTATGGATCCGGCTTTTGTGAATTACGGCGTTTATAAAAACGGTATGGATACCGTTCGTATTGCCATTGGCGACAATCTGCTACAGCGACCGTTCGTGAGTGACCTGATGCGCCTTAACAAAAGCTTTATTGTTAAGCGTTCGGTGTCCGGGCGCCGGGAAAAACTGAAGGCTTTCCAGACCTTGTCGGCCTATATCCACCACTCCATCGACACCGGTCATTCCGTCTGGATTGCCCAGAGTGAAGGCCGGGCCAAAGACGGCAATGACCTGACCGACAGCGCCATCATCAAGATGTTTCATATGAGTCGCAAAGGGGCTGACACTTCTTTTTCAGACAGTATTCGCTCCATGAACATTGTGCCAGTGGCTATTTCCTATGAGTACGACCCCTGCGACACCATGAAAGCCAGAGAACTGTATGAAACCGAGCACAACGGTAGCTACATGAAATCGGAAGGCGAAGACATGCACAGCATCGTTAAAGGCATCGAAGGCCAGAAAGGCCATGTCCACATTGCTTTTGGCACACCACTGACAGGCGACTATGACTCGGCGAATGATGTAGTGATGGAAGTTGACCGACAAATTCATAAGAACTATCAGCTGCAGCCTGCCAACCTTTTTGCCTGGAAAGCCATGAAAAACCTGCACACAGGCGCTCCGGTTCCAGACCTGAACAGCTTGTTTCCCGATGTGGATCTGGATAGCAAACGATCGGAGTTTGAGCAGAGGCTGGCAGCTGCAGACAATGATCATCGCAAATGGTTGCTAACCATGTACGCGACACCCGTCTTTAATCGTTATGCATAAGCTTTGTTTCTATGTCCCGGCCTCTCATCTGGAAACGGTTAAAGACGCTGTTTTTAACGCCGGGGCTGGGAAATACAGGCACTATGATCGGTGTTGCTGGCAAGCTCTGGGACAAATGCAGTTTCGGGGACTGAAAAGCAGCAATCCCTTTCGTGGAAAACCCGAAACATTAGAGCAGTTTGAAGAATACAAGGTTGAAATGATGTGCCCTGATGAACAGGTTGAAGCCGCTGTCACAGCACTGATTAAAGCACACCCCTACGAAGAGCCCGCCTTTGAAGTCTGGCCCGTCAGGCACTTCCCGCTTTCAGAGTCTGAGTCTTAGCAGTGTTGTAATTAATATCCTGAATGCGTTGTACAAACTCACCTCGACGCCGATCTGAAAAATAGTATTCAAGGGTCAGACGAATGGTGGTAAAAGCCAGCTCATCCCAGGGAATATCCTGTTCACCAAACAGTTGCACTTCCAGACTTTCCACGCCCGCAGAAAAAACCGGCACATCCATTTCGGCCAGAAAGAAAAGCGACAACTGACCGACATGCAGGACATTAAACAGCGTATAAAGCTGTGTGACAGTCACCTCTGCCCCGGCTTCTTCAAAAGTCTCCCTGATCGCACCCTGCTCAATGGTTTCACCAAGCTCCAGAAACCCACCGGGTAACGTCCATAAACCTTTACGGGGTTCTATTGCGCGCCGACAAAGCAATACTTTGTTGTCGTATACCGGCAGACAGCCCGCGACGACTCTGGGGTTTTGATAATGAATCATGCCGCATTCGCCGCACACATCCCTCGGTCGATTATCTCCATTCGGAATTTCTTGTCGCACCCGGGCACCACAGTGGCTGCAATACTTCACGTTCACTCCCTTCCTCACCAGTCTTTCATTCCACATTAAAACGAGGAGCTCTTGCTTGTCCATCACTTGTTGGTCGGCGTGTGGGTAAAGCGACAAAAGACGGGTAATTTTAAAAGACTGTGTTAGTATGAAAAGTACCGGTAAAAAGCATCTTTCATCGCCAAGAAGCTGACGAAGACTGAATCTGAATTTTGAATAAAGATGCTCTGAATTATAATAAAAATAATAGACAACACTTCAGACTGTTTATGCTTAGAGAATTAGAACAAAAATTTCAAAACTACCCCTACCAAAGCCTGAATAGCGACCTGCCACAAGCAGCCGTTCTTATTCCTCTGGTCAGACAAGACAACAGTTTCCACCTGATCCTGACCCGTCGAGCCTCCCACATGAATACCCACAGTGGAGAAGTCGCCTTCCCCGGTGGAAAAAAAGATGAAGCCGACACAGACCTTCTGTCTACAGCTTTACGAGAATCCTGGGAGGAAATCAGCCTTGAACCGGGATTAGTCAAAATCATCGGACGAGGCAGTAGTGTAGTGTCCCGCTTTGGACTGGAAGTCACGCCTTTTGTCGGAGTCATTGCCCAGCTTCCGGAACTGAGGGCAAATACCGATGAACTGGATCGAATATTCACCGTCCCCCTGGAATTTCTGCTGAATCCGGACAACCTTCAGAGCGATCTCTGGCAGATGAGCGAACACACATACCGGATGCCCTTTTTTCAGTATCGGGAATACCGGATCTGGGGGCTGACAGCCATCATGCTGGCAGAGTGTCTCAATGCCGGATTCGGCACCAACATCCCCCTTGACGTTCCGCATTTTGACCGCGAGTTTGGCCTTCGCCCGAGGCAACGATTTAAATCATAAAGCACACAACAGAATCAGACGGCAAATCACACAATTGGAACTAAACTTGTAGCTATCACTGTGAACTGATGTAGACTGCTATGAATCCGTTTCAACGATTGCGATTGATTCAACCCTGTCTGGTTGCTTTGGCACTGAGCTGCCCGATGACCCATTCAGACGACACCCCTCTCCTGACATGTCTTGATTCAACCACTGACATTCACCTGCTGAATAAAAAAAACACCTCTGATGCTGATTACAAGAGACAACAGGCATTGTCTGAAAAAGTCGGACTGGCCCTGTCTGGTGGCGGCTCCCGGGCTTTAGTCCTGCTTGAAGCCCTTAGTCAGTTTATGCAACCGGAATACAAGACTGAAATATCCCGATTCTCTGCCTCCTCCGGGGGAGCCTGGGCAATTACGGCTACCCTGATGCATTCTCCAAAGAAGGTAGAGGCATTTCTTGGCTCACCCAATATTGAACTGAATAAGCTTTACTGGGACGATACTGAAAAAACACCTGCAGAAAACAATATCGCCCAACTGAAAGGCGATCGACTGGCCAGTGTGGCGCAGCATCTGGGCTACTACTCCGCAGCTCTTTCCTTCTTCCTGTGGCGTCATTTCCCGTTCATCTTCCCAGGCTACAAAGGGTGGGAAGAATATCTCTCCTACGCACTGTTAGAACGCTTCGACTTGAAGCCTGACGCCAAGCTTGCACCTGCAGCCTTTCCGGGTCTGACCAATAAAGGCGAACTGATCATCAATGCTTACCTGAAGGGTCAGCATGAAGAAAAGATACCCATCGAAATGACGCCTGAATGGGTTGGCGGAGCCATAACCAGCTTTAAAGAGGGTGCCTATACACTTCCGCCCTGCGGCTTCAACCGCGACATCAAAGAGCAAAAGCTGTCATGCAGCAATGACTACTGTGAAGTAAAACTTGGTGAGGGTAAAGGGCTGACAGTAGCGAATGCCATGGCGACTACCGGTGCCAACTATGTTGATACAATCCCATTCAGTTACTTTCCACCTGAATTCCAGTACCCGGAACCCAATCTGCAAGAAAAAACCATTAAATCTTCAAGCCGAATGTTTGCAGACAGTGGCAACGAAGATTATGTCAGCATCATGCCCCTGCTACGGCGCGGACAGAAAAAAATCATTGCGTTCGTACACACTGATATTCCGCTAAAACATACTCCGAAAAAAACAGGCGGGACAGGCATTATTGGGATGGATAAAGTCATCCCTTCTTATTTCGGAATTATTCCTGATGAGTCTGCAGAAAAAAAATTCTATCAACCTGATACGCACATTCATCAGCAGGACTGTAGCGTTCTCAGTTCAAGAAATAAGGTTTTTGGTGATGCGCATTATCAACCATTGGCCGAGGCATTATGGAAGGCCAAGGAAAACGGCAAGCCCATTGTTTACAAACAAACCGGCCTGACGACTTTGAAGAATGACTGTTACGGCATTCCCGGTGGGGAGAAAGTAGACATTATCTGGATATACAATGACCTGCCAGAAAACTGGTTTCAAACACACTTGCCAGCCCTTGTGGGAAAAATCAAAGCCGATAAAGACTTTGATCTCTTCCCTCACTACGGCTTCAAAGAGCTGTACCTGAAGCCGCCCGTTGCCAACCTGATGGTTGCCTTGGCAAAGTGGACTATCGACGAAACACAATATATCTGGCGTCCCTTTTTTGAAGACTAATACCAATCAAAGTTATTAGCTTCGTTATGAGCATGGTTTTTGGGCGATTAGACAATACCCATAGGGCATAAAGGCGACGATCGCCAACGCAGGATAATCGCTCAAAAAGCCAGCGCAATAGAATAGCTAATAACTGCGATTGGTATAATAACTTTGATTGGTATAAGTGACTGCTCCCCCAACTAAAGAGGGTGTCGCAAAAGCCTTCATAAGCCGGTAATCTGAATATAAAGTAGCTCTACCGGCTCCAGCATGACAACAAGACCGCAAATAAAGATTAATACTGCTCCACAGCTCGATATTTTTTCAGGTGCAGCCAGTAGTCCTGATCACAAAAAGCAGGACAAATCCAAACGATCAGGAGGCCATAAATCAGACAATCGTCGTTTTGTTGCTCCTGACCCCAACACTATCACCCTCGGTAACACGAGCCTGAAAGAGCACCTTGAGCAGGCTGGTCAAAAAACGCCCTTCATGGTTGCAGCACTTCTTGATGAGCAGGACTGGTCTGATTTTGAGCAAAGGTATGCCCCGGAAGGACGTCCTCCTTATTCACCCCGTAATATGATGGGTTTGATTCTCTATGGCATTATGCAGGGCATTACCTCGCTGAGAACTTTGGAACGATTAGCTCGTGTTGACCTTGGTTGTATGTGGGTTACCGGAGGGATTTTTCCAGATCATGCCATTATTGGTCGCTTCATCAACATGCATAGCGAGTCCATGACCGGTGCATTTTTTGAAAGCCTGACACGAGCTGTTCTCAAAAAAACAGACTCCGATGGAAGTTGTCTGGCTGGTGATGGAACGGTCATAGAAGCAGCCTGCTCAAGCTACAACCTGATTAAGCAGGAAGCCGCGCAGCAAGCTCTTGAAGCAGCGCAACAGAAAGCTGACAACCATCCAGATTCCGCTAAAAATCAAAAGAACCTGGAGATGGCCAGCGGTGCTTACGAAGCAGTTATTGACCGCAATGAGAAGCGAAAGAAAAACGGTAAATCAGGAAGTGCTGTCGTAAGCCCCACAGAGCCTGAAGCCGTTGTTCAAAAGATGAAACGGGGGCGAGGATACACGACAGGCTACAAACCATCGGTATTAGCCAATAGCAAGCGTGTGGTACTGGCACAGGCTGTTGACCCTACCAATGAAACGACTGTTGTAAACCCAATGCTTGACCAGTCAATGCAAGTAACGGGTGAACCTGTTGATGAAATGCTACTGGATGCGGGTTATTTCAATGATGACGTTATTGCAACCAGCCTGAAGCGCGATATCAGTTTGCTATGCCCTGAGGGTAAAGAGCCAGGCAAACCCAAAGAGTCAGCAAAGTTCCAGAAGGGGCATTTTTATTATGATGAAACCAATGACGTTTATCATTGCCCTGCTGGAAAAGAGCTGGTTCTCATCGGCAAGATAAAGGGAAGCACTCGCACAAAAGAGCAAAAGATATATGGCAATGGGCCGTGTGAAGGTTGCCCCCTCAAAGATCAGTGTACGACCAATAAGAAAGGGCGCCGCATAAAACGCTATGCGATGGATGATGCCAAGGATGCACTGAGGCAGGTTATGCAGCACCCGAAAGCTAAAAAGTCTTTCAGCAAAAGAAAGGCGATGGTTGAGCCTGTTTTTGCCTATTTACGGGATATACAGGGGTTAAACCGTTTTCGTCGCAGGGGACTGGAGAAAGTTAAACTGGAATTTGGCCTACACCTGTTGGCCTATAACCTGAGTCGTGCTGTAAAAGTCAGTATTTACGTCATTTTATGGTTAAACTGGCTTCTCTGGTTGCTATCTGGATCACGTTGGTCATTTGGCAGCAAACGAACGAATAAGGGAAGAATCACAATGAAGCATCATGCTTTGCAAAAAGTAGTGCTTCACTGGATTTGAGTTTTGACTTTTAAGACACCCTCTAAAGTTGGGGGCTTCTGACTTCTCAGGCAGCAACCAGCACTGTGCTGGATTTACGCTTGCCTCCATCAGCAGAGACGGACAGCCCTTCCGCCTTTAATTTCAAAATACCTTGCTTCTTCACGTTGATGGCAGCGTTGATGTCACGATCTGCGACATACCCGCATTCACACGTCCATGACCGGATATTCAGCGGCATTTCCTCTTGCTTTCGATCACAGCAGGAACACGTCTTCGAGGAAGCAAACCACTGGTCGATCTTCACCAGATGCTTACCTGCCTGTTTCGCTTTGTAGTCGAGCTTGATGACAAGGGAGTGCCAGCCTGCATCAGCTATGGATCGGGCAAGGCAATGGTTCTTGAGCATGTTCTTGACCTTCAGCGTTTCCACAATCACCGCTTGGTTTTCGTCAATGAGTTGTCTGGAAAGTTTGTGCTGAAAGTCATTACGGGCAAAGGCTACACGCTCATGCGCCTTTGCCACGAGTAATCTTGCTTTGACTCTGCCTTTAGAGCCTTTCTTGCATCTTGATAAAGCCTTCTGTTTTCGCTTCAGGTTGCGTTGTGCATTTTTTATGAATCGGGGATTGCCGGTTTTTACTCCGGTACTGGTAATGGCAATGTCAGTTAAACCAACATCAACGCCAACTATGCGAGAGCTTTGCAGTTCGGTTATCTGCCTCGCTTCAGACATATCATCTTCAGCCAAAACAGAAGCGTAGAACTTACCTGTTGGTGTTTTGGTCAGAGTGATGGACTTGACTGTTCCGGTTATTTCTCTGTGAATCCTTGCCTTGATTGGTTTGCACTTGGGGACTTTGACCCAGTTTTCGCCCACAGCAACCGACATGCAATGGTAACTACTCTGTTTACCGTGTTTCGACTTGAAGCGGGGAAAGCGGGCTTCCAGCTTCGGGTTAAAGAAGTTCTGGAACGCCTTGTCCAGATTGATAACAGACTGCTGCAAGGCAATCGAATCAGCTTCTTTCAGCCATGAATATTTGCGGCTTTTCTTGGCAGTGACCAGCAGAGGTTTCAGGTCTTTTCTCGGGGAAAGATTTTGCTCCCGTACCTTATAGTAATGAGTCTTTATCGCCAGTGCCTTATTCCAGACCATACGCACAGCACCAAACTGACGGTTTAAAAAAACCGTCTGTTCTGGCGTTGGGTAGATGCGTACTTTAGTGGCTTTAAGCATTGGTGTATATCTGCTATATACTTTGATTTAAATATTTATAACGCATAATAGCAGGTTGGTGTATTTTGACAATACGAAAAGGTAGGCACTGCGCTTTTGAGCTTCACGCCCACTTGGTTTTCTCCACCAAATATAGAGGTAAAGTGTTTAATGATAAGCACCTCAAGACTCTGGAAAATATTTTCCGGCATGTGTGCAATGAGTTTGAGGTAGAGCTGATCGAATTTAATGGAGAAACTGACCATATACACCTGCTCATTCACTATCCACCAAAAGTACAGCTATCAAAGCTAGTGAATAGCCTCAAAGGGGTCAGCAGCCGAAAAATGAAGCTACATCATCCAGAACTGGTAAAGCCTGCCTATTTGAAAAATGCTTTATGGGCAAGAAGTTACTTTGCTGGCAGTTGCGGCGGCGCAAGCATTGATGTGCTCAAAACCTACATTGAGAATCAAGCCAGACCTGATTAGGAGTCCTTGCGGACTCCCGCCTTATATCCCCTGCCTAAAAGAGGGTGTCTTAAAAGCCAAAATTTAAACCCAGTGAAGCACTTTTCTCTGCAAAGAATGACGCTTCACTGGATCTCTTTCCCAGCTGCCCCATTTTCTGTCAAATGGCCGATACCGCTCAAAGTACAGCCAGAGAATCCTGTTGTACCTGAAAATAGCGTGAAAACTGGCTTTTACAGCCCGGCTCAGGTTATAGGCCAGCAGGTGTAAGCCAAACTCCAGTTTAACTTTCTCCAACCCCTTGCGACGAAAACGGTTTAACCCCTGTATATCCCGTAAATAGGCAAAGACAGGCTCAACCATCGCCTTTCTTTTGCTGAAAGACTTTTTAGCTTTCGGGTGCTGCATAACCTGCCTCAGTGCATCCTTGGCATCATCCATCGCATAGCGTTTTATGCGGCGCCCTTTCTTATTGGTCGTACACTGATCTTTGAGAGGACAACCTTCACACGGTCCATTGCCATATATCTTTTGCTCTTTTGTGCGAATGCTTCCCTTTATCTGCCCGATGAGAACCAGCTCTTTTCCTGCAGGGCAACGATAAACGTCATTAGTCTCATCATAATAAAAATGTCCCTTCTGGAACTTTTTGGATTCTTTGGGCTTGCCTGGCTCTTTACCCTCAGGGCATAGCAGGCTGATGTCGCGTTCCAGACTGGTTGAAATGACTTCATCATTGAAGTAACCAGCATCCAGAAGCATTTCATCTACTGGTTTGCCCGTGATCTGCATTGACTGATCAAGCATTGGACTTACGACAGTTGTTTCATTGGTGGGATCAACAGCCTGAGCCAGTACCACCCGCTTGTTATTGGCTAACACGGATGGTTTGTAACCCGTTGTATAACCTCGCCCCCGTTTCATCTTTTGAACAACGGCTTCAGGCTCTGTAGGGCTAACGACAGCACTTCCTGATTTACCATTCTTTTTTCGCTTCTCGTTGCGTTCAATAACTGCTTCGAGAGTACTGCTGGCCATCTCCAGTTTCTTTTTGTTTTCAGGACAGTCTGGATGGTTGTCAGCTTGCTTTTGTGCTGTTTCATGAGCCTGTTGTGCAGCCTCCTGCTTCATCAGGTTGTAGCTTGAGCAGGCGGCTTCTATGACCGTTCCATCACCAGCCAGACAGCTACCATCAGAGTTCGTCTTTTTGAGGACGGCTCGTGTCAGGCTTTCAAAAAATGCACCGGCCATGGACTTGCTATGCATATTGATGAAGCGACCAATAATGGCGTGGTCTGGAAAAATCCCACCGGTAACCCACATACAGCCAAGATCAACACGGGCTAGTCGCTCCAGAGTTCTCAGCGAGGTAATGCCCTGCATAATGCCATAGAGAATCAAACCCATCATGTTACGGGGTGAATAAGGAGGGCGACCTTCTGAGGCATACCTTTGCTCAAAATCAGACCAGTCTTGCTCATCAAGAAGGGATGCAACAGTAAAAGGTGTTTTCTGACCAGTTAGCTCAAGGTGTTCTTTCAAGTTAGAGTTGCCAAGGGTGATGGCGTTGGGGTTCGGAGCAACAAAACGTCGTTTGTCTGTTTTGTTGCCTGATCCTTTGGGCTTATCGTGTTTTTTGTGATCCGGACTACTGGCTGCACCTGAAAAAATATCGAGCTGTGGAGCTGTATTAATCTTGATTTGCGGTCTTGCTGTCATACTGAAGCCGGTAAAGCTACTTTATATCCAGATTACCGGCTTGTAGTGGGTTTTGCGACACCCTCTAAAAGTCAGGGGGCTTACGGCGAAAATGCTAACCTGTGAAGGCCTGACTACTGCCAGACCTTCACCGACTTCACACGGTTATCCTTCACCAGCATAATTTCCAGCTTGTAACCACCCACCTTCAGACAAACACTCGAATCAGGAATGGTTTCCATTTCTTCCGTAATCAGGCCATTCAGGGTTCTCGCTTCTTCCGTTGGCAGAGCCCAACCCAGCGCCCGGTTAATATCACGCAGAGATGCCGAGCCATCAATAATATAGGTACCATCTTCCTGCGGCGTTATATCCTGACTGCTGTCAGAGACATCGGTGGTAAAGTCACCCACAATTTCTTCCAGAATATCTTCCAGCGTGACCAGTCCGAGAATGTCGCCGTACTCATCCACCACCAGCGCCACCCGCTCTTTGGTTTGCTGAAAGTTGAACAGCTGGGTATGAAGCGGCGTACTTTCCGGCACGTAATAGGGTTCAATGGTTTCCTGCATCAACATCGCCTTATTCACCTCTTCCTGACTCAGTAGGCGGGCAACCTTACGCATATGCAGCATACCGACAATGTTATTCACATCCCCGCGAAATACCGGCAGCCGTGTGTGCTGGGTGTCGTGTAACTGGTCAATAATATCTTTAATATCATCATCAAGATCAATGCCCACTACTTCATTACGGGGCACCATAATGTCATCAACCCGCACCTTTTCCAGATCCAGAATGCCCAGCAGCATACCACGACGCTTTTGCGGTAATAACATGCCCGGATCGTTGACCAGGGTTCGCAGTTCTTCAACATTTAACTGATCCTGACTCCTTTGACCAGGCTTGATACCAAACGGCCTGAGCAACATGCCACAAATCCAGTTCAGGGCAACCACCGCCGGGTACAGCACTTTCAGCATAGGCGATAACACGACAGAAGCCGGAAATGCAATGCGCTCGGGAAACATGGCAGCCAGGGTTTTCGGCGTGACCTCACCAAAAATCAGCACCACCAGCGTCAGGCCAAAGGTGGCAATGGCAATACCGCTATCGCCCCAGATTCGGGTTGCGATCACCGTTGCCAGTGCCGAAGCAAGAATATTAACGAAGTTGTTACCAATCAGAATGACCCCGATCAACCGATCCGGACGCTCCAGCAGACCATGGGTGCGTCGGGCAGCACGATGCCCTTTACGAACCAGATGACGCAGACGATAGCGGTTAATCGCCATCATGCCGGTTTCAGAACTGGAGAAAAAAGCAGAGAACAGCAGCAGGGAAATAAGAATGCCCACCAGAACACTCAGGGATGCTTCACTCAAGGGGGGTAACGCCTCGTTTTTGGAAAATAGTGTAAGCCAGTAGTTTACCGTCAGACCGCCTCAAAAGGCAGCCCTTCACCACGATTTATGCAGTGGATTATGTAGTAGACAGCCACAATTCAACCATCAGGTGCCAACCAAAGTAAGCCACCATCAACATCACCAGTCCGGCCACGGTCCAGCGCATGGCGGTCTGCCCCCGCCAACCGTACAGCTTTCGCCCAATCAGCAATGTAGCAAACAGTCCCCACGCCATGATAGAAAGAACGGTTTTATGAATAATGCGGGTAGCGAACATATCGTCCATAAACAAAAAGCCGGTCATCAGGGCCAGTGTCAGCAAAATCAGTCCGACCGCGACATATTCAAACAGCAGCTTTTCCATCGTCTGCAAGGGCGGCAGTGCCTGCATGATTTTACGGCGATTATGATGCTTTAGCTGACGCTCCTGATAAGACAGCATCAATGCCTGAAACGCAGCCACCATCAGAATGCCATACGCTAGTACCGATAAAAGAACGTGCGCCACCATCATTGAAGGCGGTCGCCAGACAATATGATCCACCGGAGCCAGCCAGGCCAGCAGAACCGTTAATATCGTAAAAGGAAGAATCAGAAGAAACAGGCTTTCGGAAGGTTTTTTCAGACTACTGAGCAGCACCACCATGGTGACCATCAAGGTGCTTAAAGAAGCAATATTAAACAACCCAAGATTGATACCACCAGAACCATGCAGTGAAAAGTACAGAGCAACTGTCTGGAACACCGCACCAACAGCCGTAGCCGCCAGCACCATCTGACGGGAACCGGACTGGATGAATACCCTGCGCCCCTGGGTAAAAGCCCCCAGAGAATAAAACACAAACGCCCCGATACTCGCCAGCATAACATTCATTTCGGCTGTAACACTCTTAACCATGCGGTGTTGTTATCGGGTGAGTGTGTCACATGTCCGGTTAAGACTCAATGAACAGACTTTTACGGCCTGCTTCAATCTGGATAATCATTGCAACAGCCTCAGCCTCACTGATCAACACATCACACTGCCCCTTTTCTGCGAATTTTGGATATAATACCTCACAACCTGCTTCACATCTTCTAAGAGTCACCTTGTTCTACCGTGACTTCGGGAATACAGAATGTTTGAGAATTTAACCGAACGCCTGTCGCAAACGTTAAAAAACGTCACCGGCAAGGCCAAGCTGTCTGAAGACAACATTAAAGACACCCTGCGCGAAGTGCGCATGGCGCTGCTGGAGGCAGACGTTGCCCTGCCAGTGGTCAGAGAGTTCATCAGCCGCATCAAAGAACGCGCCATTGGTCAGGAAGTTCAGTCCAGCCTGAGCCCGGGTCAGGCGTTTGTCAAAATCGTTCAGGCCGAACTGATCGAGGTGATGGGTGCAGCCAATGACGAGCTGAACCTTGCCACCCAGCCGCCCGCTGTCATCCTGATGGCAGGCTTGCAGGGTGCGGGTAAAACCACCTCGGTCGCCAAGCTGTCCAAATTCCTGAAAGAACGCCACAAAAAGAAAGTCTTGGTGGTGTCTGCCGACGTGTACCGTCCGGCAGCGATTAAACAGCTGGAAACACTGGCAGGCGAAGTGGGCGTGGAATTCTTCCCGTCCGACATTCAGCAAAAGCCTGTTGATATTGCCAATGCCGCTATTCAGGAAGCCCGCATTGGTCACTATGATGTTCTGATTGTCGATACCGCCGGTCGTTTGCATATTGATGGCGAAATGATGGAAGAGATTCAGTCTCTGCACTCTGCCATCAATCCGGTAGAAACCCTGTTCGTGGTCGATGCCATGACCGGTCAGGATGCCGCCAATACGGCCAAAGCGTTTGGCGACGCTCTGCCACTGACCGGTGTTATTCTGACCAAAGCCGATGGTGATGCCCGCGGTGGTGCTGCCCTGTCCGTGCGCCACATTACCGGCAAACCGATCAAGTTTATTGGTGTGGGTGAAAAAATCGACGCACTGGATCCGTTCCATCCGGATCGTATCGCCTCCCGAATCCTCGGCATGGGTGACGTTCTCTCCCTGATCGAAGAAGCCGAGCAGAAGCTCGACAAGAAAAAAGCCGACAAACTGGCCACCAAGCTGAAGAAAGGCAAAGGCTTCGACCTCGAAGACTTCCGCGACCAGCTACAGCAGATGAAAAAAATGGGCGGCCTTGCCGGCGTCATGGACAAGCTACCGGGAATGCCCGGCATGCCTGCCAATATGCCGGGGCAGATGGACAATAAGATTTTTGTCCAAATGGAGGCCATCATCAACTCTATGACACCTGCCGAGCGCGCCAACCCGGACATTATGAACGGTTCGCGCAAAAAACGCATCGCAGCCGGTTCCGGCACACAGATTCAGGACATCAACCGTCTGATTAAACAGCACAAGCAGATGTCCAAGATGATGAAGAAAGTCTCCAAAAAAGGCGGCATGAGCAAACTGATGCGTGGACTGGGCGGCATGAAAGGTCAGATGCCGGGCGGCATGGGTGGTATGATGCCTCCGGGTGGTGGCAAGAAGTTCCCTTTCTAACAGGGATTGCCAATCATTTTCCTTGTCAGTTCAAGTTGTTACGCTATCGGACTGACCATAATCTTTTGTGAATATCAAAAGCCACAAGGAATGGCTCCTGTTTTTGGTTTTTTGAGAAGCATCATAATGGTGTTATGCTACAAAAAGCATCAAAAACCGGAGCCTTTTTTATCGCAGCTTGCAAAAAAATTACGGAGAGGCTCTCAAAAAACCACCTTTCAATTTGTTCTTTTGGTGTTTGGTGAGGAAATTGCTGACATAGTCACACTCAAGGCCATCTTCAAGAATACACCGCCCAAAATGTTCAAAATGGGAAAGCCGTACATATACCCCCGGTTTCTCTCTTTTGGCACAGCGATCACCATGCGAAACAATAGCCACCAAATACGCTTCCATTTTGCTTGTTTGCGAATTCATTCTAATTTGAAATAAAGGACCGCCACTATCTCCATAACAAGTATCTTTTTTATAATCGCTAACACTCGCACACAGTTCAGAGTCTGAATGGCTGATTAACCCTAGCTCCTTGTAAGGGTTATAAAGATCATTACATAACCTTCCTGATAACAAATTCAGTTGAGTACATTGTAAACGTTTAGGGTAAACATCTTCCCTGGCTTTCATTCGCCCCCAGCCACATGCATTCACCACTGGCTTCGTTGATTCAACCTCATCATCGGTCATTTCTCTCCAGTCAATGTTAACGGGAGTGATATCGTCAACGGCCTCGTCAAGCAAAATGAAAGCAATGTCATTGCCATCACCAACACTACGAAAATCAGGATGACGTAAATAGTGCCTGTCCGAAAACCCACAAACACTTGAAAACAGCAGCCTGCAGCCCCATATAGTACTCGAAGATTTTCCAAAACAGGCTGTTTCCACATTTATGCGCCAAACCATCAACCCACAAATGCAGTTGGGCGAAGTTGATATCTCCGCCATCACGTTTAATCCCAAGTCCAGAGACGACATTCCCCGTCTGCTTCGGGGGCTGCAACATATCTGGATAACACCTGAGCTGCGACACAGGGTTTTTCAGGTGCTTGAGAACATGATTCCTGCCAGTCGGCACAATGGTCGTCCCGGTATGGACCTCTGGAACATTCTGGTCTTTGGCACTCTGCGCCTTGTCACTAATTGTGACTACGACCGCCTGCAAGAGTTGGCTAATGAACATGGGACATTACGGAAAATGCTCGGTCACGGCCCATATTGTACCCATTCCTACCACATACAAACATTGCAGGATAACATCAGCCTCTTCACACCGGAGATACTGGATCAGATTAACCAGGTCACGGTGGATGCAGGTCACCAGCTGGTTAAAAAAAAGATGAGCCGCTACATGGCCGTGCCGATTCCTTCGTAGTCAAAACCGATGTCCATTTCCCCACGGATATCAGCCTTCTGAGCGACGCTTGCCGTAAAAGCATTGAGTTTGCATCCGCTCTCTCCAATCAGTACCAGCTTCCGGGCTGGCGTCAGAGCAAATATCTTAAAGACCAGCATCGCAAACGCTACAACAAGGCTCGAAACCTGAAGCATTCCAGCGCAACCTGTGAACTGAAACAACAGCAGCGGCAGCACGACATTGAAATGGCTCACCTTGAGTACATAAAGTACAGCCTTTCAATTGTCCGCAAAGCTGAAACGACCTTGTCCTTGCTGTTGAAAAAACAACCGGATGAGCCAAGGCTGGAAAACCTCAAATACCACATAGCCCACAGCCGTCACCAGATAAACCTGATTTACCGACGGGTGATAGAACATGAGCAGATTCCCCATAATGAGAAGGTGTTCTCAATCTTTGAGCCTCATACAGAATGGATCAGCAAAGGCAAAGCCGGAACTCCGGTTGAACTGGGGTTACGGGTCTGCGTGTTGCAGGATCAGTTCGGTTTTACTTTGCATCATCAGGTCATGCAAAAACAAACAGACGACCAGGTTACAGTACCTATGGCCGAGGCTGCCAAAAAGCGGTTCCCGACATTAAGCCAGGTGAGCTACGACAAAGGCTTCTGGAGTCCGGGCAATCTTGAAAAGCTGGAAGTTCTTCTGGAGCATTCAGTTCTTCCCAAGAAAGGCAGGCTGTCAGCCAATGACAAAAAACGGGAATGCCACCCGGAATTTATCCGGGCAAGAAGGAAGCACTCAGCCGTTGAATCCGATATCAATGCACTGGAAGCGAATGGTCTCGACAAATGCCCGGATAAAGGGATAGAAGGCTTTGAGCGCTATGTCGCACTGGCTGTTGTCGCCAGCAACCTGAAACGGCTGGGTAAAATTCTGCTGACCAGAGATCGTCAGTAGCCTTTCAGCCAGGCTTCCGTCAGTTTACTTTTGATCATGCCGGGCATGAGAGATTACTGCGCTTGTAGATAGTCGAATCAGGTTGTATTTTGAACAGTGCGGTACAAAAAACATCCTTTGTTCGTCTGGTAACTCAAATCCAGCCGTTATCAACTTCTGTCGGCCAAGAACGACTGCCGTTTTTCAGAGGTTTTCTGACAGGCACTAAATAAAAGCGACTGGTTCGGACTATCACTTCATCGGTGAGAGGGTTAACAAAGGTGAGTTTGACAAACTTTTTCAATGCTTTTCCTTTATTGCTATCCAGACAATGCGCTGCAGTCATCACCCACAAGCGATCCACAAGCATTCCAGAGCACTCAAAACCTGATGTTTCCTGATATTTTTTTATCTTCGGAATGGAAGGCAGAACGCTAACTGGAACCGTCAGAGAGTCTATTGGAGCGGTCGTTGACGATAAAGAGTGAGCCGGGGCTGAGGCAGTCGTTGATGATAAAGAGCGAGCCGGGGCTGGGGCGGTCGTTGATGATAAAGAGTGAGCCGGGGCTGGGGTGGTCGTTGACGATATAGAGTCAGCCGGGGCTGGGGTGGTCGTTGACGATAAAGAGTCAGCCGGGGCTGGGGCGGTCGTTGACGATAAAGAGTAAGCCGGGTCGGTTTTGAGCAATTTGTCACGTGTGTCCCTCCTAATCTGCTCAAGCCCGACTAACCACGGATACTGTCTCCAATCCGAAGCCTGCCCCCCGATCACTCGACGCTGCCTTTGGTGAGCAACATTTTCAAGCGATTCCTCCTGTGACCCAGCCTGCTCTTCAGTTGCGTGGTATGAGGCGGTACTGCTATCGATTTTGATCGACACTCCAAACCCGGAAGCGGAAACAAAAAGCAAGCTGCCAAAAACCCACGAGTTTTGCAGTACTGCCAACCGGATAAAAAAAGAAGGTTTGTTCATAAGAATTCAAGCCTTTTCTGAACTTTTACGCAGTACAAGAGTTTATGCCAACATTAAACAGACTTCCTAATTAGTTCTCTAATTTAGAGTTTTAAATGCTCCCGTGATTCAGAATGGCTGCGCAATTCATGTTTAGCCAAACATCTATGATGTAACTAACGCTCCAATAAGCCCTTTCTTGTACTTTATTATCAAAAATACAAATCCAGTGATAACAAGGCTTGTGGAGTGAGTTACTTGTAGGGTGGAATTGGTATAACAAAGCCTTCACCGGACAGCATACCGCCAAGGAGCAGTTCGCAGAACGTTGGTACTGCATTTGAAGATGGCGCTCCGACAAGAAATGTCGTATGTAGAGAAAGCTCCTGAAGGATTGTTCTTTGTTCTGAAGTGAGCATGGCAGCCGTTTCCTCTTGGTAGGTGAAACGGTTTCTTAACTCTATTCTTATTTGAAAAATGCAGAACTTTCGTGCTTATAATTCTCTAAACTCGAGTAAATCAACCAATATGGCGTTAACTGCTCACTTCGAAAACTGACAGTACTCCGGTGGGTAATATTCTTCACACTTTAAATCAACAGACACACGAAACATCATTTCAATTTTTTCACTCACTGATTTACTATCAAACCTTGGAAGGGCAGATGTATAGCCATCAACAATGGCGTCTTTTAATGCATCAAAGCACTCTTTATTCATACAAGCTGGCTGTTTCAATATCTTTAGCAGCGTTCTTATCATTTGCCTTTGACTCGACAATACTGAATCATTCTTACGAGCCTTACCCTCTTCTGAAGCCAAATCAATAAAGTATACCCAGTCATTATCTTTATCATAGAGTTGGTTAGTCGAATTCCTGTCATCTAAGTGTACATAAGACGGTTTCTCACTCAGTCTATAAAAGTCCGTTGCCTCATCCCCGTCTGTATACGGCCCAAAATTGAGTGCTGCTGTGGCATGAGCATACCGGTAGGCAAGCTTGAGCCATGTTTTTTTTGCTTCAGATTCTGAAGCATAATTCCCACTTTCGATAACAGCTTTCATGGACTTACCAGATACCATGGGATAGCTGACAATATAAAACTCTTCACCAGCTGTTGAAAAAAAAGCAGCTCTCTCCGGGAGAACCAGCCCCGTTTTAAATTCAGACAAATAATCAAAGTCAGCCTTTCGCTTCACCAGTTCCCACTCATAAGCAAGGTTCATATTTTCATTGCTCAAACTACTGCCCCAATCTGTGACTTTAAGTAATAGAATTTCTGTGACTTTAAGTAATAGGCTTCGTATATAAGACGTCATGCTGTCCGGACCAGTTTCCATGGACTTGTTTTTTCTTATTGTTTTCACAAACCATTTTCGATTATCAAAAACAACTATAAAGCTGGCAGCATGCTGTCCCCCCTCTCCTTTGGCTAATTCCTCCAGACTCGTATAGTTCTGGTCATAAAGCATGGAAACGGCCGAGGCCTGATCAGCCAAGTCGCCAAAGTCCGTCAAACCTTCAGGAAAAATGTCTGACCACACCCGGCAACTCCACAAAACACAGACCAACAGAAATCCAGCTATTTTCATCAAATATTCCTTCTAATCTGCCCAATACCTTCATTTATCGACCTTTTTGTCCTGTAAATAAACCACTTGCAGTTGTCAGCATTGATTTTATTCCTTAGAATATGCGCCCTTTGTGATGGGGTTTACTCCATCGTGGTGTTCTATACCTGCAGAAAATGCTTATTTCATAAGCAGCGGAAGCAGGCCAGAATACCCATGCAAAAGTTGCCGGACCACGATTACAGGAAAACCATTCCATGGTAACAATTCGTCTCGCTCGCGGCGGTTCCAAGAAGCGCCCATTTTACCACCTGACCGTAGCTGACAGCCGTAAGGCTAACAGCGGCCGTTTCATCGAGCGTGTAGGTTTCTTCAACCCTACTGCTCGTGGTCAGGAAGAGCGTCTGCGTGTAGATAACGAACGTGTTGAGTTCTGGCTGGGCCAGGGCGCAGGCATGTCCGATCGCGTAGCCCAGCTGATTAAAGACGCTAAAAAAGCTGCTTAATCCGCTGTTTGAAGGAATTTACCAGTGACCCAAACTGCAGTTGAAGCATCCAGCAAGAGTCTGGTGACTCTGGGAAAAATCACTGCTGTATACGGGATAAAAGGCTGGGTGAAGGTGTATTCACACACCAACCCCATGACGAACATCCTGGATTACAAGCACTGGATTCTGGATCACAATGGTCGCCAGCAGACCATTGAAGTCGATCAGGGCCGCCGTCAGGCAAAGGGCTTGATCGCACACATCGTTGGCTGTGATGACCGGGATATCGCCCGCCAGTATTGTGGCGCCGAAATCAAGGTACACTCCAGCGAGTTGCCCGAGACTGCCGATGATGAAATTTATTGGCATGAACTCGAAGGACTGGATGTTTTTACCCGCAACGATGCGGATGAAAAGATCCTTCTGGGCAAAGTCAGTCACCTGATGGAAACCGGAGCAAATGATGTTCTGGTGATCCGCCCCTGCAGGGGCAGTATCGACAAGTCCCAGCGCCTTGTGCCCTGGCTGGTCGATCAGGTGATTGAAGAAGTGAACTCTGAAGAAGGGTTCATTCGGATTGACTGGGATCCGGAATTTTAATCCGTTATGGAACAGCACAACGATGCAGCCATAACGGCGCAATTGTCCTTAAAGGATAAAATGTGGTTCGGTGTTGTCACACTGTTTCCTGAAATGTTTCGTGCGATTACCGATCACGGTATTACCGGACGAGCCGTTAAAGAAGGCAGTGTTGCGGTAGAAATCTGGAATCCCCGGGATTTTACCCACGACAAACACCGGACTGTGGATGACCGACCTTATGGCGGTGGTCCCGGCATGTTGATGAAAATTCAACCTCTGCGTGACGCCATCCATGCAGCCAGACAAGCTGCTGGAACCGATGCCACAGTGATATACCTGTCTCCCCAGGGACGCCCGTTAGATCAGGCAGGGGTTCAGGAACTCGCCGCGAAAAAGCGGATCATTTTGGTAGCGGGGCGGTATGAAGGTATTGATGAGCGCGTAATCAACGCTGAAATTGACGAGGAATGGTCGATTGGGGATTACGTATTAAGTGGTGGCGAACTCGCCTCCATGACTCTGATTGATGCAGTATCACGCTTTGTACCGGGCACCCTGGGTCATAAGGATTCCGCCCAAGAAGACTCCTTTGCGGATGGCCTTCTTGATTGCCCGCACTACACCCGTCCGGAAGTGTTTGAAGGACAGGAAGTGCCGGAAGTACTGATGTCAGGCAACCACCAGCGTATTCGCGAGTGGCGACTGAAACAGTCTCTGGGCAGAACCTGGCTGCGACGCCCTGACCTTCTTGAAGGTCGTGAGCTAAGCCGCGAGGAAAAGAAATTACTCGCTGAATTCCAGCAGGAACACAGCGAAGCCAGCAAAGGCTAAAACCCCAATTTGGCGGCAATCTTGACTATCGGGAGCAAAAGCTAAAATGAGCAAGAACAGAATTATTGAAGCGCTCGAAAACGAGCAAATGAACAAGGAAATCCCTGCGTTCGCACAGGGTGATACCGTTGTTGTACAAGTTAAGGTAAAAGAAGGCAACCGTGAGCGTCTGCAGGCGTTCGAAGGTGTTGTTATCGCCGTTCGTAAGCGTGGCCTGAACTCTGCTTTCACCGTTCGTAAAATCTCCAGCGGTGTTGGCGTTGAGCGTGTATTCCAGACTTACAGCCCACTGATCGACTCCATCACTGTCAAGCGCCGTGGTGATGTTCGTCAAGCTAAGCTGTACTACTTGCGTGAGCGTAGCGGTAAGGCTGCTCGCATCAAGGAAAAGCTCAAGTAAGATTGCTTTGATTCCGGCTCAGGCCGGAACCAGAAACGTCTTTATTTATTGTTCTGACAATCCGGCAACTTTTGTTAGACATCAGGGAAAGCGACTTCGGTCGCTTTTTTTTGTTCCTGCCTTATTCCCACTTCCTCCCTTGCCGTTTGCCTGCACGGACCAAACTCCTATACCATCAGAGCAAACCATCATTCCGACATCGCCATGCCTGCACATTTTCAAATCGCTGCGTCCACTGAACGATTCCTTCAACACCTTTGGCTGGAAAAAGGTCTTAGCGACAACACCCGATCCTCTTATCAGCGCGATTTGAAACAATTTCAACAATGGCTCAGCGAACACGAGAAAATACCGATAACAGAGGCCACCCCAGACAGCATCAGCCATTACCTTGCCTGGCGTTATCAGCAACACTACAAACCCGCTTCAACGGCCCGAAGCCTCTCCAGCCTGAGAGGCTTCTACCGCTATCTGCTCAGGGAGGGCGAACTGGACAGAGACATAACTGACAACATCGAACTTCCAAAACAGGGGCGATCACTCCCCAAAACGTTGACAGAGTCTGAAGTGGAAGCCCTTCTGAATGCACCCGATACCGAAACCAACCTGGGGCTGCGTGACCGGTGCATGCTGGAACTGCTTTACGCCTGCGGACTGAGAGTCTCCGAGCTGGTCAACCTGAGGGTTGAGCAGATCAACCTTCGACAGGGCATCATCCGAATCAGCGGCAAAGGCGGCAAAGAGCGATTAAGTCCCATGGGCGAAGAGGCTCTGAACTGGGTGCAGAGCTATATGAAACAAGCCAGACCGGACCTTCTCAACAACGTTAACAGCCCGGTCATGTTTCCCGGAAGACAGGAGCAACCCATGACTCGTCAGACTTTCTGGCATCGAATCAAGCACCACCAGCAGACAGCAGGCATAACAGCCGATGTGTCACCCCACGTACTTCGCCATGCATTTGCCACCCATCTGCTTAATCATGGTGCCGATTTGCGGGTTGTACAATTACTGCTCGGGCACAGTGACCTCTCCACCACCCAGATTTATACCCATGTAGCGCGACACCGGCTGGGAACACTGCACGCCAAACATCACCCGCGAGGATGACAAAGCCACAACACCGGCTAAACTTCTGTGCCATACCATCCGATCATATTCGGTAGCATTTCGGCTTGAGCCATCGTCCGGCCAAAAGGCTTTGACAACAAAAATAGCAACGAGGACTCCTCATGCGTTACAGCGCACTACTTCTTCTGGCCGGGCTGATCGCCACCCCGGCACTTCAGGCGGACGTCAAAACAGACCCAAAAGCCCCCGTCACAGCGGTGACCACCGTGAATAAGGAGCTGGCAGAAGTGGCAAAAGCCATTGAAATCCAGTTGAAATCCCGCGATCCCAATATCCCCATAGAGCGTGTGGAACGCACTGACTGGAAGGGGGTGTACATGATTGTCCTCAGTGGCGGCAACGTCATCTATGCCAGCAGCGACGGTCGCCTGATTCTCAGAGGCGACATGCTGAAACTGGAAGACGACGGCAACATAACCAACCTGACTGAAAACGTACGCACCACCGCTATCGCCAAACAACTCGCCCAACTAAAACCGGCCGATACGATAGCCTTTAAACCCAAAGGCAACGTAAAAGGAGTGGTTTATGCGTTCACCGACGTCGATTGTGGCTACTGCCGAAAGCTCCATCAGGAACTACAGGCCATGAACGACCTTGGCATTGAGCTACGTTATCTGGCATTCCCAAGAGGTGGCGATCGTTCTCCCGCTTATCAGAAAATGGTCAGCGCCTGGTGCTCCAAAGATCGCAAGCAGGCCATTACTGACCTGAAAACCGGTAAAGAGATACCCATTACCGACGCAGCAAAAAAAGGTGGTCCACAGCCAGCAGGCTCTTGCGGCGCCTTGGTTGACGAACAATACCAGCTCGGTATCAACCTCGGCGTAAACGGAACACCAGCCTTATTTCTGGAAGACGGAAGGTCTATACCCGGCTATCGTCCAGCTTCAGAACTGGCCAAAATCATGGGGATCACCCCAGCCTCTGAAAAACCTGCTCTGCCTGCTCCTGCCAAATAGAACCGATAGCCCTGTCACACGACAGGGCTATTCCCTGGTCGATTCCCTTATCCACACTGGACAACAGCTCAGCTGAAGCCGACCTGACTTCGGCAAGGCTCGCATCAGTCGAGTATTTACGGCTATAATCGCCCTTCTGCGTTTATCAAACCAGATTTATTCTGCTCTGTCCGGGAAGTCAACATCACATCCGTGTGAAAATCACAGCAACAATACACTTCCTGATTTTCAGCAGCATGTCATAACAACGAACAGACCATTAACAACAAGCGTCTCATAAGTAGGTGAAGCATCTTGAAACCGGTAAAGGTAGGAATATGCGGTCTGGGTACCGTCGGTGGTGGTACCTTCAATGTATTAACCCGAAACACCGATAGCATTACTGCCCGAACTGGCAGACAGGTCATCATTGAACAGGTCGCCACCCGCCGGGGCAACCCAGCCTGCGATACCAGCCAGACACCAGTCACCACCGATATCTTCGATGTGGCACAAAACCCTGACATCGACATCCTTGTTGAACTGATCGGTGGCTACGATGTTGCCAAGGATTTGATCCTGACCGCCATCAACAATGGCAAGCATGTTGTCACGGCCAACAAAGCCCTGATTGCCGAACATGGTAACGAGATTTTCAAAGCCGCCCGGGAAAACAATGTTATTGTCGCCTATGAAGCAGCGGTAGCTGGCGGTATTCCGGTCATCAAAACCCTGCGTGAAGGTCTGGCAGCCAATGACATCAACTGGCTGGCTGGCATCATCAATGGCACCGGCAACTTTATTCTTACCGAAATGGGCGACAAAAACCGTCCGTTTGAAGATGTGCTGCAAGAAGCCCAGGAACTGGGTTACGCCGAAGCCGACCCGACTTTTGATGTGGAAGGCATTGATGCCTGCCACAAACTGACCATCATGGCTTCCATCGCCTTTGGTATTCCGCTGCAATTCAACAAAGCTTTTACTGAAGGCATCAGCCAGGTGACGCCGGGCGATATTCAGTACGCCGAAGACTTTGGTTACCGGATCAAACATCTGGGTATCTCGCGCAAGACAGAACAGGGCATTGAGTTACGGGTACATCCTGCCCTTATTCCTGCTGATCGCCCGATGGCAAACATTAATGGCGTTCTTAACTCGGTTGTCATCAATGCTGACGCTATTGGTGAAACCATGCTGGTTGGACCTGGCGCCGGTTCAGAACCCACAGCTTCCTCCGTTGTTGCAGATATTATCGATATAGCCCGCAACCTTGAAACACCCGCTTCCATGCCCTTCCCGCTGGGTTTCCATAGCGATTCTATGCAGCCCACAGAAGTCCTGTCGGTAGACGACGTTGAATGCCCTTACTACCTGCGCATCCATGTAGACGACCACCCCGGCGTGATCAGAGCACTCAGCTCGGTACTGGACGAGTACAACATCAACATCTCTGCACTGACCCAGAAAGCGGCGCGGGAACACGACAGGCACGCCGATGTCGTTATCCTCACTGAAACCGTTAAAGAAGCTGTCATGAAACAGGCGGTGAAGAAAATTGAAGCGCTCGAGGAAGTTCAGTCCCGGGTTGCACTTATTCGTGTTGAGGCTATGGCATAACCCGCTATGCCATAGCGCACTATGTCATAACGCACTATGTCATAACGCACTATGTCATAACGCACTTTGCCATAACACAAAGCTTCGACACGAATTACAGAGGAATAAAGAGTGAAATATATAACAACCCGATCCGCAAAGGGTGAAGAAAAAGGATTTCAGGACGTGCTGCTGGCTGGCCTTGCCAGTGATGGTGGTCTTTATGTGCCCGCAGAGCTGCCACAGTTTTCAAAAGAAGACATCCGTCAGTTAAGAGGGCTGCCGTATAACGAACTCGCCTTTACCATCATCAAACCTTTTGTTGGCGGTGAAATTGACGACAGCACCCTGAAGCAGCTCATTGACGACAGCTACAGCACATCAGAGATTTTCTCTCACAGCGCTGTGGCTCCTTTGCATCAGGTTGGCAGCAACGAATGGATTATGGAGCTGTTCCACGGCCCGACACTGGCATTCAAAGATTTTGCCCTGCAACTGCTTGGGCGGCTGCTCAACCATGTTTTGACAGAACGTGGCGAAAAAGCCATTGTACTGGGCGCCACTTCTGGTGATACCGGCTCAGCTGCGATTGAAGGCTGTCGCCACAGCGATGCTCTGGATATCTTTATCCTTCATCCTTATCAAAGGGTTTCAGAAGTACAGCGTCGCCAGATGACCAGCGTAATGGCAGACAATGTCAATAACATTGCCATCAAAGGTAATTTTGATGACTGTCAGGCGATGGTCAAACAGTCCTTTGCCGACCAGCCCTTCCTGCCCGATAACACACGACTCGTTGCTGTTAACTCCATTAACTGGGCTCGAATCATGGCTCAGGTGGTGTATTACTTCCATGCGGCTCTGCTTCTGGGCGCTCCGGAACGTGAAGTCGCGTTCTCGGTACCGACTGGTAACTTTGGTGATATTTTTGCCGGTTACATTGCCCGTGGAATGGGCCTGCCGATTGGCAAACTGGTGGTCGCCACCAATCAGAACGACATTCTGCATCGCTTCTTCAAAGACAACGATTACCGCAAGCAACAGCTGGAGCATACACTATCGCCCAGCATGGATATCATGGTATCCAGCAACTTTGAGCGACTGCTGTTTGATATGCTGGGACGAGACGGCGATCGCCTGGCTCAACTGATGGAAACGTTCCAGAGCACTGGTCAGCTGCAGGCACCGGAAACAGAATGGCTGAACATCAAAACACTGTTTGACAGTTGTCGTACCGGCGACGACGATACCTGCGCAACCATCGCCGAGCTGCACAGGGAAACCGGCTATCTGGCTGACCCGCACACCGCCACCGGTGTTCGTGCCCTGCGAGAACTTCAGCTTGATGCAAGAATGCCAAAAGTCGTGCTGGCAACGGCTCACCCGGTCAAGTTCCCTGAAGCCATTGAAAAGGCCGGTCTGCAATCCCCTTCTCTGCCTGCCTCCATGAGCGACCTGCTGCAACGGGAAGAACGTTACAGCGTGCTCGAGCACGATCTGGCCGTGCTGCACTCATTTATCAAAGAACAGACTCGCCACAGCTAACACCAGGCAGTAATCAGCAGGGGTATTATTCCCACCCCTGCTTCACTAACTGTCTAAGAAAACACCGCACCACTGCCGATAACGCCTGAAAGCCCTGCAATCAGGATGACGGTCATGCCAGAACTAACCAACACATCGTTTCGATTAACATTCAGCGAACGGGTTCAGATATTCGTTAACCAGAAAAGTCTGAAGAACTTTGTTGCCCTGTTTTCAGGGCGTTCTGTCAGTACATCAGATCCTGTCATCAAACTGCTCAAACAAAAAGCCAATAAAGGTTCGGTAGTGGGCCAGAACTGTTATATCGCGTGAATATTGACCCCAAACTCAACTTTATTAATCAATAATCCAATAACAATATCGTGCATCTTTTCGAGCTTTGAAAAACAAATGGGTGAAAGTCTCATATTGACTGGTACTATAATTCCAAGTCACCTTTCTGCATGGGGAATGGGATGACATTGTCCATACCCACTTCCGTGACCTTGGCGCAGTAGGTCACCGCCAGTAACTTCCAGCCATTGTCGAACATGCCACTCTGAATTAATGACCTTGCTGTCAAAATACCTTGGCCTCCGGGATGCCGCCACCTCATTCCAGAACACTTCATTCGCTGCGTTACCAAGGTTTTACAAGTAGCCTCAATAACCCCTGAGCCTATTGGCAAGTTGTGCGACAAGTGTTCAGCATAGTTCATGCGGGTTCGATTACTTCTGAAGTACTCCAGCTCTGTTTTCAACTTCGATCGACGAGGGTGTCGTTTATGCTGGTAAGCCAGAGCTTTGATGACTTTTTCAACACCTTCGGGCTCCTCTTTGAGGATGTGGCGATAGGTGATGAACTTTTCTCTGGATTTGTTGCTGTTTTCACCATAGGACAGGTCAAACGCTTTCTTCAGGTGCTCTGCGGCATGATAGAAGTCTACAACCTCGTGACCTTCAGGGAGTTCATTGGCAAGGTAGGTCCAGTTGTCTTTTGCCCCATCAGCGACTTTAACAAGCGTCAGATCTGGCCTCTGTCGAAGAGCTTCGCTCAGGAGTGCGGAGAGTGATTGTTTCAAAGTCACTTTCTTGCTTTCAGGCATTCGACTCATCCTGACCGTTGAGAGGCGTTCACCCTGTGCATCGTAAAACGACAATGTTCCACAACTGGCCTCCTGACAGCCAGCAGGGCCACGGGTTCGCTTGCCATCGACTCTATTCTGTTCCCGCTTTTCCTGACGTTTACCATCTTTCATCGGCAACATGACGCCATCAAGAGAAGCGGCCGCAGTCACAGCTTCTTCAGGAACCTTGACGCTTTCCCAGAGAAAGTCTTCAAAGGCTTCCCTATTGGGTTCCCACTGCGCATTGAACTTTTTGGGTAGTCTGGCCAGAGAGCTTTCCGAGGGCGTCATGTTCCCTATCAGATCAAGTAGGCTTTTAGCCTCTCCGGGAGGCATTTGCGCAACCATCCAGACAGCTTGTTTAGCTGCTTTTGGTGTCCAATACCCCTCTACAATACCTGCCTGTAGCTCCAAAGGGATGATAGAGTGATCCTTACCGTTACGATAGAGCGTACGCAAAACCCGGACAGGGCCGACAGCGGATTGATAAGTTTCTGAAGATCGCAACACCCGATGGTAACAGACACCGCTTACCTCAATCGCAGGAACGTCAATATCAAGCCCGGTCAGGTCTTCTGCCAGAACGCTTTGCTCTGCTTCGATAAAGAGTTTATGGATCTCACCTTCATAGTCTTCAAAGTGCTTGATTGGGCTGTGTTCCTGACGAAGAACGGCCAGTTTTTGCTCAAGCTGTTGGATAGCATGACAAGAAAAATTGGCGGCTTCAGCTAGTGGCTGACATACTTGCATCGGGGCGGCCTTTCACTGTTGCGGTATCTTTTACAGTAACGATCATAGCGGTGTTTGGCCGTTCCTATGTAAGTCCAGAGAAAATTTGTAGCTGCTGTATAAACCACGGACGGCAAGCCCAGAAAAAATGGTCAGTATGAGACTTTCACCCAAACAAATTGTCTTTCTGGCCAACCGTTTAATCCAAGTCCGAAAATTAAGGTTTTTACGCTCTATCTTCTGAGTGTTTGCTTTACCAATAATATGCATGTTTTCATCAAGGTGTCGCTCATAGGCTCCCCAATCATCGGTGTAAAATTTATTAATACCAAATGGCTTCAGAAGTGTTTTGAGTTCTTTAAAAACTTCATCTTTCCGTTTTCCGAAAACATAAGCAAGCACGGTATTTGTAGCGTGATCAACAGCATACCAAAGCCAGCGTTGGTTCGATTTATCATGAACATACGACCACTGCTCATCTAGCTCAGCCTCTTGGCAGACAAGCCCTACATGAATAATTGCATCTGACTTGAGATCAATAGTTTGAATATTTGGGTTGACCTTTACCAGACCGCTTTCTTTTTTTTTAGAGTCTTTATTACTGTTGTCTTGCTTATTCCGAGTACTTTACTTGTATCCCTGATTCCGCTGCCATTTATTGCCATATCGATGATTTTTTCTTTAACGCCAGGCTCACAGGCCTTGTAGCGATATTCAAGCATGAAGGTTTTGATTTCACATTTGTCATTACAGCAATAGTATCGTGGAACATCATGAGTGCTGTATCCGAAAGGCCGAACTTGGTTACTGCCACATGTTGTACAGAGGACTTGCGTAAGGCACATTTTTAAACCGCATTTTTCAAAGTTGCCGAATGTCGTATTTTAGCAGACAGGGCTAGAATCACAGAACTGTGCCACTACCAATCTTCGTAGCCCCACCCAGCCAGGAAGAGCTGAAACTATTGGGTGAAAGTCTCATATTGACTGGTACTATAATTCCAAGTCACCTTTCTGCATGGGGAATGGGATGACATTGTCCATACCCACTTCCGTGACCTTGGCGCAGTAGGTCACCGCCAGTAACTTCCAGCCATTGTCGAACATGCCACTCTGAATTAATGACCTTGCTGTCAAAATACCTTGGCCTCCGGGATGCCGCCACCTCATTCCAGAACACTTCATTCGCTGCGTTACCAAGGTTTTACAAGTAGCCTCAATAACCCCTGAGCCTATTGGCAAGTTGTGCGACAAGTGTTCAGCATAGTTCATGCGGGTTCGATTACTTCTGAAGTACTCCAGCTCTGTTTTCAACTTCGATCGACGAGGGTGTCGTTTATGCTGGTAAGCCAGAGCTTTGATGACTTTTTCAACACCTTCGGGCTCCTCTTTGAGGATGTGGCGATAGGTGATGAACTTTTCTCTGGATTTGTTGCTGTTTTCACCATAGGACAGGTCAAACGCTTTCTTCAGGTGCTCTGCGGCATGATAGAAGTCTACAACCTCGTGACCTTCAGGGAGTTCATTGGCAAGGTAGGTCCAGTTGTCTTTTGCCCCATCAGCGACTTTAACAAGCGTCAGATCTGGCCTCTGTCGAAGAGCTTCGCTCAGGAGTGCGGAGAGTGATTGTTTCAAAGTCACTTTCTTGCTTTCAGGCATTCGACTCATCCTGACCGTTGAGAGGCGTTCACCCTGTGCATCGTAAAACGACAATGTTCCACAACTGGCCTCCTGACAGCCAGCAGGGCCACGGGTTCGCTTGCCATCGACTCTATTCTGTTCCCGCTTTTCCTGACGTTTACCATCTTTCATCGGCAACATGACGCCATCAAGAGAAGCGGCCGCAGTCACAGCTTCTTCAGGAACCTTGACGCTTTCCCAGAGAAAGTCTTCAAAGGCTTCCCTATTGGGTTCCCACTGCGCATTGAACTTTTTGGGTAGTCTGGCCAGAGAGCTTTCCGAGGGCGTCATGTTCCCTATCAGATCAAGTAGGCTTTTAGCCTCTCCGGGAGGCATTTGCGCAACCATCCAGACAGCTTGTTTAGCTGCTTTTGGTGTCCAATACCCCTCTACAATACCTGCCTGTAGCTCCAAAGGGATGATAGAGTGATCCTTACCGTTACGATAGAGCGTACGCAAAACCCGGACAGGGCCGACAGCGGATTGATAAGTTTCTGAAGATCGCAACACCCGATGGTAACAGACACCGCTTACCTCAATCGCAGGAACGTCAATATCAAGCCCGGTCAGGTCTTCTGCCAGAACGCTTTGCTCTGCTTCGATAAAGAGTTTATGGATCTCACCTTCATAGTCTTCAAAGTGCTTGATTGGGCTGTGTTCCTGACGAAGAACGGCCAGTTTTTGCTCAAGCTGTTGGATAGCATGACAAGAAAAATTGGCGGCTTCAGCTAGTGGCTGACATACTTGCATCGGGGCGGCCTTTCACTGTTGCGGTATCTTTTACAGTAACGATCATAGCGGTGTTTGGCCGTTCCTATGTAAGTCCAGAGAAAATTTGTAGCTGCTGTATAAACCACGGACGGCAAGCCCAGAAAAAATGGTCAGTATGAGACTTTCACCCAAACTATTGACGGACTCAGTATACAGCAAAGAAACACTCGCCCCGATTACCAAGGGAGTTGTTTCATACTGGCTGGAAAGCTTCCTCTAATACGCAGACAGTCCTCACCCGGTTCAAGTCCTCATGCAGTGTCCTTCAACAAGCATGAATGGCACTGCTACGACCAGAGTCAATGGCTTGAGCTAACTGGAACAGGTTGATGCCCGTTACCACAAAACATCCTCATGCGATTCCATAAACACCCCGGCTGAAGCAGTTCAGTCAAAAATGAATCATTTGGGTGAAAGTCTCATATTGACTGGTACTATAATTCCAAGTCACCTTTCTGCATGGGGAATGGGATGACATTGTCCATACCCACTTTCGTGACCTTGGCGCAGTAGGTCACCGCCAGTAACTTCCAGCCATTGTCGAACATGCCACTCTGAATTAATGACCTTGCTGTCAAAATACCTTGGCCTCCGGGATGCCGCCACCTCATTCCAGAACACTTCATTCGCTGCGTTACCAAGGTTTTACAAGTAGCCTCAATAACCCCTGAGCCTATTGGCAAGTTGTGCGACAAGTGTTCAGCATAGTTCATGCGGGTTCGATTACTTCTGAAGTACTCCAGCTCTGTTTTCAACTTCGATCGACGAGGGTGTCGTTTATGCTGGTAAGCCAGAGCTTTGATGACTTTTTCAACACCTTCGGGCTCTCTTTGAGGATGTGGCGATAGGTGATGAACTTTTCTCTGGATTTGTTGCTGTTTTCACCATAGGACAGGTCAAACGCTTTCTTCAGGTGCTCTGCGGCATGATAGAAGTCTACAACCTCGTGACCTTCAGGGAGTTCATTGGCAAGGTAGGTCCAGTTGTCTTTTGCCCCATCAGCGACTTTAACAAGCGTCAGATCTGGCCTCTGTCGAAGAGCTTCGCTCAGGAGTGCGGAGAGTGATTGTTTCAAAGTCACTTTCTTGCTTTCAGGCATTCGACTCATCCTGACCGTTGAGAGGCGTTCACCCTGTGCATCGTAAAACGACAATGTTCCACAACTGGCCTCCTGACAGCCAGCAGGGCCACGGGTTCGCTTGCCATCGACTCTATTCTGTTCCCGCTTTTCCTGACGTTTACCATCTTTCATCGGCAACATGACGCCATCAAGAGAAGCGGCGGCAGTCACAGCTTCTTCAGGAACCTTGACGCTTTCCCAGAGAAAGTCTTCAAAGGCTTCCCTATTGGGTTCCCACTGCGCATTGAACTTTTTGGGTAGTCTGGCCAGAGAGCTTTCCGAGGGCGTCATGTTCCCTATCAGATCAAGTAGGCTTTTAGCCTCTCCGGGAGGCATTTGCGCAACCATCCAGACAGCTTGTTTAGCTGCTTTTGGTGTCCAATACCCCTCTACAATACCTGCCTGTAGCTCCAAAGGGATGATAGAGTGATCCTTACCGTTACGATAGAGCGTACGCAAAACCCGGACAGGGCCGACAGCGGATTGATAAGTTTCTGAAGATCGCAACACCCGATGGTAACAGACACCGCTTACCTCAATCGCAGGAACGTCAATATCAAGCCCGGTCAGGTCTTCTGCCAGAACGCTTTGCTCTGCTTCGATAAAGAGTTTATGGATCTCACCTTCATAGTCTTCAAAGTGCTTGATTGGGCTGTGTTCCTGACGAAGAACGGCCAGTTTTTGCTCAAGCTGTTGGATAGCATGACAAGAAAAATTGGCGGCTTCAGCTAGTGGCTGACATACTTGCATCGGGGCGGCCTTTCACTGTTGCGGTATCTTTTACAGTAACGATCATAGCGGTGTTTGGCCGTTCCTATGTAAGTCCAGAGAAAATTTGTAGCTGCTGTATAAACCACGGACGGCAAGCCCAGAAAAAATGGTCAGTATGAGACTTTCACCCAATCATTTCATCATCAAGCTATTGAGAATCCTGCCATGTTTCCCCATCATTAAGCGGATCACAGTTCCGCTTTCTGGCTATCATGCAAAAACAGATTATCCGTCGCAATGTCACCGAGTTACTGTCGTCATCTCTCCCCCCGCTTCTGGTACGTATATACTCCGCCCGCGGCATTGCCAGCGAAGATGACATCGCACGCCAGCTAAAAGGGTTACATCATTACAACCAGCTAAAAGATATTGGCACAGCAGCCCGTATTCTTGCGGATGCCATTGTACAGCAAAAAAAGATTCTGATTGTCGGGGATTTTGACTGTGATGGTGCCACCAGCAGCGCACTGGGCGTCCTGGCGATTCGGGCCATGGGCGGACAAGTGGATTATCTGGTACCCAACCGGTTTGAATACGGTTATGGCTTAACACCGGAAATCGTTGAAGTGGCTGAAAGCTATCAGCCGGACGTTCTGGTCACCGTTGATAATGGTATCTCCAGCCTCTCAGGCGTTGCAGCCGCTCGCGCCAGAGGGTGGCAGGTGGTGGTGACCGATCACCATCTGGCAGGCAGAGAACTGCCAGAAGCAGATGCCATTGTGAACCCGAACCAGCCCGACTGCCCTTTTCCGGGCAAAAGCACGGCAGGGGTTGGCATTATCTTTTATGTTATGTGCGCCCTGCGCACCGAGCTGAACCAGCGTGGCTGGTTTGAACATCATCCCGCTTTTAATCCTTTTGATCTGCTGGATCTGGTCGCATTAGGTACGGTTGCCGATGTCGTCAGCCTTGATAAAAACAATCGTATTCTCGCCTATCAGGGACTGGCACGTATTCGAGCCGGGCAGTGCCGCCCTGGCATCAAAGCCTTAATCGAAGTGTCAGGTCGAAGCCAGTCCCGGCTGGTTGCCAGTGATCTGGGCTTTGCTTTGGGGCCAAGACTGAATGCAGCAGGACGACTGGACGACATGTCCACCGGTATCGAGCTACTGCTGACACCTCACCCGGAACAGGCCAGAGAGATTGCCTCGGAACTGGACACACTGAACCGTGACCGGAAAGACATAGAAGCAGGTATGCAACAGGAAGCACTGGCAGAGCTGGCCAAACTGAATCTGGACAGTACCGCCGAATTGCCTTGGGGTGTCAGTCTGTATCAGGATGGCTGGCATCAGGGGGTCATTGGTATTCTGGCTTCGCGCATCAAAGACCGGCTACACCGTCCGGTTATTGCCTTTGCTGCAGCCGAAAATGGCGAACTTAAGGGCTCTGCCCGTTCCGTTAAAGGATTGCATATGCGTGACGCACTCGATGCTGTTGCCAGGCAGCATCCGGATCTGATCATCAAGTTTGGTGGTCATGCCATGGCTGCGGGACTGAGCATCAAACAAAGCGGGCTTGCGACCTTTTCCGACTGTTTTGATCAGGTTGTTCGGGAACAGCTGGACGCCGATGACCTGGAAGCCAAAATTCATACCGATGGTTCACTGGAGACCCACGAGTTCACTTTGCAAAATGCACAAATGCTCAGAGATGCCGGTCCCTGGGGACAGAGCTTTCCGGAACCGTGCTTTGACGGCACCTTTCAGCTGGTTCAGCAACGACTGGTAGGACAAAAACACCTGAAAATGGTATTGAAAGTCCCTGACAGCGAATTTTTTCTGGATGGCATTGCGTTTAATATCGACCCACAGCTCTGGCCCAATCCGGCCATTAACAACATTCGCGTGGTCTATAAACTGGACATCAACGAATTTCGCGGGCAACAATCGCTGCAATTGCTGGTTGATTATTTTGAACCGGTAAGCTGACATAAACAGCCAGCGTTTGCATTAGTCACTATTTACTCTAACCTGATGTAATCAGGATTCCTATCATTCGCTGGCTATAACAATCTGGCTATAACAATGACGACAAACACCCGAACAAAACGCTTGGCTCCCCTGATCATTCTGATCATTTCCCTAGCCCTGCTTATTCCGGGCATTACCCAGCCATTAATTACACTACAGGCATCACTCAGCCATCAGGCCATGGTGGAAACCGGTCAAACACTGGTTGAACAGCAGGATATGCACCCGGCGATGAAATCCATGGCCAGTCAATTTTTGGGAAGCCTGAAAGTGAGCGGGGACAGTCTGGTGTATGACAAAACGCGTAGCATTCTTGGCACTGCCGAAGATCTATGGCAGTTTGGCTACCGGTTTGTGGCGGTACTGATTCTGCTGTTCAGTGTTGTGATTCCGGCCATTAAATCGATCTTGCTGACGCTGGCCTGCCTTTCATCGTCATCAACCAGACTGCTTAAAGCCAACGCCCTGTTAAGTAAGTGGTCTATGTCTGATGTTTTTGCCATGGGCGTGATTATTGCCTTACTGGCTGCCAATGCAGCTTCCTCAGAAACCGCTGCTGTCAATTTCAATGCCCAACTGCACAGTGGCTTCTACTGGTTTGTTGCCTACTGTCTTTTATCTACGGTTGGGTCACAGCTTCTGATCAGAAAAGATTGAAATACAAGCTGACATGACTGTGTAAATTACAATACAAACGACTCTATGAACTAGACTTTTCTGCATGTCGTCAAGCGATGGCTATTGCTAATTGAAACCTTCAATTCAAGGGGTCAGATTCATGGACAAGCCTAAAGTGCTGCCGATATTAGCAGCATTCCTATTATTTTTTATCAATACCGCTTCGGGTGAAGATCTCGAAGGCTGGCTCAACGGGTATCACATCTTCACCGTCTCAGAGGACGATAACCAGATTCATATCACCTCAAAATATTCAGGTCAGAAAACAGTCGTCACCGGAGAGAAAACCTCAGAGACTTCAGAGGGAAATGACACAGTCTCACAAGAAGAATCTAAAATTGAGGATCAACCACTACCCAATCAGGGCTGCCCCTCAACGTCGAACGACGATGACAACACCGTCTTTCGCCTTTTTCAGGAAAAAAAACACCTGGCCATCACACCAGTGCCAGAACATGAAGACTGGATGATCGTAGAGAGTAGACACGGCACTGAAAATCCAGTGCTCTTTCATGTAGACGACTCTCAGGGTTCTCCGCAAAACCCATATTACACTCCGGAGCCTCCAGCAGAAGGCAGCAGTTTTTTTTCCCGCTTAATAGTCGCATTGAAAGATCGAAATAACGACAGAATTGAAGCTAAAGCTATACAAGAAATCCTCCGTCACCCTGTCTTTGCCGGACAACTTGACAGCATGTTCACCCAGGGAAGAGTAACCTCCACCAGTCTGAGAGCATTCCGCATAGGCTCATATGTACACTCTGGACTGGGATATATGGCTAAATGCAAACTATTCGGAAATTGTCTGGCTAGCTATAAGGGTTTGACTTTTGTTACTTTTGAAATTCGCATCAAACTGGACAAGCACGGCAACTACAAACTGTTACGCATAACTTTAGCTATTCCAAATGCCTCTGATTCTCTTGCTCTAGGCGCTCCGGAATACGGCAAAAAACGTGATGACCAATATAAAAAAGATGACGATGATGACAAAGGTGGCAAGCCCTCTCCGAATGGAATAAGAGGATACCTAGCAAATCTTCCATTCGTAAACCTTTTTACAGGAAATAACGCGCAGCAAAGTCAAGATGGAGGCAAGGGCAACACAGGAACATCAGATGACGGCAAAGGTGGAAAGCAAGAAAACTCTGCAACCACCCACGTATTCAAATTGCATAACTGGCTTGTAGAACAATCAACCAACGGAACAAACTATCTGTCTGAGGAAGAAAGTTGGCTTAGTATTAAATCTCAGGCTGACTTTAATAAGGAAGTCACTCTAAAGCTGAATGCAAATTCTTTAAAAGGCACCATACCTGCTGCAAAATCAGGCATTGAAGCCTCAACACAACCAGCCTCTGGACAGTCCTATCAACCATTGAATCAACAACCTAATCAACAAGTTCTGGGGTATTAAAACACTCACAACAAAGCTAAAAGCAACACCTGATCAAAAAGGAAGCCTGATCAGGTGTTGTTTGATATATCAATGATCCATCTGCTGAACCTGCAATTCCAGTGCATCAATGGATATCTTGATTTCCATCAGGCAGATCACCAGCGACAATAGCAAAAACAAAAGGCTTAACCCAAAAAGCACAAACCCCCACTGAAACAGGTTGAGATGCAGTAGAAACATCACCACCACACAACAGATAAAACTCATAATGCCTGCACCCTGCATATGCTTGATCAGCTTCATGCGGCGCCGGAGGTTTTCAAGCTGCCCTCTGATGATCCGGCTATCAGGGTTTTCCTGATCTTCAGCATGCAGCGTCCGGATCAGGGAGGCCAGCGCCAGAAACTTATTGGTGTAGGACAGAAATAACAGGGAAATGGCTGGAAATAACAGCGCAGGCGTCGTCAGGGTCAACTGCATAAAACAACCGGTCAGGTTCAAGAAAAAAGACTTAAGTACTCAGCCATACAAAATCGCATATTTCTGGCTTATTGGGCAGGTACTGAACAAGGCGCAACGGCGGGAGCATAGCGAGCTATGTGACCAGAGTTGCAACGCCGTGCAGTGCCTGAACAATAAGTCAGAAAATATGATTTCGTATGGTTGAGTGCTTATTATTTCGATAAATACCTAACTGTCAAATGATTTGAATATTAAAATTTCCGCATTCAGACTCGGGAACGTTTACGCTCAAACAGTTCCAGTTGCAAAAACTGCTCCGGCGCACGCAAATCAATCAGCCTGACTCCCAGCCCCAACAACCGCACTGGCTTTTTCCCCCGCTCCCAGGCCCTGATCATCAGGGTGGTAAAATGCGATTGCGCATCCAGATCATCCCGGTCAAGAATCTCTTCCAGCGTAGTCTGACTGAAATCGGCAAATTTAACTTTCACAAACCGCTTCTGCACCGCGTATTCCGAACTGATGTCGGAAAAGCGCCGGGACAAATCATCAAATAGCGGCTTCACCTTTGACACAATAGCAGCTTCATCCATCAGATCAGTGTCGTAAGTATGCTCAACGGACAATGACTTACGACGGCGACCGGTTTCAACAGGGCGATCATCCACACCACGAGCCATTTCCCAGAGCCTTTCACCAAATGTACCGAACCAGCGACACAGCTCCAATGGCGAGTATTGACGCAGCTGACCACAGGTAAAAATACCTTTGTTGTGCATTTTTTCTGTCGTGACCTTACCAACGCCGTGTATTCGTTCTACGGGCAATTCGAACACAAAGTCTTCAATATCAGCAGGGGGAATAACAAACAGACCATTAGGCTTATTCCAGTCACTGGCAATTTTGGCCAGAAATTTGTTCGGGGCAGCGCCCACCGACACCGTAATGCCTATTTCATCTCTGACTGCCTGCATAATTTCCCGAGCCATTAATGTGGCGCTGCCTTTGCACAACTCGACGCCAGTGACATCAAGATAAGCTTCATCAAGCGACAAAGGTTCAATCAGCGATGTATAACGGTGAAAGATGTCGTGCATTTTTTTTGATGCTTCCTGATAAACATCAAAACGTGGAGGGATAATTTTCAATTCAGGGCACAATCTGACCGCCTGAAACGATGCCATGGCCGAGCGCACACCTGATGCCCTGGCCGTATAGCTGCAGGTGGCAATGACACCACGTCGTTCCGGTCTTCCACCCACCGCAAAAGCCTTACCTTTCAAGGACGGGTCTTCACGTTCTTCAACCGAACAGTAAAACGCATCCGCATCAACATGCAGAATTTTGCGTTGTTCGTCTGGCAGTGAAGTAGAAGACAGATCAGACATAACGGATTATTAACAGCAAAATAAGTACTTCTATGGTACTGATTCAGAAGTCAGATGCGCAAGAAAAACTGTCTTTTTATACAGCAATATAAGCGAACCTACTGGCTATATGAACCAAAAGTACATCATTTTGACAATAGCCACTTCCCCGTATTCCCATGCTGCCCAGAAAGGCGTTGAATGCGCTCCACTGACTTCGTTACCGGGCCATAAGACCAAGCTAAATCCAAAACCCGGCAGTGAACCAGACAGGTTCATTTTACGAGCCATTCCTCATAAGTGTGTTGCATCAGTGCATTTATGAGGGATGCCTCATAACCATTATTTCAACAACATCGTTGCATAAAGGTTGCTAAACAGCTCATTTATCCAGCGAGAGAATCACGGCTCTGCAATATGCGCTTTACGATTTTCAATACTCCGGTTATTCGTCCGATATGCTCTCTGATTGCCCGACTGGCACTGTTTCTGTCCGGCTGGAAAATTGAAGGCAAAAAACCCAAGGCACCACGTTATATAATTGTTGCTGCCCCCCATACCAGTAACTGGGATTTTTTCTATGGCATCGCTATCAGTCTTTGCACCGGTGTACAATGTTACTGGATGGGTAAATCCAGCCTGTTCTGGGGGCCTTTCGGCCCTGTCATGAGATGGCTGGGTGGCATAGCGGTTGACCGCACCAAGCCTAAAAGTATGGTGAATCAGACCGTCTGCTGCTTCAAAGGTAATAAACAGCTCCGTCTGGTTATCTGCCCTGAAGGCACCCGGGCCAAAGGTGATCGCTGGCGCACAGGTTTTTACCATGTGGCCAAAAATGCCAACATTCCTATCGTGCTGGGTTATCTGGATTTTAAACGCAAAGTCGGTGGTTTTGGCCCCATCATCAAGCCAACAGATAACATGGAAAAAGACCTCTGCGAGATTCAGGCTTTTTACGATGGCATCAACGGTAAGTTCCCCGAGCGATTCAGCCCGGTACTCTCTAAAAACTGTTGCGCCCAGTACTGCGATACTCCTGCTAAAACGGCACTGGCAAAATAGTATTCAGGCTAATGAGGCTGTCACAAAGTCTCATTAACTAAAGACCGTCGTTTTTTTAACTCCCCGATTATGAAAACCGCTTTTTCATAACAAACTATCGCTTTACACCTTCGAAACATGATGGCAATCTCAATGTTATGGAACACACCATAATAATTGCCGATGACCATCCTCTGTTCCGAACGGCTCTGCAGGCTGCACTTCGACAGGGGTTACAAAATCCTGAAATACACGAGGCAGGCTCAATAGCAGCGCTGCAATCTGTGTTGCAGCAGGTTCCCAGCCCGGATCTTATTCTGCTTGATTTGCATATGCCCGGAGCACATGGTTTTTCCGGACTTATTTTTCTTCGTGGGCATTATCCCGAAGTGCCTGTTGCCATTGTTTCAGCCACCGAAGACCAGCAGGTCATTCAACGGGCAATGCAACACGGTGCTAACGGCTTCATTCCCAAGTCTTCACCGCTGGATACCCTGAAAGAAGCCATCACCCATGTACTGGATGGCGAAGTCTGGCTGCCCGGCAGTGCCGCTGGCCTTTCCACACCGCAGGCAACCCACGATATCGAACAGAAGCTGGCTTCACTCACTCCCCAGCAGTTCCGGGTACTGGGTATGATCAGCGAAGGTATGCTGAATAAACAGATTGCCTACGATCTGGAAGTGTCAGAAGCCACTATCAAGGCACATGTCACCGCGATTTTTAAAAAGCTGGGCGTGCGCAACCGAACTCAGGCGGTCATTGCCATGAAGGAACTGGAAATTGACCAGCCAGGCAATCAAAATGACTCTCAAACTCTCGACGACTGAGCAAACGAAGTGAGCAACGCCCGCAAAGCAGCCGGTTTAACGGGCTTATTGAGAAACCGGATATTCTGATCCCGACACTGCTCGCGCAATCCCTGACGGGTATTTGCAGTTATCAGAACTGCCGGTACTTCGTCGTTAACATCATTATCGATAAGCACCCTGAGTTCCTGAATTAATTCGATGCCATCGCAGTCAGATTCCAACTGAAAATCAACCAGCAATACATCAGGCGCATGTCGCCCAACTTCAGCAACAGCCTGTTCCCGCCCGCCAGCACAGACGACCGAGCACCCCCACCGCTGCAACAGACTGGACATGCCCACAAGAATCTCCTGCTCATTATCAATACACAGAACCTTCAGGTGATTAAGAGAACCTACCGGCATAGACACCCTGTGCTGCTGCACCACTTTCCGTTCAACCGTGTTGAGGCAGACTGAAAAAACGGTGCCCTTGTCTGGCAGCGAGCGTAACTGCAACCGGTGCCCCAGAATATCAGCAATACCCTTGGCAATAGACAGCCCAAGCCCCAAGCCCTTGCCATCATTTCGCAGGCGTTCAAACTCACTGAAAATCAGCTCCTGTTTATCCAAAGGAATGCCTGAACCATTGTCCCTGACTTCTATGCGAACCTGCTGATCATTCGCTCTGCGAACCACTAACATCACCCTGCCGGGGCTGACACCGGAACCGCTGTAACGAAAAGCATTGGTCAAAAAGTTCTGCAGAATTCGCCGCAGCAAGCTCGGATCACTGCGAACCCAGACTGCCCGGGAAGACAGCCTGAATGTCAGCGCATCCTGCTCGGCCAGCAAATCAAATTCCGATTTTAATGGCCCCAACACCTCAGACAGACAAAACTCACGAACAGTGGCTCGCAGCTTTCCAGCCTCCAGCCTCGACATATCCAGTATGTCATTCAACAATCGTTCGGCCGACTCCAGAGAGCTGCTCAGATGAGTCGTAAGAACGTGGGACTCCGGAGGCAACGGAGAAGATTCCAGTGACGCTGAAAACAGCCTTGCGGCATTCATCGGCTGCATCAGGTCGTGACTGACCGCAGCAAAAAAGCGCGAACGTGAGCGATTGGCGGCTTCGGCCTGGGCTTTCGCTGAAACCAGTTCACGGTTCAGCTCTGACAATGCCTGCGTGCGTTCATGTACCCGCTGTTCAAGGCTTTCATTCACCTCTTTCAGAGCCTGTTCAACCTCCCTGAATTCGGTAATGTCGGTAAAGCTCATAACAAACCCGCCGCCCGGCATGGGGTTGCCGCGAATCTCTATCACTTTGCCATTGGGATGCATCCGCTCCGATTTGTGTGCGCAGCCTTGCTGCATATAAGCAACACGTTTGTTCACATGATCTTCCGCCCGTCCCGGACCACATAAACCCCGTCGGGCATTATGGTCAATAATCTCTTCCACAGGGCGACCCACTTTAATGAGGGATTCGGGATAATCAAACAACTCGACATAACGGCGATTCCAGGCGACCAGTTGCAGATTTTTATCGACGACACTGACACCCTGTTCCAGGTTTTCGATGGCTCCCTGTAATAATTCCCGATTAAACTGCAGCACCTCTGACGCTTCATCGACAATGGCCTCGACATCCTCAAGGCGCACCTGCCCACCTGTTAGCGAAGTTTTCATAACCACTTTAGCCGAGGTCGCTCCCATCACACCGGCCAGCAATCGCTCGGCGGCTAACAGGGCTTCCCGGTTCACCAGACCGTTATCCGGAACATCATGAAGCTGATAATGAATCAACCCTTCAACCTTATCCGCATCAACAAAACGGGTAAGCAGTGCCTTTAACTCTTTCCGGTTCACCCTCACATGACGATAGGACTCCGTATCACTTTCAGACACATTCATAAATTGAACCGCCTGACGCACTTCCACTGACGAGGGACGCATACAGAAACAACCGGCAATGTACAGCAAGGTATTCGCAGCAAAAGCGATTAGTGTCCCGCTAAACGGATCAGACGTCGCTTCAAAACCGAACAGAGACTGGGGTTTCAGAGCCGACAGGCCAAACAACCCGTCTTCTGTAATAGACGTTGGCAGCCAGCCAGCCTGAACAAACAGCGGCACAACCAGAGTAAAAAACCATATGGACGCCCCCGTCAGCAATCCCAGATAGACCGCCTTGAGGTTACTGTCACGAATATACAACCCACCGAGAACGGCTGGCAAAAGCTGAATGCCCGCTCCCAGTGACAGCTGCCCCAAACCCGCCAGCCCGGGCATGCCAGTGCTGGCTTCCATTAACCGGTAGAGCAGATAGGTTAACAACAGCAAAGAAATAATGACGGTTCGGCGGACATTCAGCAGCAGACCACTGAAGCGATAATAGTTTCTCTCCCCATCGCCAGAGCTGCGCAGAATCATCGGCATGAAAATCTCGTTCGATACCATGGTTGACAGCGCCAGAGTGGCAACGATCACCATACTAATGGCCGCTGACACACCGCCCATATAAGCCAGTGCCGCTAATGCTTCCGAGCCCAGTGCCTGAGGTAATAGAATCACATAACTATCCGCAGACACGGTATCTCCGAACACCTGTTTCCCTGCATACGTCAGGGGCAGTACCAGAACGCTGATCAAAAGCAGATAGAGAGGAAACAACCAGCGGGAGCGATGAAAATCCTTAATTTCCGAGTTTTCTACCACAATCGTGTGAAACTCTCTGGGCAGACAAATGACCGAAGCCATCATGATAAAGGTGGGAAAAACCAGTGTCTGGAACCAGCTTTCCGGCGGCTGCAGCCACTCTCTGGCTTCGGGCAATTGAACCGGACTCGCGCCGGAAGCCGACACCTGCCAGCACACCCAGCCACCCACCACGAGAAAGGCTGCCAACTTCAAAACCGATTCAAACGCTATCGCCGTCATCACCCCCTGCTGGTGTTCCGTGGTATCAATCCGCCGGGTTCCGAAGATGATGACAAATACCGCTAGCAATATTGTCACGACCAACACCAGATCCTGAAGGTTCAGATACTTGTCGCCCGGAAACGACAGTAGCTGAAACCCCATAACAATGGCTTTCAACTGCAGGGCAATATACGGCAGCGAACCCATCACCAGAATAACGGTTACCAGTGCAGCCAGCCCGCGGGACTTACCATGGCGGGAAGCGATAAAGTCGGCAATAGACGTGATATTGGCTTTTTTACTGACCAGAATCAGCTTGTTCAGCACTTTCCAGAACAGTGTGAACATCAGCATAGGCCCGAGGAAAACCGGTACAAAAGACCAGGATTCTTCACTGGCCTGACCGACCGTGCCAAAGAAAGACCAGGAAGAGCAGTAAACCGCCAAGGAAAAAGAGTAAATGTAAGATCGCAATTGTTTTTTTTTCTTCAGATCAATGCGATCACCGTACCAGGCCACTCCAAACAGGCCTGCCACGTACAACATAGCGATTAATGCCAGTAACCAACCCGTCATAATCATTATCTTCCCGATACGTCAGGCCGCTGCCACAGTCAACATTCAGCTAATTCGAATCATATCCTTCAGCAGGCAGTCTGGGGAGGTTTATTGTTCTTATGCGCAGTTATACACCGGTCTTCGACTAAAGTCTCATGGTGATATGGTCTTTGACTGCTAATTTTCTGTCTCGTAACCAGATTGTACAGTGTGAACCTGGTTCACTACTTAACGCCCTGTGTGATTCTGGTTACTAGCAAGTAGGTGCTATTGGCGGATGGTTATGCCCTCCGCCTTTTTTTATTCTGGGCCTGACAATACCCACCCCACGTAAACTCCCTGATTAAGACAAAGGTCTAATTTTCTGAAGCGCTGTCATCCGTAAGATAAGTCCCTGACATCCGGAGCATTATAAAAATAACAACATCAGGATACATTGTATGAGTACCGGCACCGCCCATGGCACTGTTTACCCTGTCTCTCCAGAACTTCAAGCCCGCTCACTGGTGGATAACGAGCGTTATCAGGCCATGTATCAGCAGTCCATTATAAACCCCGAAGGTTTCTGGCGTGAGCATGGCCAGCGCATCGACTGGTTCAACCCTTTCACAAAAGTTAAAAAAGTCTCCTTCGACGACCACTTTGTCGATATCAACTGGTTCTTCGACGGCACCACCAACGCTTCATACAACTGCCTTGACCGACACCTGGAAACCCGTGGTGATCAGGTCGCTATTATCTGGGAACCCGATGACGAAGGTGAAGCCAGAAAAGTCACCTATAAAGAACTGCATGAACAGGTCTGCCGCTTTGCCAATGCACTCAAGAGTCAGGGCGTTCGTCAGGGTGATGTGGTGGCGATTTATATGCCCATGGTTGTCGAGGCTGTGGTCGCCATGCAGGCCTGCAGCCGGATAGGTGCTATTCATTCGGTGGTGTTTGGCGGTTTCTCGCCGGAAGCGCTGGCAGGTCGAATTATTGACTCCAGTGCCAAAATTGTCATCACTGCAGACGAAGGCGTTCGTGGCGGCAAAAAGGTACCACTGAAAGAAAACGTCGATGAAGCCCTGACCCACCCGGACATCAAAACCATTGAAAAAGTCATCGTCTATCGCCATACCCAGGCCGAAATTGCCTGGCACGATCACCGCGATGTGTCCTGGACCGACATGACCGCCATTGCTTCTCCCTATTGTCAGCCAAGGGAAATGAACGCCGAAGATCCGCTCTTCATTCTCTACACCTCCGGCTCAACCGGCAAACCCAAAGGCGTATTGCACACCACCGGAGGTTATCTGGTTTATGCCTCCATGACCCATGAGTACGTCTTTGACTACAAACCCGGTGAAGTATTCTGGTGTAACGCGGATATCGGCTGGGTCACCGGTCACTCTTATGTCACTTATGGCCCGCTGCTAAATGGCGCCACTATTGTGATGCATGAAGGTTTGCCAAATTATCCGGAAGTGAACCGCGTCAGCAAAATCGTGGACAAGCATAACGTTAATATTCTTTATATTGCTCCTACTGCCATACGGGCACTGATGGCTGAAGGTGACAAGGCTGTAGAAGGCACTAGTCGTAAAAGCCTTAGATTGCTGGGCACCGTCGGCGAACCCATTAACCCGGAAGCCTGGCACTGGTATTACAAAACCGTCGGCGAAGAGCGTTGTGCCATCGTTGACACATGGTGGCAAACAGAAACCGGCGCAGCCATGCTGACGCCACTGCCTGGCGCAACAGACCTGAAACCCGGTTCTGCCACACGTCCCTTCTTTGGAGTGCAACCTGCACTGGTGGATAACGCAGGCCTGCTGATTGAGGGTGCAGGCGAAGGCAACCTGGTGATTCTTGACAGCTGGCCAGGACAGGCCAGAACCGTTTTTGGTGATCATGATCGCTTTATACAGACTTACTTCACCCACTTTAAAGGCATGTACACCACGGGTGACGGCGCCCGAAGAGACGAAGACGGCTATTACTGGATAACCGGACGGGTTGACGATGTACTGAACGTTTCCGGGCATCGCATGGGAACCGCCGAGATTGAGTCAGCCATGGTGGCACATAAAAATGTTGCCGAAGCCGCCGTTGTCGGTTTCCCCCATGATATTAAAGGGGAAGGGATATACGTTTATGTCACCCTGAACTCTGGCACTGAATACTCGGATGAACTCAAAGCCAATTTACGACAATGGGTTCGTAAAGAGATAGGCCCTATCGCCACACCGGATATTATCCAGTGGGCTCCCGGTCTACCGAAAACCCGCTCCGGAAAAATCATGCGACGAATTCTGCGTAAAATAGCCTCAGGTGAATATGAAAACCTGGGAGACACATCTACTCTGGCTGATCCCGGTGTTGTTGAACAGTTGATCAGTGACCGGGCTTTAGCCAGTTAAGTACTTCGCCTTATGGAAACTAATATTTCTGGCCAATGGGACAGCTACTATGCAAGGCGCAACGTAGGGAGCATAGCTGGCTATGTGACCGGAGTTGCAACGCGGCAGAGTGGCTGAACCATTGAGTCAGAAATATGCGTTTTCCTAAGGTGGAGTACTTAAGCTCAACCGTAGCCGGTGGATAAAACCACCGGCTACGGCATTACCTGCCCTGTGATTATTAGCCGTTCAAAGACGTTTAATTCGACAGCCTGACACCATCGGCCTGCACCTCTCTGAATTATCGTTCGAAATAAAAAACCTTTATTTATCAATAAAAAAGCAACTTGTTATTGACTTTAAGAATGATCGTCCATAAGATTCGCACCTCGTTGATGCGGGGTGGAGCAGCCTGGTAGCTCGTCGGGCTCATAACCCGAAGGTCGTCAGTTCGAATCTGGCCCCCGCTACCAATTTTTACAACTTCATTTTTTGCAGTTGTAACGCTTAAGTAAAACGACGGTCACACCTACCAGTTCAGTGATCAGTCTACAGACTCTTTTACAGAGTATGGATGCGGGATGGAGCAGCCTGGTAGCTCGTCGGGCTCATAACCCGAAGGTCGTCAGTTCGAATCTGGCTCCCGCTACCAATTTTTACAGCAGCATTTTTTTTGCAGTTGTAACGCTTAAGTAAAACGACGGTCACATCTACCAGTTTAGTGATCAGTCTACAGACTCTATTTATAGAGAATGGATGCGGGATGGAGCAGCCTGGTAGCTCGTCGGGCTCATAACCCGAAGGTCGTCAGTTCGAATCTGGCTCCCGCTACCAATTTTTACAGCAGCATTTTTTTTGCGGTTGTAACTGCTTAAGTAAAACGACGGTCACACCTACCAGTTTAGTGATCAGTCTACAGACTCTTTTACAGAGTATGGATGCGGGGTGGAGCAGTCTGGTAGCTCGTCGGGCTCATAACCCGAAGGTCGTCAGTTCGAATCTGGCCCCCGCTACCAATTTTTACAACGGCATTTTTTGCAGTTGTAACGCTTAAGTTAAAACGACGGTCACATATACCAGTTCAGTGACCAGTCTACAGACTCTTTTACAGAGTATGGATGCGGGGTGGAGCAGCCTGGTAGCTCGTCGGGCTCATAACCCGAAGGTCGTCAGTTCGAATCTGGCCCCCGCTACCAATTTTTACAGCAGCAATCTTTGCAGTTGTAACGCTTAAGTAAAAACGACGGTCACATCTACCAGTCCAGTGATCAGTCTACAGACTCTTTTATAGAGAATGGATGCGGGGTGGAGCAGCCTGGTAGCTCGTCGGGCTCATAATCCGAAGGTCGTCAGTTCGAATCTGGCCCCCGCTACCAACTTATTACTATTTCAGACATACATGTCAGGTCTGATCTGATTCTCAAATTTAGATGCGGGGTGGAGCAGTCTGGTAGCTCGTCGGGCTCATAACCCGAAGGTCGTCGGTTCGAATCCGGCCCCCGCTACCATCATTTGATCAAATCGGCTTGTCCGATTTTTTTTGTTTTTCAGGTCAATGCAAACCTCCGATTCTTCTAATCAGCCAAAAACCGCTTTAATTGTTGAAGGCGGTGGCATGCGCGGTGTTTTCGCTGCAGGCGTGCTGGATGCATTTCTTGACAAGAGACACAAGCCTTTCGCAGGCTACTACGGTGTTTCTGCAGGCGCTCTCAATCTGCTTTCATTCTTGTCTGGTCAACGAGGACGAAACCTCGATATTTATACCGGCACTTGTCTCGAACCCAATTTCATCAGTCTTGCCCGTCACATTCGAGGTGGCAATCTGTTTGATCTGGACTGGTTTTTCGAGAGAATCAGCAAGCAATTTACCATTGACAGTCGCCGCTTCTATCAAACCCTTGAAAAAAGCCGGATGACAGTGGTAACCACCTGCACCCGCACAGGTTATCCGGTCTACCACGATATAACACCGGATACTGAAAACGATGAACTGTTTCAGGTTCTTAAAGCCTCCAGCGCTCTGCCGATGATTTATCGTTCTCCCATCCATATTGGAGAACGCATCCTCATGGACGGAAGTCTTTCCGACCCCCTGCCGGTTATCAAGGCTATTGAAGATGGCTTTAAAGAGCTGGTCATCATTCGCACAAGAGAAAGCAATTACCGCAAAACCGCATCTTCCAGCAACCGTCTGCTCGCCTGGCAATTTCGCAAACAGCCCGCCCTGTCCAGCCTGATTCGCCAGCAGTACACTCTCTATAACGAGACACTTGACCAGCTGGACGACTTTCGTGAAAAAGGCATTTCCATTACTGAAATCTGCCCTGATACCCCTCTGAACTCGACCCGCAGCACACGCAACCGCAACAGACTGGTCGCCGATTATCACCGGGGTTATGCCATTGGTTATAACCTGTTTGGTCAGGACAAACCTGCAACCGAGTGACAGCCATTCAGACTGTCACTCTTCTTCCCCCTATCACTCGATGCTGCAGTTTTACCTAAACAAGTAACGTATTTATCTCGATTCTAAGCTGCATCTAAAAGTTTAAACTTCCGGGCGTGTGCTTTGAGTGAGTCAGTTGCCTTTTGTTCTCCCAGGTCTCTACCAGCCATATGCCTGCTCGACTCCCGCTTGGGCAAAGTATGCTCTAAGGCTAAGGCCAGAGCCTTAAGCTCGGTATCTGGATCTTCCGATTCAACCACTGATTTCACCGTAGCAAGCAAGGCTTCTGCATTGAGGCGTTCGATCAGACAGCCTGCGGGCATTCCGGCCTGTTTGTTTTTCAGTAGGACGAATTGCTCAGGGTGCAGTAACAGCATGTGTTCGCACAGCAGGCTCAGGATCACGCCGCGCTGCGATCCGTCAGCACCTTGCTGTTTGCTCAACCTGTTCCAGCCACAATGAGCTTTCCAGTCTTGAATGAAAACCTCGACCAACCACCTCAAGGTGTAAATCCTGGCTATGTCGGTATGCCGCCATGACATATCTGAAGCCACCAGATAGCGATAATCCTCTTCACCCTCATACTTCAGGGCAATAACAAAACGTCTTTTCCCATGAGCCTTAACATACAGCCGAGCAGCCAGCATCGTGACCTGCTCTTCTTTGCCACCGCGTATTATGAGTTGAGTTTCAGCGCCTTTCTGGCGAAAAGTAAGCTTTGAGAGTCGCTTCCGAGTGGTTTCGGTTGGATACTTTCTGATTCGAGCGCAGTTGGCTGACAACCTGGGCTCCGCCTGTTATTTCCGCAGCCTTATCCATAAAGTCTCCTGTGCCATACAGTGCATCAGCGAGAATTGCTTTGATCGTAATGTTGGGAAACGAATCAACAAATTCTTGCAGCATAACCAGCGTCAACGACTGCATGGTGGGTAACGAACATGATCTGGCTCAGGACGGTTCGGTCGTTCTTTTTTCTGAATGCCTTGCTTCCTGAGCGCCTTGTCTTTCTTCCTCCATGCAGATAACTCAGGGTCAGGAATATAAAAGCGAAACCCTACTGGAAAGGTAGCTACTTCAGTAACGAGCACCATAAACACCAGTTCCTGCCCATTAAAATAACCACCTGTTGATTTGTCTTTTATCTTATGGGCACCGTCGATTTTTGAAGTCCTTTTAGTGCGCTTTTTTCCTGTATCGTCGATAGCAAGGGTTCCACTTTGTATTCCATAGCGTAGAAGAATATTTCTGACGCTGGCCTGTAGCAGGCTTTGCCATGCAATTTCTGCTTGATAAAACATCCAGCACAGACGGGTCGCTTTGAATCTGCCTAAGCTTCTGCGCTCAAAAGCAGCCCAGTTAATAGTTTTAGTTACCACGATTCCCATGATAAAAACGCCCAGTGCCACTTTCTGGGATCTACTCAACTGCGCAGAGGAATTGATGGACTTGAGCGAATCATTCAAAGCATCCAGAAAGGCAGTGACAACGGGTAATGGGCGAATTAGCAAGATACGACACTTGACGGTTATTAAGTTCCTATGAGATCTTACCTCCAACCTGCTGCTGTGGCTATGATGGAATCTCGCAAGGCTTGAATTCGGAGCTGCAGTAGTAGTCTGCTCTTATGCCACCCTGCCATTTCCTGCTCTCCCTCAAATATCAAAAACTGCAGCATCGAGTATCAAAAAAACAACCATCTGGCGTTCTTTCAATTACGGACTAGGCTTGTAGTGCTGGTTTTCCGATAGTGATTATTACGGTCTACTTCCGTTACGAGAGGCTTCCCATGTCCAGACCTGTTCTCGTTCCCATCGCACAAGGTTGCGAAGAAATTGAAGCAGTGACTATCATCGATACTCTGCGCAGGGCTGGAGCCAATGTAACGGTGGCTGCCTGCACCATTGATGGCGATCTGGACATTGAGGCTTCAAGAGGCGTAAAACTGACTGCTGACACCCAAATTGACCAGTGTCAGGATAAAACCTTTCATATGATTGCTCTCCCGGGCGGTATGCCCGGTGCGGCAAACCTGAGAGATTGCGAACCCCTGATCCAACTGCTTCATGAACAGCAGCAAGCTGACCGCTGGTATGCTGCTATTTGCGCGGCTCCAGCCGTGGTACTGGCACACCACTCGTTGCTGGATAATGTCAGCGCCACCTGCTACCCAAGCTTTCTCGACCAACTGGAAGGCGCACTCCCCCGACCAAGCGATCCGGTAGTGGTTGATCAGAAAAGTAAAGTCATCACTGCCCAGGGACCTGGTAATGCCATGGGTTTCAGCTTTGCTCTGATTGATGCCCTTTATGGCAAAGATACACACCGGCCCATTGCCAAACAGATGCTCGCTTACTGGGCAATCAAATAGCTATTCAAACCTGAGCGAATTTCATTCAAAACCTGATACTGAAGATACTTGCATGACCGTCTCCAAGCGACAACTCTTTAGCAGTCATTCATTTAATAAAAGACTTAAGTACTCGTTCATATGGAATCCACTATTCATAGCTTATTGGGCAGGTACTGAGCAAGGCGCAACGACGGGAGCATAGCAGGCTATGTGACCAGAGTTGCAACGCAGAGCAGTGCCTGAACAATGAGTCAGAAATAGGTGATTTCATTTGATCGAGTACTTATGCTTATATTGAAAATAAGGGTTTAGAAAAAGCCAGTACGGACGCTAGCACTACTTATAATAAACCCAAGGGGTAGGTCTTCAATGGAAAGCGTTATCTTAATCGCTATCAGTGCTTTTGCTCTTTATTATCTGAGTCTGAAACAGGACTATATGGCAAACTTAATGTTTGCCGAAGCCTTTGAACGATTTGAACGTCGTTACAACAATGTCACCTACACCTGTCAGGATTCAACGGTTGTCAAAAAAAAACTGTTCAGCTTTCCTAACCTTCCCTGCATTCCCTCTGTGAATTTCAGTGTCCGCGCACTCTGCCTGACAGAAAACAATGAATGGTTCTGGTTTGATGCCAGCATCCGATTAATGAAAGTCCACTCCACCTGCATTACTCCCGTTACCAATGAAGAAGCGAGCGAAGCCCTGAAAGACGACCCCGAGTGCTTCAGCCGTTACTTTTCAGACAAAGAGCCCGCCAATCACACCTGAAGACCCTTATCTAATAAACGACTATGAAATACGAAAGCGCCACCTGCCCGAGAGGCAAGGTGGCGTTTTTTTTAATGGCAACTGCGCGATCTAAACTGTTAAAGGCAGGATTCAACCTTTACTCCGCTCTTCCCGGCGCAGGTCTTTTCTCAGAATTTTCCCGACTGGCGTCATAGGAAGCTCGTCGCGAAATTCAATCTGTTTCGGCACTTTATAACCCGCCAGATGTTGACGACAGTAGTCAATTACTTCGTTTTTACCCAACTCTTTATCCTTGGGAATGACAAACAATTTAACCGCCTCCCCGGTCTTGTCATCAGGCACCCCGATAGCTGCACAGTTGTCTATTTTGTCAAAGCCACTGACAACATCTTCAATTTCATTGGGATAAACATTAAATCCGGAAACCAGAATCATATCCTTGATGCGATCAACAATTCGCACGAAACCATCATCCTGAATAAGAGCCACATCACCGGTTCTCAGCCAGCCATTTTCATCAATGGCCTTCCGGGTTGCTTCATCGTTTTTCCAGTAACCCTTCATCACCTGAGGGCCTTTGACACACAGCTCCCCGACTTCCCCTACGGGCAGTTCATCACCACTATCTGCCACGATCTTCAGGGCTGTGTCAGGCACCGGTAATCCCGCTGTACCAAGCTGAGACAACTCCCCCATCGGGTTGATGCACACCGCAGGCGTGCATTCAGTCAGACCATACGCTTCTGAAACCCGGCAGCCCGTAAATTTATGCCAGCGCAGACCGGTATCCTCTTGTAATGCCGTCCCTCCGGAAAGGGTGAACTTCAACCCGGAAAAATTACATTCAGCAAAATCCGGGTGATTCATCAGACTGACAAATAATGTATTCAGCCCGACAAAGCCGGTAAACCGCCATGGTTTAATAAATTTGATAAACGTTTCCGTATCCCGGGGATTGGCAATGAGAATATTTCGATTTCCAAGGTAAGGCATACACAACAGGTGCACGGTGAAAGCATAGATATGGTAAAGCGGCAGAGGTGCCACAATAATCTCTTTACCCGGCTCCAGTCCCAGCTGTTGTTTTTCCATTTTTTGCGATAACACTTCCTTGGCCTGGAGCATGTTGGCGATCAGGTTTCGATGTGTCAGCACGGCACCTTTCGCTACACCCGTTGTACCTCCTGTATATTGCAGTACAGCCGGTTCATTCAGGTCTGCATCTTCCGGCGGCTGATAAGTCAGGATACCGCCTTTTTTCAGAGCCTCCCGAAATGTGACCGTAGGCTTCAAACCATGGGGTGGCACCGTTTTTTTTACATACTTTGCCGCAAAGTTAATCAGCTGTCTTTTTGGTGCGGGCAGGATGTCAGCCAACTGTGTAGCAATCAACACTTCTATGCTGGTATCTTCAACCACCTCTTCAATAAGGTGTGCAAAGTTTTCCAGATACACCAGAGCCTTTACTTCCGAATCCCGGAACTGGTGCAGCATTTCTCTGGCGGTATAAAGAGGATTGGTGTTTACGACAACCAGCCCGGCACGAAAGGCTCCATAAACAGCAATACAGTATTGCAACAGGTTAGGCATCTGGATCGCTATACGATCCCCGGGCTTGAGGCCCCGACAACTTTGAAGATAAGCGGCAAAGTGATGACTGTATTGATCAATATCTGCAAAAGTCAGGGTATGCCCAATACTGGTAAACGCCGGACGACTTGCATTTCTGGCAAGCATACTGTTAATCAGCGCCAGAACATTCGGGTAACTATCAGGATCAACTGTATTCGCAACCCCCTCAGGTCGCTTACCACTCCAAAAACTGGTTTCCATCAATTACCGCCCCCATCGTACTATTTTTATCGTTATGAATGGTCAAAATACCAGCGCCAAAAGCAACCGGACATCAGGAAACTGACGCGATAATATTAAAAGTAACTGACAAAAGATTCCAGAAAACTTCTCTACATCATCACAAAACAACAAACCGGATACCTCTGAAATTTCAGGGTGGTAAAGCCCTGCGTATTCACTTAATCTAATATTGAACACCTTCACGGCTGTGGATCAGGATGATCAGATTAAACGACAGGGACTGTAACTTTTCCCATTCAGCCATCGACTCCTTCTTTCATGCTGGCACTGACACTCTGCCGAGGTGCCTCTGTGAGTGAATATTATCTAAAAATCCTGTCAGGCAATCACATCGGAGCTGAAATACCTCTCGAACCGGGGCAATACTCCCTTGGCAAAGATGAAAGCTGTGACCTGGTATTGAGCGATGCCAGTCTTCGTGACAGTGAGCTGGTTATCCAGATTACCCCGGAAGGGCAACTGAATATCTTCCCCAAACACGAAGAGGAACCGCTTTACCACAACGGCCAGCCTGTTGAAAAACCCTTCACAATAGCAGCCTTTGATGTTGTGACTGCCAACAACCTGTTTTTTACCCTTGGCCCTACCGATGCCGACTGGCCTGAAATAACACTTCCAGAACTTCAGCGTCCAGAGCCGGAGCCCGGGGAAACCGATAGTGAGACACCTTCCGAAGACATCGACAACGATGATGGACTTCCTGATGTCGAACTCGACGACGACAATGAAGACGATGAAAACCTTGATGATGACCTTGATCTGGGCGATGAATCAGACATTCTGTCAAGCGAAGAAGGTGCCGACATTGACGAAAATGAATCTCGCCCATCGCCGCCTCCCATTGTCAAAAAAATCCTGATCGGACTGCCACTCGCTCTGATCTGTGTCATTTCACTCACAGTCGTCTTTTTGCTTCTGAATGAAGAACCCGAAGAACTCGCCCCGGAAAACCAGCCGGTGGATCATGCCATGACAGCGAGAACCATCAGAGACAAGCTGAACCAGAAACACGTCCGGGTCAAAACCCTGCCAGACCAGAGCATACTGGTCACAGGTTACACCAGCACCCTTAAAGACAAACAGAACCTGCAACGCAGTCTGCATGAGCAGGGAGTCCCCTTTACCTCAAAACTGGTGATAATGAATGAATTACGTGCCAGTGCCGACGCTTTGCTCCAGAACAAAGACTATACCGATATTCGACTGGAACTGGACAACACGCCCGGCTCACTGGTGATGACCGGTTATGTCGCCAGTGCCGAAGAATTGACAAACCTGATCGACATGTTGAAACAGGAAATTCATGGACTGGTCTCGATTGTTGATCAGGTTGAAAACCAGTCAAGTCGCCTGAACACCCTCAAATCCATGCTCAGGGAAAAAAATCTCAGCGCCCGCATTCATCTGGTACAAAAACCCAACCTCATCACTATAGAAGGCCACCTTTTGGACGATGAACAGGTATATAACCTGAATGATATTGTCAGTCGTTTCAGAAAAAGGTATCGAGATAACCCGGTGCTGAAGGTAGCAACCCGCACCGCTAACGATGCAAAAGGCTCACAGGGCGGGCTAATACCCTCTTTGAGCATCCGCGGCATCAGCATGGGCAGGGTACCGTATGTGATTATGGAAGACGGCGGAAAGTACCTGATCGGGGCAAAACTGGCGAACGGGTATATAATTGAAGATATTAACCTCGACTATCTTTTATTAGTAAAAGGAACAGATCGGGTCAAATACCGTCTTGGAGGGAACCGTGACGGACAAAAAAAACAGTGAGGTGATCAACCTCTCCGGTACTGAAGATCTCCTGATTAACGATAAAAGCGGCGAATACCGTGAGCAATTGCTGAAAGAGCTGATGGATGAAGCCATACGCCTCAAGGCTCTGGTGGATCGTGGCAACTCACCTGAAGAATTCGAGAAAAACACCAGCATGATGCTGGCACTTCTGGCAGCTGCCGACGTCGTTGACCAGACATGGGAAAAGCACCATAAAGAACCCTAAGGGAGACCCTTACAAGGAGCACGCATCATGTCCCAAGGCGGAACAGGATCAACAGGCGGTAATAACTTCAATTTTGACAAAATTCAGTCAGAGTTTGGTACCAAAGCCAACGAACTGGACATCGCTCTTAAAAACAAAGTTTCGACCATGGATCCGAACAGCACCAAGGATATGGTGGAGTTTCAGGTTGACTTTAACAAATACATGATCATTGAGGGTCTGCGATCCAGCATTATCAAATCCATCAAAGATACCATTCAAAGTATTATTCAGAAGCTTTAAGCACAGGGAGAGCTTAAGTCATGGCTGACGACTCACTGGTTAAAACATTGGCTGACATCGGCTTTATGGCCACCTCCAACAATATGCCCAAGCAGGCCTTTGCCATTTTTTACGGATTGGAAAAAGCTCGCCCCGACAGCCCGCTTCCCCACATTGGCTACGCCTTTCAATATATGAACAAAAAGCTGCACAGGGATGCACTGGATATACTGCACAAAAAAGCCCTGCCTCTGGATGAAAACAACCCGGTTACCAAGGCATTCATTGGGATGGCACTGATGTTTGAAGGAAGAAATAAAGAGAGTGAAGACTATCTGGCAGATGTATCTGCTGCCGATGATGAAAGTGCTAAAATCATGGCCAATGAACTTCTGAGCCACATTCACAAACGCTAAGTAGGTCTAACTCAAGCCCTTATTTGTCTTTAGCTTATCAACAGCCTGCCTGATCTCTTCAGGCATCCCTTCGCCAGGTACCAACTGCTGCGTCAGCCATAGTTGCAGCATATTAGAATAAGCCGAAACAAAACGCTGCCTTAACTCTTCATCGCTTAACGCCTGCAACACTTCCACCGTGTTATCGAGAACATCAGTATTAAAAAAGTTCTCAGCCACTGGATCAATTACGCCACTGCTATGACAAACAGAAACACTGCGCTCGCCCACTTGGCTAACATAAAGAGGCAAATCCAGTGCAAGAATATGATCCGCCAACGAGTCTCCCAATACCGTAACAGCTTCCTGCCACTCAGGCTCAACCCAACGCTGACTGACTTCCCCTGTTATCGTGACCCTTCTGGACGAGCGACGCACAAATCTCTCTATACGCTCTCGCCCCAGCGACTGCAGCGGATAAGCAGAATGCATGTCACATAACAATTTTCTGGCTTCACCCAGATTTATAAACGGCTGATAGCGAACCTGATACCCGGCCAGCCCTGACAATTGCTCTCTGAATTCATCAGCATGCTCTACAATGCTCGTAACCACTTCAGTAAATCCTGACAGGACATCTCCGAAAAACCTGTCCATAGGGTTTACTTCCAGACAACTCACCCCGTCAATAGAAACCAGATGCTTCAAAACCGGCTTGAAAGTCTGACGCTCCGCATCCAGTAATTCACCATTGACCAACCTGACCGGAGAATGATTGAAACTGGCCATATGAAAACCCTGCCAGACATGGAAGAAGCCAGTCGCTTCCAAACTACTACCATCAAGTCCCCTCAAGAACGCTATCTCAGGCTGCTTCAGCTCATTTAACAGTCTCTGATGACAACGACGATGAAAAGCGGTTTTAGGATCAATCAAATACATCATACCGTTATGGCTGATCATGTTGTGCTGATGCAGATCCGCTACACCCAGCAGCAGCACATAGGCCATCAGTGCACCTGACTGCCGATAGTACTGCGCAGCTTCATTCTCGGAGAGATCAATGCCCTGATCACTGCCATCCAGATACTCGACATAGCCATAATGAACCGTTTTACCCTTCAGAACCTCCTGACAGCACAAAAATTGGTGCGTACCAATACTGACATTCGACAGCCATTGATTCACCGAACTCACCACACTGCCACTTGTGCCCGTCAGCGCACAATCCAGCCGCATATCCCTGGCTTTATAGACCAACTTCTGACCATAATTAAATGTCAAAAGAAACACCGAGTATTCGTGATGATGCGAAAAGAAATTAATGTCAGCCAATGCATCTATCGGGTTTTCTGAGCCTTCACCAAAAGCTCTCTGAATAAGGTCTGTATCTTGCTCAACCCTGCGCAGCAAAAACCGTACAGTCCGTAAATACCTGAAAACCAGTGCCCGACGGGAGCGATACCAGCAGGGATAGGAACGAGCCAGATACTCAACACCACCCGACTGTTCAAGCTGCTCCAACACATCACTGTAAGCGCTAATATTTTTTTCTTTGGCAAACCATCCAACGGCCTGAAGCAATGAATTGTCCAGAATACTGACCAGCTCATCTCCCAGAGACTTCAATAATGACCCGCTGGAATCGTTAAAAGGAGACACCGCTTTGGATAAGACCGCCATTCCCGGTGCCAGAAATGGTCTCAGAAACCGAGCACGCCTCTGCTCAGGAAAGGTTAATCTGCTCCCATCAAAAGGCTCGTCCCATTGAATGATTTTGACAAATGAGGAAGCCACAGGCTTACCATCAGATACTTGCAACAGTTGATACTTCAACATCCAGGCGAGAGCAAATCGAGTAGACAAATCTTCATTGACTTCCTCCAACACTTCGATTGATTTCGGCTCTATACACTGTTCAAGAAGGCGGTAAATGAGCTCCTGATTCAACCAGCCTTCCAGTTCGGAAAAATAAAAACCATGCTCCGACTGCATCACTACTCGAAGACCCCGATCCGTTGCCACAAGCTTATGAGAAGCATCAAGCTGTTCTGAGGGATAATGACCAAAGACATGATCCAGTGACAATCCTGCCGGCCTACCCTTTCGAAACGGTACCGAAGCCGCCTCTTTACCCAGTGCCAACACCATTTCCTGATAAGCATCAACAAGTCCGGGCCAGGTAAATCGCTCATCAAAGTGCTGTCGGCCTGCCTGGCCCATTCGTCTTCTAAGGCCATCATCCCTGAGCAAACTGGCAAGCACTGAAACCAGCGAATCAAGATCCACTGAAACGCTCTGGGATTCGAGCAAGCGAGCCTGGGGGGCATGCAAAATGGTCAGGGAGCGATTAATATCATCATTATCCACGCCCGTAGTAGGTATCAGATAACCACTTTTTCCGTTCTCCACCAGCTCCCGATAACCATTCCAGTCTGACAAAACCACAGGCACTTCATCACGCATAGCTTCCAACGGCGTAATTCCAAAGCTTTCCTGCACGCTATCCGCCAGCGATACGAATAGATCGGCAGCCTTGTAGAGCTGATATTTCCTGTCTTCATCCAGCGACAGTTCTAAACGAATATGATCTTCAATATTCAGTTCACTAGCTCGCCGGAGCAGAGACTGAACATACGCCCCACCCGCATCCCCGGAACCCGCAATCACCAGCAGAAAGTCATCAACCCGCCACTCCTCAATGAGGTCATTCAACGCCAGAAGCATAGGATGAAGATCCATTTTATCGAAGGGAGATAAGCGGCCAAGGCAAAGAATTATTTTTTTATCGTCCGGCAAGTTAAGCGACGCTCTGGCGGCTTCTTTGCCATCCTGACACCCAGATTCACCATCCAAACCCAACAACTGCCGTTCAAGCCGACCTCGATAAGGAAGCGCTATCCCCAGGCTATTGCTGATTGAGGCAGAAGCCGTTGAAAGCAGCCGCTTCAGCACCTGCCGTTGAGCATCCGAGCTGCATAAAATGGCGTCACAGCTTTTTACCGGCGACATAACGAGGTCTCGAATTCTGGAAAGCCGTAAATCGTCGCTCATAGTGTGCGCTCTGCCTACTACAGGAAAGCAGCGTTCAGCATGATAATCACGCAACGCAGCCAAATCTGAAATATAGGGGTCACCAGAGTGAAAAACGGCATACTGGCAACGGGAGAAATGCTCTGGCAGCTGATGAACGCTGATCAGCCGGATGATTTTATCGGAACCAAAAGTATCAAAATAGGATTGCCACTCATTGCGGAAGGCATCCATTTCCACAGGCATAAGGAACAGATGTAACTCGGTGAACTGACTGTAACGAATAATGGCTTTTAAAAATGAATCATTGGCACTGTTAAGGCCATTGTACCCCAATTGCTCGCCGGGCCGGTGAGTCGCCAGACAACCAAACAGACCATTGCTTAAAACGCTCATTCAGCCTCCCGTCAAGGCATAATCATAATGGGCGCAGAAGGCATGGTCAGCGCATCTTCATTAATCAGTGTCAGAATGTAATCAAAGTTATTGGCAAACTCGGCCAGAGCCTCTTCAATAATATCTTCATTGAGCCCGAGCGCCGTCCGTGTGGTTGATAGCGACAATTCATTTGAGTCCGGCTCAATACACAAACTGATACGCTGGGTCTGAATCAACCCCAGATGCTTCTGCAAAATCTTTTTCAGAAGCTTTTCCTGCTCATCGGGCTTAGAAGGTAATTCGGCGATAACGCCGTGAAGGTAGAACTTGCCGTTGGCCTGAAAGCAGGCCAGCTCAATGCGGTCATCTATAGAAATGTAGTAACGGTTATCCCTGAACTCCAGCTCTCCCATCTGGTTGCGCTGGGCGACGGATTTAATCAGATTATCAAAGCTCATAGCATCCCTGCTTGCTGGTACCTCAACTTGCTCTGGCGGGTCCGATCACCATCTCAGGAGCAAGCTTGAGGTCAAATGAATAAAAAGACGTCCCTGTCTTCTGTCTTTCGACTTCATTCTTTCAGTGTAGGGGGCTATTCCTTGACCAGCACAGCATCTTCAGGACTTGCCGAACAACCAGACAGCTTGCGGAACAGCATCAGAAGCAGTCCGAACACCACCAGTGCCGTGGTAAATCCTGCCGCTGCAGAGTCTGCCATACCCATGACCAGATAACCTGACATAGCGACAAAGGCAACACCCAGAGCATAAGGCAATTGTGTAGTAACGTGGTCAATATGGTGACAGGAAGCACCGGTAGAAGACAGAATTGTTGTATCTGAGATAGGTGAACAGTGATCACCAAACACAGCACCCGCCAGAACCGAAGCCAGCATGGGCAACATCATGGAGATTTCTGCGGCTGCCGCCATATCACCCGCGATAGGCAGCATAATACCAAAAGTCCCCCAGCTGGTACCGGTCGCGAAAGCCATGGCACCGGACACCAGAAACAGAATCATTGGCAGATAACCAGGCTCCAGAGAAGAACTGCTCACCAGTCCCGCCAGATAACGACCCGTCTCCAGAGAACTGATCACGTCCACCAGCATCCAGGCAAAGACCAGAATGTAAATTGCCGGCAGCATGGAACGAACACCTTCGATAATCGCCTTGCTCCATGCAGGACCGTCCAGATCGTGACGAACCATACGCACCATGGTCACCGCCAAGCCAATCAGACCACCGTAGACCAGAGAGTGAACGACGTCGGTGTTTTCAAAAGCGCCCAGAACAGAAAATGCTTCGCCTGCTTCAGACAATGCAGCGCCACCCGTCGCAATCAGAGAAGCAGTGGTAGCTACCACCAGAGTGACCACCGGAATCACCAGATCAGATACCGTTCCTTTAGAGCTTCGGCCCAGCTCAACACTGGCACCCGGAGGATTCCCCTTACGGGCATCATAAAGTTCACCAGCACGGGCACGACGTTCATGAGTGCGCATCGGGCCAACGTTCAGATCCATCCAGGCACTGCAGATCACCAGAGCCAGAGCAAACACGGCGTACAAATTCATTGGTACCATGGCAACAAAGGCAGAAATGGCACTGATATCCGTAATTTCATGGGTCGCCAGAATGGTACCAATCAGGGCGATAATATAGGCTCCCCAGCTGGACACTGGTGTAATAACACAGACAGGCGCTGCTGTAGAGTCAATCAGATAAGACAGTTTGGCACGAGACACGCCATGACGATCGGTCAAAGGGCGGCTGATATTACCCACAGCCAGACTGTTAAAGTAATCATCAATAAATATAATCACACCCAGCAGAACCGTCAGCAGCTGCGAGCCCTGACGGGTTTTTACCCGTGCACGGGCCCAGTCACCAAAGGCGCGGGCACCGCCGGAAATATCAATCAGGGTGGTAATCACACCCAACAGCATCAGAAACAGCAGAATGAAAACACTGTCTACATTGATGCCTTCCTCCCAGAAAACAGCAACAAAGCTTTTACCGATGTAGGTGAGAGAGTCCAGCGGGCTGTAGCCGGTGAGCAAAAGGGTACCGGTGAGAATACCCGCTCCCAGGGACAGAAGTACTTTACGGGTAAGAATCGCCAGCAAAATAGCGACAACCGGGGCGGTCAGAGATAATGGCGAATGACTAAAACTTAATAAATCCATAAAACTGATCTCGTAATAACAAGTCATTCCATAGGCCGTTATCCATAACAGACTGTTCAGTTGAACTTGCAGGTGTCAGATCAGGAGGCAGTTGGATGAGAAGCACGACGGGTTTGTTCATACTTCTATTTGCGTGACGCACTGATGGTTCAAACACCAGACCACGCAGACTTCCAGTAGCTCTCCACAGTTAAAAACCGTGACAGTAGTACACCTCTTCGATGCACCACCAGCGGACCGACATGACCATCGTATCCACTTCGGCACTTTTTCCTTTCATCCGGTTTACTGGCTGAAATGCTCAGACCAACGGAGTCACCCTACTCCGGATTACTATTAAAACAGTGCGCCTCTACTTTCTAGTTCAAGAGTTCTCGTTCAAGAGTACTCATTCAAGAGGATCACAGGCAGGGACGTAGCGACGGCTTCCTGCCACGTCACCCCTGATGGAAGACTATTATGCACAATGATCACAGCCTGACAACCGTGACCAGCACAAAAACTTCTCCCATTCCCTGAAATAGATCAATATTCTAGCAAAAGGTTCCGTAAATTAATGTTTTTCAAACACTTTTTAACTAAAAACCCCCGCCATACAGGATGACGGGGGATCAATAGTACAACTCATTTACCTTTACTGCTCAGCATAGCGACAGGCAAATCACTCCCATTCGATGGTCGCAGGCGGCTTACTGGAAACGTCGTATGTCACACGAGAGACATGCTCAATTTCGTTAATAATACGACCCGATACTTTTTCCAGCAGCTCATAAGGCAAATGCGCCCAGCGTGCGGTCATAAAGTCAATGGTCTCTACTGCTCGCAGAGCAATCACGTACTCGTAACGACGACCATCACCCACAACACCCACAGATTTCACCGGCAGGAATACCGCAAATGCCTGACTGGTCTTGTGATACCAGTCCGCCTTGCGCAGCTCTTCAATAAAGATGGCATCGGCACGACGGAGAATATCACAGTATTCCTTCTTCACCTCGCCCAGCACACGCACACCCAGACCTGGTCCCGGGAACGGATGACGGTAAACCATGTCGTACGGAAGACCCAGCTCCAGACCAATCTTGCGCACTTCGTCCTTAAACAGCTCACGCAGTGGCTCAACCAGCTCCATCTTCATGTCTTCCGGCAGACCACCCACATTGTGGTGAGACTTGATCACGTGCGCTTTGCCGCTTTCTGCACCAGCCGACTCAATCACGTCCGGATAGATGGTACCCTGCGCCAGAAAATCAACACCATTCAGAGCCGTTGCCTGCTCATCAAACACCTCAATAAAAGTGTTACCGATGATCTTGCGCTTGGCTTCCGGCTCATCCACACCTTTCAGCTTGCCCAGGAACAGATCTTCAGAATCCGCACGAATCACGCGCACACCCATGTTTTCCGCGAACATGGACATCACCTGATCGCCTTCGTTCAGGCGCAGCAGACCATTATCAACAAATACACAGACCAGCTGATCACCAATCGCCTTGTGCAACAGTGCCGCCACAACGCTGGAATCCACACCGCCAGACAGACCCAGCAGTACCTGCTTGTCACCTACCTGCTCACGCACACGGGCAATAGCGTCTTCAATAATCTGACCCGGTGTCCACAGCTTTTCACAACCGGCAATATCCACCACGAAACGCTCAAGGATGCGATGACCCTGCTTGGTATGGGTCACTTCAGGGTGGAACTGAATGCCATAGAACTGTTTTTCTTCACAGGACATAGCTGCAATCGGGCAGGATTCAGTAGAAGCGGCCAGCGCAAAGCCTTCCGGCAACTGGCTGACCTTGTCTCCATGACTCATCCATACATCCAGACTCAGACGGCCGTGATCACAGATATGGTCTTCAATGCCATCAAACAGACGACTCTTTTCCTCCAGCGTCACCTGGGCATAACCAAACTCACGCAGATTGGAGGTCGATACTTTACCGCCCATCTGTTCAGCCATGGTCTGCATACCGTAGCAGACACCCAGAACCGGCACGCCCAGATCAAAAACAACGTCTGGCGCCCGAGGGGAATCATCACCGGTCACCGATTCCGGGCCACCGGACAGAATGACAGCCTTAGGAGCGAATTCGCGAATTTTCTGTTCATTCATATCGCACGGATGCAATTCACAGTAAACACCGATTTCACGCACTCGACGGGCAATCAGCTGCGTATACTGGGAACCGAAATCCAGAATCAGAATTCGTTCAGCGTGAATATCCTTAGACATTGCGTTAGACATTGCGTTAGACATAGTCTTCTCAAAACAGCCTTGGGCAAAAGAAAATGACTGCAAACAGCCAATCATTTCCAACATTTATATGGAAACTAAAAGCAGAACAGCCGGAATAAATCCGACTGTTCTTTAATGTATTCAACTGAAGTCAGCCAACACGATAGTTCGGTGCTTCTTTGGTAATCGTCACGTCGTGTACATGAGATTCCTTCATACCGGCATTGGTCACCCGGACAAATTCCGGCACCGTGCGCATGGTCAGCATATCGGCAGAACCGGTGTAACCCATTGCTGCACGCAGACCACCCACCATCTGGTGAATAATGGCATTCAGCGGGCCTTTGTAGGGCACACGACCTTCAATACCTTCCGGCACCAGTTTTTCTGTGCCGTCTTCCGTGCTCTGGAAATAACGGTCACTGGAGCCTGAAGCCTGAGCCATGGCACCGAGTGAACCCATACCACGGTAAGCCTTATAGCTTCGACCCTGAAACAGCTCAACTTCGCCCGGCGCTTCTTCCGTACCGGCCAGCATACTGCCCAGCATCACCGTACCGGCACCGGCCACAATCGCCTTGGCAAGATCACCGGAGAAACGGATACCACCGTCTGCAATGACCGGAATATCAGTACCTTTCAGAGCCTCAACGACATTGGCGACTGCGGAAATCTGCGGCACTCCGATACCGGTTACAATTCGGGTGGTACAGATAGAACCCGGACCAATACCCACTTTGACGCCATCGGCTCCGGCTTCAGCCAGCGCCAGTGCTGCTGCACCCGTAGCGATGTTACCGCCGATCACCTGAACGTGCGGGTAAGTCTCCTTGACCCAGCGAACGCGATCAATGACACCTTTGGAGTGACCGTGGGCCGTATCAACAATGACCACATCAACACCCGCTTCAACCAACGCAGCAACACGCTCCGGTGTTTCCGGCCCGGTACCTACAGCAGCACCGACACGCAGCTGACCATGGTCATCTTTACTGGCGAGAGGATAGTCTTGTGCTTTCTTGATGTCTTTAACGGTCATCATGCCGACCAGGCCAAAGCTTTCATCAACGACCAGCACTTTTTCAATGCGGTGTTTGTGCAATAACTTGCGCACTGTTTCCTGATCTGTGCCTTCTACAACCGTCACCAGACGGTCTTTAGGGGTCATGATCTGGGACACAATTTTGTCCAGATTAGAGACAAAACGAACGTCACGGCTGGTTACAATACCCACCAGGTCGTCACCGTCCAGCACTGGTACACCGGAAATCTTGTGCTTCCCGGTCAATTCCAGCAAATCACGCACCGTGGCTGAAGAATCAATAGTGATCGGGTCTTTCACCACACCACTTTCATGCTTCTTAACCTTGCGAACTTCATGCGCCTGCTGCTCAACGGTCATATTCTTGTGAATAATACCAATACCGCCTTCCTGAGCCATGGCAATCGCCAGACGAGCTTCAGTCACTGTATCCATAGCAGCAGAGATCAGAGGAATATTCAGCTCAATGTCACGGGTCAGACGGGTTTTAAGAGAAACATCATTCGGGAGGACTTCGGAATAACCTGGCAAAAGCAGGACATCATCGAAGGTGAGGGCTTCTTGGGCAATTCTCAGCATTACCTGTTACCGATCCAGTACGTTGATAAAAATCGCGGATAAAATTTCTGGGATCCTACCGCAGTCCGCATTCCTATCAAACGCAGAATACCTTGAAATTATTCGAATGCCAATACAAAAAAACCGCAACTTCTCGGTTGCGGTTTTTGCAGAATATGTAATTTTCTCTTTATTATCAGAGTATTACATCACAATACCGGAGATCACAAAGCCAGCGATCACGGAGAAGATGATCGACATCAGACCCGGCAGCATAAAGCTGTGGTTGAACACATACTTACCGATCTTGGTGGTTCCGGTGCTATCAAAGTCGATGGAAGCAATGATCGGACCGTAGTTAGGCACAAAGAAGTAACCGTTTACCGCAGGGAACATAGCAATCAAAGCACCCGCTGGCAGACCCAGAGCCACACCCAGAGGCATCAGGGTACCGGTGGTGGCGCCCTGACTGTTCACCATCACAGACAGTACAAACAGTGCGATAGCAAAGGCCCATGGGTACATGCTGACCATTTCGCCGATGCCGGACTTCAGCATAGCGTCGTGGGCACCGAAGAAGGTGTCACCCAACCAGGCGATACCGAAAATCGCGATAACCGCACGCATACCAGCGATGAATACATCACCACGGGTCACATCAGCAACATTGATACCGCAGAACGCCACCATGGCCGCACCGGCACACAGCATAATGATTTCAATGGTGTGAGCCATACCCATGCGGGCACCGGACTCAAATACAGGACGCAGGGACGGGAACGCACCCATTACCACTACAGATACAGCCGCCAGCAGGAAGATCGCCACAGACTTCTTGGCACCCGGCTTCAGTTCTTTAACCAGATCACCAGACTCTTCTTCCATCTTGGCGCGGAACGCAGGATCCTGCATACGCTTCTGGAATTCAGGGTCATCTTTCAGCTCTTTACCCAGCTTGTTGGTCACCAGCGCCGCCAGCCCCAGACCGATCACCGTCGAAGGAATGGTGATACCGAGAATAGTCGCCAGGGTCACGCCCTCAAAACCACTCAGGAAGCCCAGCATGGCAACAGTCGCCGCCGCAATCGGGCTGGCAACAATACCCACCTGGGAAGCAATAACCGCCATGGACAGTGGACGCTCAGGACGAACACCAGTACGACGGGATACTTCAGCAATCACCGGCAGTACAGAGTAAGCTACGTGACCCGTACCGGCAAACATGGTGAATACATAAGTCACCGCAGGTGCCATAAAGGTGATACGCTTAGGATTCTTACGCAGAATTTTTTCAGCGACCTGAACCAGATAATCCAGACCACCCGCAGCCTGCATACACGCAGCAGCAGACACCACAGCAACAATCATCAGCATAACGTCAATCGGCGGGCTGGTTGGCTGCAGACCGAAGACGAAACTCAGAATGGCAAGACCCACACCACCCATCAAACCAAGACCCACACCACCAATGCGGGCACCGATCAGAATACAGGCCAGAACGACCAGAAGTTGCACAAGAAACATAACAATCCTTAACAGGAAACTAAAAAACAGTTAACGTCTGAATTGTAAGCATTACGTATTAATTAACATATTAGTGATAACGTATTAATTATTAGGTAATTTCCGTTGCTTTTCAGTGATATAGACGGAAATACGAAGACATTTTCAAACACCACCAAGCCTGAGCCGAATAATGCGCGGTCAAAACTTATACAATTTTTCTGACGACTCATTCTCACAATCGTCAACACATCGCCCACTGACTGTCACAGAACTGAACAGTCGTAGTCGCCGCATGCTGGAAACGCATTTCGGCAATGTTCGCGTTGAAGGCGAACTGTCGGCACTGGCACGCCCACGTTCCGGACACTGGTACTTCACTTTAAAAGATGCCAATGCGCAGATACGCTGCGCCATGTTTAAAAACCGAAACAGCGGCCTGAAATTCTCGCCAACTGAAGGCATGCAACTGCTTCTGAGAGGAAGGGTCAGCCTGTACGAAGGGCGCGGCGACTACCAGCTGATTGTGGATCACTTGGAAGAAGCAGGTGCCGGAGCCCTGCAACGGGCTTTTGAAGCATTGAAAACCAAACTGGCCGACGAAGGGCTGTTCAGCGCAGAACGCAAAAGAGAGATTCCGGCACTACCCCGCCATATCGGCGTAGTCACCTCGCCCACCGGAGCAGCCATTAAAGACATAGTGGCGGTACTTAAACGACGCTTTCCTGCCATTAAGATCACCATCATTCCTGCTGCGGTTCAGGGCAAAGGTGCTGCCCGAGAGATCGTTGATGCCATCACTCTGGCAAACCGGATGCCCAACCTTGATGTATTGATTGTGGGCAGAGGCGGCGGATCACTGGAAGATCTCTGGCCTTTTAATGAAGAAGCTGTTGCCAGAGCCATAGCCGGTAGCCAACTTCCGGTTGTCAGCGCCATCGGACATGAAATTGATTTTACTATTGCCGATTTTGTTGCTGATTACCGGGCACCCACACCTTCAGCCGCCGCAGAAATTCTTAGCCCTGACCGACAGGAGTGGCTGCACAAACTGGATATGCTGCATCGCAAACTCAACATCCATATTCAGCACAAGCTGCAATCCACCAGCCAGTCACTGGACAGCATCAGCCTGCGCCTGAGGCACCCGGGTGAACGGCTGCGAGAACACCACCAACGCCTGAACGACCTTGAAATACGATTGCATCAGGGTATGAGAATTTCACTGCAACAGCAGTCCGGACAGGCTCAACAGCTACAAAACCGGTTATTTCAACAATCCCCGGACAGATTACTCGAACAGATAAGACATCGCACTGAACAAGCATCAGAAAACCTGCAACATCTGGTGCAACAAAAGCTGGAACGCCGCAATCACCAGCTACAACAACTATCAGGACATTTGAACGCTGTCAGCCCGCTTGCCACGCTTTCAAGGGGTTACTCAATCGTACAGAAGGATGAAGGCATCATCACAACGGCAGACTCACTCAAGCCGGGAGATCAGATCACTGCCCGCTTCAGCTCAGGCTCAGCAGCCTGTACGGTGGACACACTTTATCCAGAAATATCAGAAACCTGAAGCCAGCACTTAAAAGGAAGAACCCCAAAACCAGAAAGACCGCGATTGATTCGCGGCCTTTCTGGTTACAGCAACAGTCTGTTTTCTATCGGTAATGAACAGCAATCCATAGAGAATCCTGATCCGGGTCGGTCCACTCCACCCGATGTCGCAAATGCGCAGGCAGGTATAGAGTATCGCCGGGAGCCAAACGAATCAGCTCTGGCTTTCCTTCTATTTTTATTGCCGCAGCACCGGTCAGAAGAACCACCCATTCGTGCCTCTCCTGATCATACCAATCGCCCTCAGGCGTCACATGCCCTCTGGAAACAATGCGTTCAATCGTTACGTCTTTACCTTCAGCCAGCACCTCGATAAATTCCTGAGGTAGTGACCGGGGAACATTGTTAAACAGATTCATTGTCATCTCCAGAAAGCACTTGCCAACCTTTACTCTAAAACATCAAGGCTTCAGGACGTACCTTTTCTGCGCGACTGCACCTTCTTCTTTTTCTTGTTCAGCTTTTTCTCACTGACTTCAATGGTACGGCGCTTATGGGTCACCTTGCGGCCTTCACCGGTATTCTTGCGATGCTCGCGCTTGCGATCCTCGTACGGGTTCTCACTGGTGCGGAACTCAATACGAATCGGTGTTCCCATGATTTTCAGTACTTTACGGAAGGTATTTTCCAGATAACGTTTATAAGACGCTGGCACTTCTTCCGTCTGGTTGCCGTGAATGATGATCGTTGGCGGATTCATCGCACCGGCATGACAGTAACGCAGTTTGATTCGACGGTTACGCACCATGGGCGGTTGATGAATCTTCACCGCATCTTCCAGAATACGGGTCAGTTGATTAGTGGACAGCTTGCGGGTAGCACACTCATAAGCTTCATCAATGGACTCGTAAAGGTGACCCACATTGGTACCGTGGAGCGCAGAGATCATATGAATCCGGGCAAAGTTGATGAACTCAAGGCGACGTGAAAGCTCTTCCTTCACCCGCTTGCGTTCTTCTTCCTTCATACCGTCCCACTTGTTGACCGCAATCACAACGGCACGACCGGCATCCAGAACAAAGCCCAGCATATGCAGGTCCTGTTCCACAATACCTTCACGGGCATCCACCACCAGTACGACCACGTTGGCATCTTCAATGGCTTTCAGGGTTTTGACCACCGAGAACTTCTCGGCAATCTCATGCACCTTGCCACGACGACGCACACCGGCCGTATCAATCAGCGTGTACTCCTGACCAAACCGCTCGTAAGGAATATAAACGCTGTCCCGGGTAGTACCGGCCTGATCGTAAACCACCACCCGGTCTTCACCCAGCAGACGGTTAACCAGTGTGGATTTACCCACATTCGGACGACCGACAATACCAATCTTGATGCCGCGAGCTTTTACGGTTTCCGCTTCGTATTCTTCATCAAACTCTTCAGGGTTGAGCGCCTTGTTTTCTTCCAGTACGCCATCAATCATGCCGCGCACGCCACGACCATGAACCGCAGCGATATGGAACGCTTCACCAAAACCCAGTACGGCAAAATCGGTCTCAGCCTGATCGGCATCGATGCTGTCAGTTTTATTCAACACCAGGTGGTAGCGTTTGTTCTGTTTGCGCAAATGATCCGCAATCATTTCATCAGCAGCGGTCAAACCTGCACGGGCATCCACCAGGAACAAGACAATGTCCGCTTCCCGAATAGCCGCCAGAGACTGCTCAGCCATAACAGAATCAATACCTTCCTCATCACCACTGATACCGCCGGTATCAACAACAATATAAGGACTGGCACCGATTTTACCTTCACCGTATTTGCGGTCGCGGGTCAGACCGGCAACATTGGCTACCAGCGCATCACGGGAGCGCGTCAGACGATTAAACAGGGTGGACTTACCGACATTAGGGCGCCCCACCAGAGCAATAACAGGAACCATACTTCTCTTACCATAAACGTTGCCAGATGACTTTCTGACTACGAGCTTTTCGGACTTCAGGCTATTCGGACATTAAACTATTCGAACACCAAGCCACGCTCCGAAAGCTTCTGAACAGAAAACCATCAGGCAACATTTCAATAGAAACAACAACGCAAGTACAGTGACTTTCGCAGCTGTTTTAAAAACACAAAACGGGCTGAACCTGTTCAGGATTCAGCCCGATGAGAGACAAACAACCGGAACCAGCTGATTCCGGTTATAAATTATTTTAGAAGCTACTTACGATAGCTACTTTTGAGCAAAGGCATACAGCTTGCCTTTAGCATCCAGCACCAGCAACAGATTCCCGGCAGAGACTGGCTGCGACCTGATCGCAGTACCCACCTTATAGCGGCCTGCCATACTGCCATCCACCTGGGACAGGAGGTGCACGTAGCCATCCAGATCGCCCACTGCAACATAGCTGCTGTAAGCTGCCGGCGCACTCACCTGACGATACTCCAGCTGATCCTGACGCCAGCCAACCGCACCGGTTCGCTGATCAATGGAGCTGACATAGCTGTCCTGATCCGTCAGGTACAGAGAGCCAAAACCGGAAGACATCGGCTTGTAACTGGAAATCTCACGATTCCAGCGCACCCTGCCACTGTACATATCCAGTGCAGCCGCATTACCCTGATAGCTGACCATAAATACGTTATCACCCACAATCAGCGGCGATGCATTAATATCAACCATTCGTTCCAGTTCCGAGGAACCCTTAGGTAATGCCACCTTGCTGGCCCAGAGCGGCGTGCCGTCTTCAATGCGATACGCCCGGGCTTCACCACTGTGGAACCCGGCAAACACCGCACCACTTTCAATCCGTGGCGAGCTGGAACCCCTTAATGTCAGAGCAGGCTGCAGATTCTCCTGCGTCCAGACAATCTCGCCGGTCTCAGCGTTAATCGCCGATACGGTGTCATCAATGCTCTGCACAATAACCGTATTGCCACTCATCTGAGGGATCGAAATCACTTCACTGCTAACACGGGTTTCCCAGAGGTCGCTACCATCTTCAGCACTCAGAGCCAGAACCCGGCCATCGAGCGTACCCAGCAGCAGCATGCCCTGCATGGCATTGATACCACCACCTACCTGAACGCCCAGCTTGCGGTTCCAGACCCGTTTGCCTGATTCCAATTCCAGCGCGGTAACGGTTCCATTAGCACCAGCGGTGTAAATGACATCACCAAACACGGAAGGCAACAGCTGTTCATAGCTGTCTCTGACACCTTCACCGATGTTATGGGACCAGACCTGCTTCATTTCGACACTGGCTTCAAAGCTGGTCAGGGGTTTGGGGGTACGCACCTCCTCGTCATCCTTGGAGAACATACCACAGGCTGTCAAACCCACTGACAGAGTAACCACCATCAGCGACCTGAAAAACCGTTCCATGCATTAGCCCTCTTGTACGTTAGCTGCCAGATCGTCCAGTTTAAATTGCAGTATTGGCAGGGACTCGCCATGATCACGAGCCGCATCCAGCGCTTTCTGGTATGCATCGCGTGCCTGATCCAGCTGACCCAGAGCCACGTAAGCATCACCACGAACACCTTCAACAGTCGCTACAAAGGCCTCGTCCGCTTTTGCCTTGGCAAGAACATCCAGAGCCGCCTGAGCATGTTCGTCACCCTGACCCAGAATGACACGAGCCAGACGGGCACGAGCCACCTGCTCTACCTCAGCTTCAGGCTTGTTATTCAACACCCACTCCAGAGAGGCGCGTGCCGAGTCCAGATCATTCTCCAGCACCTGTTGCTGCGCCTGAATCATGGTGGCAAACGACGCGTAACGTGTACCGCTGTAGTCATCCTGAAGGCTGCTGACCACATGAGTCATCGTGCTCTTCTGATCTTCAGACAGCGTTTGAGCCATCTGACCAGCCTGTGTGGCCTCCAACAGATTCTGGTACAGGGCAGATGCGGCAGAAGCCGTTTCATACTGATGCTTCTGGTAACCCTTGTAACCAAAAATAACCGCCATGGTAATCGCCACACCATAAACGGCTGGCTTACCGTATTCAGACCAGACGCGTTTAAGCAGCTCAATTTCTTCTTCGTCAGTACGGTTCACACTCTTACTCCTGAGAAACCTTTTCTAATCATCTTAACTGTCGGGCAACGTGCCACATCAAACAGCAGATGTCAGGGTTATTTTGCCTGCAGATACTCAATCGCTGCATTCACGTCCATCGTTTGCTGAGGCTCGTCACTGTTCAGTGGTTTAACGGTGACTGAATGGTTCGCCAGCTCGTCCTCACCAATAATCAGGGCAATATCAGCGCCACTACTATAAGCACGCTTCATCTGTCCTTTGAAACCACCGCCGCAGTTCACCTGCATGCGCAGTTCCGGCAAGCCATTGCGAAGGGTTTCCAACATTGGCATGGCACGCCCGCTAACGCCTTCACCACGGGTCACCACTGCAACATCAATGGTTTTACTGACACTGTCCGGAATCAGATTCAGGGTTTCCAGCAACAGCACCAGGCGTTCGATACCCATGGCAAAACCTACCGCAGGCGTTGGCTTACCACCCAGCAACTCAACCAGAGCGTCGTAGCGCCCGCCGCCACAGACGGTGCCCTGAGCGCCCAGACTGTCTGTAATCCATTCAAACACGGTTCGACTGTAGTAATCCAGCCCTCTCACCAGCGTCGGGTTGACGACGTATTGAACACCGGCAGCATCAAGAATGCTTTTCAGGGTTTCAAAGTGCTCTCTGGACTCGTCATCAAGATAGTCCTGCAATACAGGCGCATCTTTTACGATCTCCTGAGTACGTGCATCTTTGCTATCCAGAATGCGCATCGGATTGATGCTCAGGCGACGCTGACTGTCTTCATCCAGTTCAGATTCGTAGCGGCTCAGGTATTCAACCAGAGCGGTACGATAGGCCTTACGCGCTTCCAGCGTCCCCAGCGTATTCAACTCTAGCCGAACATGCTCAGTCAATCCCAGTTCTTTCCAGAAGCGGGCAGTGAGAAGAATCAGTTCAGCATCAATATCTGCGCCGGCCATGCCAAAGGTTTCAACACTAAACTGATGAAATTGACGATAGCGACCTTTTTGAGGACGCTCATAGCGGAACATCGGACCTGACGTCCACATGCGTTGAACCTGATTATAAAGCAGCCCGTGTTCTATCGCCGCTCTCACACAACTGGCGGTTGATTCCGGGCGTAAAGAAAGACTTTCACCGTTGCGATCATTAAAGGTGTACATCTCTTTTTCTATGACATCGGTGCCAGCACCAATACCACGGCAGAACAGATCAGTGGGCTCAACGATCGGCATACGAACTTCACTGTAGCCATAATGGGCCATCAGCTGCCGAAACTTACCTTCAAGATACTGCCATGCCGGACTCTGACCTGGCAGGAGATCGTTCATGCCACGAATAGCTTTCAGTTGCTTTGCCAACTTCTGACGTCCTCTCAATCCTCAACTATGCCAACCAGACAGGCCGGTCGGACAAAGGGAGCAACTATAACGGTTCCGGCTTAATGATAACAGTCAAAATACTGATTAACCGGCATCTTCAGAGCCAAGCACCAGACTGACCACATTACGACCCGGTTCCGAGGCCTTCACCTCAACCGGTTCACCATTGAAAGTTACCGACTGCACACCCGCCACGTTACCAAACCGAACCTGAATGGTATCAGGCACTTCCAGATCCAGACTGGAACCCGCTTTCTGCACATCGGTATAGAGACTTTTACCCGCCATATCACGCACCTGAATCCAGCAATCCTCAATAAAGCGAATCACCAGATGCGTCATACCCGGCAGTGCCGGTTCCACAGGAGGAACAATTGCTTGTGCTGTAGTCTCAACCGGATTAACAGTCTCAACCGGGTTAACGACTTCCTGAACCGGAGCCTCTGACGCAACGACCTCTGCAGGAACTATTTCGTCTTGACGAGTATCAGCCACGGGCTCACCCAGGTCATCAGGCATCAGAACAGCAGGGTCTGGCTCAGTCACCTGAGGCAAAATCTCTGGCTCGACAGCCACAGGCTGAAGAGCAGCAGTATCAGGCAGCGATGGGGCTACAAGTTCTGCAACGTCCGTTTCCGAAGCCGCATCGGTGCGTCCTCCGCCCCAGTTGTAATAACTAAAAGCTACCACCAGCAGAATGGAAACAATACTGACCACTCCACCAACACTCACCACCGGCGATACATGGCGGCGAATTTCTACATCCTTCCCCTCGGAAAGCCTGGGGGTTTCCTTACCGTTGTCACCGGTAAACTGATCGAAGTGATGGATAATTTCATCCGCATCAAGCTCTACCAGTCGGGCATAACTTCGCAGGTACCCCCGGGCGAACATCAGCCCCGGCAGTTTATCGAAAGCATTCTGATCAATAGCAACAATATAAGATGCAGGAATTTTGAGGAGGTCCGCCACCTCTTCCGGTGTCAGCCCTTTTATCTCACGGGATCGTTGTAGCCTCTCACCGGGAGACAGGGTACCTCTTTCTTCTGCCTGAGCGGATTTTTGATCGTGCGCCGACTGAATATCGGCATTTACTGTTTCATCCAAGAGGCTTTCGCTTTCTGTTTCGGTCTTTGCTTCTAATAAGTCAGTAGTCATAACTGCTTCGACTCCGGGAATCCCACCCCGCTTTTGAGTTGGGATAATAACGCTGCAGCTCATCAGCATAACGGGCTGCTGCGCTGTTGTCGCCGTTAGCTCTTGCCAGCCTGATTCCCAGCTGCAGGCTACGCTCATTTTGCGACGACATTGTGACAAATGTCTGATAATGCTCCCAGGCCAGAGGGTACTGTCCCTGTTCATAGAAAAGAGACGCCAGCTCAAGCCTGGCCCTGGGTAAATTGGCATTCAGTTTCAGGGATTTTTCAAAATTCTGCCGAGCCCTGTCGCGCTGCCCCTGCTGCAGTGCAACCAGCCCCATATTCTCGAAAACGCGACTGCGCTGAGGATAGCGGACATCATCTCCAGCCAGTGTAAACTGACGGTAAGCTTCGCTCAAACGGTTCTGACTGAAAAGAAATGCACCATAGTTGTTGTGTATTTCAGAAGAGCCGGAACTGAGAGAAAGCGCCTTGCGGAACGATTGTTCTGCCAACCTGTTCTCGCCCTGAAGCTGATAGACGAGAGCAAACATAGCATGTACATCAGACGAACCTGGTTGAATTTCCAAAGCCCGGTTCAACGGCTTAATGGCATTCTCCGTATACCCTTCCTGCACATAGCCTCTGGCGAGATCAATATAGCTACGCACAGCCTGATTTTCATCCGTCTGCCGGCCACCTGTTGACACACAACCGGTTAATACAACCGCCAGCATTGCACACATGAAAGCTGAACAAGGCTTCCTTCTTGCAGTCATGCTACTCCCCTGATTATTAGTATTGCCCGCAAAAGACAGTGCAACCTTATTGAGAAAGAGCACTGCCTTATCAGGGCTTATTCAGGCTTCCAGCTGCCTTGCTTCAATATAGCGCTGGCTTCGGCGTGTTCGGTCATTCACCTGTCCCACCAGCTGACCACAGGCAGCATCAATATCATCCCCACGGGTTTTGCGTACCGTTGTATTAAAACCGGCAGCCTGCATTCTTTCCTGAAAACGACGAACCGCATTATTGCTGGGTCGGTCGTAACCGGAATGAGGGAATGGATTAAAGGGTATCAGATTCAGCTTGCAGGGCACATCTTTCAACAACTCAATCAGCTGTTCGGCTTGCTCAGGCTGATCATTCACACCTGCCAGCAAGGTATACTCAATCGTCACCACACGACGGTTGTCCGGTAGTGAATTCATGTAAAAATCAATAGCATCCATCAATTGAGCCAACGGATACTTCTTATTGATCGGAACCAGCACATTACGAAGTTCGTCGTTGGGTGCATGCAGCGATACCGCGAGTGACACATCGGTCACTTCACCCAGCTTGCGCAGCATGGGCACCACACCGGAAGTACTCAGTGTCACCCGACGCTTGGAAAGACCATAACCAAAGTCATCCATCATCAGATTCATGGCATCGACCACATTATCGAAGTTCATGAGTGGCTCACCCATGCCCATCATCACCACATTGGTAATGCGACGATCGATTTTAGCAGGCACGTTACCAAAGTGCCGGGCTGCTACCCAGACCTGACCAATGATTTCGGCGACCGTCAGATCCGAGTTAAAACCCTGCTTGCCCGTTGAACAGAAGCTGCAGTCCAGCGAGCAACCTGCCTGAGAAGACACACACAATGTGCCACGATCCCCTTCCGGGATGTAAACGGTTTCTACACAACTGCCACTGGTCACCCTGACCACCCATTTACAGGTACCATCCTCAGAAAAATGACTGCTGACAATTTCAGGCCCGCGAATCTCGGCGACCTGTTTCAGTCGCTCACGCAAAGCCTTGCTGACATTGGTCATATCGTCGAAGCTGTCAACACGCTCATGATGAATCCACTTCAGCACCTGCTGGGCACGAAACTTCTTTTCACCAATGCTGACAAAGAAGGCTTCCATCTTGCTGCGGGACAAACCCAGCAGGTTCGTTTTAGCCATTTCATTCACTTCAGAGACGGACTGACCGACTGTTTCTGACATTTCTATACCTCAAAATTGCCGGGCGCAAAGCCCGGCAATCGTACTATCATCTCGTTCGCGGACAGAGTTCCGCTTCATCAAAGAAATAATCAATCTCCCGAGCTGCTGATGTTGGAGAGTCCGAACCGTGTACGGCGTTTTCGTCAATGGTTTGAGCAAAATCCGCACGAATGGTTCCTGGTGCCGCTTCAGCCGGGTTGGTTGCGCCCATCAGCTCTCTGTGCAGAGCCACTGCATTGTCCCCTTCCAGAACAGAGACCACCACAGGGCCCGACGTCATAAAGGCCACCAGATCAGGGAAAAATGGCCGTTCTTTATGTTCTGCATAAAAGCCTTCTGCTTTCTCCTGACTCAAATGGATCATCCTTGAGCCAACGATTTTCAGACCCGCTTTTTCAAAGCGCTTGTATATTTTACCGATTATATTCTTGGCAACAGCGTCCGGCTTAATAATCGACAAAGTGCGTTCTACGGCCATTTAGACTCTCCAAACTTGTCTTTGTTCGTGGCCCGCCAGTCCCGGCCTGCTCAGCGACCGGAAAGGGACCGTTCTTATAATTCAGTTCGAGACATTCTTCACAACCAACTGCAAATCATAGAGCTTTACTTACAGGGACATCATGAAGAATGGCATGGCGGCATTGTAAACGATGACAGTGAAACTGTCAGTCTTTATGACCCGCAGCAAGGCGGCAAATAGCATAGGAAGTGTCCAGTCAGAAGGTAATAACTACCACCCCGGAAGTGGTAAAGACCACAATACATTCCAGCATTCCGTACAGAAAATGAGCCGTGAATTTCCTGAAGTATTCCGGTTTAAATGGGAACCAATACACCCGAGCCTTGTCTCAATGATCTGAGTAATTTTACGACCAGATTCAAGGATGAAATCTATGGACTTTGCAGGATTAGCCGGAACACTTACCGACCAGACCACACCGTTTGAGTCATGGAAACCGTCCGGCATCGTGCCAAAACGCAGCTTTCTCGGCCATGCTGTTGACGCTGTAACCAATGGGTGCAACCGGCTACTGCAACAGCTGGATCATTACCTGCCCGCCACAAAAGCCCTAGAGACCGCCTTTAGTATCACTCCAGTCATCGGCCCGGTCTCCAGAATGCTTTTGCAGGAAAATCAACAAGCCAGTGAGCTATCGGCACTCGAACATAGTAATTACGAGATCGTGTGCGAAGCCGGTAGTCTGATCAAAAACAGAGAATATGCTAAAGCCATTCATGATGTCAGAAATCAGGCCAGCAGAATCAATACACTGGCTTCCGCTCATGAGTCCAATGCCCTATCAGACACATCGTACAGTTCCTCAATACTCTCCACAGGCATACCACTTTTGGGAACTCTTACCATTGGCGCACCACTCTCTCTTCTAGCCAGCGCAGTCAGTTACGCTGTTAACTGCATCAGTGACGATCGAACAAAAGCATCAGAAGCCAGTGCCGCGAAACAGGAAAGACAGATGAGCCTGAGACTGGCAGAACAGGCACAAAAATGGGAGGAAGAAGAGCAACTCAGAATAGAACGTGAATCTACTAATCGTCGTACAACCGCAGTCAGGCAAAACTTGGAAAAAACCATTAGACAATTGGAGTACAAACTCGAAACAGCGCAACTGGGTTGCAAGGGATTAGTGGAAGAATATACCAGACTAAAGAAAAGCAATACCGAACGGTCGATGCAAACCGATAGAAAGCAGTTCAGACTCAATCAGAAACTTGAAAAAGCGACCAAGGATCTGCAACTGGCCAAGATACAATCCTATGAAAGCCAAGAAGAACTGACTCAAGCTCTCGAATCCAGAAAAAGATATCAGGACATACAGGAAGGTCGCATTATAAGGCTAAGCAAGACAAAAGCTGAATTAGTCCGCACCCTGACTACAAAAGAGGCTACCCTTACCGAGCTTTCAGCGCAATTTGAAGGCTTACAATGCCGCTGTCGATCCTTCATAGGGCAGTTACAGTTTTTGGAGAACGAACTCAAACTTCAGGAAAGCGAGCGCCTGAGGTTACAGGAAGCCAACAGGGTAATGGAACAGAAGCTAGAAAGCAGTCAAAACAACGTGAGCGTTATTTTAGAAAATTTAAGACAAAGAAATCAGCAGATTGAGTCCCTTGAGCAGGACATAGAAAGCATCGCTCTGGAAAAGGAAAGCCTTGAGCAAGACATAGAAAACATCACTCTGGAAAAGGAAAGCCTTGAGAACACATTTGAAGAAAATTCAGCAAAGCTTGCGGAACAAAGAAACAGCCAGTCTGCCCAAACAGAAGAAATTGAACACTTGAGTACGCTCCTGAAGGAGGCTGAAAATCAGATTATATCCCTAAAACAACAACTTCAGGCAGCAGACGACTTATTGTTTGAGTTCCAGCTTACTGAGTAAAATAATAATGGTTAGTTAAAGCACGTCCCTGTCTACAGGAAGCAGGGACGACCACCCATCAGCATTGACTCACGATAACGGCCATTAACCGATTTCTTCAATCCAGGCCATCTGAATCGCCTCCAGCACCTTTTCACCGCAGTGCTCAGGGTCATCATCAAAGTTTTCCAGCGCCAGAACCCAGTTGCGCAGGTCAACAAAATTGACATACTGCGGATCGGTGTCCGGATAAGCTTCCGATAGCTCAATGGCAATATCGTAAATATCGGTCCACTTCAGACTCATAACACTTCCCCCTCGTTATGAACAAGCGCCCCTTAATGACGCTCGGAAACCTGATTAATGGTGTACTTGGGAATATCAACCACCAGATCTTCATCCGCGACCACGGCCTGACAACTCAGTCGGGACTCTGGCTCAAGACCCCATGCCTTATCCAGCAAGTCGTCTTCCAGCTCGTCGGACTCTTCGAGGCTGTCAAACCCTTCCCGAACAATGACATGACAGGTGGTACAGGCACAGGATTTTTCACAGGCGTGCTCAATCTCGATGTTATTCTGCAGAGCAACATCCAGCACCGACACACCGGCTTCAGCTTCAACCACCGCTCCTTCCGGGCAGAGTTCATCGTGGGGCAGAAATACAATCTGAGGCATAATCAGGACTCCTCAAAGTCATCAATACTATGGCCGGACAGGGCCTTGCGGATACCCTGATTCATACGACGCGCGGCAAATTCTTCCGTCGCCTTGCTCACCCGTTCAATCTCGCGGGTAATGGCGTCAGCATCGTCACCCTGACGGGTCGCTTTCAGCTGCTCCATATCTGCCAGAACAGACCGGTATTCTTCTTCATTCAAGAGGGCTTCACCATCCGCCTGCATGGCGGCTACCAGAGCCTCCAACAGACGGTCCGCCTCGACCTGCTGCTCCAGCAAACGGCGACTGTTTCGATCATCCACCGCATGAGAATAAGAGTCTTTGAGCATACGGGCAATTTCATCATCCGTGAGGCCATAGGACGGCTTCACCTGAATACTGCTTTTGACACCGGTAGACATTTCTTCCGCCGACACACCCAGCAAGCCGTCTGCATCGACCTGGAAAGTGACACGAATTTTAGCACCACCGGCAGGCAGTGCCGGAATGCCACGAAGCTCAAAGCGCGCCAGAGAACGGTTATCCTTAATCAGCTCTCGCTCACCCTGAAAGACGTTAATGGCCATTGCCGTCTGACCGTCTTTATAAGTGGTAAACTCCTGAGCTCTGGCAACCGGAATGGTGGTATTGCGATGAACCACCTTTTCCATCAGGCCGCCCATGGTTTCCAGACCCAGCGACAGTGGAATAACATCCAGCAACAACATATCGTCGCCTGACTTATTCCCCGCCAACACGTCCGCCTGCAGAGCAGCACCGACGGCCACAACACGATCCGGATCAATAGACGTCAACGGTTGCTTTTTGGCAAAATCGGCAATACGCGAGCGAACCCGTGGCATTCGGGTCGAACCGCCGACCATCACCACCGCTTCAATATCTTTGGCTTTAAAGCCTGCATCTCTCAGTGCGCGTTTGAACGCTCGCAGGGTTCGGTCAATCAGCTCGTCAGCCAGCGCATTAAACGGTTGTGTGGTTAACACACCAGACCAGCCATTAAACGACACATCCACGCTTTCATGATCAGTCAATGCTTCTTTAGCACGGCGACCTTCCAGCATAATCTGACGATGCTGTTCATTCGTCAGGGTGGATTCATTCACACCAGCCTGAGCCAACATCCAGCCTGCAACCGCTTTATCGAAATCATCGCCCCCAAGCGCTGTATCACCACCGGTTGCCAATACTTCGAACACACCTTTTTGCAGACGCAGAATGGAAATATCAAACGTGCCGCCACCAAGGTCGTAAACAGCAATCAGACCTTCACCACCCTGATCCAGTCCATAAGCGACAGCCGCCGCCGTTGGCTCATTCAACAGGCGATAAACATTAAGACCTGCCAGCTTAGCCGCGTCTTTCGTCGCCTGTCGCTGGGATTCATCAAAATAGGCCGGTACGGTAATCACAGCTCCGTCCAGCTCGCCCCCCAGCGTTTCAGTGGCACGCACTGCCAGGGAACGCAAAATTTCAGCAGAAACTTCCACCGGACTGACTGCACCGCGGCGAGTTTCAATCAGAGGCATCTGACTTTCAGACTCGACAAAACGGTATGGCATCACACCACCCAGAGTCGATAGATCGTGCAACCCTCGCCCCATAAGACGCTTGACGGAAACAATGGTATCCAGTGCATCGCTGATCATATGTTGCTCAGCCTGCTGACCAACAGTGACACCCTGCTCCCCGTAATGCACGACAGAAGGCAGTATATGTTCACCCTGATGATCAGGCAGCGTATCCGCGTTGCCAGAACGCACCGACGCCACCAAGGAATTGGTTGTACCCAGGTCAATACCCACCGCCCTTTTACGCTGGTGCGGTTCAGGCGTTTGCCCCGGTTCGGAAATCTGTAGTAATGCCATTCTATTGCCTTATATCTGCAACTGGTCTTTAGCTATCAAGCAGCTCGGATTCCAGCTGTTCCAGTTCAGCCGCAAGCTTAACCATGAACTGCATCTTTCGTACAGTATCCTGTGCCTTTTTCATCGCATCGTCTCTGGCGGGCGCATCAGTACCGGCTTCGCTAGCAATCAGCCACAGCTGTTCAAAGGTACCAAACAGGGCTTCAATCCCTTCACCCACGTCATCAACCAGACGCTCCAGTTCTGATTCAGGATCAGCATGATCGCGCATTTCTGATATAGCCTCGCGCAATTCCATCTGTTCCATCAGAAACATCGGATCCATCACCGTATTGTTTTCAAGATCAACCTTATAACCCGCCTGATCCAAAAGATATAACGATCTTGTCATAGGCGACTTCAGCGTTTCATAGCCTTCGTTAACATAGGCCGCGTATTGAATAGCCAGTCGCTGTTGACGGTCGTCAGCACCGGCAAAACGATCAGGGTGTACGGTTTTCTGAAGTTCCCGATACCGTTCCGACAACAGTGACAGATCAACCTGACAGGCAACAGGAAGCTGAAACAGTTCAAAATAGTTCTTCGATATATCAACCACGGCGATGCTTGTTCCAAATGGCTTCGGGAGTGGCAAAAAATGCTGCTATCCGGAAGTAAGAATTTAGAGGGGATAAAACAAGAAACCCGACCTGAGAAAAGGCCGGGTTAACTATAAAATCAGACGTTGAAGCTTTCACCGCAGCCGCACTCACTGGCGACGTTAGGATTATTAAACTGGAAACCTTCGTTCAAGCCTTCTTTCACAAAGTCCAGCTCGGTACCGTCCAGATAAACAAGGCTTTTCGGGTCAGAATGAATTTCCAGATCCTGACTGATAAACATGCTGTCTTCGTCGGCTTTTACATCGACAAATTCCAGCACGTAGGCCATGCCGGAACAGCCCGACGTACGAACAGCCACCTTGATGCCAACGCCTTTACCGCGTTTTTTCAACTGATCCCTGATATGCCTTGCTGCGGCAGCGGTCATGGTGATCGCCATGAAATACTCCAACTAAAATTAACCGCGACAGGTTCCGCCTGTCACTGCGGTGAATCAGGCTGCGGATTCACCGTCATGTTTACTACGATAGTCATCCACTGCCGCTTTAATGGCATCTTCAGCCAGTACCGAGCAGTGAATCTTGACTGGCGGCAGTGCCAGTTCTTCCGCGATATCGGTGTTTTTGATCTCGGATGCCTCTTCCAGCGTTTTGCCTTTCATCCACTCTGTTGCCAGAGAGCTGGAAGCAATGGCAGCACCGCAACCGTAAGTTTTGAAACGGGCGTCTTCAATCACCCCTTCCTCACTCACCTGAATCTGCAGACGCATCACGTCGCCACAGGCGGGTGCACCCACCATGCCGGTGCCGACATTTTCGGCCTTGTCATCAAGCTTGCCGACATTACGAGGGTTCTCGTAATGGTCTTCCACCTTTTTACTGTAAGCCATGGTTCTATCCTCCCACCCTATTCTGCGATGATGCGGTTCCGGTCATTCAGGCCGGAGCCGGCACCGAAACTCACTTAGTGTGCAACCCACTGCACAGATTTCAGGTCAACGCCGTCCTTGTACATGTCCCACAGAGGCGACAGTTCACGCAGCTTAACCACTGCATCCTTCACCTGGGTAGCGGCATAATCCACTTCCTCGGGTGTCGAGAAACGCCCGAAGCTGAAACGCAGGGAACTGTGTGCCAGTTCATCATCCAGCCCCAACGCACGTAACACATAAGAAGGTTCCAGACTGGCTGAAGTACAGGCGGAACCCGAAGAAACCGCAACGTCTTTCAGCGCCATGATCAGGGATTCACCTTCCACAAAAGCGAAGCTGATGTTCAGGTTACCAGCCACTCTCTGCTCCAGACTGCCATTGACGTGTACTTCTTCCATACCCTCAAAGTGGTTCAGGAAACGCTGACGCAGGCTCAGGCAATGTTCATGGTCTGTGACCATTTCTTCTCTGGCAATACGACAGGCTTCACCCAGCCCAACAATCTGGTGTGTTGGCAAAGTGCCGGAACGCATGCCGCGCTCGTGCCCACCACCATGAAGCTGGGCTTCCAGACGCACACGGGGTTTACGGCGCACATACAACGCACCAATACCTTTGGGTCCGTACATTTTGTGGGCAGAAACAGAGAGCAGATCGACTTTCACAGCGTTCATGTCCAGAGGAATTTTACCCACACTCTGGGCAGCATCCACATGGAACAGAACCTTGCGGGCTCGAGTGACTTCACCAATAGCCGCAATATCGTTGATTACGCCGATCTCGTTATTGACATGCATCAGGCTAACCAGAATTGTGTCATCACGCAGGGCGGATTCCACCATTTCCGGAGTAATAATGCCGTCCGCATCCGGATCGAGGTAAGTGACTTCATAGCCCTCACGCTCCAGCTGACGACAGGTGTCCAGAACCGCTTTGTGTTCGATTCTGGAGGTAATAATGTGCTTGCCTTTTTTGGCATAGAAGTGAGCAACACCTTTAATCGCAAGGTTGTCTGACTCGGTCGCACCGGAAGTCCAGACAATTTCGCGGGGGTCGGCACCCAGCACGTCGGCGACATTGCGACGTGCATCTTCCACGGCTTCCTCGGCCTTCCAGCCAAACACATGCGATCGAGAGGCAGGGTTGCCGAAGTTACCTTCAGCAACCAGGCACTGACTCATTTTTTCGGCGACACGAGGATCGACCGGTGTCGTTGCTGAGTAGTCAAGGTAAATTGGTAGTTTCATCCCGTACATCTCCAGGCGTTTCACACGCTCCAGGCTGTCGTATTATCCCTGTGAAAACAGCATTACAGCAGGCTGTTAATCACACTCTTGTTGTCCTGGCCCTGCTGTTCGTCCTGACGAACAGCGACATTTTGAACTTCTCTTTTTGCGACAAGATCAGCCAGACTGATATTGCCAAGAAACTCGTGAATCTGTTTGCTCAGGTCATGCCATAAATGGTGCGTCAGGCACTTGGCACCCTGCTGACAACCACCGTCGCCATGACAGCGGGTTGCATCAACGGATTCATTCACCGCATCAATCACCTGAGCCACGTAAATGGCTTCACAGTCACGACTGAGGCGGTAACCCCCACCCGGCCCGCGCACGCTGCACACCAGCTCGCTTCTGCGCAGGCGAGAGAACAGCTGCTCCAGATAGGAGAGTGAAATACCCTGACGTTCGGAAATGTCAGCAAGGGCTACCGGCCCCTGATCCGCATGCAGCGCCAGGTCCAACATGGCAGTTACGGCATAGCGTCCTTTTGTGGTCAATCGCATGCTGGATTCTCACTCTCAATAAGCTGGTTATCGTCATCAGCACTATCTTTGCTTTGCGCTATCTTTGCACTATCTTTGCCCGATCATTTGCTCGAAAATCCTGCCCAGCTTACAAGCCTTTTGCAGGGTTCCGGTCGGCTGATTCATGCATCTGAAACACAACCTGACGGTAGCATTTAAGCGGATTATGAAATACCTGAGTAAAACAGTCAAGTATTAATAGAATTCTAGAAAATATTGGAGAGAAGCAAACAGGAGTGAATTAAAAAGAGGTTTATTTATAGCGGCAGGCTATTTTATACAAGTCCACAGACTTCGTCATCACCGATCAACTTTAAACAGCCCGAAGTCATTAATCTGGATCAAGATACCCGACTGCAGAGACAAACCAGAGCCTGCCAGACTTAAATCCAACAGGTCTGAGATTTATGAGCGACAGCTACGCCTCTGCCTGCTCCCGACTTTTCAAAGAGGCAAAATCCTCATCTTTCAACTCGGGGATAGGATTCATATCACCGCACAACTCGCGATCCTCAAGCACCTTGCAGATTTCCAGCATTCTGTCGTCCATCGCGTGCAGATGATCCAGCATGGCGGTAATGGCATTCGACGTCGGATCCGGCATATCTTCCGTTACCGCATAAGCATCAAAGCCTATTTTTTCAGCCATTTGCTGGCGGCGGGAATCGATTTCCGTGCGTTTCTCAACAATGCGCCCGGGAATGCCGACAACAGTCGCACGCGGTGGCACCTCTTTTACCACCACAGCGTTTGATCCAACCTTAGCCCCCTCACCGACGGTAAAAGGCCCGAGAATCTTGGCACCGGCACCCACTACTACGTTATTGGCCAGTGTCGGATGCCGCTTACCCTGATTGACCGGATGATCCTTGCCTTTATTGGGCGAGGTACCGCCCAGCGTTGCTCCGTGGTACAGGGTGACATCGTCGTGAATAATCGCGGTTTCACCAATCACCACCCCCATACCATGGTCAATAAAGAAGCGTCGCCCGATGGTCGCCCCGGGGTGAATTTCAATACCGGTAAACCAGCGACTGAACGTTGAAAGGCTGCGACCCAGCCAACAGAACCCGGCATTCCACAATCTGTGGGCAACGCGGTGCATCAACAGCGCGTGCAAACCGGGATAATTCGTCACCACTTCAAACGTCCCTCTGGCGGCAGGGTCACGCTGCATGACGGTTCTGATGTCTTCTTTGAGTCGCTCAAACATAATTCAATCGTCAGTCTTGTTCCTGTTACTCTTCACAGCATCGCTAAGGAGCTACTTATAACAAGAAGCTACTTATAAACAGCTTCTATGCATCTGTTGAAGAGTGTTCTGAAGATTCCTTCGCAAATTTACCGGTTTCGGACAGAATGCCGCGCAGGATGCTCAGCTCCACCCGATCCGGACGAATGCGTCCGTACAGTCGTCTCAATTTCGCCATGATCTTCTCATGACTGCTGTACTCAAGAAAGCCTATTTGTACGAGTGTTTCATAAAGATGCTGATAAAACCGCTCCATATCGTCCTGAGAAGCATGCGTCATCTGTTTGGTTTTGGGCACCTCAACACCCCCCTGACGAGCCAGATGCGTCATCCGCAACTCATAAGCCATTACCTGAACCGCCGCTCCCAGATTCAAGGAGCTAAAGTCAGGATTGGTTGGAATATGCACCTGCAAATGACAACGCCTTAACTCTTCGTTAGTCATCCCCCGGTCTTCCCGGCCAAATACCAGCGCCACCTGCGCCTGTTCGGCTTCATCCAGAATCTGACTGGCACACGCCTTCGGCTCAACCAGGTCCAGCGACACACCACGCACACGGGCACTGGTGCCCACAACAAACTCACAACCGGCCAGCGCCTCATCCAACGTCTCAACCACTTTTGCATTGGCAAGAATATCGTCCGCACCGGATGCCAGAGCAGTGGCATGACCGGAAGGAAAATCGGCCGGCCCGACGAGTACCAGCTTGCTGAGCCCCATCGCCTTCATAGCCCGGGCAGCCGCACCGATATTACCGGGATGAGTGGTATTAATCAGGACAATGGAAATATTATCGAGAGCCAGCGAGCCGTTTACTGCCGGCTCGTTCACAACGGAGTCGTTCACTACAGACCATCTCCTTTTTAATCCAGAAGGGGTTCTGAAAAGCTGCCTGTTGCGCCGACAGCTTTCAAAGCCAAATCCGGCAGTTTACCGGAAAACCCCACAAATAATGAACAATAGGTTTGAATTAGTGGTGCATTCTTCTTTATAATCCGCGCACTTTTTCGCGTAGCTTTCTTTGCATGAGCTCTGAACAAGCTCTGAACAAGCTCTTAACGAGTTCCTAGACAGTTAATGCATGTGATATGAAATCAGAGTCAGTCTGTCACTGGCTCGAAGGTACCGGGGGCTACCCCTATGGCAACTTCTTCCGATATTCATATTCGATCTTTCACATTTCAGATGTAATCCAGCCTATGCAACCGATGGTAAACATGGCGCTGCGCGCCGCTCGCGCCGCTGCCGAAATTATTGTTCACGCTTACCGTGATCTTGAGAGCCTCAAAGTTGAAGCGAAAGACCGCAACGACTTCGTTACCCAGGTGGATCGCGCTTCTGAAGAGATGATCATCTCCTCTCTGCGTAAAGCGTACCCGGACCACGGTTTCTTCGGTGAAGAAAGTGGCCACACTGAAGGTAAAGGTGAAGGCAAGGATTACCTCTGGATCATCGACCCTCTGGACGGTACCACTAACTTCATCCGTGGTATCCCTCAGTTCGCTATCTCTATTGCCTGCCAGTACCGCGGCCGCATTGAGCACGCTGTTATTCTGGATCCAATCAAGGACGAAACCTACTGCGCCAGCCGTGGTCAGGGCGCAACCCTGAACAGCAAGCGCATTCGTGTAACTGATCGTCGTTCCATGGAAGGCGCTCTGGTAGGTACCGGTATTCCTTTCTCCGGCAACAACCTGAACTACCTGGACGGCTACCTGAACATGATGCGCGCCATGCTGGGCGATACCGCCGGCATCCGTCGTTGCGGCGCTGCATCTCTGGATCTGGCTTACGTGGCTTCCGGCAAGCTGGACTGCTTCTGGGAATTCGGTCTGCAGAACTACGACATGGCAGCAGGCTCCCTGATCATTCAGGAAGCAGGCGGCCTGTGTGGTGACTTTATGGGCGGTCACGACTTTCTGGACAAGAACCAGATCGTTTGTGGTAACCCTAAGATCTTCAAAGAAATGCTGAAGCGCATTCGTCCGTTTGTTGCGGAAGGCATGGGGCGCTGAGTAACAGCCTGACCAATCTGTGCTTTTTGCTGTCTGGCAACCACGATTTCAGACAGCAAAAGCATTAATGTCTGGAGTTACGCACCCTCTACGAATCATCAAGGTTTCCGAACGAGGTCATTACACTCTGTAGCCCTGATTCCTTCGCTTAAAGTGCGTAACATCAGTTAATGTATTGCATAACACTGATTACCAGGCCCCAATACATGCACCCCTACTCTAGGAGGCTCTGCGAATAGGAGGCTCTGCGAATTCCTCCACGACCACAACCAGACTCGTCACCACCCCCCCGGACGACGATCAAACTTCGCCCCGTTCCAGTAATAATATTGATAGTCTGGATGAGTACGGGTTACCGGTTTAAACTCATGATTTCCAGAAAGTCGCTCCGGTAACGAGTATTCACCTTGCAAAACTGAAGGCATAATAAAGATAACTACTGCCACCTCAATCAGACTGAGCAAACCCATCTCATCATGGCTGCTCACGGAACCGTACTTGAACCTCTCAGCTCATAAGGCTCTTCTTATACAACCGCTGACACACAGCCAATACGCCAGTGTGCCATTAACCTTGGAGCCCTTTTGGCAATTCTTCCCAGACAACGCGAAGCTCGCCACTTTCGACTTATAACTCGCCGTTACGAAAAGGCAAGCATCATCCTGACCTCGAATAAAAGCTTTGTAGACTGGAGTGAAATCTTTGGTGATCAGGCCATAGCCACAGCGATACTTAACCGGTTGCTGCACCAGGCAACCACTCTGAATATCAAAGGTGAAAGCTACCGTCTGAAAGAAAAGCGCAAAGTCGGACTCCCTAAAGGTACTACCACCAAAAAATAAATCTGAAAACCACAGTGAACCTAACCTTTTGAATGCGGTTCAAAAGTATCGCTGAAAACGGGTCATCTCAAACCAGTGGAAGAAAGTCATTTCAAAGCGGAGTTAACCGCAGGAAGAGAACCGCACCCAAGGGATTCTCAGATACTTCCAATATCAATCACCCAGCTGGTCAGAAAATGGGTTAATGCCAAAGATATAGTCCTGAGGCATCGTGGTAGCCTGTTTTGACATCCTCCCCGCCCTGAAGAGGCTGTCGCAAAAGTCCTGAAAACGCGAAGTATTAAAACTTCGTCGTTCCTGCGCAGGGAACCCACCATAAATAGTGGATCTCCGTCTTCACGGAGATGACGATTGAGAGTTAATTCCGTCATTCCATTACTTTTGCGACAACCTCTGAAGGACGGGGATTCCTATTCGTCACCAAATAGGGCTCCTGTTTCAACACGCTTTCCCTAGATGGTTGCTTACGCAGCCATCCCCGTTCCAGTCGCTCCTCAGGCTAACCCTGCCAGTCCGGCGGTTTTTATATTCATGGCTGCCGCTATGTCTCTGTCCCAGTGGGTTTTACACTCGGGGCAATCCCATTCACGGATTGATAGCGGCATACTTTCATGGACGAACCCGCAACCCGGACAACGCTTTGAACTTGGGAAGAATCGGTCTATCTGAACGACCTGCCTCCCCGCCCATTCAGCCTTGTACTGCAACTGTCGGACAAATTCGCCCCAGTTTGCATCAGCTATATGCTTTGCCAGCTTCGGGTTTCTGATCATGCCTTTCACATTCAGGGACTCTACACAAACAACTTGGTTCTCGTTTATGAGTTTGCGGGATGCTTTGTGGGTAGCTTCCATCCGGCAGTCAGCGATCTTTGCATGTACACGGGCAACTTTCACTCGATGCTGCAGTTTTTGATATTTGAGGGAGAGCAGGAAATGGCAGGGTGGCATAAGAGCAGACTACTACTGCAGCTCCGAATTCAAGCCTTGCGAGATTCCATCATAGCCACAGCAGCAGGTTGGAGGTAAGATCTCATAGGAACTTAATAACCGTCAAGTGTCGTATCTTGCTAATTCGCCCATTACCCGTTGTCACTGCCTTTCTGGATGCTTTGAATGATTCGCTCAAGTCCATCAATTCCTCTGCGCAGTTGAGTAGATCCCAGAAAGTGGCACTGGGCGTTTTTATCATGGGAATCGTGGTAACTAAAACTATTAACTGGGCTGCTTTTGAGCGCAGAAGCTTAGGCAGATTCAAAGCGACCCGTCTGTGCTGGATGTTTTATCAAGCAGAAATTGCATGGCAAAGCCTGCTACAGGCCAGCGTCAGAAATATTCTTCTACGCTATGGAATACAAAGTGGAACCCTTGCTATCGACGATACAGGAAAAAAGCGCACTAAAAGGACTTCAAAAATCGACGGTGCCCATAAGATAAAAGACAAATCAACAGGTGGTTATTTTAATGGGCAGGAACTGGTGTTTATGGTGCTCGTTACTGAAGTAGCTACCTTTCCAGTAGGGTTTCGCTTTTATATTCCTGACCCTGAGTTATCTGCATGGAGGAAGAAAGACAAGGCGCTCAGGAAGCAAGGCATTCAGAAAAAAGAACGACCGAACCGTCCTGAGCCAGATCATGTTCGTTACCCCACCATGCAGTCGTTGACGCTGGTTATGCTGCAAGAATTTGTTGATTCGTTTCCCAACATTACGATCAAAGCAATTCTCGCTGATGCACTGTATGGCACAGGAGACTTTATGGATAAGGCTGCGGAAATAACAGGCGGAGCCCAGGTTGTCAGCCAACTGCGCTCGAATCAGAAAGTATCCAACCGAAACCACTCGGAAGCGACTCTCAAAGCTTACTTTTCGCGCCAGAAAGGCGCTGAAACTCAACTCATAATACGCGGTGGCAAAGAAGAGCAGGTCACGATGCTGGCTGCTCGGCTGTATGTTAAGGCTCATGGGAAAAGACGTTTTGTTATTGCCCTGAAGTATGAGGGTGAAGAGGATTATCGCTATCTGGTGGCTTCAGATATGTCATGGCGGCATACCGACATAGCCAGGATTTACACCTTGAGGTGGTTGGTCGAGGTTTTCATTCAAGACTGGAAAGCTCATTGTGGCTGGAACAGGTTGAGCAAACAGCAAGGTGCTGACGGATCGCAGCGCGGCGTGATCCTGAGCCTGCTGTGCGAACACATGCTGTTACTGCACCCTGAGCAATTCGTCCTACTGAAAAACAAACAGGCCGGAATGCCCGCAGGCTGTCTGATCGAACGCCTCAATGCAGAAGCCTTGCTTGCTACGGTGAAATCAGTGGTTGAATCGGAAGATCCAGATACCGAGCTTAAGGCTCTGGCCTTAGCCTTAGAGCATACTTTGCCCAAGCGGGAGTCGAGCAGGCATATGGCTGGTAGAGACCTGGGAGAACAAAAGGCAACTGACTCACTCAAAGCACACGCCCGGAAGTTTAAACTTTTAGATGCAGCTTAGAATCGAGATAAATACGTTACTTGTTTAGGTAAAACTGCAGCATCGAGTTTCAGTTTTGCTTTGGCTCTGTTGCTGCTGCCTTTCTGCTTTTTCGCCAATTTACGCTGAAGGTAGGCGAGCTTTTGCTCGTAGCATCTGGTGTGCCTCGGATTACCGGATTTTTCGCCGTCTGATGTGATGAACAGATCATTCAAACCTAAATCAATACCCACTGTCTTTTTACTAATGGGCATTGGTTTAGCTTCAAACTCATACAGCATGGAAACAAAGTACCGTCCGGCTCTGTGTTTGCTGATGGTGATACTGGAAGGTGCTGAAGGCAGCTCACGGCTCCACCGGATATTCAGAGGTTCTTTGCTCTTGGCAATGAATAGCTGCCCGTTTTTGTATTTGAATGCCACCTTGGTCAGCCTGATACTCTGCCTTGAATGTCTTTTCTTAAACTTTGGGTACTTAGCTCTGCCAGCCCAGAAATTCTTGAATGCTTCCTGCTGATCTCTGAGAGTCTGTTGCAGGATGACACTGGAAACATCGGTTAAAAATGGAAACTCAGACTTGAGTGATACAAGGCGTTTTTCAGCTTGAGCATGAGAAATACTGGTTCCATCTTTGTAGTAGGCATCAGTGCGATAACGGAGAGTATTGTTATAGACAAAGCGAACACAACCAAACGATTGAGCAAGTAATTTTTCCTGCTCAGGGGTTGGATAGAATCGGTATTTGTAGGCTCGCTTAGGAATCGTCTAAAAATAACTTCCCGATTTGCTGCAATCATCAGCCAGTAATGGCTTGAGGTAAGCGATAGTGAAATAAGGAACTTATTTTCAGACAAATCCTTAGTCATATTTACAGTATCTCTCAACATCTGTAACCAAAACAAGTATCGAGTATAGGCAGTCTTTCAGACTGCGAGCTATCCATCCCCGCACTAAAGAGGGTGTCGCAAAACCCACTACAAGCCGGTAATCTGGATATAAAGTAGCTTTACCGGCTTCAGTATGACAGCAAGACCGCAAATCAAGATTAATACAGCTCCACAGCTCGATATTTTTTCAGGTGCAGCCAGTAGTCCGGATCACAAAAAACACGATAAGCCCAAAGGATCAGGCAACAAAACAGACAAACGACGTTTTGTTGCTCCCGACCCCAACGGCATCACCCTTGGCAACACTAACCTGAAAGAACACCTTGAGCTAACTGGTCAAAAAACACCTTTTACTGTTGCATCCCTTCTTGATGAGCAAGACTGGTCAGATTTTGAGCAAAGATATGCCTCAGAAGGTCGCCTCCTTATTCACCCCGTAACATGATGGGTTTGATTCTCTATGGCATTATGCAGGGCATTACCTCGCTGAGAACTCTGGAGCGACTAGCTCGTGTTGATCTTGGCTGTATGTGGGTTACCGGTGGGATTTTTCCAGACCACGCCATTATTGGTCGCTTCATCAATATGCATAGCAAGTCCATGGGCGGTGCATTTTTGAAAGCCTGACACGAGCCGTCCTCAAAAAGACGAACTCTGATGGTAGCTGTCTGGCTGGTGATGGAACGGTCATAGAAGCCGCCTGCTCAAGCTACAACCTGATGAAGCAGGAGGCTGCACAACAGGCTCATGAAACAGCACCAAAGCAAGCTGACAACCATCCAGACTGTCCTGAAAACAAAAAAAACTGGAGATGGCCAGCAGTACTCTCGAAGCAGTTATTGAACGCAACGAGAAGCGAAAAAAGAATGGTAAATCAGGAAGTGCTGTCGTTAGCCCTACAGAGCCTGAAGCCGTTGTTCAAAAGATGAAACGGGGGCGAGGTTATACAACGGGTTACAAACCATCCGTGTTAGCCAATAACAAGCGGGTGGTACTGGCTCAGGCTGTTGATCCCACCAATGAAACAACTGTCGTAAGTCCAATGCTTGATCAGTCAATGCAGATCACGGGCAAACCAGTAGATGAAATGCTTCTGGATGCTGGTTACTTCAATGATGAAGTCATTTCAACCAGTCTGGAACGCGACATCAGCCTGCTATGCCCTGAGGGTAAAGAGCCAGGCAAGCCCAAAGAATCCAAAAAGTTCCAGAAGGGACATTTTTATTATGATGAGACTAATGACGTTTATCGTTGCCCTGCAGGAAAAGAGCTGGTTCTCATCGGGCAGATAAAGGGAAGCATTCGCACAAAAGAGCAAAAGATATATGGCAATGGACCGTGTGAAGGTTGTCCTCTCAAAGATCAGTGTACGACCAATAAGAAAGGGCGCCGCATAAAACGCTATGCGATGGATGATGCCAAGGATGCACTGAGGCAGGTTATGCAGCACCCGAAAGCTAAAAAGTCTTTCAGCAAAAGAAAGGCGATGGTTGAGCCTGTCTTTGCCTATTTACGGGATATACAGGGGTTAAACCGTTTTCGTCGCAAGGGGTTGGAGAAAGTTAAACTGGAGTTTGGCTTACACCTGCTGGCCTATAACCTGAGCCGGGCTGTAAAAGCCAGTTTTCAAGCTATTTTCAGGTACAACAGGATTCTCTGGTTGTACTTTGAGCGGTATCGGCCATTTGACAGAAAATGGGGCAGCTGGGAAAGAGATCCAGTGAAGCGTCATTCTTTGCAGAGAAAAGTGCTTCACTGGGTTTAAATTTTGGCTTTTAAGACACCCTCTAAAAGTACGGGGCTTTTCACTCAATCCGGTAAAAATTCAGGGATTAAGATTATGTCTCTTTTTCCAAGAATCCCAAGCGCAGTACATTACTCCAATCAAAATAGTTACACCTACCCCCCCCAAAGTCGCCCAAAACACCTTCATGTTAAATTTCGTTTCTTCTTGATTGGAATTGGGGAAAGAATAATTGTGATCTTCGTACACATATTCAGGCTTTGTATGAATTTTGGTTAACTGATGAATCCCGGAATCATCAATCCCGTATTCTAATAAATACCCATTTTTACCACTGAATGAGAAGTAATCGGGCTTCAGGTCAAGATTTACTGTTGCCAGAATCTCCCCTTCTTTATTTCTGACAATAATCTGAGTGCCGACATCTTCGGGAATTGCTGCTGAGGCATCTGGCATTATCCAGGCTGTTGAGGACAATGTTGGTGAAGAGAATGTCGGTGAGGGTGAAGGGATAACAGTTGTATAGGTCATTCTAGTCGCATCAGACATTGAAACCGATGTTGCTGCATCGGTAGTGGCACAGTTCTGTGATTCTAGCCCTGTCTGCTAAAATACGACATTCGGCAACTTTGAAAAATGCGGTTTAAAAATGTGCCTTACGCAAGTCCTCTGTACAACATGTGGCAGTAACCAAGTTCGGCCTTTCGGATACAGCACTCATGATGTTCCACGATACTATTGCTGTAATGACAAATGTGAAATCAAAACCTTCATGCTTGAATATCGCTACAAGGCCTGTGAGCCTGGCGTTAAAGAAAAAATCATCGATATGGCAATAAATGGCAGCGGAATCAGGGATACAAGTAAAGTACTCGGAATAAGCAAGACAACAGTAATAAAGACTCTAAAAAAAAAGAAAGCGGTCTGGTAAAGGTCAACCCAAATATTCAAACTATTGATCTCAAGTCAGATGCAATTATTCATGTAGGGCTTGTCTGCCAAGAGGCTGAGCTAGATGAGCAGTGGTCGTATGTTCATGATAAATCGAACCAACGCTGGCTTTGGTATGCTGTTGATCACGCTACAAATACCGTGCTTGCTTATGTTTTCGGAAAACGGAAAGATGAAGTTTTTAAAGAACTCAAAACACTTCTGAAGCCATTTGGTATTAATAAATTTTACACCGATGATTGGGGAGCCTATGAGCGACACCTTGATGAAAACATGCATATTATTGGTAAAGCAAACACTCAGAAGATAGAGCGTAAAAACCTTAATTTTCGGACTTGGATTAAACGGTTGGCCAGAAAGACAATTTGTTTTTCAAAGCTCGAAAAGATGCACGATATTGTTATTGGATTATTGATTAATAAAGTTGAGTTTGGGGTCAATATTCACGCGATATAACAGTTCTGGCCCACTACCGCTGCATCTATCGATATCCAGGCTACTTCAATAGAATATTCCTGTTCCTTGTCCAAACTAAGGATCGGTCTGAAGAGTTTAAAATCAGGCCTTTTTGACATCAAATCCCACAACCCGGTTGCATTACGGGAATTCACAGTAGCGTTTGTAAACGTGTCATTAAGAGATTGACCTGAATGGGGTGTTGAAGCTGTGCTGTTAATAGCAGTACCATTGATTGCAGTATCTGGCTCGTCAGGTCTACCTAAAACGTCCCGCAAAAAAACGGGTGCAGGCGTTGCACGGGAATCAGCCACATTAATAACCCTATCCTCATCCTCTTCATAGTAACCAAGATACAGTTTCGAAAAATTAGTCGCCTGTTCCATTAAAACCAGATGGAAGAAGGTCTTTGAACGGCCCCCCCTGATCTTATAGTAGAGAAAATCTGACTCTTTAGCCTGAAACCGGACTTTCGACTCAATTTTTCTGATTGGCTGACTTCCCCGCACAGTTTTACCCAGCGGATTAACGGAAACGAATATTTTCTTAGGCGTGGTCATGGAAAAACCTTTCATGAACCTGTCAAGTTTAACCATGGTGCCTGATAATGACTTTATATAGCTTGTCACTCCCTTGATCGCCCGGTATCTATTACCTCCAACGTTATGAAAAACAAGAGAGCCTTTTTTATAGCTGCTTTTTCCTTTGGAGCCACCACCGCCCCTGGAACTTCCTTTGGAACTTCCTTTGGAACTTCCTCTGGAACTTCCTTTGGAAGAGCTTCCGCCTCTCCCTCCACCTCGTGCCGCCCTTTTACTTCTTTCAGAAGCAGCGGTTTCAGGCTCTTGATCATCGTACAGAGCACTCAACAAGCCATCAGCTTCAGCCTCATCATTCGCTTCGGCCTCAGCATTTACAGCCCAGAGAGAAGAAGAAAACAGAGTCAAGACCAAAAGCAGCCTGCAATGTATTTTTATGGAATTCATAAACCAGACTCAGGTTGGTTGAAAAGATGGATACCCGACAGAACAACTTGTCAGCAATTCCCGACCTTTATCAAAAGCCCCCAGCTATCAGGCTTTAGAGCGTGATAAAAAAATCTGGGTAGTGGGCCAGAACTGTTATATCGCGTGAATATTGACCCCAAACTCAACTTTATTAATCAATAATCCAATAACAATATCGTGCATCTTTTCGAGCTTTGAAAAACAAATTGTCTTTCTGGCCAACCGTTTAATCCAAGTCCGAAAATTAAGGTTTTTACGCTCTATCTTCTGAGTGTTTGCTTTACCAATAATATGCATGTTTTCATCAAGGTGTCGCTCATAGGCTCCCCAATCATCGGTGTAAAATTTATTAATACCAAATGGCTTCAGAAGTGTTTTGAGTTCTTTAAAAACTTCATCTTTCCGTTTTCCGAAAACATAAGCAAGCACGGTATTTGTAGCGTGATCAACAGCATACCAAAGCCAGCGTTGGTTCGATTTATCATGAACATACGACCACTGCTCATCTAGCTCAGCCTCTTGGCAGACAAGCCCTACATGAATAATTGCATCTGACTTGAGATCAATAGTTTGAATATTTGGGTTGACCTTTACCAGACCGCTTTCTTTTTTTTTAGAGTCTTTATTACTGTTGTCTTGCTTATTCCGAGTACTTTACTTGTATCCCTGATTCCGCTGCCATTTATTGCCATATCGATGATTTTTTCTTTAACGCCAGGCTCACAGGCCTTGTAGCGATATTCAAGCATGAAGGTTTTGATTTCACATTTGTCATTACAGCAATAGTATCGTGGAACATCATGAGTGCTGTATCCGAAAGGCCGAACTTGGTTACTGCCACATGTTGTACAGAGGACTTGCGTAAGGCACATTTTTAAACCGCATTTTTCAAAGTTGCCGAATGTCGTATTTTAGCAGACAGGGCTAGAATCACAGAACTGTGCCACTACCAAAATCTGCAACCGCACAATTGAACGACTATTTTTGACCTTATGCTGCATGATCTGACCGGTTGCAACCATGGCCAAGCCCATTCAAAAAAATTGCACGCACCTGACTGCCAGCCACCTTATTAAAGAGGTTACTGACTGTCTGGTTGACATTCCCGATCACCGACCTAATCACTGCAAGAATGGCATTCCCTTTGGCAACTTTGCCAAGTCCGCTTTTGCCATGATGCAAATGAAAATGCCGTCCATGCTCCGCTTTGATAGCCAAAGGGAAGACCCTGTCCAGGCTCACAATCTGGAAACCCTGTTTGATGTCGTCAATGGCAGAGTTCCCAGTGACACCCGGATGCGAGAAGTACTTGACCAGCTTTCTCCACACTGGTTTCAGAAGCCTTACAAAAAAATCTTCTCACGCTTTCAGCGTTCGGGGCACCTGCAGAAGTTTGAGTTTCACATCGGCCACCTTAAAAACCATTATTTGCTGGCCATTGATGGTACACAAACCTTCTTCTCCGGAAAGCTACACTGCGACGACTGCTGCGTAAAAAATCAGGGCAAAGCCAATGAGGCTTATTATCACCAGCTGATGGGCGGTTGCATTGTCCACCCCGACCAGAAAGTCGTTATACCATTGGCTCCCGAAGCTATTGTACGACAGGATGGTTGTACCAAGAACGACTGTGAAAAGAGTGCCCTTAAGCGCTTTCTTGCCAACGTAAAAAAAGACCACCCCTACCTGAAACTGATTATCGTACTGGATGGCTTGTATGCTGACGGACCAACTATCCGCCTGATCAAGAGTTACGGCTGGCATTACATTATCATTGCGAAAGACGGCAATCACGGCTCGCTGATTGAAGCTGTAGATGAACTGGATAAGCAAGGAAAAGTGGCACGTTGCCTCAAAACTGACCCGGTGACTGGCATCAAGTACTGGTATCGTTTTACTAACGATGTGCCCCTCAACAAGTCTAACCCCGTTGAGCATGTCAACGTGCTGGATTTTGTTGAGACGGACAAAAAAGGTGATCGTCACACCTGGAGTTGGATCACTGACATACCTCTGACAGAAAAGACCATTGAAGCCCTGATGAAAGGAGGACGATGCCGATGGCACATTGAAAACCAAACGTTCAATACCCTGAAGAAACAAGACTACCACCTTGAGCACAACTACGGGCACGGTGAACAGCACCTTGCCACCAATCTGGCTTACCTGACGGTACTGGCCTTTCTGGTTGACCAGCTGCAACAACTGGGCAGCCCGGAGTTTCAAAAAGCCCTGAAAGAACGAACGCGAGGTGTACGAATACATCTGTGGGAGTTGATGAAAGGTTATTTCCAGACCTGGCTGATCAAAACCTGGGAAGGGTTGTTTGATGCCATCATTAGCCGTACCGTCGCGGGAATAGTGCCTTACGACAGTTCATAAAGAATGTGGGGCAGTCTGGTTTCAGGGTTCAAAATTTTTGTTCGTTCAAGATTCGCTGGAAGTGAAGGACACTCCCTGAACGTATTAAATGTTCCTTGCCTACACCAACTTAAACGTCTTAAGACGTATATTCAGCGGGAATAGCTGACAACTTGTTGATATGTCCAAAGAATGAGAAAGCATAGCAGCTACCCGGAGTTGCACCTGAGAACTTTCAACACACGAAACGCTGCCACGCCTTTTCAATCATCAAGGCTTTCAAACAAGGTCGCTGCCCTCCATATTCATCAGGAGGATGAGGAGCAGGCCTATGCTTTTCAACAGTTATACCAATTCCGTTTTCTAAATATGACCATGAGCAAGCCAATCCAAATCGCTGGGCAAGGAAGAACGACGAGTAATAGCTGGCTATTGCGAGGAGTTCTGACGCAGAACCAGCGGTTTGGAATGGCTGCGCAATTCATGTTTAGAAGACGGAATTAGTATTAGCAGTAGTTACCGTCATTCTTGCTCGCATCACTTTGCAGCCCTCCCCTCCGCATCCATATTACTGTAGTGGGGCTACGACTTTTTGGCACAAGAAAAAGGAAGGTGATGACAATGACCCTGATTACTGCAGTGGAGGGTTTTGCACACATCCAGATAAGGGGAAAATCATAACAGCTCCTGATGGTATGCAGTGTTATACCAATTCCGCTTTCTAAATATGACCATGAGCACGTCATATGGGTCACGGGACAATACCCTGAAGGGCACAAAGGCGGTACGACGAGTAATAACGAGCTATTGCAAGGAGTTCCAACGCAGCTCCCGTGATTCTGAATGGCTGCGCAATTCATGTTTAGAAGCGCCCCAGGCCGAACGCGGCCAAACATCTATGAGTAACTAACGTTCCAATAAGCCCTTTCTTGTACTTTATTATCAAAAATATAAATCCAGTGACAACAGGGCTTGTGGAGTGAGTTACTCAGAAGGTGGAATTGGCATTACACAGTTCATTAATGTTTCTGCTGTCTGGAATGCTAGTATCCAAACAGCAAAAACAGAGGCCGTCGAGGTGTTTGCTTAACGCCCCCACGGCTTTCGTTATAAACGGACAGACACGCTAGAGCACTTCGCTAAACAACTTCGGATTACCGAACATAATCTGTTTTTTCTGAAGAAAGTCGTGTGAACCGCTTCGAAGAGTGAACAGCACCTTTTATGGACGCTCATCAACCTCATCTTCCTTCACTGGTACCACCAGATCTTCACGACTGATGTTCATGTACAGCAACAGGTTCGATGCAATGTAGATGGATGAGTAGGTACCCACCAGTACACCGGCAATCAGCATGGTGGCAAAACCATTAATCATTTCACCACCAAACAGGAACAACGCCATCAGCACCATCAAGGTGGTACCGGAAGTCGCCAATGTACGACCCAGAGTCTGGGTCAGGGACACATTGATGATTTCTACCGGCGAACCCTTGCGGCGCTTGCGGAAGTTCTCACGAACACGGTCGTATACGATAATGGTATCGTTCAGGGAGTAACCCACCAGTGCCAGAATCGCAGCCAGAACAGTCAGGTCAAACTGAATACCCAGCACCGAGAACAGACCCATGGCAATAATAGAGTCGTGCGCCAGCGCCAGAACCGCACCTACGGAGAACTTGAACTGGAAGCGGAAAGCAATGTAGAGCATTACCATGCCCAGCGCCAACAGCATACCCAGACCGCCCTGCTCACGCAGCTGCTCGCCGACCTGCGGGCCAACGAACTCAACGCGTTTCACCTCGACCACACCGTCATACTGGTCGTTCAGCAGCTCAGACAACACCCGGGCAAGCCCAGGGTCTTCACCCGGCATACGTACCAGAATATCCTGCGCAGAGCCAAACTCCTGCACGACAGCGTCCGTATAGCCAGAATCAACCAGCTGTTCACGAATCTCCTCTGTGGATACAGGGTTATCATACACCAGCTCGATCAGCGTACCGCCGGTAAAGTCCAGCCCCCAGCTCAAACCTTTGGTCGCCAGGGACACGATAGAACCCGCCACCAGCACCACCGAAAGGATGGTAGCGATGAAGCGCAGGCGCATAAAGTTTATGATTTTTTCATCTGTCTTATCAGTCATCGCTGTCACCTCAGATGTTCAGTTTCTTCAGGTCACGACGACCACCGTACACCAGGTTAACCAGTGAACGGGTCACCATAATCGCAGTGAACATGGACGTTAAGATACCGATGGACAGAGTCACGGCAAAACCTTTAATCGGGCCGGTACCCACCGCAAACAGAATCACACCGACCAGCAGGGTGGTAATGTTACCGTCGAAGATGGAGATAAAGGCACGATCGTAACCATCGTGAATGGCTCGCTGTATCGGACGGCCCAGCTTTATTTCTTCACGAATACGCGAGAACACCAACACGTTGGCATCTACTGCCATACCCAGAGTCAGTACGATACCGGCAATACCCGGCATAGTCAGGGTGGCGCCAAACAGGCTCATTACCGCCAGCAACAGCATAAGATTGATGGTCAGCGCGATATTCGCCAGCAGGCCAAACACGCGATAGACCACAATCATGAACATGACGATCAGACCAAGACCCATCAGTGTGGAATCAACACCCATCTTGATGTTTTCAGCACCGAGACTTGGACCCACAGTTCGCTCTTCGACGAAGTACATCGGCGCCGCCAGAGAACCTGCACGCAGCAACAGCGCCAGTTCAGACGCTTCCGCCACAGAGTTCAGACCCGTAATACGGAACTGGTTACCCAATGCAGACTGAATAGTCGCCAGACTGATGATGTGCTTTTCTTCACGGAAGCCAGGCACCTCAAGACGCACCATTTCCCCGTCGATTTCCTGGGTCTCGACACGAGTCGTCGGCTTCTGTTCAATAAACAGCACCGCCATGGAACGACCAATGTTGCCACGGGTCGCATCGTTCATACGACGACCACCGGTGGTATCCAGGTTGATGTTAACCTGCGGCTGACCACTTTCGGAATCGAAGTTAGACTGGGCGCTGGAAACACGGTCACCGGTGATGATGATGTCACGCTCAAGTAATGCATCCGGACGACGCTCATCGCGGAACGAGAAAGCCTCTGTACTGGTGCGTGCTGCATTGGGCAGCGCTTCCAGACGGAACTCAAGGTTCGCAGTCTGACCCAGAATACGCTTGGCTTCTGCAGTGTCCTGAACACCCGGCAACTGCACCACAATGTTGTTGCGACCCTGTCGCTGAACCAGCGGCTCGGACACACCCAGTTCGTCCACACGGTTACGGATAGACGTCAGGTTCTGACGTACAGCGTCGTCTTCCAGTTCACGAATACGTTGTTCACTGAAGCCAAAAGACACAACATAACGTTCACCCTGATCGTCAGTCTCAACTTGCAGATCAGGGTTTTCACGGGCAATCACGCGCTGGGCGGCATTGCGGGTAGCCGCATCCAGAAAGGCCAGCTGACGGGCACCGTCTTCACGTTCCGGCATGGTGCGATAACGCAGACGTTCCTGACGCAGCTGGGCACGAATTTCGCTGTTGGCAATATCCAGTCGCTGCTTCACTGCCCGGTCAGTATCGACCTCCAGCAGGAAGTGCACACCACCTGACAAGTCCAGACCCAGTTTCATTGGGTAAGCACCAATAGCAGTCAGCCAGTCAGGGGTTGTTGGCGCAAGGTTCAGCGCAACGACATAATCATCACCCAGTGCATCTTTAACCAGACTTCTGGCCAGTTGCTGCTGATCGGCCTGAACCAGACGGATCATTTGGGTGCGTTCGTCGCCTTCGGCGGCTTTAATAGCAATACCCGCCTCATTGAGGGTCTTTTCAGCCCGTTCCAACACAGCCGGTTCCAGCACGGTTGAAGAGCTGGAGCCGGAAATCTGAATTGCCGGATCATCGGGGTAAAGGTTGGGCAGGGAGTAAATAAACCCCAGTACCACAACAAATGCTATGAGCAGGTATTTCCACAGGGGATAACGATTGAGCATGGCTCACCGGTTCCTGATATTTTAAGTATGAATCGTCGGATCGCCCGACTATATCCATTTCTCCAAAAAAACCGGGAATTCATCATTCCCGGCGCAGTAACATAAACGCACGAGCCAGCAGCCCGTCGTTTATTTATTTGATCGCCTTGATCGTGCCCTTAGGCAGGGTAGCCGCTACAGACGCTTTCTGAAAGTTCAGCTCCATGTTGTCAGCCACCTGCAGAGTGACAAACTCTTCAGTACTATTGGTGACTTTGCCCAGAATACCGCCGGTGGTCACCACCTCATCACCCTTGTTCAGTCCGGCAATCAGGTTTTTGTGTTCTTTGGCACGCTTGGACTGTGGACGCCAGATCAGCAACCAGAAAATCAGTACAAAGCCACCCAGCATGATCAGTTGTCCCATCATGCTTGGACCTGCTGGTACTGCGCCGTCAGCAAACGCCGGGCTGATAAATGGAATCATTGACTACTCCTTGCTCTTGGAAGTTATAAATCGTGCTGCTTTCCTTATCAGGAAGCACTCTATCAGGAAGCAATCCATCAGGAACAGCTCCCGAACAATGACTGCAGCACTTTGGTAAAAACCGTTAACAGCGGACAGCATTAATCCAGCGGAGGGACCGGCTGACCGCGCTTCTGGTAAAATTCGTTAACAAAGGCGTCCAATTTACCTTGTTCAATCGCCTCCCGCAATCCAGCCATCACACGCTGGTAATAACGCAGGTTATGAATAGTGTTCAGCATTGACCCCAGAATCTCTCCGCATTTATCGAGATGGTGCAGGTAGGCACGACTGAAATTCCGGCAAGTGTAGCAGTCACAGTTTTCTTCAAGCGGAGAGGTGTCACGCTTATGCACCGCGTTACGAATCTTGATCACACCGGATTCGGTAAACAGGTGACCATTACGGGCGTTACGGGTTGGCATTACGCAGTCAAACATATCCACACCACGACGCACCGCTTCCACAATATCTTCCGGCTTGCCAACACCCATCAGATAACGCGGATAATCATCCGGAATCTGGTGGGCAGTGTGAGACAGGATGCGCATCATGTCTTCTTTGCTTTCACCCACTGAAAGACCACCAATGGCGTATCCGTCAAAGCCGATATCCACCAGCGCATTCATGGACCGGTCACGCAGGTGCTCAAACATACCGCCCTGGATAATGCCAAACAGTGCTGAAGGGCTGTCACCGTGAGCCTTTCTGGAACGAGCTGCCCAGCGCAGGGACAATTCCATGGATTCTTCCGCTTCTTTCTCGGTCGCTTCACCGTCGGTGCATTCGTCAAAAATCATGACGATGTCAGAACCCAGATCTTTCTGCACCTGCATGGAGATTTCCGGACTCAGGAAGACTTTGGAGCCATCCACCGGAGAACGGAACGAAACGCCTTCTTCTGTAATTTTGCGCATTTTGCCGAGACTGAAGACCTGAAAGCCGCCGGAGTCGGTCAGAATAGGGCCTTCCCACTGATTAAAATCATGCAGATCACCGTGTTCTTTAATCACTTCAGTACCGGGACGCAGCATCAGGTGAAAGGTGTTGCCCAGAATAATCTCGGCACCAATTTTCTTGATGTCGTCCGGCATCATACCTTTCACCGTGCCATAAGTACCCACCGGCATAAAACAGGGGGTTTCAACGGTTCCGCGCGGAAACGTCAGGCGTCCTCGTCGGGCCTTGCCATCAGTGGCAAGACGCTCGAACTGCATGAAGCATTCTTCTCTTTTCATGACTCTCTCGTTTCAGCCACAGCTAAACAGGCTGTGGCTGTATTCAGGCAATAGACAGGTTAATGGGTATAAATCCCATAAACTTCAAGGGCTGATCAGAATTCTTTGCGTGTTAACCACTCTTTCTGGTTAACCACATGGCATCGCCATAACTGAAGAAGCGATAGCCTTCTTTCACCGCTTCGTTATAAGCGTCAAGAATGGCTTCCTGACCAGAAAAGGCACTCACCAGCATCAGCAGAGTAGACTGCGGCAGATGGAAGTTGGTGATCATGGCATCGACCGAACGGAACTGATAACCGGGATAGATAAAGATGTCGGTATCGCCGGTAAAAGGTTGGATCTCGCCGGAAGTCGATGCCGATTCCAGACTGCGCACCGACGTGGTACCCACTGCCACCACTTTATTACCGCGGGCACGGGTTTCACGAACCGCCTGACAAACCGCTTCAGGCACTTCAATGTATTCCGAATGCATTTCATGGTCGGCAATATTATCGACCCGCACCGGCTGAAACGTACCAGAACCAACGTGCAAGGTTACAAACGCTTTATTAACGCCTTTCTTTTCCAGACGTTCCAGCATGGCTTCATCAAAATGCAGTCCGGCGGTAGGAGCTGCAACAGCACCGTCTTTTTCGGCGAAAACGGTCTGATAGCGCAACCGGTCAGCACTGCCATCTTCACGGTCTATATAAGGAGGCAGAGGCATATGTCCGTATTCCTGCAACTGTGGCAGAACCGGCTTGTCGAAGTCGATCAGGAACAGCGTGCCCTGTCGCCCGGTCACTTCAGCCATAATCTGGTCATCCGCCAGATAAATACGACTGCCCGGCTTGGGGGATTTACTGGAACGAACGTGAGCCAGCACCTTCTTCTCTTCCAATACCCGCTCAATCAGAACTTCCAGTTTACCGCCGGTTTCCTTACGACCAAACAGACGGGCAGGAATCACCCGGGTATTGTTCATCACCAGCAGGTCGCCGGGATTCAAAAAGCTTTCTATGTCTGCAAACTGACGATGAGCGATCTCACCCGAGTCGCCCTCAAGGCACAACAGGCGGCTTCCGGTTCTTTCCTTGGCAGGAAAACGGGCAATCTGCTCATCAGGCAGATCAAAATCAAAATCACTGACGCGCATGAACGTGTGGTTTGTCTACAAATTACAGGGAAGGTCGTGAAGGATACTGCAAAGTCGGCAGTCTGTCAGGCGTGTTAAACACGGTTCACCGACTCTTTGGTCATGAACTTTTAAACAAGCCCTTGATAATCAAAGAGCTTTCAGTATACTACGCAGCATCTGAACGGGACAGCGAGCAGCTTTCCACAACGTTCTGCCGGTGTGATGAAATTGGTAGACATAGGGGATTCAAAATCCTGAAAAAGGTTTTAAATCTCGACTTTCTCCAACTTCAGAAAAACGGCAGAAGCCCTATAAATAAAGAGCTACAGATAGAAAACAAAACCTTTTAAGCCTTCGTGTCATCGATGTGTCAAAAGGGTTTTAAGGCGAAAAATCGCTAATTTGTGTCAAAACCGTGTCAAAAAATTTTCTGACACAGGGAACAAAATGCTGCTGACACAGGTTAAAAATTTGCAGCGTGATACAGTGCCGGTGTGATGGAATTGGTAGACATGAGTGATTCAAAATCACTTGCCCTCTGGGCGTGGCGGTTCGAGTCCGCCCACCGGTACCAATCTTCAAATAAAAGTCTGATTTTTCAAAAAAACGGCTCAAGCCTTCTATTTCTGCGCCTTTCCGGCATTCCTCCCTTATCCTGTTTTACGCAACCAGCTTGCACACCCTTTCGTTTTCCTGCACTGCGTGCAATAAAGGATTTATATAGCACACGCCACAACTGGCGCGGGCTGGAAGGCACTGCACCCACCCTGAAAAGTTGCACAAAACGAGCCAAAAAGGCCGCAGGTGGGTGGGGCGAATGAGTGTTTTTTTCCCGGGGAGCCAGATTTTTTGCGGGCTGCGGCTGATTTTTTAAAAATGCCGGCAATTTGCCCTGCGCCATGGCAGCCAGGGTGCTGGCAGTGGTAGGTTTACATAGTCGAAAAAAACTCAAAGGGGTGAGACATGATTGGTGCGGGTCTGATTTTATTTGCGGTGATTGGTTTTATCGCGGCCCTGATCAAAAAGAAAAATCCGGAGATGATCAAGGACATCAAACCGGAAGATACCGGCAAGGTAATGGCTCTCTCTGTTGTATTCTTTGTTCTGGGTATCTGGCTCAGAATGTAATTCGTCAAAGGTAATATGAGGTAAGAATGATGCCTTTTACACACGGTGATGTTGTTCAGCTAAAATCCGGCGGCCCCTTAATGACTGTCACGGGAATAGTTGGAGTGGATCAGCACTTGGCAGATTTGAAGGCTATAGGGTTTTCAGATGGAGATGTATCTGTTGAGTACTTTGATAATAATAAACTAGAGAGAGCAACCTTTAGATCTACTTCACTTGAGAAGTATGAAGAATAAGTGAATCAAACCCCCATCATGCAGCAGAGATTCTCTAAGCATGATGGGGGCTAGTCAGTTTTTATCCGTCAAGCTCAACCACTCCCGCATGTAACAACAGCAGCCGCCAGGCTGAATAAGGAATCGGTCTTTCCCCACCCGTCCAGCGCCGTACAGTTCGACTGTCAACACCTACCAGCGCACCAACCTTTGCACCTGTCCAGGCGCAATCTTTCATAAGGCCGCGTAGCTCTTCCGTTGTTGGGGGCTGGTAATCGGGGTGATAAAAAGGGCGCAGGCTTTGTAATTTAATATCGCTCATGACATAAAGGCCGCCATTGCTGGCGACCTTCCTTTGTTACTGTTGGGCTTGGCGTTCCTGGAGGCTTTTAATTCGCTTCTCTAATTCTTTCGCCTGTTTGATGAGTTCTTCAATTTCTTTTTCTGGCAGTTCTTTGTAAACGTCTTTCAGGTCGCTTACCAGGAACCATGCGCTGTGCTGAGATTTGTGAAGGCGTTCTAGTAAAGTCATCGGTGTTTCTCCGGTTTAGTGCCGGGCTGTATGCCCTTGCGTTTATTAGTATATTAGGGCATTCTGCCCTAATATACAAGAACTTAATCCAGCAAAAAGGCCACTTTAAGTGGCCTTTGTTTTAATAAGCTTCCAGTACTTCGTCATAAAACATTTCAAGGTCTGGTATCCGGTCTTTTAAATGTTGTTCCAGCTTTTCCCGAATCTCTTTCAACTCTTGAGCCTGTTGCTCTTCTATTTCGTGGTGGGCTGGGTCGCTATCTCCCAGGGTGTAAACCAGTGCTGCGATCTTGTCAGCTTCCAGGCAGAAATCAGCGAAAATTGCGTCTTGATGTCTCATCGGTTTTTCTCCGGTTTAATGCCGGGCGGTATGCCCTTGCGTTGATTGACATATTAGGGCATTTTGCCCTATTTATCAATATATTATTTATCAAAAAAGGCTACCGAAGTAGCCTTTATTTCCTGTTACTCTTGGTCGAGTATTTCTTCTACATCCAGCCCGGCTATTTCTGCCAGTTCTTCAAGCTGGACTTGTAAGTATCCCATTGTTCCGGCTTGCTCCCATGTTATTTCGTCTGGCGCATATCCGAGATGGTCTTCTGTAATGGCTGTAATCTGTTGCAGCAGGGTCAGGGCTAATTTTCTGTTTTGAATAAATGAACACAGTGCTTCTTGATTTTCCATCGGTTTTTCTCCGGTTTAGTGCCGGGCGGTATGCCCTTGCGTTGATTGGTATATTAGGGCATTTTGCCCTAATATACCAGTACTTAAAACGAGAAACCTTCCTGCGAAACCTGCCCGTCCAGATGTTCGTCCTGTTCCCAGTTTCCATAAACCAGCTCGACACAATCGCTGGCATTTTGCGCTCCGCCTACCGTGTATTTGTAATCGATCTCACGAATAAACAGGCCATCAAATACCCGGCGTATGTCGGGGTGGTCGTTGATGCTGATAATCATCCGGCCTTGAATGGTTTTAGCCAGTTCTGCCATGCGTTCGTAATTCTCAAATGGGAAACCAACGCCATAGCCTTCGGTCTGCCAGTACGGCGGATCGCAATAGAAAAGAGTGCCGGGCCTGTCGTATTTCTCGATGGTCTTTGCCCAGTCCAGATTTTCAATGGTCGCATTCGCCAGGCGAAAATGCGCGTCGGCGAGATCCTGCTCCAATGTGAAAATATTAAAACGTGGTCGGCTTGTAGCACTGGTGCCAAAGCTCTGCCCTTCCACTTTTCCACCAAAGGCTAATTTTTGCAGATATAAAAAGCGGGAGGCTCGCTGAATATCGGTTAATGTTTCCGGCTTTGTTTTTAACAACCATTCATAATTCTGGCGGCTGGTCAGAGTCCATTTAAATTGTTTATACAATTCTTCCAGATGATGTTTTACCACCCGGTATAAATTCACCAGGTCACCATTTACATCATTTAAAACTTCGACCTTTGATTCTTCTTTCAGAAAGAACAACGCGGCAGCGCCACAAAATGGCTCGACATAGCAGGTGTGATTAGGAAACAGCGGCAGGATATGCGGGGCTAATTTACGCTTGCCGCCAATCCATGGAATTAGCGGCTTGAAGTTACGGGACATGAAAAAACAACTACTCCGTGATGGGATCCAGTCTGCTGGATTTAATAGAGCCAATCTGGTTGGCGGCTCCGCTAATTATGCCGGATTGATCCGGCTTAGGCGTACTACCACCGTTATGGGTATGGTTGGCTATAGTGGTCAGGGCGGTTTCCATTACGGTTAAAGCATCAGACAAAATCCGCAGCACATTCTCGCTGTCACTGCCCAGCCAGGTCTTGGGGCTTTTTAACAGCTGCTTGACCTTGGCCTGGCATTCCCGGATTTTTCCGGCGCTGTCCTTGATATTTTCCGGCGTTGCCCGATGCCAGTTGTCGTCTGAATCATAGCCCTGGTAGATTGCTGCCGATTTTTGCCAGCGGGCTTCGTCCTTGTCTACCGTTGGCAGTTTCAGGCCGATGGGCAGGGTGGAGCGCACATAGGGCTGGTCGGGTCTGCCAAAGGCAAAAGTGTATTCAACAATAGAGCCGGGATCGGGCAGGTTGTAAAAGCCGCGATGGTTGCCAGCGTAGGGGATGGCCACCGGAACGTCGGGCAACAGTTCGCCCTGTTCTTCACCATGCTGGTTTAATGGCTGGATATCCACGGCAAAACGGGGGCGATCCATTGTGCAGTCGCCACCGTCTTTCGGTGCATCCGTAATCTTGATTACCCGGGCCAGCATGGGCAGGTGGTAGCCGTAGTTCAGCTCTGGCCAGAGTCGCATCACAATTCTTTTAATGGCGTCCATGTAATCACCATGCTGTCGTTGCTGCAGGTCAGGCAGTTGATAATGCCGCGATTGAATTGCACACCCGGGCGCAGGCTGGGTGCCATCATCATGCGGGCGCTGTTGAAGGCCAGGTGTTCGGTGAAAAACTTGTCGGGGATCTGCACTGGTCTTGATGCCCAGCGGCTACCACTCCAGCTGCCCACATAGATCGAACCATCGCCCTGTTGCTGCCAGATATATTGGGGGATATTGAACACCTGCCCGATAGCGTCCATGGCCATATACCCACCTCCGATATGATGGAAATGGCTGGCCTGTTTCCGGGTATAGCTGGCGCTGGAAGTCACAAAAACCAGTTCGGTCTGCTGGCTGATTTTTGCCAGAACATCCTTCAGGGAAACATGGCGCAGCCCCATAGGCAGCGGGCGATTCAGGGCGGCAGACAACTCCCGGCAAAACAGCAGCTGCTGTTTAGCGTTGACAGTGGTGGGCGGCTTGTCGATATAGCCAACAAACAGCCGGTACAGCTCCATACCCGACCAACCCACCGAAAACTGCACGACTCCCGTCAATGGTTTATCAGATTGCACTAAAAAACGGGCGCGTCCCGGGCTGGACAGTTCCAGCCGGGTCTCATCGCTGATCAGTCCAACCTCTTCACCATTAACCAGTAACTGCTTGATGATTTTCATGGCAATCCTTTGGCGTTATGCCAGTGCGTCGTCCAGTCGTTGCAATATCCGAATAGCCAGAGACTGCTGTTCTTCCTGGTTAGTGGGTGGAGGTACATCGCCCACGGTTTCACCATCGGCACTCTGGTCACTGGCGGTTTTCTGGGGCTGTCGTTGCTCGGTCTTTTCCGGGATAGACAGGTATTCTGCAAGGGTAAAATTCACCTGCCAGGCTTTCAGGTTATCAGCCTGGCTTACGGTGAAATTATCCATAAACGTCACCTGCCGCACCTTCATGGCGGCGGCGGTTTCGTTGACGATATCGTACACCTGCAAATTGCCCGCACTGTCCAGGGCAGTGGCCAGCTCCCGCAGGCGGGTCAGATCGGCGCTGTTGTCGAAAGGAATCTGCAGACTGACGGATAGTGTGCAGGGTTTAATGCCTTCCTCCGAACGGGTGGAGCTGCTGGTCTGGCCAGACAGCTCCTTGGTTTCTATTCGGAAATTGGCTCTGACAGTTAAGTTAAATCCTGACAGGTTATTATTGTTTAAAAAAATCATAGTGATGCCAAAATAAACATACAAAGTTCATCATAGCGAATAGAATAACGATCTCCGGCCTCTGCAATTATGTAGCCCTCGTCATCAACGTCTTCATCCCACTCATCAAAGCAAAGAATCCCGTACTCAAACGCATCAAGCCCCGCATCTGAAAAGGTTTTTTCAACTTCCTGAGCAATCACACCAATATGAGTTCTAGCCTTATTGCCTTTAATTTTTACTGCATGCTTGAAACGGAAAGCTTTAATTATTCCTTTGATTTTTTGAGCCACATCTTTTTCAATTACAGAAATGTCTCGTAAATCTTGCTTGTTTCTTTCATCTGATGTTTGAATTATACCGCTGACAGTGTAAACATTATTCCAACGTGAACCGCTATTGCCTAAGTTAAAACGTGTGTCAGTAGGTGCTACATCCCTAGTCCTAAACGCAACTCTGTCTCCACTAGCATCATTAAATCGAATAGTGAAGTCCGCAACAGGGTCATAGCAGTTAACAAACAGCACAGTACGGGCACTATTGGATGCCAGAAATGGAAAAGCCATTAAACAACCCTCTTTATAGATACGAATAAATTCAAATCGGAACTATGCTTGTTTATGATTATCAGATTCGGTCCTTGCTGATATATATTCACAAATCCGTCTTTAGGCTTTGATAGCTCATTGCTTTTCAATGGATAAACTCTATTGGTGTTAGCAAAGCCAAGAGGTGACTGATCACCTGAGTTCCCTGAAACCTCATACAAAACAACTGATGTTGCAATAATTCCGTTATTCTCTCCTACTATATCGACAATAGAGCATGTAGCAGTGCCATTGTTAAATGGTATCTCTATTGTGTTATTGCTGCTTATGTTCACAAAATATTGGTTTTCACCCGTTATGATGTAATCATTTACAACTTTGAATGTTCGATTAGGTGTAGCAAATCCATACCATCCAGTATTAACTGTGTCGTCTGCCGCAGACGTATAATGGACTATATTTCCAGATAGTCTGCATTTAGAAAGCCTGACACCTGTAGTTGTACCAAATATTCCAACTTTTTGGCTTTTGGCTTTGTTGAAATGCACAGTGTTTCTTGTGACGTGTAGATTTTCTAGCACTGTCTCATCAGTTACTGTTACAAGTCCAACAAAAGCACCTTCCAATTCATAAGCGACATTTTCGCTAATAATTAGCGGCTCTTCTGCATTATAAATACCACCTCGCAACTCTACGAAATGTTCTCCTTTTGTAATAGGTTTAAAAATATTGCCTTTGAAAATCCCTCCACGTATCTGATGTAAGTAGAAGGGATATTCCATCGATCCTGTATATTCATTTTTCAAAACCGAGGGCATGTAATCTCGATAACTACCTCCTGTGTGGCAGTCATTTACATAGTTATTAGAGTATATAAGATGGTATGCATTTCCATGCCCTCCAAATCCATAAGATACCTGATTCCCATGGGGGTGTATTCCCTCGCCAGTGTAAGATACCCCTCCACCTGTAATTCTGTTATCTCGTACTACAGAATATACAGAAAGAGCTACTGCTCCGGCTGTCGTAAACCCACACCTGCAAAATGAAATATCATTATTCAGGTATTGACACCTGTAACTGGACACATCCAGCAGTCCATAACCAGTGCCATCATACCCACTGTAAATTCGATTGGCTCCTTTACTTTTACAGTTACGAATAACTGATTTATATGAGTACATATATTTAAAGTTGGTTTCTGAAAAATTTTCAATAGACCAATCTTCAACTGTGCTATCAGCGTTTTCTTGAAGCTGCAAACCTAAAAAACCGCCATCTCCCGCATTTGCTGTTAAATGCTTATCTCTTGTTAATGTCACCCCCCCGGATAGAGACACAGTTAACGGTCTACTTATTCTAACTTGAGTTAATTTATCTAATCGAAAAACATCCCCAACTTCTGGAGGTGATAGCCATGTCGATTCACAAGTAACGATATTAGTTAATGGGTCATAATCTGTAATATTCCTGACTTCTTCTGAGTTGTTTCCGCTAATCCCTGTTATTGGATACATTGATCCACGGCGGTCAGTTAATCCAGATACTTTGAATTGCGATGCGCTTATTTTCTCTGTAACGGTAATGTTGAATGACTCTTCCGAAGGAAGCCATACAGGAGGAGCATCTTCGAGTGTAACTTTATTGCCTGAAATGGATGAAACCCTGCCCACAAATCCCATTTTCCAGAAACCACGATGGTCGGTATCAATTAACTGATTTGAGCTAAAGATCGCTAAATCGCCGGGCTGTATACCAGCTGTATCTTCCATGGTTACAGATGCGTCGTGTCTGTTAACTCCGTTTTTGACTACGCTATAGTCTTTGATTGGGCTTCCAGAAAAACGAATAGCTGCTTTATTAGAATCAGGCTCACTTAACGTGCTATGCAGTATGGTATTTGAATCTCCTTTTATGGTCAGCTCTCCTGACATATTTAGAGATATTCTAGAGAATTCGTATACGCCTCTGGGAATACGAACCGTATACTTGTTACGTATTGCGAACTCAAAACACGCTTGCAACGCTGCTGTATTATCGGTAATGCCATTACCTATGGCACCAAAATCACGTACATCTATCTCACCTAAAACTCTTTCAGTAAATAAACCATTTGTCCGCAACACCATGCGATCATCTGAAACAACTGAATTCGATGAGATGCTCGAAATTTTTTCTAAATAATGCTGCACTCCAGAATCATCAATATAATCCACCTGTTCCTGATCCGAAACCATCACATTAACCACCGGCTGAATGTCAGACATGGCATTTCCCTGCTGGGAAACATCCAACCAGATAGAAGTCGGCGTATCAGAAACCAAAACAGACTTACCAGGATAATCAAAACGAATCCCAGCCACATAGCCTTCACCCGGCAGCAGCTCATAATACCCACCGGAGCCTTTAACTACTTTACATGCATCCCCATAAAACAGCTGTCGCCCAAACACATCCTGCGTCATCTGCCGGGATCGCCCGTCAGTACCATCCATACGCTGGGAAAAATCCACCATCCAAGATTCAGCAGGGATATGAATATCCCCTGTTTCCTGCGCTCCGGAATACTCCAGCAATAAGTTGCGGGTCAAGGCCATGGACGGGTCTTTGCCCTGGGTAGGCATGTAATTAATAGCGACCACGGTGTCGTCTGCGGAGCAGTACAGCCCCAGCCAGTTAAACTCGAAAGGATCACCACCAGTACCCATGTGCAGGGCATAAACAACAAGGTTCGGGTTAATGTAACCATGCTGGGAGACAGGTTCGTCCAGGACAATATGCTCCGCAGGCGGCAGCTGCTCGTTGCGGTCTACCGGCTTGCCCGGATCCAGCCCGGGGATATTAGCCAGGATAACCCGGTCAATATTCATCACCTCGCCATTGGCCTGCTTGGTGGCGATCAGGCTTTCCCCTTTATATGTAATTGCTGCCATGTTTCTCTCCCTAATCGTTCTGATGGCTTCAGCTCTTTATCAAGCTGGCTACAGCGGTTGAAGTGCTAATTCCCACTTCGTGCGCCTGGGATCTAATGCCGGGGTTCGGCATGGAGGCCACGGCAGTGCTGGCGGTGTGGGAAAATTCGCCACAGCGCATATACGCCAGTACCGGGGTCTCCAGAATAAAGTTGTACCGCCGGCAGGTTCGGCCATACATGCGGATAATCTCCCGCAGCAGGTCGGGGTTGTCTGCCAGCTGGTTGTCGTCTAAATAAATATTGATGATGTCCCAGTCCCAGCCTTCCTGCCGTTCCTGGGTGGTGATGTGCCCGATTCCGAGCCGTTCACAAATACGGATAAAGCCTGCGGTGCTGCCTGCATCTTTGGCGTTGATATAAGCGAATGACACACGCTTACGGTACAACCCCATGGGTTCACCGGCATAACGGGTAATGTCCCGTTGCCAGGCGATCAGCTCCAGAATGCCGGGGGAACAGGTCAGCGGATCCAGCTGTTGCAATGGCCAGGCTGTCCAGCTGGCCACACGCTCGAACCAGGTTTGTGCGCTGTTCTTCAGCTTTGTCAGTTCTTCACCGGACAGCCAGTGCGGCAGCTGGAGCTTGATCATGATCAGTACTCCATTTTCACGGTCAGTTCGCCCAGTGTCGCCAGCTCGATGGCGGTGACAATATCGCGGTTGTCAAAGTCCAGGCTTTCAATCTCTGGAAAGGTGCGGTGCAGCTTCTGGGTCAGCTTAGAGAATGAAAAGCGGCTTTGTGGCCATGTCTGTGTCGGGCTGTATTCGTTGTTCTGGCGAAAGGCGGCGCGGATGTAGTTCTCCACACCTTCCTGCAGGCCGGTTCTTTCCTGTGCGTCCAGATTGGCAACAGGCCAGACGGTGACAACTACATCGGTTTCCACATCGGGCATCGGGTAACAGATCATGCTGTCGCCGTGACCGTGATAGCCGTTGTCGTCTACGTGCTGGTTGATATCGTCGATAAAGTCCTGGGGCGGTATGCCTGATTCGATCATGATGTAACAGTTGGCAGTGCCGGGGCCGCGTGGGGCTTCGTGCTCAAAATAGAGATAGTCGGTGCGGATCCCGGCAAATTCGCTGATGATTTGTTTATAGGCTGCGTCGTGGTGGAACAGCCCCACGGCAGTAAACTGGTTGCGGCAGCGCAGGCGCAGTTCGTCGTCGCTCTCTTTGTCTGCGCCTGGTGTGGTTAGCCATTCCTGCCCGTTGTTGACTTCGGTCACTCCGGCAATGTCTTCTGGCAAAACGGAGTAATAGCCCGGTGCCAGGTTGTAGTTTTCGCCGGGTGCCATTGCCTTGGCTTCTACTTCCACAGTCAGCTCACCATCAGGAAATGTTTTGGTCTCTGTGGTGATCAGCTCATAAACCTGCCCGTTAATTGGTGTTGACTGAATGACAGTACCTGGCCCAATAACAATGGAGGTCGTTGTGTTTTCCCTGATAAAGGTGATCATTCCAACTGCTTTGGTGGCATCCTTACGAATCAGGTTCAGCGCCCAGGCGAGAATGTCCAGAAACATGCCTGTAGCTGTTTTGATAAAGCTGTTGGGCAGTAGCTGGTTAATCAGGAATTGCACCGTCCACAGTGCGGGCTTGGTGACAATTTCAGAGATCAAGCGCCAGAAGGGTGACCAGCGGGAGTCGTTGCTGATCTGGCTGCCGTTGTCTTCGTTGATCTGATCCCATTCGGCACGCATCTCTTCTTCGGTGGTGGGGATGCCTGCGGCCTGGACGATTTGTTCGAAGTCGTCATGGTGGTTATCAATCATTGCAGGTTGGTCTCCACATTATCATTCGTGAGAATCCAGCCCAGTGGCCCCAGCGTGGTGTTGGCTGTCAGGAAAATACGGCCTTTGTCGACGCTGTCCCGTTCCAGAATGACCGAACCGGGAATAATGCGGATATCCTCTTCCACCATGGTTTCCAGGCTGGTCATATTCGAAGCCCATTTCATGGGGCTGCGCTCGGCGATCAGGTCAACCAGCACACCAGACTCCAGAATCATGTGCTTGATGTCCTGGGCAATGGATGCCCGGTCATCGACGTTTTCCGGCATGCCAGCCACATCCAGCGTGATATCCCTGTCGGTGATGAGAATGTCGATAAATTCGCCCATCTTACCCTCCTGCCATGTAAAGCATTTCTTCAACGGTGTGAGCGTTGATCTGCTGGCTGGTTTCCACCTTGCCGATATGAATCTGCTTGCCGTTGTTGTTGGATACGGCGTTGCTGATTTGTTTGGTAATACCGCCGGAAGGAACGTTCAGGGTTCTACCTTCATCAAGGCTTGCTACAGATGGAGGAGCAGTTAACTCCTCTGAAACACCTATATTGACGCCGGGGATTTTGTTGACCTTGTCAATAACCCAGTTGATGGTTGAGCCAATCATTTCTCCCAGTGCGCCAAACCATCCGATCACTTCCTGGATAAATGCAATAAGCCCCTGTCCTGCAGAAGTATCCGCAAAGGCTTTCCATAAAGCTGTGACTCCCATCCATGCGGTATAGAGAATGGCAGCCAGAGCTGTGATACCAATAACAATCAAGCCGACAGGAGAAGCAATAAAAGCGGCATTTAGGAGCCACTGGGCTGCTGTCCACAGCAGTGTCAGGCCACGAACTAGTTTCATTGTCAGCATCCAGCCTGCCATTGCTGTTTTACCCACACCCATGATCAGAGTCACAGCGGCCATAGCTGCTCCCAGGCTAACAATGCCTACCACAGTTAGCCCTACCACTCGGGTCAGGTTCGGGAACATTTGTGTCCAGCGGGAAAGTTCCGCAGCACCATCAGCCATGCTTTCAACCAAGGGGTTAATAACTGGCAGCAATGCGGTACCCATTCCGATCCGGACAGCTTCAACACCTGCCGCCATCTGTTCCCATGGGTCGACCATATCCTCTGCCATCTGGGTGGCAGTGGTCAGGCCGGATACGTTGTCCAGTGCATCAATTGAATCAGCCAGCCCGTCAACGTCGTTCATTAACAGCTGGATAAGGCCCACGGCTTCCTGTGTACCGAAGGCTTTTGCCAGTTCATCAGACTGCGCCACGGTTAATGTGTCGCCATATTTCCCTCTGATCTGGTCGAGAATTTCCACCATGCCCAGCATGCGTCCCTGACTGTCAGTAAATTGCAGCCCCAGTGCATCCTGCGCTTTACCGGCACTGGCTAAGAAGGCGCGATACTTGGTGGCGGCTTCGCTGCCGCCCATGGTCATCTGCAGTCTGCCCAGAATCGCCATCTGCTCTGCCATCTCAATACCGGCAGAGGTTGCGGACGCTCCCAGGTTGGAGAATGCAGCTGACATCTTGTTACCGTCGGTACGGAACATCTGCACAGCGGTAGAAGTCATTTCGGTAACGCGATCCACCCAGTTAGCCTTGCCCATTTCATTGGCACTCTGCTCAAACGCACCATACATGGTGGCCATATATCCGGTGATGGTGGCGGTGTCGGCTTTGGTAGCAGCAGCCAGCAGGCCTGAATTGGTGGTAAAGGATGCCAGCTCGTCACCGGTCAGACCGGCAATAGCTGACTGTATGTCGTAACTGGCAGAGACAAACTCGGTAGCCGATTTGCCATAGGTGGTGGAAAAGTCCAGAGCAGCTGCTGACAGCTTATTCAAAGCATCTTCATTAACACCCAGAGAGCGCACCTCCCCCAGCGCCCTGTCCATTTCGATAGCAGGCCCAAGCATCTGCTGAATGGCAAAGCCGGTACCAATCAAACCGGCTGCACCCACACCCATATCGGCAAAGCCACTTTTAGCGGTACTCACCAGCTCGCCGACCTTGTCGGTAACACCAGCAATCGGCTTGCTGATCTGGTCGACCATGCCAATAGTGAACATCAGTTTTTCAAGCTGGGTAGCTGCCATGGTTTACCTTTTACCGCTAAATGCCTTTGCTGTTCCGTTCGCCTGAGAGACTGTCACCCTTTCCCAGTAGTCGGTTTCAAGAAACCGAGCTCTGGCAAGGATCTCGTCTGTGGGCTCGTGGTGGGGAAACCATTTCAGGGCATAACAGACCAGCTGCTCTAGTCCGTTGTCCTTGATCGCCCGGGCCTGCTTTTCTATTTTTTTACTGCAAAGTCCACTTTCGGCTTGTATTCCTCCATGACCAAACCAAAGAGGTCAGTGGTCAGTGCTTCCTGATAGGCTTTTTTAACTGCAGCCTTGGTTTCATCATCAGCAGAGCAACGCACCAAAAAGTTATGCATAGGCGCAACCTTACTGCTTGGCTGGATACCGTTAACGCAATCGTTGTACATGATCAGCGTTACCTTGAAGTTCATCTCTTCAATGCCCAGCAGCTCCTGTGCTTCAGGATCCAGTTCCAGTGTTATGTTTCTATCTCTGCTCATGGCTCATCCCTCAATGTAATGGTCTTGATAAAGTTGGTGATCTGCTTTTCCAGCCGGGTCTCCAGACTGTTCAGCATCTCTTTCAGGTCTTCCTTGCTGGTGTACTCCTTAGCCACTTCCAGCCTGAATTCACCCAGCTCGGAATTAATATCCAGCGTCCGTTTGAATAGAAAAGCGTTCCAGGTCACCAACAGACCAACAACGAAAATCAGCAAATTGATCAAAGTGCCCTGGTCCATTCGTCACTCCTTATTTGATCTTTGGCAGATCGGGCCTTTTCAGCCCCTCAATCATTGCTTCAGCAGCTTCTCGACTGAAGTCGTTAGTGCTTTTATTCGCGATCTTCCGCAGCCCCAAACAAACCATGCGGGAGAGGAATCGCTCGGATACCACTGAAAACATCATCTTGCCCACCATGGCTTTCAGGGCTTCCAGCAGCATTTTTAGAAAGATTGTGGGCATTTGCAGTACCTCCGGTAAGCGTCGGCATAATCCTGCCAGGTAGCTTTGCCAAATTCGGTGTTCCAGTGTTTCTTGGCGTATCTGGCCAGAGCTTCAATGTCGTCTGCATGCGGCAAAGGTTCAGGTTTTGCCATAAAGAACACTCTGGCGCAGGCAATCGCTATTGCGGCATCGAAAACCAGCATGTCTGGGAACAAGGCTTCAGCCTTGGGCATTTCCTCAAACTTTTCAGGGCGCAATCTGAGGTAGCGTTGCACCTCCATCAGCCCCACAGGCTCCATCTGCAGGAGTCCTTTAGCCGGGCCATTATTCATCTGCTGGACATAACGAAACCCACCAGATTCATGGGCTGCAATCATTGCCAGCAGGCGAATGACGGCCTTGTTACAGGGCAACTGATAAAGCTGCAGGACGGTTTGAACATAGAATGCAAATTGTTGACCTATTTTCATGGCTATCGAATATCCTGAGTTTCAGTTCTGGACAGATAAGGCACACCACCAATGCGGATAAAGTCCGGGCTGGTCACCTCGAAAGGCAGCTTGGTCTTGTGCAGGTCACCACCGGCGCTATTGATATCCAGCAGACTGGAGATTTTGAGCATGCAGCCATAGGCTTCGACCTTCATTTCCTCCCTGCCGGTGTTGGCATAAAACACCTGGTCAAACAGCGGCAACTCTTTCCAGCTGCCAGCCCTGCGGGCTTCTTCGTTCAGTAGTCGAAAGTTGGCAGCGTCCAGTTCAAGCTCACCAGAGGCGCTTGCATCGCCATCGATCACGCCATTAGGTACACCACGGTTCTTGGCAGTGACGCGGTTGTCTTCAATATCCAGCGTGGCGGTTTCAACATGGATCAGCAGGTCGCCAATATTGATGTCGAAACTTTTTCCTGAAATGCGGCTCATGGCGGTCTCCTTATCCGTTGCTCAAATCAAGCATGATGTTGCACTCAATAGACTTGGGTGCGTTGTACGGCTTGACCGAGAAGAACACCTGCACCTTGTATTTTTCTGGCCAGACAATTTCGATGGAGGAGTCGTCCGGCTGCTCGATCTCCCCGGGGAAGGTTTCACCGGCAAAGGTGGTGCTGTGGCTCATCTCACGCAGTGGGCGCATAAAGTAAGTGCGATTACTTTCGATGGATGCCGGGGTGCTGTTGAGGCGGCGATCTGATACCCGGGCCACAGCCAGCAAGTAAATGCGGCGGGCTGCTTTGTCTGCCACTCGCAGATTCTCAATGATTTTGTAATCACTGGTTTCCGGTGCCAGGGTCAGGCAGTCGGAGGTGTACATGCCGTCGTAATCTTCGTACCACTGGGGAACGGTAAAGCGTCCATTGTCGTGCAAGTCCAGCAGGACTGCTTTGGTCAATACGGCTCCGGACTTATCCACAGGTCTTTCGGCGTAATTCCCCAGCAGAGAACCAGTGGCGACACGCATGGGAGAATCGGCAACGGTCACAGCCCGGTTACATAACCGGCCAGCCAGAACACCCTGAAAATCTCCGTAAAACAACGGAACAAGCACCACCCGTTCAGCGGCTACGCTGTCGGATACAGCCTTGCCAGCAATCTGATACTCTGCCCAGGATTCGGTTTCCTTATCGATACCTCGGAAGCAAGCCATAATGAACACCCGGCGCTGATACTTGCCGATAAACGACTGCGCTTTGGCTTCCATATCTTCCAGCTGTTTGGTCTGGGTCACAGGATCGGTGGCCACCACCGCTTCGACGCTGACTTCGCCCACGGCATCGTCGATGGCATCCAGCAAATCAGTCTGAGCCGACAGCGGCTTGGCGTAGGCATACCAGTTCTGTCCACCATTGGTGCGGGCTGCTGCCAGCTGGGTTTTCAGCGGGCTGTCGCCCTGTCCAAGCAATTCGTCCAGATCGGTGTCTGCCGCAATGGCATGCACCAGACCAAGATTGTCATTCGGTGCCGGTGCTAAACCTGTAAACAGGAAAAGGCGCTCAACTTCCGTGGGTGTGCCCTGGTTCAGGTTCAGGTTATTGACGGTAACGGATCCCAGTGCCATCAGTTTCTCTCCGTATTAGTTGCTGCGGCGCTCACGCTCGCGTTGCAGTTCTTCGGCCAGGATCGCCGTGGCCTGTTGTTCCGTCACACCCAGAAACGGGCGAGCCGGGGTCTCTACTGTCCAGCTGGCGTTTGCCTGTTCATCCCGCAGGGTTCGAACCATCATCCCGGCATAGCCCATGGTTAAATTCTCCATAATCCAGCGCTGGCTGGGTTTACGGCTTTTGGTTTTACCTGTGCGGGTTTTACCGGCATAAATTCTGAAACCAGCAGCCAGCATGGCTTTGGCCTGTTTGCGGGTAGCGGGCTGGTCATAGTCCGGCTTGCCGTAAATCTTCTGCATCTTTTTGGCGGTAAAGGTTTCCGGGATACCTTCCTGGTGTCTGTGGGCAATCATGCCTTCCAGCTTGTCTTTCCAGGTCACGTCCACCTTTTTGTCGCTGGTGACTGTGGTCAGGTTCCTGCCGATTTTTTTCAGTACCCTGCCTCTGCCGGATTTGCGACTTTGCATACGCCTGCCACCTACGGTTTTCTGCTGACGCAGGTTTTCGCGGCTCGCCTTGCGTACCTGTCGCCCGGCTTTCTGCAGCACCCGGAAGCGGCTTGCCGGTGGCAGTGTGAGCAGTTCCAATGACTGGATCATATCCAGCCGGGATCGCTCATCGACTTCCAGATAAACCTTACTCATCACCTGGCCCCTGCGGATCCACTTCTGCCACTTCTTCGGCGGTGTCCACTAATGGGTCATCAATCAGTGACCAGCGCAGCCCCTGCCAATGAATGTCACCATCGGTATCCAGTCGCACCATCACCGGGTCGTAAAACACCAGGCTGATGTCTACATCACTGCTTTTGCCGGATTTATCCAGGGGGGTGACATCGATCTCCGGATCACCCAGCCCGAAGCGTTCGCGGTTGTCGTCGTTGTCCTGCAACCAGGCGGTGACCAATGCCATGATTTTTCGGGCATCGCCACTGAAGCGTTCTATTACAACAGTGCAAGTGCTTTGCTGCTGGCAGATTTCTGCATACTCGCCCATGTGTCTGGCTTCCGGGATGATGCTGCACCGATCTACCCAGCTTTCTATATCTTCATTTCGAGCCAGACGTTTGCCTAACAAGTGACTGGTCAACTGCTGCAGTTTGGTACTCATCAGATCAGCTCCACATTGATGTCGCCGATATTCAGAAAACGGCAAAGGGCTTCGTCCACGTATTGCAGGTAACGGTCTTCGGTTTCTTCTCCGGTTTTCGCCTGGTTCTCGGCGGGTTCCCGGCGGTCAATGCTGGCGAAGTCACGCAGTACACTGGCTTTTCCCATGCAGCAGACTGCCCGGTGATACAGAGTCACCTGTATGGACTGCCCGTTAATGACTTCACTGGGTACTTGTTCCAGATGCTCATACCCTGACTGTCGCTGCTCTGCCCTGTACGTCACCAGTCGGCTATTTACCTGAATCGCGGCATTGATCAGGTGTCCGGTGACCGTTCCTTCAGGCAAATCGCTGGGGATTCGGTAGTTATCCACAAAATCAGCCAGTTCCAGATCCGGCCAGAAGGGCTGGTTCTGGATGGTCTTTTCCGGGGTCTGGTGTGCCTTCCCTGAAAAACTCACTGTCTGATTCTCCTTCTTAAAAATGGGGCCGGACTGCCCACTGCAACCACCGGATTAGCTTTCGCTGTCCTGTCGCTGCAGCCGCCCGGCGTGGGGGGATGAGCCTGTCGGCTATTCCTGCTCGTCCTGTTCGTCGGTTTCGCTGGTGAGGTCTTCCAGCTCCAGCTTGTCCAGCTGCTTCCTGGCTTTACCCAGAACGGTTTTCACCAGTGCGCCCAGTTCAAAGGCTTTTTCCAGATGATCAACAGCCAGACGGATATCACCTTCCCGTTCAAATTCAATCAGGCCAGCGAGCTTGTAATACTTGGCGCGGAGTTCGTCCGGCACATCCAGCTCGTTGCTATGGATCCGGGTAAACAGGCGGTTGAAGTAAGGGTTCGGGCTTTGCTCGTTTTCAAAGGCTTTCTCTGCCCAGGCGAACACCTCATCTGCTGCAAAAGTACTTGCCTTGCGCTTGATTCGTTCCGGCATAGGTACGCTATGAAGCTCGCAGTACTCCACCAGGGAAAGTGCGGAGTCGATTTCGTCACAATCAAACAGCCAGACCATGTACCAGGCGATAATCAGATGCTTCTTTTCATCCTTTACTAACTGGTTGACGAACTCTTCATACTTGGGCAGCAGATGGTCACGCTTGACCTGCACCTTGCGCTCTTTGCTCTGGATTTCTTTCAGGCGCTTCAGGTCTTCCTGCAGACTGGCATCCAGCAGCTGGCTGCGCTGGGTAGCCTGCATCAGGTTGCTGGTTGCCGGTTGCGCGGCTGGCTGGTCGGCGTGAGGTTGCTGTCGTTTTTTCGCTTGCCACTGCTGCATGATGTTCATAGGTTCTCATCCCTTCTGGTCGTTTTTCTCAGTAGCCTGATGCAAGCCACTGGGGAAAAAGACCGTTTAAAAAGAGGGCGGCGAACCGCCCTAAAGTCCAGGCCATACCCACGTCAAAATCAGGCGGGCACTTCTTCCCATTCTTCTGGCAGCTTGACGTTGTCAAACTCCCAGCCCACAAAGGCTTCGGGGGTTTCCACTGTGTAGGCTTCGTTGCGGCTGTTGTAGTCAGCCCAGCGGTCATACTCAGACTCTTCCTTCAGATGTCTGCGCCAGCTGCCGTCCTGGTAATAGATGGACAGGTTGGTCGGCATGGTGATAACCAGGCCACGGCTTGGGAAATTAGAGGGCGTTTCCCAACTATCAACACCACCAAAACTCATCAGACTCTGGGTGGCCTGGGTTTTCTCTTTGGGTGACAGGGAGATCGCTTTATAAAGGCGCTGCTTTTCGTACTGAACCAGCTCGTCGCCGATGTACGCCTTCAAGCCTTTGCGAAGGAACTTCGGAATGACAGACACCAGTACACTGATGGCTTCGTCCAGACCTTCAAAGTCACCACCCGGGCCGATGCGGATTTCGCCAGTTGTTCCACCTTCACCCAGAATGTTCTCGGACTTGTTCTCGCGCATGTACTGGATCCAGCCTTTGTTGACATCTTCCAGCAGCGGGAATTTTTCCGGGTCGGTATCTTTAGCGGCATGGGTGCCATGCCAGCCGACCAGCTCTCGGTCATTGGCAATGCGCTCGGTGACATAACGCTGGAAACGGGCAAACAGATCGGGGAATTTCGCCCAGGCATCCAGGGTGGCATAACGGATGCTGACATCAGAGTTTGTCTGGTAGCACTTGTATGGATAGGCCGACAGCGCCAGAACATCGCGCGGCTGGCGACGTTTATCCTGGGATGTGTCGGTACGTCCGGAGACTGGTGCAGGTACACCACCCAGTACGTTTTCGCCTTCCATCTCATCAACGGGGATTACGTTAATCTGCTGCAGGAAGGTGCTTTTCTCGACAATCTTGTCCTGCAGGGTCTGGGCCTTGCTGGGTGTTACTGAAAACTGGCGCTGAACAGAATCCACACCATAGGCTTTTGCCATGCCCTGGAGGATTTTATTAAACGCCTTGCGGGTTGGTTCTTTCATCGGTGCGGGTATCCTTAAATGTATTCGATTGCGGAATCGTCAGCCCCACCGGTGTTTTCCACGCTGGGATCGGTCGGTGGTACTGTGCCTTCCAGCCGTTTTTCCAGCGCATTAAACTTTTCGGTCATTGCGTCCAGATCGGTGCGGGTTTTCTCCAGTTCTTCCTTCTGGGCAGAAAACGCTTCTGCAGTCACTTCGGCTGTTGGTTCCGGCTTTGGCTCAGGCTTCGGGGCTGGCGGTTCCGGGGTTTCTTCCTTCAGGCTTTTGAAGGCTGTTGTAATGGAATCCGCCACAGCACTGGTGATGGAAGTAGTCAGCTTTTCCAGCTCTTCGGGTTTCATGGAGTCGTCCTCGTCTTCAGAGACCTTGTAATTGGAAGTGCTGAAGACCAGCCATTCCGTTAGTTTTTTAAGCAGCGTTTGTTCTTCTGATTCAGATGAAAAAGAAAACTGGGAGAGCTGTACGCCCTGGAAAATCTCTTCATCTCTACCAGCGCGGAATTCCAGCTGCGTGGTTCCCATGGAAGCTGGTGTGTCAGTCACACCAATCTGATAAACGTATGCCTTGCCGGAGTCGCCGAAGTTGGGGTGGACTTTGATAGAGGTAAAAAGATTCTGACCACTGCGGTTAATGCTGATCAGCCGATCATTCGGGCAGAGTTTGGCGAACAGGCTTACCACTTCACCATCGGTTTCAGATTTCAGCTCTTCAACGGTGCCATAATTACCGGCCCATTCGGGGGAGTAATGTTCCAGAGTAATAACAGCGGTGTATTTTTCTTTTGAATAGAGTTCTGCCGCATCCAGTAACCAGGACTTTTCAATTATCCGTCCATCAAGTGTGGTTCCCGATTCAGCCACCTTTACCCAATCGGTAATCAGTTTCGGCATTACATTTACCCGGTTCCGTTTAATTCATTTAAAAGCCACATCGTTGTCAACAAGGTTAAATCTGAAAGAAATTAAATCCGATTGAATTAATTCGGATAAATGCCTTTTCAGATCATTAAAAGGCGGGTATTAAAAGCGACAGCTTTATTATTCCGGATATGAAGCAATATTCGGACGAAATTAAAATTGCAGCCCGTTCGCTGTATATCCGCAAATATACAATTCCTGAAATTGAGGACGAGTTAAGCGTACCCAGGCGAACACTTTACTATTGGCAGGAGCAGGGAGACTGGCAGGCATTCCTGCGCCATGAATCTGTAGAAGAAGCTATCCAGCGTCGTCTGACGATGCTGGCAGAAAAAAACGAAAAATCAGACCGTGACCTGAATGAAATGGATCGGTTGATTAAGCAGTTGCGGGATCTGGGGAAATTCCGACAAACAGAAATAGCCAATTCAAAACTACGGGCAGAGCCGTCCGATTCCGATATGGTTCTGGAAGCGGCAAAAGGCAATAATCCGGCTTCATCAAAGAGAAAACGCAATTCAAAGAAAAAGAAAATCAAAAACGATGTCAGCATCCTGACTGCGAAAGACTTTAAACAAAAATTCCATAAGAACTTTTTCCGGTACCAGCATGAGCTGGCAGAGGCAAAACAATATCGCAATCGGATGCTGCTGAAAAGCCGCCAGATCGGCGCGACCTGGTGGGCAGCGCAGGAAGCCTTCGAAGATGCTGTGCTAACGGGTGATAACCAGATATTTCTTTCTGCTACCCGGGCGCAGGCAGAGGTGTTCCGTTCTTATATTATCAATCTGACGAAAGAGCATTTTGATATTGAGCTGTCTGGCAATCCTATTACCCTGCATACCGAGAAAGGGCCAGCCACTCTCTACTTCCTGTCGAACAATAGTAAATCTGCCCAGAGTTACCACGGCCACACTTATATCGATGAGTTTTTCTGGATTAATAAATTTAATGAGCTTTACAAGGTGGCCACCGGTATGGCGGCGCACAAAAAGTGGCGGCGCACGCTGTTTTCCACGCCCAGTGCGGTTACCCATGAAGCCTATGATTTATGGACTGGCGAACGGTACCAGAAACGCTTTAAACGCAAGCGGGTAGAGTTCCCCGGGTTTAAGGAGATGCAGTCCGGCATTCTCTGCCCGGATAACCAGTGGCGCAAAATTATCACCCTGGAAGATGCCGAAGCCGGGGGCTGTGACCTGTTCGATATGGCTGAACTCAAGATCGAGTACAGCCCGGATGAGTTCCGCAACCTGTTTATGTGTGAGTTTGTGGACGACACCATGGGTGTATTCCGGCTGGCTGATCTGGAAGTCTGCGGTGTGGATCCGGAAGACTGGCTCGACTTTGATCCGAAAGCGGCGCGGCCTATTGGTAATTATCCGGTCTGGGGTGGTTATGACCCAAGCCGCCACAGGGATGATGCGACTTTTGTTGTGGTGGCTCCGCCTCTGGTACCTGAAGGCAAGTTCCGGGTTCTAGAAAAACACCACTGGAAAGATCAATCCTATATTTTCCAGGCAGAACGAATCAAAGAACTGACCCAGAAATACAATTTCCAATATATAGGCATTGATACCACCGGCCCTGGTACCGGTGTAATTGATATCGTTAAAAACTTCTTCCCACTGGCTACGCCTATCCATTACAGCATTCCCACTAAAACTCTGTTGGTACAGAAAACCAAGGGGGTTATTGAAGCGGGCAGGCTGGAATATCCGGCTGACTGGAACGATGTTGGCCATGCTTTCCTGACCATTCGGCAGGTTTCCACCGGCAGTGGCCAGATGACTTATTCCGCAGGTCGAACCAATACCACCGGCCATGCCGATGTGGCCTGGTCGATCATGCATGCATTAATTAATGAACCTCTGGACAGCGGCCAGCAGAGCAGAAGCGTTCTGGCCTTCGGGTAACAACGGAGAGATTGAGTATGAGCAGGAAAAATACCCGCAGAGGGCGAAAAAACAAACAAACCGTCAATACCAGTAATACCGAATACGATACTAATAATACTGATTGCAATAGTGATAATACTGAACAGTTACCCCATAACCCGGAAATGGGCGATGTCTCCGCATTTACCTTCGGCGATCCGGAGCCAGTGCTGGATGGTCACTTCAATGACTATGCCGGGGTCTTCCTTGACCATAACGGGGAATACTATCAGCCTCCGGTATCCCTGCAGGGACTGGCGCGACTCTTGCGAGCTAATGCCTACCATGGCCCGATTCTGGAATTTAAAACCAATGTGGTGATGCGCGGCTTTGAAGGCTCGGAAGTGTTGAAACGTCGTGTAATGTATGCAGCCGCCACCGATTACAACGTGTTTCTAAACTGCTATTTCCAGCGGATCCGCAATGGCTTTGGTGAGACGGTGGATGTGCGACACCTGCCAGCCATAAATATGCGGAAGCTGAAAGAGCCAGGGCGCTATGGAATGCTGAATCGCAGAGGCCAGCTGATCAAGTTCCGGCTGGGTGAAGTGGTGCATATTAAAAACTACGATGTGAACCAGACTATTTATGGAGTGCCCTGGTACCTGGGGGCGATCCAGTCCATGTTGCTGAATGAAGACGCTACCCTGTTCCGGCGCAAGTATTACCTGAATGGTGCCCATGTGGGCTATATCTTTTACAGCTCCAGTGCAGGCCTGTCTGGCGATGATCAAAAGTCTATTAAACAGGCGATCAAAGGCTCCAGGGGGCTGGGTAATTTCCGCAATATGTTCCTGCATATCCCCAACGGCAGGGAGAAGGATATCCAGATCCTGCCGGTAGGTGACTTCAGCACCAAGGATGAGCTGGAAAAAATCAAGAATATTTCAAGGGATGACATTATCGCTGCCCACCGACAACCAGCGGCACTGGCGGCAGTCCTTCCTTCGGGTAACTCCAACTTTGGCGACATCTCCAAGGTGGATCCCATCTACGAGAAAAACGAAATTATCCCGATTCGGGAACAGCTGGAGACTATTAATGATTGGCTGCCGGAATGGGGTCGGGTCTCTTTTTCTTCTCCTTTACTTGAATCGTAAAGGTTGCATAATTGACGTATAGGTTACTTTTATATGGATTCGGGGTTGGATATGAGTGTTCGGACAAAGTGCAACCGGTGCAATGACCTGGCAACGATACAGGATAGCGTGGAAGAGTCAGCAGATTTTAAGGTGTTGTACTGCACCTGTAACAATCCGGAGTGTGGTCATACCTTTGCCGTTCACCAGACTTTTAGCCATACACTGTCGCCTTCCAGGCTGGACTTTGATCCGGCCATGATGGAGAAAATTCAGCGGATGAGCCGGGTGCAGCAGCAGGAGCTTTTTTCAGCCATAAGTAAAAGCCGGGATTAACCCGGCTTTTACTCTCTATGGTTTCTGGTTATGCGCTTTTACTACCGGAAAGTTCATTAGGGAGTGTCACCCTGTGTTTTATTTCTTACATACGCACGTGCCTCGACATTGTCGCCAACCTTTACCTTTTCGAATTCAAGGTACTCAGTATCTGTGTCGATGAATCTTTCAAACTGTTTCAGCCATTCTTGAATAAACTCAGCACAGCCATCGCAATATTCTTTCCCACTGACAAGAACGGCATCGCAAACTTCAATGTGCTCTTTGCATTCAGGACATTGCACCAGCTGATTTGCTTGAGGAATACCATAGCCTGTTTTTTCATGCTGCATTGCATTCATTGTATTTAATTCTTTCTGCGCTTCGATAGATAATTTCATTTCATTCTCCTATCAGAGTACTGGTATACAGTTTGGGTCGTATTCTTGGATTAATCCGGCCTGATAAGAGCAAGCAGCAGTATATTCAGCATACCCCAGATCATAATCAGCAAACGCTTTATTAATCCATTCTAATCCCTGCTCATCATCTTTATATAATTCGCAGAGCATTGTTGTTTGCTCACCATCGCAATTAAAAGAGAATTGTATTTCATACATCCCTTTAGTTTTGTAATGAACAATCTGGATAACCAGCTCTCCCCACTCTTTAGAATACAGAGCTTTTGATTTTAAAATTTCAGTGCTCATTATTATTCTCCACATAGTTAATGAAACTAATCAATTCACCGATTGCAGTAATTTGTTCTCTGCGGTTCCGGTGATCTTCCGGAGTTCTGGGTCTCTGCCGTTGCAAGGCTTTCAATTCCATTGATAACTCCAACAGCGCCAGCTGGTTGATATTGCTTTCGGTGGCGGTGTTTATCTGCTCCATGATCAGGCTGCCTTCATCAGTTCAAAGCGTTGTCCGTTTTTCACCAGTACGCCTTCGGTCTGTAACAGGTCAAAGGCTTGTTTTACTACCGGGTGTCGGACTCCCTCAGCATCTATGATTTTTCTCACTACAGGCTGGGTGCCGTATTCGCCGTTGCGTACCCGTTGCGCGATTCGTTGCACCGTTTCGTCGATTTGTAACGCTTGCGGCTGGATGGTGGTTTCGGATATGGTTTCCTCAGTTGGTTCTGGTTTGTCCTCCACTGGATGGTCGGCATTTTCAGAATCAGCCTCTGCCAGTACCGTTTCAGGTTTCGCGGCCTCGGTACTGGCACTTTTCTTCTCTTCTGTATCTTCCAGTTTCTTTTTCTTCGCCCTTTCAGGCATCGGTGTGGACAGACACCGGATGGTGCAGTAATCCAGCAATAACGACAGAGCCAGAAACACTACCAGGCGAATCAACCAGGGCGCATTTCCGACAACTGCATCCATGCTGCCAGCTGGCGCTGTTGCGCTGGCTGTTTCAATCTCCTGTAACTGGCTTAACAGCTGGTTACGCTCTTCGGTCAGGTCGGAGACTTCATCATCCAACTGGTTAATTCCCCGGGTGCGAAAGTTGCCACTGGTGTCACGCTCGGAAACATTCAGCCGGATAGCCATCTGCCGGTTAATGTCGTCGATCTGCTGCTTCAGCTGCTGCGCCACATAATTATCAGCCGTTGCACTCTGCTGTTGCTGTACTGTTCCAGCCCGTTGCTGCTGCCAGGCATATTCCATAAATGCAGCGGTTGCCAATACTGAAACAACCAGCAACACCCAGGAGAGCCACTGGTCTTTTTTGTTTCTGGCAAACAGGTAAAGGCAGATTTGCAGAGCCACTCCGGCAGCGATAGCCATGCCCTGCTCGACGGGTGATGAAACCATTCCGGCAAGGGCCAGAACCAGAGCTGCGGTGGAAACTATGGCCAGAACTAATCCGGCCAGTATTCTTGTTCCATATTCTAATATTGTCATGCTTCCTCCCTGATGGAGCTGGCGCTCCATCAGATATTTGGTTTAATTTGCAGGTATTGCCTCTGTTACAAACTGGTCATAAGAAATTAAGCGGCCTTTTTGGTCATGCCACATATTTCTAATTCTTGATGCCAGAACCGGCTCTTTGATTTCTTCACCCAGCCAATTTTCACCTGCATCTTTAGGCTTAACGCAGCTAATCCAATAATTTTTAAAAGGCTCGGTTTTTATTCCGTTCCGATTGGTGCTAAAAAGATTGCAAGATTCAGCTTTAATCATTTTTATTTCCTTCTTTTAATTAGGAAGGGCATAAGCCCCTCCATTAATTTGTTTCAGTTTCTTCCTGCTTGGCCTTGAACTTATCCAGATCGATTTGCTTCATTCGATCAGCCCAGGCTGTAGCGTTCTTGAATGCCTCTTCAAAAGATTCACCATAAACCCATGAAGTGCGTTTCCAGCCCCAGCTGTAACTAGCTGATGTGTCAGAATGGTATTTTTTTACTGGGCAGGAGATATATACAGCAAAGCCCTGAAAGTTATGTGAGAGCAGAAAATCTGCTACTAGACTACCAACATCATCGTTGAGTTCTTCATCATCAAAACTCGGGCGTAAAGGCTTCATTGATTCTTCAATCTCAATACTTTCAGAAATCAGAATATCAATAAATTCGTCGTGCAGGTTTTCCAAGCAACGGCCTTCAAATGCGTCGGTTGCCAACAGTGAACCGAGGTGAAGTACTCCTTCTATTCGCAGGTCTTTCTCATAGCAAGTTTCAGCTTGTGTAACAGAGCTGCCATCAATTCCAAGGGAATACTCATCCAGAACAGGCAGGTCTTCTTGCTGTAATTTATCCAGAAACTCTTCAGCGTATTTTTGCGCCTTATTAATATCCTCTGTTGTTCCTGCAATCCGAACACCTCTGACAGCAGGAGCAAAAGATTCTTTTTCAGTCTTGATATTAAAGAACTGTGCTACTTCTGCTGGGCCTTTTCTCATGAAGGCTTTTTGTTCCTGGTCTGTTGCATTCTCGAACCAGGTGCTTTGATTTTTGGTTAACTTCAGCATGTTCAACTCCTATTAATTTTTTTTAAGAGGAAGGGCGCAGCCCTTCCTTCCTATTGCATCGCTTCCTGACGCTTCCGATCCATATAAGCCACTCGCCAAGCCCGAGCCTGCTCCCAGATTCGCTCGATGGTTTCATCGTAAAACCAGTAACGGGCGGTATAGCTCCAGTCGCCTACGCTGACCTTGTAGTCATCCAGAAACACTTGCGGAACCGGCGTAATGGCTTCTACCAAAAGGCCATACGACTGGTCTCTGGCACAGGCTTCCAGAAATGCCTTGGAGCCGGTTTCCGGGTCTTCCTCTTCCGGATCCAGCAACCAGAGTGGCAAGTGATGCTCCAGCTGGACGCGGTTTTGCCCGGTAATACCGGTCAGCGTCCTTTCTAACTCCCGATCCAGCCGGTCTTCGTACTGAGCCAGCACTGAGCCAAGATGAATAATCTGTCCGAGCTGGAGCTGCTCCTCTTTCGCCTGCCCGTGGGATTTGCCGTTCCAGCCGTCAATGCCCAGGGCATGCTCATCCAGTCGGGTGCCATACAGCAAAGCCCTTGCCTGTAATGGCCCCAGACGATGACGGGCATGGCTCTCGGCTTCTTTCCGGCAGGTCTTTGGCTCACCAATAATCTGCCCGCGAATGGTAGGCGCAAATACTTTGATCTCCCCGTCAAAGCCCATTAGCTCAATGGCTCCGGCCTCCCCGGCAGCCAGAAACATATCTCTCTCCTTTGGTGTGGCATGACTGAGCCAGTCAGTCTGTGTTTTGTTGAGTCTTGTCACGCTTCAACTTCTCCTTGATGGCTAAAACAACCCAGCTGTTGAGACTGCGCTCCTCGCGTTCTGCCGCTTGCTCAACCCGCTGTTTTAATGACTTCGCCAGACGTATGTGCATCTGGTCATAGTTACGCTCCTGCATTTAATTCTCCTGACAATATACCAATGTGGTACTACAGCAATTGTATAACGGCTTAGTAGCATAGTGCTACCAATGTGGTATATGGAGAGCTGACTATTGAGCCGTTCTTACCCGCAGTTTCACTTGCGGATTTCCCCTGCTCTGGATGAGAGGGTGCGAACATCAGCTAATAAAAACGGGCTTTCCGTTAATGCCGAATTACTGCGACGCATCCAGTTATCGTTTGACCTGGAGAACATTCTCGAAGGAATGCCGGGCGAATTTGAATCCTTACACGCAAAGGTCGATTTCATACTTAAAGTCATCGATACGACTCCTCATAGCGAAAATTGAACCGACCCGCTAAAATAAACGAGCCGGGTCTGTCTCAAGTGCTTAACAATGCTCAATCCAGACGGCGCTGCTGTCCTGCCCGACAGCAGCAGCCCGGTCTTCTCGGTTCTTTCGCCTCTTCCTTAATAGCCTGCAGGCTTCGTCCCGGTTTTCCCGCAACCAGTCCAGACCTTCCAGCACATCCCAGGCGGTATCAAACACCAGTTCCGGTGTATTCAACCCCTTCAGTAGCCAGACGATCTGCCCACCATCCGCTTTTGCAATGGTGCCGGTTCTCAGCAGGAAGCCCCTGAATTCTGCATATTTTTTCAGCACTCTGGTATTCACATAAGTCACGATTTATCACCTTCTATAATCATTGGAATTTCGGGTGTTCGTTTTTTAGCAGTAGCCCTTGCCCCCGCAGTATGGGCATGTTTTGGTGGTGTAATCATTTTCATCATCATGGTTCGCGTACACTTCCCCAGTGCCATAACACTCCCGGCAAGTTCTCAGGTGACGGTTGTTGATGTTGTAACGCTCCCACCGCTTCCAGAGATCCATAAAAATGTCATCACCGTTTTCGATACCTTCCTGTGGTTCACGCATCAAACTCGCCCGACCCTGTATAACCGTCATGGCGTGAAACATATTTAGCTGATCCAGATGACAAAGGTCGGTTACGTTCAGCTGCCATTCCGAGCCGTTATAGGCACTTAACAGAACCTGTGCTGCGGCGCGGGAGCCGGAAGTGTCCAGCTGCGCGACTTTTACCAGGGCAGCAACGGAGTTGAAGTATTGCACTGCGGTGACTGGCTGGTTCAGCTGCTTCATTTGAGTTCCCATGGTTTTTCTCCTGTGGTTATTTTCAATTGCTCAAGTTCAGGCGCTTATAAAAGAATGACGACGGCTGTCGCTCTATCCCTGTCCAGTCGCGCCCCTGGACATAGTTGCAAAATTGCTGGCAAGCCTGCTGGCCTGTCATGCATTCCCGGTTGTGCTGGCAGCCAGTGCAGGGATCAATATCGATGTTGCCGATATGGATACGTTCCCGGCGCTGGGTCTGCCCGGTCAGGTAGGCCGGATCCGGCTGCAGGTCATTCAGGTTTATCGCTGGCATACAACTCACTTTTTTCTCTCCTTTGGTTGGTTGGCATAACGAATACGGTTGGCCAGGTCACGGTTGCACTGGTCAACACCAGGGCAGCGGGATTCTTCCCCGGGTGCCGGAAAGCAGCGGGCAACACACTGGCAGGCTGGTGTGTTCACAGCGCCATGCCATGAACATTCCCGGGCGATCAGGTTTTCCTGTTTCATCTTGTCCTCACTTGGCTTTCACGCTTGTCAATCAATCCCCGTAAAACAGCCTGGGCATGGGCATCAAGCCGGGCGGCTTCCATGCAGTGCTGTAATTCCCGCAGTGTCCATTGCTCAGTCAGCCATACCCATGTGATGGACTGGCTGGTCTCCAGTTCTGTCCGGCATTCCTTCAAACGGCGCACCTGGGTGTTAAGGCGCTGGCGCATATCTTCCCGATAACAGGCGTTTGTCTGGGACTCCAGCCAGCTGGCCACCTCTGTCCGGCTCAGGTTGTCCAGGTAGTAACGTGCCAGACAGTCACGTTTATGTTCTTCAACGGGATGCAGCTGTAACGGTTGGTGACTCATTGTTTCTTTGCTCTTGCGTTTTCGTTTTCAGGGAACCTTTGTCGGAAATTGGTAATTTCGGTAATCACCTTTTTCTGATTCCTTGCAAGTCCCCGTTTTATGCGGCCTTCAGCCAAACAGACGGAAGGTAATTCTCTGGTAACTGATTGGTAATGAATTGGTTAGGTCTTTGATTTTCAAGGCTTTCAGCGAAACAGAAGAAGTAATCATTTTGTAATCCTCTCTGGTAACTCAATTACTCTTTAATTACTTAGAAATTACCTTTGTTAAAAAACCTTAAACCCTTTGCTATTCGTGGCTTTCAGCCCTTCTTTGCTTTAGCGATTACCAAAATTACCAATTTCCGACAGCCCCTCTAATGTTCTGGAAGCAGCTCTTTAGCAGGCGCGCCTGCGCGTTAATATCTATGTAATTCATCGTTTCCTTTCCTTTGTAAAAACCCAGCATTTTGTGGTTCTTCCCATCAGACGACTGTCTACAGCTACATGCTTGCCCTTGAAGGCATAGCGCTGGGAATTGGGCAGCAGTTTTCGAAGCTCTCTGAAGTCCAGCCTCTCCTGCCGGTGCATATCTGCGATCTTTTTGAAGTGTTCAAAATTGATGGCAATCAGGTCTGGGTTCTTGCTGTGGTTTACGAAGTCGTCATAAATACCTTCTTCCATACCGTTATATTTGGTGTGGTTGATGAATTCGTATTGATCCCAGAATGATTGAACCAGTGGGTGGTCGTCGGCCAGCCGGTCTTCACGACTATGTGCCCGTTCAAACAGATAAGCCTCCAACATTTGGACATGCTGATCTGTCAGCGCAGGAAACAGAATCTGCAGGGCATAGCCCATCGCTGCAATCTGGCTATGGCACTTGATTACACGCTCGTCTTTCAGGTTTCCGTTGTTAGCGAAACGATCTTCACATTCAGCAAAAGCCTTGAAATATTTATCAAGAATCTTTGCTTCATTTCTTAAGGCTTCATCCAGAAAACCGGACAACTCCTCTGTAGGCATTGATGCCAGGCGGCTGGCTATATCTTTGGTACCAGGCCGATGATGTTTTTTATCAACATGGCAGTGAACGATTCGCTGTAGGAGTGCATCGGATCCGTCCACTTCGTTGTTCTGAGAAATAATTAGGGAAGCCTGGAACAAATGCTCTTCTACTTCGTTATTGCGTCGAGCCACACCGAGTGTGCCCGTACCTCGCCCGTTATAAAGTTTTTTGAAGCGCTCAAAGTCAACGCCCCCTTTTTTAGCGGTGTCTTTGTAATCTGGTGCAGTCCTTTCGGATTCGATCAAAACAACAGGCATATTGGACACATTACTGAAAGTACGGCGCAAACCGGCTGGTGTTGCATCGTTCAAGTCGAAGCCTTCGTAATCCTCCCGGCCCAGTAGCGACCAGCAAAACTCCAGCACAGTGGATTTACCTGCACCAGGGTCTCCGGTGTATTCCATAAAAGGCCAGCTTTTTTGCTGTTTCCGGATTTGCTGAACAAACAGCGATCCCAGAAAAAACGCCAGTAATGACAAACCTTGCCAATGAAATGCGGTCAGGAAGTCAAGTATCCAGTCAGTCTTATGCTCACCACCTGTATGGATTCGTACTGATTTAAGGCTGGTTTTGATGCCTTTGTCCGGCAGGTCAAAATAACCCTGCTTATTCAGGTTTAGCTTTTTGCCGTTTTGAAAGGCGTGATCCTGAAATATCCAGGCATTCACGTCCCGGTCATAACCAAGAAATGGCAAGGAAGTAACACGCTTCATTCGACGGTTCAGCCAGCCATCACGTAAAAACTTCAGCTGCCTGGCATTGCCATCGAATGAACCACCACTGGAATCCAGCAACAGTCCTTTATTAAATGAGGATGGGCTTTCCAGAACCGAGCCTTTGAACTCCACTAATTCACTGGGTGAGCCATTTGAGTAATCGAAGTTGAATACATAGCGGCGCTCACCAAGAATGTCGTCTACCTGTTGATAGAGAAAATCCGGCTTGCAGTTGCAAATCTGGTCAAGTTCGACATTATCAATAAAGGCTTCTTTCCCTTCTTCTGAATCGAGTTTTATTGCCTCTTCGTCTTCATCTTTTTTCTTGTTCTTTTTTCCTGAAAGAGCATCATCGACATCACTTCCAACGGTAAAGCCATAAATTGCACTTCTGTAATCGAGAACAAACTTCCTCATCTTTGTTCGTAAATGGTGGTAGTAGGCTTTATCCTCTGGAGACTCCGCCATAAACATGTGGCCACTGTGGAAACACAGGTCGAAAAATTTGTCGTCCAGCTTCTTTACCCGGTAAAGGTCATCCCAGTCGCCCGATTCTGACTCTGGTGGAGTCAGGGCAACCTTGAAGGATTCACCCATTTTCTTGAGTTTTTCAACGTGTTTTTTGGTGTAGCGTAATCCGCCTGGTTCATTGTCCAGAGCCAGAATCCAAGTAATGCCCTTGCCTTTGTTTTCTTTGATCAGGTTTTCAGGAAAGTTATTACAGCTGAAAGCACCAGCTGCTTTTTTTCCGACATGATGCAGGGCCGTAGCATGGAAGATGCCCTCAACAATCCAGACCTCATCTTTACGATTTATGGAAACACCAGGCGGTAACCAGGCATCGCCTTTATAAATAGAGCCGTCTTTTTTACGCATGCCACCGAAGTTGGCTTTTTGTCCGTCTCCCTTGGTTTTGTCGATCAGTCGTTCCCAGTAACGGGTCTTCTTTTCGTCCAGGTAGAAACGGATGGTGTCGCAGTATTCTCCGGTTTCCGGATTTCGCCAGGCTTCCTGCGAGTACCAGCTGCGGATCCGAGCCAGATCAAAGTGCCGGTTCTGGGAGAGGTAAGCATCAGCCGTAGCCTGGGGATTCTCTTCTGTTTTCGGGAATCGCTTGCTGTAGTTCTCGAACAGTTCCGGCAGCAGGTTTCTGGTGGTTTCTTCATATTGGCAGTTGCCCTCTCTGGAGCACTTCACATTCCAGGGCTGTTTTTTGCGAACAAACAGCATTTTCTTGCCGCATTTCGGATTAGGGCATTTTCCTTTGCGGAGGTACTCGCCCTTATCCTCAAAATCGAAGCGGGAGTCGTTCAGGAGAGCCTGAACAATTTCATCCGCCTGAATTTCTTTGTAATCCATTTACCTGTGCTCCTTATGCCGGTACTGATTCGAGATCAGCCTTGCGAGCCTTGATGGCTTTACTCAGCCCCTTGGGTGTTACCGGCTTTACCTGCTCCAGCAGGCTGGGGTTTTGCTCAATGATCCAGCGGTTGATAACACTGCTAGGCCAAACCTCTTGCCCCAGAACCTTGATCGGGTCAGGGAGCGCGCCTTCCTTACGCCTACGCAGCAGGGTGCTTTTACTGATGTTCAGCAGCTCGCACAGTCCCTTCTGGTTAAAAAGTTTGTCTGTGGCTGTATCAATCATTGCGAGTTACCTATTCGTCATTTAAACTAACTTTCAAGTTATTTGATGCGCTATGAAGCGTTATGGAGCATCATGAAGTAACTTATAGGTAACTTTAAACACGTATAGGTTACTTATCAAGGCAAAAAATCGACATTTTTATAAAAAGGGATGGAATATGGTGGTGTACATGAATGAAGCGGCTAACGAGATGGGCGACAGAATCCAGTTTGCTGTGGATTTTGCGAAAAAACAGGGTAAGGCAGTGCAGGATCTGGTGGCTTATGTTGGCATCACAAAAACCCAGTTGAGCCGCTACATCAAGTCAACCAACGAACCTACTGTTAGCCGGGTGGCTCGCCTGTCTGAATTCAGTGGTGTGGACTTGATCTGGCTGAGTACTGGCGATGGCCACCCATTCGGAAACAGCCCTTATGTCACTATCCGTTTCCATGATGACAGCCCGGAAAAAAGTGGCCCTGTAAAATTTGAGCGCGATTACCTGGAACAGGTGCTCAGGGTGGATCCGGATCAGTGCCTGATGTTCACCAATACCGGCGATGCCATGATCGGGCGCGGGATTTTGAATGGTTGCCAGGTACTGGTTGACCTGCGTCGCCAGCGTGGTGATGACATTTATCTGATTACCGTTCACCAGGACACTATGGTTCGTCGCCTGCAATTTCTCCCGGGTAGCCAGGTAAAAGTCATTTCTGACAATGAAGCCTATGACGATTACACCCTGCCAGCTGAAGATGTGACCGTTGTTGGTCGTGCTGCCTGGATTGGTGGAGGCCGGTAATGTCTCGCACTCTGTACTTCTATGACCCGAAGTCCAAAAACTATATTGGGGAATTTCCCCATGATCCGGAAGTCGGGTTTATTGCCCGCCGCCGTGGTATCCGTCGCAAATTATGCGCTGCCAGTGATGTGGATCATCTGGCAGAGGATGCGCTGGAACGCCATGTCTGGGAGTTATATCTCAGTAAGGAAAGAGAGCTGCGGGATAAACAAAGGAAGGATAAGGCAGAGAAGGATAAAAAGCGGCTGGCCCGTAAGCGGATGCCGGTTTCCACGGCAAAGACCAACTGGGAAAAGGAACTCAAAACCACCAACCACCCGCGCACTGTGAAAGATTATGTGCGCTCGGTGGATATGTATATCGGTGCCGTTGGCGACCATGAGCTGCGGGAGTTCAGCCGCGAGCATAACATCCAGTATTTTGAGCATCTGACTTCCCTGGAATACTGCGGCAAGGTGATCAGCAAAACGACCCAGAACAAGCACATGCGCCATCTGGGTATTTTTCTGAACTGGGCTTATGACCATGAAATTCTCGACAAGCGCCACCGGCTGAAAAAAGCCACTGCGCCCAAGAAAGACATGGACACTTATACCCTGTTTGACCTGAAGCGTGCCCGGGCGCTGATTAAAGACCGGCTGGATACGTACACTCGCCCGAAAGATATTCGAGCAGCACGAAATATGGATCGGGCTTTCATGCTGGCCACCCAGTCGCTTTTGCGACTCGGCCCGATCTGGGCGCTTCGCTTGTCTGACATCGATCTGAAGCGACGAGTGATCCGGATCCGCGAAGTGCCGGAAATTAATTTCTACCCGAAAAAAATGAAATTCCCGAACAAGCCTATCAATGACACCCTGTTCGAGTTTCTGAAAGAAGACCTGAGCCAGCGCAGCCCGAAGGAAAAGTGGTACCTGGATAAAGGCAACGGTGAGCAATGGCTGAAAGAGCGCGGCAACATTTCAATCTATGCCGCAAAAATTTTTACAGCCATCGGCCTGCCCAGAATAAAACCCTTTCACCATGGCATGCGAGCCACCATGATTACCTGGCTTTTGCACAATGAAACCGATCCAAAGGTCGTGCAGCAACTTGCAGACCATAATGATCTGGCCACTACCATGAAATACTTCAACGCCAGAACCATCGACCAGACCATCGCCACAAACGCCATCCCCGAACTCTGAGTGTGTCAAATCCGTGTCAATTTGAATACTGCCACCTGTAATCCCTTGTTTTATATAGATGGTATTGAGGATTCAAAATCCCCCGCTTTCACGAGCGTGGCGGTTCGAGTCCGCCCACCGGTACCATATACGACAAAGCCTGAAGGTTTATTAAACACTTCAGGCTTTTTTTTGTATCTTGCTTCTCTGGTGCAGATACAAATATTCTGAATTGATGCGTAAGTCTTCATGCATTAGCCTATTGAGCTATGACAAAGTGCTGACTGCATCAACCGGAAGCCATAATAATGAAAAAATACAACTCCTTTGCTGAATTCTACCCGTTCTATCTTAGTGAACATTCTAACAACGCCTGTCAAGGTATCCTTCCCGGCTGTAGTTGAACCATAAACTCGTCACTGCCCCGTACCAAAGCGTCCCACATGCATATGCGGTGTACACACAAGGTGCGTGACACCCTGCTTTTGTGCCATCGCCAGCATTTGCAAAGCCATTGCCATGTCCAGTGCTCCATCGTCGATGCCGGGAATGATGTGATTATGAATATCGATCATTCTTATTGTTATCTGTTGAGCACACAGAACTTAAATTTCCGGCCCTGGATCCGATAAAAATACACAGGTTTCTATAGAAAAAATCCTGTGTTCAAACTCATTTCGCTCACCCTGCTGACAAGCCTGCTGATCATCGCTCCATGGTCAGTTAATGAGGCTGAGGCAACCTGTAACTGTTCCAATGACCTGGTCGTGTTTGGCACCTACGAAACGGCATCGCTGGTCAATATTGAGTCCTTACCCGTCGCCACCCTGATTGATACTGGCGCGACCACCACGGCACTGGATGCCCGGAATATAAAAATGTACATCAATCGTCAGGGCAAACGATGGGTGTACTATGACTTCCATCACAAACCCTCCGGCAAAATGGTCTCTATGCATCAGCCGGTCAGTCGGGTCGCGCGAATTATTACCCACTCCGGTTCTCCCAAAGAACGGGCAGTGGTACGCAACACAATCAGTATTGGCAAGACCAAACGTTTTCTGGAAGTGTCGTTAATTGATCGCAGCAATTTCCCTCAGCAGTTGTTGATTGGCAGAAATTTTTTAAACCGAACGGCTCTCGTCAACTCCGGGAAGTCCTATCTGCAAAGCAAGGAGCCATAGCCATGATGCGACGGTTTATATACCTTTTGCCTCTCCTGCTCTTGCCTCTCCTGCTGGCAACGGCTTTCACCCTGAACAATGCCAGTGCTGCGCCTGTTATTCACCGGGCGATCGAGCCCGCCCAGATACTTCTGGACATTACATTGACAAAAAACAACCTGACCCTGTTTCTGAGAGTTCCGGAACAGTCTTTAGGACTTCTGGCTCCCGACGAACCTCAGCAAAGCATTGCACAACGACTGACCGACACCCCCAACCTATGGCATACCAGCCCGAAAGCAGAGTGCAGCCTGAGCAGCCACCGGATTTTTCAGAATCAGTCAGACGACAGTAATGAGTCATCGGGTGACGTCGAAGGGTTCTATGATTTTCACTGCCAGACCCCACAAGCCCTCAAGTCCGTCCAGTCAGACCTGCAAACCGCATTACCCGGCCTGAAGCAGATGAATATCTGGCTGACAACAGATTTCTGGCAAAACAAACAGACCCTGACGCTGCCCGAGAATAGGATCACCATCCATCCAGACACACAATCAGCCAGGAGGGGGCCATGAGCGAAACACTGGCCATTGATATACAGGATCTTAAGCTGGCTTTTAACGGTCGGGACTGTATCGACATTCCATCGCTGCAGATTCACAACGGTGAAGTCGTCTTGTTGTTTGGCGAGAACGGCTCTGGAAAAACGACACTGATGAAGCTGTTATCCGGTTTACTGGAACCAGACAGCGGAAAGGTTCGGGTGCTGGGGCGCAATCTGACCCAAATGAGCCGCAGTGAAAAAGATCACTTTCGGGCAGACCATATTGGTTATGTTTTTCAAAGCCTGAACCTTATGCCTTACCTGACAGCGCTGGAGAATATTCTCCTGCCCTGTGGCTTTTCTCCTCGCAAACAGCAGATCGTCGATAGCGCCGAACTGTCCGGAGAGTATGAAGCCTACCAGCTGATGGCACGCCTAAAGCTGGAAGACCCCATGCGTTTACGTCATAAAACTGACCAACTGAGCAAAGGGCTCCAACAACGGGTCGCCGTAGCCCGCGCACTGATCGGTAATCCCAGCCTGATACTGGCCGACGAGCCGGCCTCTGCCATGGGCAGTTACAGCCAGCGACTGGTCTATGAACTCTTGATTGAGCATGCCAGAGAAAATAACACCACCCTGATCTGTATTACCCACAACAAAGAAGCCAATCCGCTGTTTGAAAGGCATATCAATATGAAAGACATCAACAAAAACGCATTGAGTAACCCGTTATGGTGATACTGCAACTCGTTAAAAACAGTCTTGGACGAAGAAAAACCAAGGCCATAGTGTCACTGCTGGGGCTGGCTTTCAGCACAACACTGCTGTTGGTACTGGTGCATGTAAAAAACAGTATTTCCCAGACCATTGAGCGGGTTACCGGGCAGTCTGACCTGATTGTTGGCGCTCCCTCACAGCCTTCTCATCTGGCACTGTATGGTCTGTTTCGAATCGGCAGCACGCCGCCCGCCATTGACATCAGTGTCTATAAAGCGCTCAGCGAGCATCCTGAGATTGCGTCTGCCATCCCTCTGAGCATCATGGAAAGCCACCGGGGTTTTCCTGTCACCGGTACCACAAACGAGTTGTTTAACCGGTTTGATCGTAATCAACCACTGACGTTTACAGAAGGTGAAGGTTTTAGCCTGCCTGACAGCATCGTTCTGGGCTCTGCGGTGGCTCAGCAGACCGGTTACCAGGTGGGTGAAAGAATGACTCTGGCCAGAGGGATGGAGCCTTCCATTGAGGATGAATACACCAGACCTTTCACCATCACAGGTATATTGGCTCCCACCGGATCGGCTTTAGACAACAGTTTTCTTGCATCCATCAATGACCTTCAGAAAGTACGGGCAGACTTTCAACCGGAACAGCCTGCCGGCAACATAAACCTTATTCTGTTGCAGCTCCACAACCGTCTGGCATTACTGCCCATGGAGCAGCAGATTAAACAAACGGCACCTTCTCCGGTCGAGGTGGTTATTCCTGACCGGGAGCTGGGCTTTATTCAGAACTATGCCAACCAGTTTGCCGACCTGATGATCGCCGTTGTCATGCTGATCACTGTTATGGCACTGATCACCGTGTTCTTCAGCGTTACCAGCAGTCTGGCTGAACGTCGTTATGAAATCGACACCTTGCGAATGCTGGGTGCCCGATCTTATCAGGTCATTGCCATCGGCCTGCTGGAACCGTTTCTTATTATCGGAACTGCGACCATTACAGGCTTTTTTCTATTCAAGGGAATTGTTTTTGGGCTGGAGGGGTTTATGCCCGGAGAATGGCAAGTCTGGATGACTGAACATCCGGCTTCGTTGGAGGAAGTGAAGTTTTTACTGCTGATATTGTTTGTAGGCTCGTTACTGGCAGCTATACCAGCGTGGAAAACCTACGGTCAGTGCACTCATCCCAAGTAGCCAGAATGCTGTCCGAAACATCATGCCTGTATCTTTGGCTAGCCTCTGCTTTTATCATACCCGCTACAGCATCCTTCCAACGTTGTGAATAAAGTGGAAATAGTATGTCTATACAGGTAGTCACCGTTGATTACGCCAATAACAAGCAGGCAGAAGACCTTATTCATCTTCTGAACCACTACGCTGAAGACCCGATCGGTGGCAACCAATCACTCAGCCAGTACACAAAAGACAACCTGGTGTCTGCACTGGCGACTATTCCTCACGCTTTCAGTCTGCTTTGTTATGTTGATGACCAGCCTGCCGGTTTTGCCAATTGTTTTGAAGCGTTTTCAACCTTCAAGTGCAAACCTCTGATCAATATTCACGATCTGGCAGTCAGCCCGGAATTTCGGGGCAGAAAAATTGCAACCATGCTGCTGGAAACCATTGAACACATTGCGCAGGAGAAAGGCTGCTGCAAAGTAACTCTGGAAGTGTTGGAAGGCAACGAACCGGCAAGGAAAGCTTACCTGAAGGCAGGTTTCAGCCCTTACATACTCAATGAACAAAATGGCTCTGCCCAGTTCTGGGAGAAAGAGCTTTAAAGCTTATTTACTTAATAAAACTCTATGATCAGACCTGTTAAGCAGCAAGACGCTGCAGCCATTGCTGGCATTTATAACCCCTATATTCTTGAGACCACCATCACTTTTGAAGAACAGACGGTTTCTGCCGGACAGATCCGTGAACGCATTAACCGGTATAACGAAGCCGGTCTTCCGTGGCTGGTTGCAGAAGAGGAGGGTCAGGTACTGGGTTACGCCTATGCTGCGCCATGGCGGGAACGAAGTGCTTACCGTTTCTCGGTAGAAGTCACTGTCTACCTGAGCAATGAGGCCAAAGGCAGAGGTCTGGGCCAGTCTCTTCTATCAGTCTCTTTTTTCAGAGCTTAAAGCGTCTGGCATCCACGCAGCCATTGCAGGCATTACCCTGCCCAATGCACCCAGCATTGCACTGCACGAAAAAATGGGCATGAAAAAAGTCGCTCACTTTGAGCAGGTGGGATTTAAATTCGATCAGTGGCTGGATGTAGGTTACTGGCAGATAAACCTTAACCAGCCATAAACACAACCGGGTCATGCTGCAGATGCGTCCGCTGCCAGCCCTCCGGCAATAAAATCGATTAACCGCCGGACATAATCCCGGTAATTCTCTCTCTCATCCTGATGCGGACGCAGCGTCATGACATTATCAATATTGGCCAGTCCCTGAAATGTCAGCTCTGCAGCCACCACCCAGCGCTGATGGAGCAGGTTCCGATCCAGTTCGGGTAAGGCGCTTACCAATAACCGGTCAAATATACGAAAGCTTTCTTCTATTACCTCGCTGACCTGTCTGTGGTTCTTCTGGTCAATATACGTCTGGAACAGAAACTTAATGGTTTGCAGACCTTTTTCAGGATTATCGATTATCGGTTCTGCCATGGGTAAAACCAACGCTTCTGTAATCTGTCGCACTTCCGGTTTCACCAGAGTATCCAGCTCGTCGAGCAGTTCTTGCCTGCGCGACAGAACCGGTTTCTGGTCTCGTTCAATCAGTGCTTCAATCAATCCCTGACGGTTACGGAAATGATAATGCAGTGCTGCCACACTGAAACCCGCTTCGGTATTAATCGTACGCAGGGAAACCGCCTCTATACCCTGCCGGGCAAACAGTCGTTCGGCGGTATCAAGGATGACATCCCGTGTTGTCGGTTTACTCATCGACTTATCCTTGTTGGACACTACTGACAACTTATCACTTGATAAGCCGCTTCTTACTTTGTATAACTTATCAGGCGATAAGCAAAACAGAGAATAATAAAAATGCTGCTTAAAGACAAAGTCGTGATTATTTCCGGTATTGGCCCCGGACTTGGGGTAAAGCTCGCTATCGAGGCCGCCAGAGCGGGAGCCAGAGGGTTGGTACTCGGTGCCCGCACAGCCGCCAGCCTGGGTGATGCTGAACAGCGTGTTAACGAGCTTGGCCTTGATTGTGAAATTCTGAAAGTTCCCACCGATATATGCGACCGGGCTCAATGCGATCACCTTGTGAAAGAGTCCCTGAAAGCCTTCAGCCGTGTCGATGCCCTCATTAACAGTGCTTTCTACCACGGTAACTTTGAACCGGTTGAGAGCGCTGATCTGAAAGACTGGCGTCGTGTTATGGACACCAACCTGATCGGCACCATGAACATGACTCAGGCCGTTTTACCCGCCATGAAAGAACAGAAGTCCGGAGCCATCACCATGATCAGCACAATGGCAACCCGTAAACCCTTCGTGCTTGAGTTTGGTGGCGAAGCCGGTTATGCCGCTTCCAAAGGTGCCCTGAACACCACTGTCAAATACCTTGCTAAAGAGCTGGGTCAATATGGCATCAGGGTAAACACTGCCCTGATGGGCTGGATGTGGGGACTGCCAGTGCAAACCTTTGTCAAATTCACAGCAAACAATGAGCAGATATCAGAAGAAGAAGCCATGCAGCAAATTACCCGGAACATTCCTCTGGGTCACATTCCTACGGATACAGACTGCGCCAAAGCCGCACTGTTTCTGGTATCTGATTACGCTTCAGCGGTGACCGGTGCCACTTTAGACGTCAATGGCGGAGAGTTTATGGCGGCATGAGCTGCCTGATCAAGGTATGACCTGATACTGCGTGAGAAAAATAATGAACACAAAAAACGCTGAACAAAAAGTCATCAACGGCACTGTCTGGGATGAGTTCTGTGATGCCCTGAAGCAGGCTGGAAAAATCATCCAGAGTGACAAAGCCCCACAGGACGCTTTCAACCAGGCAGAAGGCTATCGATAGGGTGAAAGTCTCATACTGACCATTTTTTCTGGGCTTGCCGTCCGTGGTTTATACAGCAGCTACAAATTTTCTCTGGACTTACATAGGAACGGCCAAACACCGCTATGATGGTTACTGTAAAAGATACCGCAACAGTGAAAGGCCGCCCCGATGCAAGTATGTCAGCCACTAGCTGAAGCCGCCAATTTTTCTTGTCATGCTATCCAACAGCTTGAGCAAAAACTGGCCGTTCTTCGTCAGGAACACAGCCCAATCAAGCACTTTGAAGACTATGAAGGTGAGATCCATAAACTCTTTATCGAAGCAGAGCAAAGCGTTCTGGCAGAAGACCTGACCGGGCTTGATATTGACGTTCCTGCGATTGAGGTAAGCGGTGTCTGTTACCATCGGGTGTTGCGATCTTCAGAAACTTATCAATCCGCTGTCGGCCCTGTCCGGGTTTTGCGTACGCTCTATCGTAACGGTAAGGATCACTCTATCATCCCTTTGGAGCTACAGGCAGGTATTGTAGAGGGTATTGGACACCAAAAGCAGCTAAACAAGCTGTCTGGATGGTTGCGCAAATGCCTCCCGGAGAGGCTAAAAGCCTACTTGATCTGATAGGGAACATGACGCCCTCGGAAAGCTCTCTGGCCAGACTACCCAAAAAGTTCAATGCGCAGTGGGAACCCAATAGGGAAGCCTTTGAAGACTTTCTCTGGGAAAGCGTCAAGGTTCCTGAAGAAGCTGTGACTGCCGCCGCTTCTCTTGATGGCGTCATGTTGCCGATGAAAGATGGTAAACGTCAGGAAAAGCGGGAACAGAATAGAGTCGATGGCAAGCGAACCCGTGGCCCTGCTGGCTGTCAGGAGGCCAGTTGTGGAACATTGTCGTTTTACGATGCACAGGGTGAACGCCTCTCAACGGTCAGGATGAGTCGAATGCCTGAAAGCAAGAAAGTGACTTTGAAACAATCACTCTCCGCACTCCTGAGCGAAGCTCTTCGACAGAGGCCAGATCTGACGCTTGTTAAAGTCGCTGATGGGGCAAAAGACAACTGGACCTACCTTGCCAATGAACTCCCTGAAGGTCACGAGGTTGTAGACTTCTATCATGCCGCAGAGCACCTGAAGAAAGCGTTTGACCTGTCCTATGGTGAAAACAGCAACAAATCCAGAGAAAAGTTCATCACCTATCGCCACATCCTCAAAGAGGAGCCCGAAGGTGTTGAAAAAGTCATCAAAGCTCTGGCTTACCAGCATAAACGACACCCTCGTCGATCGAAGTTGAAAACAGAGCTGGAGTACTTCAGAAGTAATCGAACCCGCATGAACTATGCTGAACACTTGTCGCACAACTTGCCAATAGGCTCAGGGGTTATTGAGGCTACTTGTAAAACCTTGGTAACGCAGCGAATGAAGTGTTCTGGAATGAGGTGGCGGCATCCCGGAGGCCAAGGTATTTTGACAGCAAGGTCATTAATTCAGAGTGGCATGTTCGACAATGGCTGGAAGTTACTGGCGGTGACCTACTGCGCCAAGGTCACGGAAGTGGGTATGGACAATGTCATCCCATTCCCCATGCAGAAAGGTGACTTGGAATTATAGTACCAGTCAATATGAGACTTTCACCCTATCGATACCTCACCCGCCTGCTACGCGGCGGACTGGAAAGTTTTCTGGAGCATAACGACCCGATGTTCCCACACCTGCGCTGTGGTTGTCATGAGACCATCAAGCTGGGTGTCGATAACCCCGACAACCGCTACGAAAGCGCCCGAATCAACCCAGAATACGACTATAGAATCACCGGTAGCCGGGGCTCTGTTGATTATCTGGGCTTCAGTGCCATCATCAATAAATACGCAAGCGGTGGGAGCATGGAAACCACGGGGTTTCTCGACTCCGGAGACATTCAGATAGAAGACGACGGTTCCTTTGAAATCATCGTCAGCCAGAAAGAACAGGAGGGCAACTGGTTACGTATGTCCCCTGACACCAATGCTATTAATGTGCGACAGACGTTTCAGGACCGGATCAATGAAACCGCAGCAAAACTGAAAATCGAACGAATCGGTTCAGAAAGCCATCGTCCGGAGCCATTAACCGCTGAGAAACTTGAGCAGGGATTAAACGGTGCCGTCCGTTTTTTACAGGGCGCTGCCAATATGTTTGAAAACTGGAGTGAATCCTTCCTTCCCACCCTCAACACACTGCCACCCGCTGATCAGGAATACTGCCAGTTCATTGGTGGTGACCCGAATATTTATTACTTCCACAGTGCCTGGCAACTGGAAGACGACGAGGTACTGGTGATCGAAGCGCCTGAGATTCCCCAGTGCCAGACCTGGAATTTCCAGCTCGACAACTGGTGGATGGAATCTCTTGATTACCGCCATCACAACATCCATGTCAATAAACATACCGCTCATTACGAACCCGATGGCAGCGTCAGACTGGTGATTTCCCATACGGACCCCGGCGCACCCAACTGGATTGAAACGGCTGGACACAACATTGGAACCATGTGCTGGCGCTGGATTGCCGCTGACCATCATCCGGAGCTGAAAACCCGGGTGCTCAAGCTGACAGAACTGAAAGAAACCTGTCTTTGAAAGGAACTGAATCATGCTTGCTGAAAAAACCGTCGTGACACTCAATGCCGACGATGTGATTGCCCGGGCCATAAAGAACACCGGTTTCAAAGACTTTGGCACAGAACCCTTTCGGGAAGGGCTGGACGCTCTGGTTAAAACCTATGACAACCTGATTAAAGACCCTGCCGGACGAAAAGAGTGTCGCAACCGGGTTATCCGACTACTGGAAACCAGACTGCGGTGGGAACAGAGTTACAGGCAAATTCCGGATATCGGAAAACAGGACATCAAGGCGCCGGTGTTTGTTACCGGTCTTCCCCGTTCAGGTACTTCGGCTCTGCTGAACCTGTTGGCGGCGGCACCGGAAAACCGCGCACCTCTGCAATGGGAAATACAGTTCCCCTATGTGTTTCCCAGCTCGCAGCCCGGTGACGAAGATCCCCGTTATCCTTTTCTGGTTCAGGCACTGGCTTCTGAAGAATTCAAGGATTTTCAGAAAATTCATTACATTGATGCCGACACACCGGAAGAGTGCGTCATGCTGCATGCTTTTGCCTTTGATGGCGCACAGCTGGGTTTTGAAGGTCTGTTTGAACCTTACGGCAGCTGGTTCAAATCCAGAAACCTCGAGTCTCTTTACCGGCATGAAAAAAAGCAGCTGCAAATGCTGAACTGGCGCAACCCGGGTAAGCAATGGTTACTCAAAGCACCGTCGCATATGTGAGGCTGGACGCGATCATGACCGTCTTTCCTGATGCCCGGTTTATCTGGTGTCATCGTGACCCCAAACACGTTATTCCATCGATCAACAGTCTGAACAGGGCCGTGATGTCCATGTACGCCAGGGACTACAGTCACCTTGATGCTCACGATATTGGTCGCAAGGTTATGGAATGGTATGCCAGCTCACTGGAGCGGGCACTAAAAGTCAGGGCCACATTGCCGGAGGAACTGTTTATTGACTGTTCCCAACAGGAGTTTGTTGAGCAGCCTATGGCATTGGTGGAGAAAGTGTATAGCCACTTCAACTTCCATCTGACTGACGCCTCGCGGAACGCAATGCAGAAACACATCGACGACAACCCGAAAAACAAGCATGGAAAGCATGAATACGACTTCGCCAGCTTTGGGCTGACTGCCGACATGATTGATGAGCGATTCGCATTCTATACCCGGGACAAGCGTTTTCCGATCAGCGACTGACAGCGTATAAAAAGGAAACAGACAATGATTACTGAGAATTCGGTGTCTTCTGAGACAGTCACCATCAATGCGCCCGTTGAAGTCGTCTGGGACATTCTGGTCAACTTCAGTGATTACCATAAGTGGAACAGGTTCTGCCCTAAAGCCGAGGCAACACTGGAGATAGGTTCCCCCATTGTCATGATGGTTGAACTCGGATTTGGCTTGCAGGAGCAGATCGAATACATCACCCGGATTGAGCCCAATGAACTGATAGCCTGGGCAATGGCTAATAACGCTGGTGACCCGATACACGCCGTTCGTACCCAGCAGCTGACCAGACTGGATGACAACCGTTGTCTTTATCAATCCGTTGATGACTTCAGGGGTTCTGACCCGGAAACCATGAAGAAGATGCTGGATTTAATGGGCAAACCGGTAGAGGACGGTTTCAACCTATGTGCCAGCGGGCTGAAGGAATACGCTGAGAAAGTGGCCTGTGCCGTCTGAACCATACTGCCTGAAACCAGGGCAACCTTTCGTTGCCCTGCCTCCATTCAACGATAATTCAAAGATACTGCTCAACCAGTTTACTGACAAACTGTTCCAGAGATGCGGCTGGCAGATGATTAATACCAGCCGCAGCCGCACGACCACCGCCGGTAACAAACTGACGACACAGATCAGCCGCACCAGACTTGCGATTTAAGGGTGCCCGTACACTGACCTGATAGTGTCCGTCTGCTTTTTCTGTGACAACCGCATGGGCACGATCAGGCGACTGGTTAGCAAGATCATTGCCAAAAACCCCACCCACTCTGCGTGCCCAGGGGGCATCCGGTAGAATATAGACAGCACAGCTTTCTGTCGTATATTCAGGCTGCAACAACCAGGCGGCGTCCATATCATTGCTGTAACCATCCCTCAGCAAAGCAAACTCTTTGCTGCTCTCATGAATAAATGACAATGGATGATCATAAGGCAACAAGATTCGATACAGGTCATCAGGCTTGAAGTGCAGCTCCTCAAGAGAGGAGCCATAGCCGTTGTAGTTGATGTAAATACCCAGTTCTTCCAGCTTCCGGGTCTCATCTGCCGACAGCCCTGATTTCCTTGCCAGAGATCGGGCACTGTTTTTCAGGTTATCCCCAAATGCCCCGACAACAGCCCAGCTAGCGCAGGCTCCCTGCAAATGCTGATTCACCAGAAGGCTGGTACAGATATCCGGCGCTTCATTAATAATGGTTGTCAGCTGCCTGCTTTCAGGCACCGAACCGGCAAAATGGTGATCGACATAAAAAACCTGAACCCCATTGCCTAACAACCGGTTGAGCCCATCAAGGTTTTTTTCCATGGAAATATCCAGAACCGTCACCTGATCGCCTGACCCTGCCGTCACCTGATCAAGCAAGGCAATATCCCGCTTCACACCGGTAACCAGCACCGAATCAACGGGGTTGACTTGCCGAAGCTGAAGCAAAGAGCAGATACCATCAGCATCACCATTGAAGACATCGTAGTAAGTCACATTAAGCCTCTATTTTTTAGCCTCAATTATTGACAGGAAATAGCTTCAGGTCGTCAGAAAGCCTTCTCTGTCGAGATAGCTGACAATCCGGTCTGCAATTTTTTCCGGCGACAGTTCCAGAGTCTTAATATGGATTTCCGGCTTAAGCGGAGCTTCATAAGGGCTGTCCAGTCCTGTGAAATTTTTTATCAACCCTTTACGAGCCTTATGGTACAACCCTTTAGGGTCACGCTTTTCACAAGCCTCCAGGGGTGTATCAATGAATACTTCAATAAAACGGCTGGCTCCACATAACTCCCTTGCCTGCTGCCGGTCAGCACGAAAAGGTGAAATAAAGCAGCTCAGGGTAATCAATCCGGCATCGGTCATCAGATTGGCAACCTCACTGATGCGACGAATGTTTTCTACCCGATCTTTTTTGGTAAAGCCAAGGTCTTTATTCAAACCATGCCGTACATTATCACCATCCAGCGTATAGGTGTGATTGCCGCGGGCAAACAGCTTTTTTTCCACCAGATTGGCAATCGTTGATTTACCTGAGCCGGACAAACCGGTGAACCACAGAACCACTGGCTTTTGTTCTTTTGCCCGGGCTCGGGCAGCCTGATCCAGATCCAGTGCGTGCCAATGAACGTTCGCAGCATTATCCAGCCCCCGTCGTAACATGCCACAGCCAACGGTTTTATTGGTAATGCGATCAACAATGACAAAACTGCCCATACTGCGGGTATCTTCATACGGGTCAAAGGCAATGTCTTCGGTCAGTGCCAGCTCGCAGCGAGCCACTTCGTTCAGGGTCAGGACTTCAGCGTCCTGCTGTTCAAGGGTATTCACATTGATCTTATAAGTAATGTCAGTCAGGCGGCCCGGCACAGTGTTGTTTTCCAGCCGGATGAGGTAAGGACGGTTTAAAACCATTTCATGGTCGTCCATCCATAGAATATCCGTGGCAAAACTGTTTGTGACTTCAGGCCTGGCCTTCGCGGCTGCCAGCACATCCCCTCTGGAAATATCAATTTCATCTTCCAGGGTAATCGTGACAGCCTGTTCACAGATCGCTGCTGGTAACTCGCCGTCGTACGTCACAATACTTTTAACACAACTGCGTTTACCTCCTGGCAATGCGACAATATCATCGCCTACCTTTACGCTTCCTGCTGCTATCGTGCCTGAGAATCCTCGAAAGTCGAGATCAGGACGATTGACCCACTGCACAGGCATCCGGAAATCTTTATCCGTATTTTCCTGTGTCACATCCACCTGTTCCAGAAACTCCATCAGTGCAGGCCCCTGATACCAACCTGTCTGTCCGGAATGCTGCAGGATATTGTCGCCCTTCAGCGCTGAAATGGGGATTGCAGTGATATCGCTAAAGCCCAGCTTTTCAGCAAACGACTGATAATCCTGCCTGATGGCATCAAAGGTTGTCTGTGAATAGTCCACCAGATCCATCTTGTTCACAGCCAGCACAACATGGCGAATGCCCAGCAATGAAGCAATATAACTGTGTCGTCGGGTCTGGGTCAGAACGCCTTTTCGGGCATCAATCAGAATAATGGCAAGATCAGCCGTGGAAGCACCGGTTGCCATATTCCGGGTATATTGTTCATGACCGGGCGTATCGGCAATAATGAACTTGCGGTTATCCGTTGAAAAATAACGATAGGCAACATCAATCGTAATTCCCTGTTCCCGTTCTGCCGCCAGACCGTCCACCAGCAAGGCAAGGTCCATCGCTTCTCCGGTGGTTCCGGATTGTTTACTGTCTGCTTCCAGTGCTGCCAGCTGATCTTCGAAAATCATCTTGGCATCAAACAACAGGCGACCAATCAGGGTACTCTTGCCATCATCGACACTGCCACAGGTAATCAGCCGCATGAAACTCTTATGCTCCTGTTCGGTCAGATAAGCATCGATATCGGTTGCGATAAGATCGGATACATGTGCCATCAGAAATACCCCTCCTGTTTTTTCTCTTCCATGGATGCACCATGATCCTGATCGATCACCCTGCCCTGTCGTTCTGACGTTGTCGTTAGCAGCATTTCCTGAATAATATCAGACAGTGTCTCAGCCTCAGACTCCACAGCACCCGTCAGCGGATAACAACCCAGCGTGCGAAAACGTACCTTGCGCATTTCAATGCGTTCATGGTCGCGCAACTCAAAACGATCATCATCCACCATGATCAATGCATCGTCGCGCTTCACCACCGGACGAACTCTGGCTCGATACAAAGGTACAATCGGGATACCTTCCTGATGGATATATTGCCAGATATCCAGCTCCGTCCAGTTAGACAGTGGAAATACCCTCATGCTTTCGCCTTTATGAATACGGCTGTTGTAGGTTCGCCATAGCTCCGGAGTCTGATTTTTAGGGTCCCAGCGGTGCTGATCACTGCGAAAAGAAAAGATTCGTTCTTTCGCCCGGGATTTCTCTTCATCACGACGCGCACCACCAAAAGCGGCGTCAAACTGATACTTATCCAGCGCCTGCTTTAGTGACTGGGTCTTCATGACGTCGGTATGCACGGCAGAACCATGCGTCAATGGTCCAATGCCCTGCTCGACCCCTTCCTGATTGATATGAACGATCAGATCAAGCTTCAGATCTTTCGCGAGGTTATCGCGAAACTCGATCATTTCCTGAAATTTCCAGGTGGTATCAACATGCAAAATGGGAAAAGGAGGCTGTGAAGGGTAAAAAGCTTTCATCGCCAGATGCAGCAAAACCGAAGAGTCTTTGCCAATAGAGTACAGTAATACCGGGTTTCGGCTCTCGCTGACCACTTCCCGGAAGATATGGATACTCTCCGCCTCAAGACGTTGAAGGTGAGTAAGGGATTTCATCCGATGCTAACTCCGTTCAGAGCAAGCCATAACATGCGCTTGGTTTTTATTATTATTTTATCCCGTAGCTGTCAGGCAAGGATGCCTGCGTCCGGGGTGTTCGCTACAGAAAAACATTCAATTCTATAGAGCTAAAGAAATTCTATAGAGCTATTTAAATAAAGAAAAGACTTTTGTTCGCAAATCGGTAAAAGCGCCAACAAGTGGATTTCTGAAGTTGCATCAGGCGGGTATACTCTTCCGCATAAAAAGAAGCTTACATCAGTACGATATTCAGGGAGTCTCGATTGGCTGATACAAAAAAACGATACGACAGGCGTTATCTGGCAGCGGTAGATGCAGCAGCTGCGGTGTTTGCAGACAAAGGCTTTCATGGCGCAGCCACTGCTGACATTGCCGAAAAACTCGAAATCAAGCAGGGCAGTCTGTATTACTACTTCAAGTCCAAAGAAGCAGCACTGGAAGCCGTGTGTCTGGAAGGTATCAGACATCAGGTCAGTTACCTTGAGTCATTGTATGAGGCCAACCTGCCATTACAGCAAACCATCCGGCAACTTCTGGATTACATTCTGAACTCGCTTAAAGAACGAGCCAATTACATGCTGGTTTTTGACAACGAACGACAATCAATTCCAATAGAGAACCGGGGAAAAATACGCCAGCAGTCCCATATTTATCACAAGCTACTGGAAAAACTATTTTCCCGTGCCCAGCAGCAGGGGGAATTGAAAGCACATCTGGATGTTTATGTCTCGGTCAGAGCCTTTACCGGGCTGATTACGTCGATCTCCAGCTGGTATCACCGTGAGCAGGAAATCGACCTGAGCGATGTCGCCAGACAATTCAGTGACATATTTCTGGATGGCAGCCTGGCTAACCGTCGCTAAGCTGCCGGAATACAGGTTTAAATCGCCCGGACAATACCGCCTTCAACACGCAGCGACTGACCATTCATCGCCCGGTTGCTGGTCAGATAAACCGTGGCTTTAGCCACCTCTTCCACAGAGACAAAACGCTGCAGCAACGAGGTGGGTTCGTGGTCAGCAAAGTAATTGCTGATCAGCTCATCCGTTGGCTTGCCTTCCTTTTCTGCCAGCGTATCAAAGTAATTCTCCACACCATCAGTCCAGGTCGGTCCGGGCAGTACAGAGTTAACCGTCACATCCTTGCCTTTGGTCAGCTCAGACAGGGCACGGGACAGTGACAACAATGCGGTTTTCGTCACCGAGTAATGCACCATCTGACCCAGAGGCTTGATTGCACACTCAGACGACACATTAACAATACGTCCAAAACCACGCTCCAACATATCGGGCAGAATGGCGCGGGACAGACGAACGGCACTCATAATGTTGACATTGAAGTAATGCATCCATTCCTCATCGGTAATGGTTTCAAAGGCTTTTACTTCAAAAATACCGGTGTTGTTGACAAGAATATCAACACCGCCATCAGCATTCAGGCGCTCAATCAGTGCCGCCGCCTGCCGGGCATCGGACAAATCAGCGGCGGCCACTTTTACACGACCTTCAGCCTTGTATTCAGCCGCCAGTTCATCAGCAATGGCCTTGCAGCGAGCGTCGTCACGACCATTAATGTAAACGACAGCACCTTCCTTCAGATAAGCCACCGCAATCGCCTTGCCAATACCACTGGTAGAACCCGTCACCAGTACTTTTTTACCCGCTAAATCCAGATCCATGATCATTCCAGAAAAGAAAAAAGCCGAGTGTAAGGGCAAGCCATCATAATTAAAAATTAATTCTTATGATGATTTTCATAACATTCCGTTATTAACGACGATCACTGACAGGATTGACAGTCTATCGCCAGCTTCTTATTGTGGACGGCGGCAAATAATAAGAAGCGGATAATGAAATGGCCTATAAAAGTTTACTCGTCACCATTGAAGCCGGTATTGCGTCCATCGAACTGAACCGTCCGGATAAGCGTAATGCCATGAATCTGGATTTCTGGCGTGAGTTCCCTGAAGCCATTCGAACCATCGATACCGAAGCCAGTGCGCGGGTGATTGTGATATCCGGCACTGGCTCCCTGTTTTGTGCCGGTATGGATCTGGAAGTGTTTATGAACCCGCCCGCCAAACTGGTCTCTGGCGAAGAAGGCCGCCGCAAAGAAAACCTCAGGCGTATGGTGATGCAGTTGCAGGATTGCTTCACGGCACTGGAAACCATTCGAATTCCGGTTCTGGCTGCTGTCCATGGCGGCTGTATTGGTGGCGGCATTAACCTGATCAGTGCCGCCGACTGCCGCTACGCAACAGAAGACGCTTATTTCTCGGTCAAGGAAACAAAGCTGGGAATGACAGCAGACCTCGGGGTACTGCAACGCCTGCCCAAAGTGATGCCGGAAGGTCTGGCGCGGGAACTGGCTTATACCGGACGCAAGTTATCATCCGCAGAAGCGCTTCGATCAGGACTGGTCAACACCGTCTACCCTGATAAAAACACCATGATGCAGCAGGTAATGGACATTGCACGACAAATTGCCGGCAATTCTCCTCTGGCGGTTTCCGGCAGTAAAGAAATGATGAATTTTGCCCGGGACCACTCCGTTGCCGATGGTTTGAAGTATATGGCTACCTGGCAAAGCGGTATGTTCCAGCCCGGAGAAATGGCCATTGCCCTGCAGGCCAGTGCCATGAGAACCGAGGCTGAATTTGAAGACCTGTGGACGGTCACACCGCCTCTAGAATAATTTCAACTCCAGAGGGCGAGCGCTGTGCTTGCCCTCACACTATTTCCGACACACTTGAGTCTACCAATGTACGGGCGTCACCATAGAACTGTAAAACGACACGCGCCCTGCTACTTCACCACTCAGAATCAGCAACATCACCAGAAAGACCCACTCGGGCTTATAACGGTTTGAATTGCCTGCCATAACAAATAACAAGGCACCGCCCAGCACGGTTCCCACCAGCTGATACATCGTCATCCAGTTATGCGTAGCAAATTTATCGATATGCCGGACAAAGAGTGTCACCACAACCAGAGTGGCAAGCACACTCAGCCCCAGCAGGTAACGAATGGTGGATGGAACCACCAGATTGTCATAAGCCCTTATAAAAACGATCACCGTGGTGATGCCAAGCACCAGTACGGTACAAAGGAAGGTCAGATGCGTCAGAACCGTATTCCATTCAGGTCGGGACGGAAGCAATGCATACACATGAGCCGACATCAGAACGGCCATTATGCCTGTTATACTGGTCACCACCCCCATCCACTGATGAAAGGGTTTTCTGGAATCATGGTTATGAGACACCATCCATAGTGTTGTGCAAACATTAAGCACCAGCAAAGCCAGCAGTTCACGACTCAGCCATGAATGCCCGAAACCCGACAGCACATTCATCGCAAGCAGCCAACTGTCCAAGTGACTGAACAGGCAGACAGAACCAATAAAGCAGGCCAGTCAAATCAGAGCAACCACCGTTTTGGCATTCCACTGATGCTTATTCACGCCAGGCAGGCTACGGTAAATGGTCACGGCCAGAACAGCACCTACGCTCCACTGGCAAAGAATGGTGAAGAACACAAGAGACAGTTGGTATTTACTCATGTATGGGCATCATCATATCAGCACTATTGCGACAGTTTACCTGCCGCCAGAAAACCGTTAATTGCCGAAAATCAACATTTGATACCATCTATCAATGGAATGCCAAATCCTCAACTAGGATTGCTGTTATAGCCCCTGTCATACAAATGCCCTATTTCCTCTGCAATCAGGTATAAAATCAAACGTCGAATGTCGTCATCATTATCCGCCATATAAACATTCTCGATGCCGGCGCACTGATTGATATTGGCATTCCCCTTAATGTTGTAGCCTGCGCCAAAACCTATGGCGGCTATTTTCGACTGCACCTGAATAGTTTCTGACGGTTCTTTACTATTTGGTACCGTCAAGCTGTTAAGTTTTTTTCGTATCACACTGCAATAATCCTGTTCCAGCAGCTCTTGATGGATAGTATTAACATCGGCTGATAACCATTTTTTACACTTACCTGACTTTTTCTTGTAGGACGTGCACCAATAAAGCTTTCCTTTATCCTTGCCATCAGATAAAACAATTATCAGCCTTCTTGGGTTAACAAGTTTTGGATAAGGCTGATTAGCAAGCTGTGCTGACCTGATTATCCCCTCGAAAGATGCCGTTCCGTGGTTCGCCGTCATCTCCTTCAGTTCTTTAATCAAACTGTCAGCATTATTTGTAGAATCTATTGTGTGAAAATTCGCTTTATCGCCCTTGAAATTCTCCAGGGCGGAACCGGCTAGCTTAATACACTCTTTCTCATCAAACATTTTCTCAACATTTGTCTTACTGTCCGAATAAATAGCTTGTTGTACACGACAGAGGGTACCTGAAGAGTCATAATCCCTTGTTGTCAGGTTAAAGGGTATTAAAGCTATTGTATTTTCGACATCATAAATCCTTGATTGCTTCTCGAGTTCCTCTGCAACATCCTTAACAACAGCCATCAATTTATTAATGCGATTGCTTTCGTCATCCGGCCTTTGAGAACAGCTTTCGCTACAATCCCAGTCAAAATTCATCGACCCGGAAAAATCCGCCACCAAAAACACATCAACCGCACCCACACCCTGATATTTTCGGGACACCGCTTTGGATGACACCCTAACCGACCGATCAAAACCAAAACCACTTTCCGAAAACCCGGGAAACCAGCTTTGAAACGTTGCCACAGCACTAACTTCATACTCGGTAAAACGATCCGGCTGATTCGGATCACACACATTGCGATTATCCTCACAGTCAGTACGTTTCACCTGAACCTGTGAAATGCCGGCATTTGGTACCAAGGCTTCTATATAGGTGGTGGCAAGACGCCGGTTTTTTTCAGCATCCAGCTCATCACGGGCACTTAATGCCAGACTGGCGACTTCTACAGCATCCCCGACATCGGCCTTGACTCTTAAAAATCGCGCACCCTCAACGCCCAGCACCAGCATACCCATCAGAACCGGTAGCATAATGGCAAATAAAATGACCGCGACACCCCGTTGTCTAACTTTGCTTGCTATCGGCTTCATAACAACCTCCGAGTGTTCAGCGCCCCATCATAAATGCCGTGGATTGCAGTTTTGAAAAATCATCACCTATCACATTTCCATACCAGTTGGGTGCCTCATAACACAAGGTCACCTGATACAGCGAAATCGGGTTGCCCCAGCTGGTTTTCAAAAACAGTTCCGTTCTGTTTTGCACCGGAATCACTGACCGACAGCCCGAGCCACCGAGAGAAAACGAGGCAAGCCGACAAGCGTCATCGTTCTGGTTTCCGGAGCAGTTTCCGGCATCATTAAACATCACCTGTTCAATGTGCAGCCCGATTTTATCCGCTTGAAAACCACTTATAGTACGGGACATGGAACGTTTGAGAATCTCGAACAGCTGACTCGCCTGCTTATGTGTCATCAAACCACTGGTGCTGCCATACAGCTGGGTGCGCTCTTTGATCACGTTGACGCCCGAGTAACTAAGCCGTTGCAAGTGTCCCTGCAACGTTTGCCGGGCTGCCATATCGGAAATAAACACCAGCACAAGCGCAATAAATGAAGCAATCAGGGCAAATTCAATGGTAAAGACACCCCTTTGCCCAATGCCTGAAAAACGTCGTCTAACCATCAAATTCATCCCGTTCATACTCCTGAATCGCAATGACTTCACGACTGATGCGCATTGAATGATTCGGCTCGGAAAACAACGCAAACGATAATGGCTGATAGGGGTATGACACCTGATAGACCGCTATTGGTGACCACCGTGGTGCACCTGACGGACAATCTCCAGCGACCAGTTCACAATCATCCTCTGCCAACTGGTCAACACCCTTGAAAAAGCGTACAGACACCGTAATCTTTGACGTATCAAGAAACTGCATCCAGAGTGAATCGGTACTGTTAAACACAGCCCTTTCGACCACCGCCTGATAATTGCCCTGATGATTGCCGGTTCTTGCCTCGCGACTCACTTCCGACACGGTGTAATCCATCAGAGCAGAAACAAAGCCCATGTAACTGACTTCCATCCAGTAGAAGATCATCAACAGAAAGCCAAACAACCCCAAAGCGGTTTCAATGGCGACCACACCCTGCTGTTTCTTTTTCTTGACCGGTACAGGGTTCATAACGGTTACTCCCTGTTTCGAATGACAGGCTCCAGCGCCGCAAGAATACTGAACAGCACCACTCGTTCTTCTTCTGTTTCAGCCGACTGCATGACCGACACAAACTCGTCATAACGGCCACTGCGCACCAGCGCCAGTACCAGGTTGGCTTTTACCGTGTCGTCCGCCTGACCCGCGTTATAAACCGGCATCAGTCGTCTGACGGCAGAATCGTAATCGCTTTCCAGAATGTCCAGCATGGCCAGGTTATTTTTGACAATCACATCGTCCAGCATCAACACTCTTGCTTCAGTAAACGCAGCGCGTGACCCGGCATAATCACCCACTCGTGCGTACACCTGTCCCAGCTGGTTGTGTACATAAGGATTATTGTTCTTTATAGCCAGTGCCGTTTCTGCACAGTAAAGTGATTTATCCGGCTGATCCAGCGCCAGATAAGCCCGCGATTTCAACAGCCAGAGCTGATCATTTCCACGCCCTTCATCCGTCACCGGCTTGATATAAAACAAGGTGGATTCGGGGTCAGACATTGCTAAATAAGCCTGACCCAGCTGATAACGGCACTGATCCTGTTCCTGCACATTGCCAGCGTTCATTAACCGGGTCTTATAAAGCTCAATCAAACCCGCATGATTACCTGCAGCCTGCAACAATGCCTCATTGGGCGCATCAATATCCGTAACGACTTGCCCCGTTGTCGTACACCCCTGAATCATCAGCGGCACCAGCAATACAACAATCCATGAATACGTTTTAAACATTAGACAACATCCTCATAATGCCCGGTGCAGTAATCAGAATGACAATGGGAAACATAATGAAAAGAATCAGAGGCACCGACATTTTTGCCGACAGTTTGCCAACCCGTTCTTCCAGCTCAAGCATCTCGATCTCGCGAATACTGGCTGACAGCGTAGTCAGCACGCTATAAATCGAGCTGCCATACTGCAAACTCTGGCTGATGGTATAAACAAAGCTCTGCATCTGGTTAGTGGGAAAGTGCTCCAGCAACTCGTCCAGCGCTCTGGTCATACCGGTCACCCGTGATACCGAATCCAGCCTGCGCATCACGTAGGCAAGGTCTTTATCAAAACTCTTCAGCTCTTCCCCCAGGTAGGCAATGGCAGATTCAATGGTCATTCCGGTCTGAATACACACCGCCATCAGGTCAATCACATAAGGCAGCTCTGACGACACTTTACGTATGCGTTTTTTCTGGCGTTTCTGCAGCCACAGATCAGGAACCAGAATCACAGACACCAGAGCGGCAAACGCGAGAGGCAGCTGCTCGGAAAAGGTTTCATAGCCCAGTTCGTCACTGAACAGAAACGTCAGCGACACCAGAATCACAGCCACTGCAATCTTTGCCGGAAAATAAAAAACAGCGATTCTGGCGTTATAAATACCGGCACGCATCAGGCTGGTTTCAACGTCTTTGCGACGATAAGCCAGCTTATGCTCGAACACATCAAACAAGGTTTTCCAACCGGTAATGGAATGAGACAAGCCCAGCCAGCTACGCACCGTCTGACGGGTAAAATAACGATCCATCACCACAATCAGCAACGTGGCAAAAATCAGAGAGACCAGAAGACTGATTAATGGTGTCATCACTTACCCCTGCACTCGCTTCATTAACATCCAGATAATCCCGAGCCCGATCATTTCACTGATCAGCACATAATAAAAAACAGGTTGTCCCGCAGGATCATTCATCACAAAGTCATAGTTATCCGGGCTCATGTATTTCATCATGACCAGAAAACAGATCGGTATAGCGGCTACAATGCGGGCAGACATTCTTGCTTCAGACGTCAGCGCCTTCTTTTTCTTTTGCAGTGCTTCGCTGTTAAACATTACCTGATTGAGGTTGCGAATAATTTCTTTCAGCTGTCCACCCCGGTTGATGTTGGCTCTGAGGGTAATCACAAAGAAATAAAAAGGCGCATAAGGAAAACGGTGACAGGACTTCGCCAGCACCTCATCCGGCGCCTGCCCCATACTGAGCCGCTGCCCCATCAGCTTAAACTCCTTGCCCACCACACCCTGCAAGGAATCACCAACAAAGATGATGGCGTGCATCAGGCTCTCGCCGGAACTGACCGCACCCGACAGCATATTAAGGGCATTGGGAAATGACGCATCAAACTGCTTGCGCTCATACACTTGCAAACCACGCACTACCACCAGTGAGCAAACGACAAAGATCAGAAGCCACAAGACCACTAAAGGCACTTCTGAAAGGTAGGGTTGGCAAAACCAGGCCAGCACCACCGTCAACAACAGAAAAGCAGCCACTTTAAGCCGGAAGCGCGCTCCCACACGCACTTTGAAATTGTTAACACCATTTTTGACTCTGGCTTTAAAAGGCTCATCGGCCAACGCCGACATATTTACGGCGCTCGTCGTTTTCTGCTGTTTGGACTCGTCATCCATGCGAATAAAGGCCAGAGGATCTGAAGGTTTTTGCCAATAAAGCAACAACAGAACAACAGACAGCCCAATCAATAGTGACCAGATCATAACTGTCTCTCCTGAAACGCGTGTTCAAGGGTTTCTTCCATACCAAAGAAACGCGCCTTGGTGCGCAGTGCCGAACGGCCCATCAGACCTGCCGTGGTAAACTGCCCTGTCACCATCTGGTCAGGCTGTGTAGCAGAAGGCTCAAACCGGAATACTTCTTCCATCACCACACTGTCGCCTTCCATACCAATCACTTCACTGATGCTGATGATCTTGCGACTGCCATCGTGCAACCGGGACACCTGAACAATCAGGTCAACGGCACTGGTAATGTTCCGGCGAATGGATTCCAGCGGCAGATTCGGTGCCGCCATCATCACCATACTCTCGACTCTGGCTAAAGCATCTCTGGGAGTGTTAGCGTGCAGGGTAGACATTGAACCGTCGTGCCCTGTATTCATCGCCTGCAACATTTCGAAGGCTTCACCGCCCCGACACTCGCCCACAATAATCCGGTCAGGGCGCATTCGCAGGGAATTAATGACCAGATCCCGCTGATCGATACAACCGGTGTTTTCTATGCCAGGTGGACGGGTTTCCATACGAACAACATGGGGCTGCTGCAATTTCAGCTCGGCCGCGTCTTCAATGGTAATCACCCGTTCAGAATCAGAGATATACTTCGACAAGGCATTTAACAGGGTGGTTTTACCGGAACCGGTACCACCGGAAATCAGGATATTCAGACGACAACTGGCAGCCACTGCCAACACCCTTGCCATGGCAATGGACAAGGTGCCGAAGTTCACCATCTGCTCCAGTGACAGCTCGCGGCGTCCGAATTTGCGAATGGAAATGGCAGAACCGTCAAGCGTTATGGGTGGAATAGCGATATTGACCCGACTGCCATCAGGCAGCCGGGCATCACACAAGGGTTGCGATTCATCGACCCGACGCCCTGCCAGCGCTGCAATACGCTTGGCAATACCCAACAACTGACTTTCATCAATAAAGGTAACATCGGTTCGGGACAGTTTCCCTTTCCGTTCGACATACACACAGCCCGAACCATTCACCATAATGTCTGAAATATCATCGTCATCAATCAAAGGCTGCAAAGGGCCAAACCCTTTAATCTCATCCATCAGCCGGTCAACAAACTCGTAGCGCACCAGCACCGGAATCTGCACCGCTTCCTTGTCCACCAGCGTGTCCACAGCGGTGCGAAGCTGGTCTTTCAAACGTTCCGACGCCAGTTGACTCACCGCTTCGGCGTCCAGTGCATCAAAAATACGCGTTCTGAGTTTCAGGTAAACGTCCTGCACACTATACATTCTGCTCCCCCTCTTTGGCCTGATGACCACTCAGCCCGCCAAAGGCTGAGTGGACAGAGGCTAAGTGGACAGGGTTAGATGCTTTGTTACTGTCGCTTTTAAACGCTGATGTTTCGGTCTTTAAAGGTGGTTCCATTGTTTCCGGGTCGGTTTTATGTTCCACCGGCATCGGGTTGTCGTTGAGTTCCGACAGGGTCGGCACAGAACGTTTTGAAGTTTTTTCGTTCCTGCTGCTCGGCATTAATCCTTTCAGCCGCTGCAATAACGACTGCGGTTTTTCTACTGGCTGACCCAGTACGATGCGCACCAGTTGTTGAAAAGGCTGTGCCAGTGAATTCTTCCCATCCATAAACCGTTTGCCTGACGTCAGCCAGGTTTCACAGTGCTTCTGGAAAGGCAGCTCCATACTCACCGGATAATCCAGAAACTGTTCCACCATGGCTTTATCAATGGTGTCCGGCGGTACACAATGGTTCACCACCACCAACAAACGGGCTGGGTCATCACAGTTGGCCATTTCAGCCCTGAACTGTCGGAGAAACTCTCTGGTTTCATGCAAACCAGACAATGAAGGCTGCACCACCAACAACACACAATCTACTGACGGGCATAACCATTGAGGGTCCGGATAGAAGTTCACGGACGCGGAATAATCTTCAATAATAAAGTTGGTATCACGCAGTTGGGTCGCGATCATGTTGTGGGTGTACTCTCGCATCTGGGCAGAGTCAACCTCTCTGGACTCAAAGCCCAGATAACTGATGCCGGACTCGACCCGAACCAGCTGACTCTGAACTCCCACAGGATCAAGAATATTGGTCAGGGTGTGATGCCTGAAGCCTTCCTCGGAAATAGGTCGCCGTGCCAGATCTTTTTTGCCCAGCATGATCGCCATATTGCTCTGACAATACCCGTGATCGGCAATGATAACCGGTTGTCGTGTCATTCTTCCCAGACCGTACGCCATTTCCGCAGCCACCAGAGTACAGCCAGTGCCTCCTTTCAGGCTGACCACGGCAATGCGCATGGCGGTTCGGGCAAAGTGCGGGCCTTTTGAACGATGAACGTCGTCCATTAGCGCCTGAAGAAAGCTGATGACTTCACTTTTTTCAGCAGGCCACAGAAGATAATAAAAACCCATTTCTTCCAGTGCCCGATACGTACTGATCCGGTCTTCCCGACCAATCAGTATGACCCGAGTGTTGTGGGAAACCTGTTGTTTTAGTGACAACGCCACTTCAAACGGACAGTCTTCCACTTCGATAAACAACAACGGCTCTTCAGCCTTAGCCATCACACCAGACACCTGTTCAATGGGGCAGGACTGTCCGGATGGTGCAGCCAATCCTTCGCACAACATGGCTTCTTTCAGAAGATTGAAACAGGCTTTGGTCTGATACAGAATCAGACTGACATCGTCTTTGACCAAGTCACCACCTGAACGGGTTTCAGCCCGGTCTCTGGACAATTCTTTTGTGAGTTCCAACATGCCAATCTCCTTACTTACTGCAACTCATAGGAACCCGCAGTGGGTCGTTTACCGTCTGATGTATCAGACACTGGCAGTATTTTTTCCGGGTTGACCATGGACTGAAACCGACTGTTCTCCACATAACAGCCATGCTGAGCCGCTTTAATATCCGACAATGCATAAGGCGTACAGTCTTTGACCACAACACCATAACGACCATCGGCCTGCTGCTGAATGGCTATCTTCGTCGGTTGCTGCGGTAAAAAGCACCCGGAACAGCCTGCAACTGGCACGGTTAAGACGATAAACAGGCAAGAGAAAAGCAAAGGTTTCATTCTTTAAACCCCCCTGCAGAAAGAATCAGCCGCGCTTTGTTGTACCGCTGGCTGTGTTCCGGTCCCATCAGGTTAAAGTAATGGAGCAAACTGTTGTTCAGCTGCATCTGGGGTATCTGTACGGTACCGGGCTGAACCGGCTTCACCAGATTTACCGTGGCAACAATAATCAGTTCCGTCTTTTGCCGTTCAGTGGTTGTATGCCGGAACAGCGAACCCAGGATGGGTATGTCGCCAATCAAAGGGATTTTTGACAAGGCCTCACGCTCTTCGGAGTTCAGCAAACCGCCAAGTACAAAACTTTCCCCATCACCGAGCTGAACCGTTGTCCGCGCCCTGCGGGTTTTGAAGGCTGGAATATTCAGGGTGTTCTGTGCGACCTGACTGTCGATGGCACTGACTTCCGGCTGCATGGACAGATTAATTTTGTCGTCTTTCAAGACTTCAGCCGCCAGCTCAAGCCGGATACCAAACTCTTTATAGGTAATACTCTGGGTATCGTTAAGAATGGTGACAATAGGCATTTCACCACCGGCAAGGAACGAAGCGGTTTCACCGGAAATCACCGATAGATTGGGTTCTGCCAGCACCTGCCCCATGGTGTCGTCGTCGGCCGCAGAGATATAGCGGGCAATATCGGACGATGAAATGTTACCCACCATATCCAGAAAATGACCGTTTCCAAGAAAAACGCCGTCACCACTGGCAGAAGCCTGTACTGACCCCCAGCGAAAACCCAGTTGCCGCATAAACGAATGGGAAACTTCTGCAACGGTCAGCTTCACATTGACCTGCTTGACCTCTTCAACTTCGATATTATTCACAATACCGTGATAACGATGCTCGGTAAGAAAGCGTAAATCGAAGGTTTTATCGTCGGTGACCCAGCTGCGCTTTTCGGTGGTGACTTCTTTCTCCAGCAGCTCGCCGACCAGACGATAAATGTCCCGCTTCATCTGTTCAGAAGGAACATTACCGGATAACACCACCTGATCGCCCAGATTCAGTACATCGATGGACTGACCGGGAAAACGAATCATCAGCTGTTGTCGTATATGAGCCAGGGATTTGTTCACCACCAGCGTTTTGCTGTCTATGGTTTTACCGTCGGCCGCCAGAATCAGCAGAGAGGTTGAACCCACTTCCTTGCCAAACACTACCAGACGATTACCTTTTAATATCTGGTAATCGGCAATATCGGAATTGGCAATAAACACCGTATCAATAGCGGTTCTGTATTGCAGTGGCAGGGCTTCATCGAGCCCGATATTAATAATGCTCCGGGCCATGGTGGCGGGACAGATCAGGAGCATCAGAACAAACCATAACCAACACCCCGATATTTTTATTCGCTTTCCAGGAATGTCCATAACAACAGCTCTCTTTATGCTTTCTTTTAATGAGCCCGTTTTTAAGTGAACGATGCGCATCTAAGCTCTAATTAGCAACGCGCTCACGACCCCTAAGTTCTGTCACTGAAGTAAAGTCAGACAACACATCCCCCACCCGCATCTCGGTCATGGCATCGGCAGACGATTTATACACATCCAGCAAACCTATGCGGCGGGCAATCATCATCTGGCTAACCTCCTGACGGCTCAGGGCAATGACCACCGTAATGCCATCGTCCTTACTCTCTTTTACATCCACCACCGGACGAGCCTTTAACAAAGGCGTCACCGTTAAACCGCGATACGAATTCAGGGAAGGATTAGCAGCCAGGTTCTGGTCAGACGAAGCGATTAATACCACGTCCACTTCATCGCCCGGCGCAAGAATATCAATCAGGGCAATCTGCCCTTCTATTTTAATGGGATAAGGCACCTGATCCGGCCCCAGCAACAACGACATATGGCCGGGCTGCCCCGGAACCAATAATTTGTTTTCAGGAATAATCGAACCCGTTTCAAAATCCACCCCTGCTAAAGCACCGGGAGGAATATCAAACCGTTTTTTATTCACCACACCGGCTTTATACGCTTCGGATTCAGGCACCTTGGTGATTTTCAACATGACCGGTTCAATAACGTCAGCTTTATTAATAGCCGACTCCGCCACCCAGACTTCAAAAAAGGGTTCCCCAGAAGGGGCCGATACGTTTTCTTCCGGCGCAGAACGATTGCTGGTTAAAAAACCAAAAATACCCGCAGTACAAAGAATAAAGGCAGAACCTAATATCAGGCGACGATCCATGCTCATCCCCCATGTTCAAATAAGATTCAGGTTTAGGGTTGAAGCCGACCATCAATGGTTAAACACTAACTGATGGTCGTTAACCAGACCCCGATAAAACCTGAAATCACAATTGGAATTCCGTAAGGCAAACCCCTTGCACGAACTCCTTGCACATTATTAATCAGCACACCGTACAACAAATAACCCAGTGCCAACACGCCACCGATGATCGCCATTAATAAAAACACCAGCAACCACCACCGGGAATCAATTCCTACCAGATACGCCAGCAACAATTTAATATCACCACCGGCTACCACACCTGTAAAAAACAACAGAAGACCAATGGAGGCAACTGCCCAATACCCCCATTGCAGATTCGCTACGCCTGATGTAAACAGACCCAATATTAAAACCAACAACACTTGATAGTTATTAATCACCCGTCTGGTCACATCGCTATAAACGACAATACCAGCATTAATTAAATGCAATATCAAAATCATAATTGTAGGTTGGGACAAGCGAAGCGATTCCCAACATGAGCATTAAATTAACTACTTGATGAAAGTTATAAGCCTATTACGGTGTAATAGCATTAGTAATATTCGTAAATGCAGCGTCTAAAGCAGTTTTTAGTCCACTTGAACTATCAGATGTAAAAACTGCGGCAACAACCCCTGCAATAGCAACCGCCACAATCGCATACTCAATCGCAGTCACCCCACGCTCATCCTTCCTGAGTTGATCAAGCGCTACAGCACTCTTAACATACAACTTGGTTAACATGATTAGCTCCTCTTTTTTTATTGACCTGCCTGCGAAGCAGCTTATGAGTCGAACTAATTGTTAATTTGCACTTACTTTACCATTTTTTTCAAAAAAAACAGCACATATCCACCACTTAATTGATCTGAGTCAAGATGAGACATATTGACAATGCCGTCAAAGAAATGCTTGCAGCTTATTAAAATATTTCTTTTATAAATTAAGAGCATATAAAAATAAAATCATCACTTCCGATTAATTAAACGCATTCAATTTGATTTTTTATGAAGCCCTTTTTTAATAAGAAAATGAAGACTTTAAGCAAACTAACGAAAAAATGAGAAACCCATTCCAGCTCTGTAGTGCCTGTCCGAAAACCCACAAACACTTGAAAACAGCAGCCTGTAGCCCCATATAGTACTCGAAGATTTTCCAAAACAAGCTGTTTTCACATTTATGCGCCAAACCATCAACCCACAAATGCAGTTGGGCGAAGTTGATATCTCTGCCATCACGTTTAATCCCAAGTCCAGAGACGACATTCCCCGTCTGCTTCGGGGGCTGCAACATATCTGGATAACACCTGATCTGCGACACAGGGTTTTTCAGGTGCTTGAGAACATGATTCCTGCCAGTCGGCACAACGGTCGTCCCGGTATGGACCTCTGGAACATTCTGGTTTTCGGCACTCTGCGCCTTGTCACTAATTGTGACTATGACCGCTTGCAAGAGTTGGCTAATGAACATGGGACATTACGGAAAATGCTCGGTCACGGCCCATATTGTACCCATTCCTACCACATACAAACATTGCAGGATAACATCAGCCTCTTCACACCGGAGATACTGGATCAGATTAACCAGGTCACGGTGGATGCAGGTCACCAGCTGGTTAAAAAAAAGATGAGCCGCTACATGGCCGTGCCGATTCCTTCGTAGTCAAAACCGATGTCCATTTCCCCACGGATATCAGCCTTCTGAGCGACGCTTGCCGTAAAAGCATTGAGTTTGCATCCGCTCTCTCCAATCAGTACCAGCTTCCGGGCTGGCGTCAGAGCAAATATCTTAAAGACCAGCATCGCAAACGCTACAACAAGGCTCGAAACCTGAAGCATTCCAGCGCAACCTGTGAACTGAAACAACAGCAGCGGCAGCACGACATTGAAATGGCTCACCTTGAGTACATAAAGTACAGCCTTTCAATTGTCCGCAAAGCTGAAACGACCTTGTCCTTGCTGTTGAAAAAACAACCGGATGAGCCAAGGCTGGAAAACCTCAAATACCACATAGCCCACAGCCGTCACCAGATAAACCTGATTTACCGACGGGTGATAGAACATGAGCAGATTCCCCATAATGAGAAGGTGTTCTCAATCTTTGAGCCTCATACAGAATGGATCAGCAAAGGCAAAGCCGGAACTCCGGTTGAACTGGGGTTACGGGTCTGCGTGTTGCAGGATCAGTTCGGTTTTACTTTGCATCATCAGGTCATGCAAAAACAAACAGACGACCAGGTTACAGTACCTATGGCTGAGGCTGCCAAAAAGCGGTTCCCGACATTAAGCCAGGTGAGCTACGACAAAGGCTTCTGGAGTCCGGGCAATCTTGAAAAGCTGGAAGTTCTTCTGGAGCATTCAGTTCTTCCCAAGAAAGGCAGGCTGTCAGCCAATGACAAAAAACGGGAATGCCACCCGGAATTTATCCGGGCAAGAAGGAAGCACTCAGCCGTTGAATCCGATATCAATGCACTGGAAGCGAATGGTCTCGACAAATGCCCGGATAAAGGGATAGAAGGCTTTGAGCGCTATGTCGCACTGGCTGTTGTCGCCAGCAACCTGAAACGGCTGGGTAAAATTCTGCTGACCAGAGATCGTCAGTAGCCTTTCAGCCAGGCTTCCGTCAGTTTACTTTTGATCATGCCGGGCATGAGAGATTACTGCGCTTGTAGATAGTCGAATCAGGTTGTATTTTGAACAGTGCGGTACAAAAAACATCCTTTGTTCGTCTGGTAACTCAAATCCAGCCGTTATCAACTTCTGTCGGCCAAGAACGACTGCCGTTTTTCAGAGGTTTTCTGACAGGCACTCTGTAACCTAATTTGCTTTAAGTGTCCTGTGCTGTTTATTATGTCGGCAGTTGCTTTTGCTCGGGTTTATCAAGCGTTATTTCTCAGGATTATCCATGCTGCCATTTTCCCCCTGCCCCGGACTCAACAGCCCCCATCTGCAGACATTATGGTCACCCCTGTTTCGCAAGCCCAAAACACTTAAACGACACCGTGAATGTTTTACAACCAGCGACAGTGATTTTCTGCATCTGGACTGGTACGGGCCGAAAGAATCGGATCATCTGGTCGTGTTACTGCATGGACTCACCGGCAGTTCCGAATCCAAATACATCACCGGCCTGCAAACCCGTCTTGATCAGCAGGGCATACAATCAGTCTGCATCAATTTCAGAGGGTGCAGTGGCGAGCCCAACTGGCAGCCACGCAGTTACCACTCGGGGGATAGTCAGGAGTTAAAGGATGTACTTCAGCATTTAAAGCAACAATATCCTGACAAACAAATGATGGCAGCTGGCTACTCTCTGGGCGGTAATGTTCTGCTGAAATACCAGGGGGAAGAAGGCAGTAACAGTTTACTGTCAGCCGCTGTCGCCGTATCGGTACCTTTTCGGCTGGATCACTGTGCCCATCGAATGAACCATGGCGCGACACGCATCTATCGCAACCGTTTTCTAACCGATATGCACCGGCAAATGCACGACAAGCTTCGTTTTTTTCAGAGGCAGGGCTGGCATGATCGCGCCAAAGCGCTGGAGCCGTTTACCAACTATGGCTACCTGAACACCTTTGAAGACTTTGACCACTACATCACTGCTGCCCTGCATGGTTTTCAGAGCGGAGAAGATTACTACCGCAAAGCCAGCAGCCGCTACTATCTGGAAGGCATCACCCGCCCCACCCTGATCATCCATTCCAGTGATGACCCGTTTATGACACCGGACTGTGTGCCACAGCCTGAAGAACTGTCGGACAGTACAGAACTGGAACTGACTTGCCGCGGCGGGCATGTCGGCTTTATCGGTGGTCGCCCGCATCAACTGGACTACTGGCTGGAACAGCGCATTCCCGAATTCCTGACTCAACATAAATGCTCATCCTGTTGACCTGAGACCTATGTGATTCAGACAGGCTCTGTTAGTATCCCCACATCACGTTGAATGGTTCAAAAAACGCCCAATGAGCAGTTTATACGGGCTCGTTCTGGCTGGCGGACGATCGTCCAGAATGGGTCGCAACAAGGCACTGCTGGAATGGCAGGACAAACCGTTGTTTCGGGCAATGGCTGAAACCCTGACGGCAGCAGGGGCTGCCCCTGTGCTGATCAGTGCCAACAGCGAGACGGCTGGCCTTTATTGCGGTCAAAATTACGGTCAAACCGTTATCGACCGTTTGCCGGGCAGAGGCCCGCTCAGTGGTATTCATGCGGCATTGCTGAGTATTAAGGAGCTGGAAATTAATGATGAATCGTGCCTACTGGTTGTACCGGTGGATATGCCATTGCTGTCAGCCGAATCGCTGAAGCATCTGGCGGATTATTGCGCGCAGCATCAGTCTGCCTGCTATTTTCAGGACTTCACGCTGCCTGTCTGCCTTCCGGTCAATCCACAAGTGCGCAAGCAGGTGGATCAGGCGATTAACAGCCCGGATCGAAAAGATTATTCGATCTGGCGCTTGCTCCATCAGCTGGACGGCAAAGCCATTCCACTGCCCGCACCGGAGCAGGCAACGCTGTTCAGAAATACCAATACTCCACAAGAGTGGCAGGCATGCCAGACTTTTGTCTGGAGTCAGAACATACATAAAGAGTACTCCTGAGATGTACTCCTAATAGCGACAGGGAGACCCTATGGCTCATAAACAGGTTTCAGAATTTATTCCATTGCAGATGGCGGTTCTGACGGTTTCCGATACACGCACCGAAGACAACGACACGTCCGGTCACCTGCTGGTCGATCATCTCAAGTCGGCAGGTCACCATCTGGCTGACAAAGCGATTGTCAAAGACGACATCTACAAGATTCGTGAAGTGCTGTCCCGCTGGATTGCCTCCGATACCGTTCAGGCCGTATTGATCACCGGCGGTACCGGTTTTTCAGGCAGAGACAGCACGCCAGAGGCTGTACTACCACTGTTTGACAAGGAAGTAGACGGCTACGGCGAACTGTTCCGACAGTTATCTTATGAACAGATTGGCACCTCAACCATTCAGTCCAGAACGGTTGCCGGTTTTGCCAATGGCTCCATTATCTTTGTTATGCCCGGTTCCAACAATGCCTGCAAAACCGCATGGCAGGGCATTATTAAAGAACAGCTGGACAGCACCCACCGCCCCTGCAACTTTGTCGAGCATCTGAAAGTGGTGACTGCATGAGTCTGACTCATACCGATGCACAGGGCAAAGCCAGCATGGTCGATGTGGGTGACAAAGACGCCACTCGTCGTGAAGCCAGAGCCGAAGGCTACATCACCATGAAACCGGAAACCCTGGTACTGGTTCAGGACAATGGCCTGAAAAAAGGTGACGTACTGGCTGTGGCTCGTATTGCCGGTATTCAGGCGGCAAAGCAGTGCGGAACCCTGATTCCCCTCTGTCATCCGTTAATGCTGAACTACATTGGCATCGAGTTCGAAGTACAGCCAGAACACCACCGCATTCGCATTGAAAGCTGCTGTCGTTTAAGCGGTAAAACCGGCGTTGAAATGGAAGCCCTGACGGCCGCATCTGTCGCCGCCCTGACCATTTACGACATGTGCAAAGCGGCAGACAAAGACATGCAGATTGACGGAGTTCGGGTACTGGAAAAGAGTGGCGGCAAAAGCGGTCACTATAAAGCCAGCCACTAATTACTTGCAATGATACGTAGGTTGGGACGAGCGGAACGCGACCTCCCAACACGGTGACTTGATATAAACACAGTAGCCTGAATTGAATCCTACTACGGTGACTGCATTCAGCTCCCGTGTTGGGAGGTCGCTTCGCTCGTCCCAACCTACAGTGATGTAAAAACATGATGAAAGTATTATTTTTTGCCAGCTACCGTGAGCAGCTGAACTGTAATGAACTGATGCTATCTGCCGACGAGCAGCCAGCTACGCTTTCGGAACTGCGCAAACAGTTGTCGGAAAAAGGCGACGACTGGCGTGAGGTGATGGAAGATGGCCGAACTCTGGTGGCGGTGAATCAGGCCATGACCCGCCGTGATGCCGAACTGAAAGACGGTGACGAAGTCGCCTTTTTCCCACCGGTCACAGGTGGTTAATCATCATGACAACCACTGTTCACCTTTCTGTCCAAACCGACGATTTTGACCCGGCTCTGGAGCAGGCAAGGTTATCCGACAATGCTGCGGTGGGCGGCGTTGTTACGTTTACCGGACTGGTACGGGACAATAACCTCGACGATCATGTCAGTGGTTTGTATCTGGAACACTACCCGGGCATGACCGAAAGCGCCCTGCAAACCATCATTGATGAAGCCAGTGAACGCTGGTCGCTCTATGCAGTGAGTGTGATTCATCGGGTCGGTCAACTGCATCCGACCGATCGCATCGTTTTTGTCGGCACTGCCAGTGCCCATCGACAGGACGCATTTGCTGCCTGCGATTTTATTATGGATTACCTGAAAACCCGCGCTCCTTTCTGGAAGAAAGAAACAACACCCGAAGGTGACCGCTGGATTGAAGAACGGCAAAGTGACAAGGATGCTGCACAACGATGGCAGGGTTAGTACGAAATAAACTGTTTTGTTGCCTGTCGCTGTTGATAATATTGATCAGCCCATTGGCTTCTGCCTCCACCATCCGGGTCGCCGTAGCCGCCAACTTCAAACCCGTTCTGGACGTACTGGCTGAACAGTTTGAAAAGAAGCACGATGCCAGAGTGCTGGTTTCTTCGGCATCGTCCGGCATTCTCTACAACCAGATCAGTCATGGTGCGCCTTTTGACCTGTTTCTGTCTGCCGACGACGAACGTCCGGCCATGCTTGAAAAAAATGGCCTCATTGTACCTGACAGCCGTAAAACCTATGCCTATGGTCGTCTGGTTCTCTGGAGTCATAGGGATCAGCCGGTCACACTGAAAACACTGGAAGCCTATAAAGGTCGTCTGGCGATTGCCAATCCGGCACTGGCTCCCTATGGTGCGGCAGCACAGCAAACACTGGAAAAAATGAACCTCTGGCAGGGTTATCAGGGCCGACTGGTGCAGGGTGCCAGCATTCAGCAGGCCTGGCAGTTTGTTGCCAGTGGCAATGTTGATCTGGGTCTGGTGGCAAAAGCACAGGTACTGGATCAACCGAAGAATCGGATACTGGACATTCCAGAGAGCTATCATGCTCCCATCCGGCAGGAGCTGGTGCTGTTAAAACAGAGTAAAGAACCCAAAGCCAGAGCGTTCATGGATTATCTGCTCAACGACACCAGTCAGGCTTATATTGCAAGTCAGGGTTATCGACCCGCGAAGTAAGGAAACCCCATAAATGTTATCAGCAGCAGTCTGGCTGACCCTGAAACTGGCGTTTGTCACCACACTTATTCTGATGGTGATTGGTATCCCGCTGGCATGGAAACTGTCTACCATGCGCAGTCGCTGGTGCCCGGTTATAGAAGCACTGGTTGGCCTGCCAATGGTTTTGCCTCCCACCGTTCTGGGCTTTTATCTGCTGCTGGCCTTTTCGCCTAACAACCCCATAGGGCAGTTCTGGCTCAATATGACCGGTTCGACACTGGCATTCAGCTTTTCCGGACTGGTCGTCGCCTCGGTACTGTATTCCCTGCCTTTTGTCGTACAACCCCTGCAGCGTTCTTTTGAACAACTCGATCACGGATTGCTCGAAGCCGCTGCCATGTTGGGCGCACGTCGTCTGGACCGGTTTATCAATATCGTCTTGCCCAACACCCGGCGGGCACTGTTGCTGGCCGCCTGCATGGGCTTTGCCCATACCATTGGCGAGTTTGGTGTTGTGCTAATGATTGGTGGCAATATTCCCGGCGAAACCCAGGTATTGTCCATTGCCCTGTTTGATGCGGTGGAAACCCAACAGTTTGATACCGCCCACACCATTGCCGGAGGTCTGCTGGCCTTTGCCATGACATTACTGGTCGTGCTGTACAGTATTGACCGTCGAGGAAGCCTGCGTTGATGGAGTCCAACACCCTGCAGTTTGCTCTGGAGTTACCCAGAGATCATTTTCATATAAAGGTAGAGCAGAGTCTGTCTCTGGACAGCATCTGGGGCATTATGGGTTCCTCCGGATGTGGCAAAACCTCACTGCTGCGCTGCCTTGCCGGATTGGAAAAAGGCGTTCAGGGCAAAATAACCTGTAATGGTCGCACATGGCTGGACTCGGAGCAGGGGGTTTTTCTTCCCCCCGAACAGCGAGGCATTGGTTACATTTTTCAGGAAGCCAGACTGTTCCCGCACCTGACGGTTATGGGCAATCTGCAGTTTGCCCTGAAACGTGCAACGCCAGATCAGTCTGCCCTATCCTTTGATGACATCATTGAACAGGTGGGCATCAGACACTTGCTGGAGCGAACCGTCGATAAACTCTCCGGTGGTGAAAAGCAGCGGGTTGCCATTGCCCGTACGCTGGTTAATGCCCCTTCCCTGCTGTTAATGGATGAACCGCTGGCATCGCTGGACTGGTCTTCCAGACTCAGCATCATGCCCTGCCTGAAACAGATTCAGCGGGAATTTAATATCCCTGTGGTATTTGTCAGCCATTCGAAAGAAGAGGTAGCACGACTGGCAGACAACTTGTTGCTCATGCATCAGGGTCAGGTGATTGAAAAAGGCAGCTGTCGTCGGTTGATTAATCGTCTGGAAGATCAGGGCAACAATGACCAGAAGCTGTCTGCTCTGGACGCCACGGTATTGGAACATCACCCTCACTATGGACTGACCGATATCCAGGTCGATGGACACCAGCTGCATGTGGGTCAGCTCGATATTCCTGAAAACACTCAGGTCAGGGTCGTGCTGCCAGCCAGTGAAATCAGTCTGACACTCACACCACTGGAATCATCCAGTATCCTGAACTGCATTCCGGTTCATGTTGCCAGCGTACAGGAGCAAGGTAATCATCACGTATTACTCTGCCTGAGTCTGGGTGAACAGGAGTTGATCTGCCAGATCACCAGAAAATCGTTTGACCGATTGCAACTGGGTGTTGGAAAAGACGTTTTTGCCTGCTTTAAATCATCGGGGCTGGAGGTAGTCTGACATTGACCAAACAGTACTAACTGCCCAATTGATACCTACCCGGAATTTGTTCAAGTGAAGAAAAAACAACCCCGAAACCAGTAACAAATAGTTCGGGGCTGTCAGACGATATCACTAATACCCTATAGGGTATTACATGCCGGAGCCGGCACTCAGGTAGATATCGTAGAAGAAGGCGCGTCCCATAAACTCGGACACCAGCACCATCACAAAGCTGGTAGCGGCCTGATAGCCACAGCTGCCGCCACGCAGGGCAGACACTGCAAACATCAGCACACCACCCACCAGCAGTACCATGCGAACCATTGCCAGCATCTGACCATAGCTCAGCATCGCCAGAGGATTAACGGCTACCGGCAACTGTCCCAGCCAGAACAGATAACCCACATAACCAACCAGAGCCATCGCCATGGTCATCAGTACGGTGGTCGCCAACGCTTTGTCAGCCAGCATTTGCACAGCACCCAGTTCAACGGACTGGAAACGCAACAGTGCAGCGGCTGCCAGAGGGCCTACCACAGCAGCCGTCATCAGGAACTGGAAAGTGGTCCAGTTGCTGTTCCAGGTTGGCACAGTCGCCAGCGTGTACACTTTGGCAATGGCCAGAATCAGTACGATACCCAGCACCATGGCGACAGGCAGCAACAGCTTTTGCAGGCCCGGCGCAATACCGAACAGGCGCATGGCGGTATAAACGACACCTGCACCACCAAACAGGCTCAGTGCCACAATTTCCAGACTCAGTGGCGAAGCGTGAGCCACACCAAACATCACATTAAACATACGCAGCGGCTGCGCCAGATGAGTCACCGATGCCACAGCACCAATACCCAGCAGGACAAACACCGCCATGAACGAGCGGGTCATGACCTGCTCGTTCGGTTTGGCGAGCATTTCCACCAAACCCAGTGCAACGAATAAACCGACGGCGCTCTGCGCCAGAACGGTAAAGAAAACCAGAGATAACTGACTCACGATTACACCTCCTGTGGATTCTCGATTTTGCCTGTGGTGTCACCGGTCAGGCGGGTATTGCGACAGGTGCCAATGATCAGCGATGGATCAGTCAGCTTTGGATCCGGCAGTGGTGCCACATCGGCGCGGCTGCCGTATTTGGCACACAGTTCGTCGATCGGGCCAAACTCCAGCGCACGCAGCGGGCAGGACTCGACACAAACCGGTTGCTGACCTTCAGCAACACGCTTGTAGCAGCCATCGCACTTGCTCATGACTTTCTTGACCGGGTTAAACTGCGGCGCACCGTAGGGGCAAGCCATTTCACAGTAACGACAGCCGACGCATACGCTGTCATTGACGACCACCAGACCGTCTTCTTCGCGCTTGTGCATGGCACCTGTAGGACAGGCTTTGGCACAGGCTGGTTCGGCGCAGTGATTACAGCTGACAGACACATAGTAAGCAAACACATCGTTGCTGAAGGTGCCATCTTCATGCTGCACCCAGTCACCACCGGCGTATTCGTAAACACGACGGTAGTTGACCCCTACAGGCAGGTCGTTTGTGTCTTTACAAGACAGTTGACAGGTTTTACAGCCGGTACACTTACTGGTATCGACATAGAATCCCATTTGAGCCATTTATTCAGTACCCTCAGATCTTGGCGATTTCAACCAGCATGGTGTGCTGTCCGTTACCTTTGGACAAAGGTGTCGGACGTTCGGAGGTCAGCGTGTTAAGGCAGCCACCCTTGTCGATACCTTTACGGTTTGGTTTGAACCAGGCGCCCTGCCCCAGTGCGGTCACACCCGGCATGATGCGTGGTGTTACCTTAACGGCGACGTGAATTTCACCACGGTCATTCCAGACACGAATCCGGTCACCACTCTTCAGTCCGCGGGCAGCGGCATCTACAGGGTTCATCCAGACACCGTCAAACACCGCTTCACGCAGCTCGGGAATATTGTGGTAAGTGGAATGTACCCGGCCTTTGGTGTGATAACCCACCAGCTGCAACGGGAAGTCTTTGGTTTTCGGGTCCAGATGGCTTTCCCAGGCATTCACATACTGTGGAATCGGGGTGATGACATCACCTTCCGGCAGAATCCACTCTTTGGCGATTTTCTCCAGACCGGTGGAGTAAATTTCGATACGACCGGATGGCGTGCCAACTGGATTATTCACCGGATCTTTACGGAAATCTTCCAGAGCAATACGACCTTCTTCCGGCGCCATAATCAGCCATGGTCCCTGCTCGCGCAGTGCTTCCAGTGTAGGAATTCTGTCGTCTTTCTGTTTCGCACCGGCATACAGATGTTCCAGCCACTGGTCACGGGTACGACCTTCTGTGTACTGATCTTTAATACCCAGACGCTCGGCCAGACCCACACACATGTCGTAAGAACATTTAGTCTCGTACAAAGGCTCAATGGCACGTACCAGCGGGAACAGACCACCCATCACACCGGAAGAATATCCGTCGGAGCTGACTTCGTTGTTCTCGATGGTGGTCACGTCCGGCAGCAACAGGTCTGCATAACGGGCACTGGCGGTCATGTGGTTATCCACCACAACAATGAACTCGGCCAGACTTTCGTCACCAATGATTTTTTTCTGGTTGTTCAGGTTGGCATGCTGGTTCATCAGCACGTTACCGGAATGACTGATCAGGAATTTGATCGGATTTTTCAGGCTTTTCTCACCCTGAATACCGTCTGTAATGTCAGTCATTTCATCGTGACGCCAGATCGCATCCACCCACTTAAAGAACGGCACACGCACTTTAATCGGGTTGTCGCCGACAGGCAGACGAGCCGCCGGATAGCTGAAGTTACCTGGCATATCACCGGTGTTAGTGCCAGGCAGACCGATGTTACCAGTCAGAATCGGCAGCATAATAATGGAGCGGGAAGCCTGCTCACCATTAGACTGACGCTGGATACCGGTACCCTGAGTAATGTAAACAGGTTTAGCAGTACCAATTTCACGAGCCAGCTGAATAATCTTTTTGGCTGGAATGCCGGTAATACCAGCAGCCCATTCAGGGGTCTTTTCGATACCGTCAGCACCCTGACCCAGAATGTGTGCTTTGTAATGACCATTGGCAGGCGCGCTGGCTGGCAGGGTCTTTTCATCGTAACCCTGACAGAACTTGTCCAGAAATGCCTGATCCACCATGTCCTCGGTAATCAGAACATGGGCAATCGCTTCGACCAGTGCAGCATCGGTACCCGGACGGATTGGCAGCCACTCATCTTCCTTGCCGAGCATGGTGTCGGTATAGCGCGGATCGATGATAATGGTGCGAACATTCTTTTTGCGCTGTGCTGTTACGTGGTCGTAGATTTCACCACCACCACTCATGCGGGTCTCTGCCGGGTTGTAACCGAACATCACCAACAGCTCGGCGTTTTCAATTTCGGAGGTAAAGCTGCCGTAGGAGTTTGGCTTTTTATTACCGTAAGTAAACGGCGTCGCCATCATGATCTGACCCCAGCTGTAGTTACCGTAGTAATCCAGGAAGCCACCCATCATGTTAAACAGACGCTTGAAAGAATCCTTACCGTCGGTACGCATACCCTGAGTACCGGAACCGTAAGTCATGAAGATAGCGTCGTTGCCATAGTTGTCGATGGTGTACTTCAGCTTGTCCGCCATCAGATCCAGGGCTTCATCCCAGCTGATGCGTTCGAACTTGCCTTCACCACGCTGACCTACCCGCTTCATCGGGTATTTCAGACGATCAGGGTTGTATACGCGGTGCTTGATAGAACGACCACGCAGGCACGCACGCATCTGGTGCTGGCCGTACTGGTCATCACCACGGTTATCGGTTTCAACATGGGTAATTACGCCGTCAGTCGTGTGAACACGCAGCGCACAACGGCTACCACAGTTCACCATACAGGCGGACCAGGTAGTTTTGTTTTCAGAGGCTGTTGAAGCAGTAGAAGCGGTTTTGGCAACAGACTTCAATGGCAGTCCTGCGCTGGCTACAGCAGCTCCCCCTACCAGAGAGCCCCACTTCATAAAGTTTCGCCGTTTCATAGGCGACAGGATGGTTTTATCAAGCCAGTTTTTCATTGAGTGTTCCGGTCAGCTTGGTTTGACCTGAGTAGCAGAACACTTATTGAGCAGTCGCACGCCGCTGCTGAATAAGAATCGCTCAGTCAGGATTCAGACAGCGTGCATACTAACGGCTGGATTTAGAAGACAGAATTGATCTGGATCAATTTTTAATGACTATTTTTTGTGCTATCAAATATAACGTTCAGTGGCTATGCGACGAGCTACCAACACCGATGCGACATACACTTGTCAGATGCCGCAAAGCCCTGACGTACCCGCAGTTGAGAATTATTCAGGTTTGCCGCCATCTCGAAAAATGACGGAGTTATCGGTTAAATGGTGGTGACTAATAGATCAGTTCATCAACAGATGATTAAACAGCTGAACCGTCACCTGCTCACCCTCTGCCACATTACCCTGCTCCTCAGGGAGAACGATATAACAGTTCGCCAGCCCCATGGAGCGCATGACACCAGAACCCTGACTGCCCGTGGTAACGACTTCCATCTGACCATTGTCGCCCGTTGACAGAATACCGCGCTGAAACTCACGACGACCGGGGCCTTTTTTCAGGGGCGTTTTGCAGATGGCCTGAATGGTTTGCAGCTCTGCCTGTCTGGCACCCATCAGATGCATCAACGCCGGTGTCGCCAACTGCTGAAAGGTGACGGTTGCAGACACCGGATTACCCGGCAGTCCGATAAACCAGCTGTTTGGCAGTCGTCCAAAGGCAAACGGCTTACCCGGCTTGATCGCCAGCTTCCAGAACGACATCCTGCCCATTTCCTGCAGAATATCTTTCACAAAATCAGCATCCCCCACCGACACGCCGCCTGACGTAATGACAACATCTGCCTGACAGTCGGCTTCCGAAAAGGCTTGTCGCAAAGCATCCGGGTCATCGGCAATCAGTCCGAGATCCAGAATGTCAGCTCCCAGACGCTTTAACATGGCTTTCAGGGCAAAACGATTACTGTCGTAAATATCACCCGGACCCAACGACTGACCGGGCAGCTTCAGCTCATCGCCTGTAGAAAAAAGCGCCACCTTAATACGACGATATACGTTTACCTCTGGCACACCCAGTGAAGCCAGAAGCCCCAGATCCTGCGCACGTACTTTATGACCCGCAGTAAACACCTCACAGCCTTCCGGGATATCTTCACCCGCCAGACGAATGTTGCTGCCTGTCTTGTTGGGCTTATTCAAAAACTGAATGCCATGATCGGTGACGTTTACCTGCTCCTGCATAATCACTGTATCCGCACCATCCGGTACGCTGGCACCGGTCATAATCCGGACACAGTGCCCTGCCGGCATTTCACCCTGAAACGGATGCCCCGCCAGCGACTGTCCGGCCAGCGGCAACGTATCCGCATTGGCCAGATCACCCAGACGAAGGGCATAACCATCCATCGCTGAATTGTTGTGGGACGGTACATTCACCGGTGAAATCACACTCTGCGCAAGAATTCTGTCCAGCGCATTGTCCAGAATCACCGCTTCAGTTTCTGTCACCGTGGTGATTTCCTGACAGAGCTTTTCCAGTCCCTGTTCCAGAGGCATCAGTCCCGGGGCTGAACAGCAATCAGTCATGGGAAGTTTCCTTTAATATTGTGGTAAAAATAAAATCAGCAATCTGTTCTGGCTGATTAAGGTCCAGAACAGGCATGGGACGCTCCGGCTGATAGCCCTGATCGTCTCTGGCAATCGCAATCACGTTGGCGTCATTCGGATACAGCAGTGGTTTATTTCGAACCGGACGATGCAGTTCTATTTTCGGGAAAGGCTCGTCCCGAAAGCCTTCAACCACCACCAGATCCAGACGTTCAAGATCCAGCAACCGGAGCTGGTCTGATAACTTTCGTGATATCTCCGGATTTCGCTCGGTATAACAGATGGACCGGTGCGGCGTACTGAGCACCAGTTGCAGGGCTCCGGCATGACGCAGACGATAACTGTCTTTTCCCGGTTTATCCGGCTCAATATCATGGTGTGAGGCTTTCACCATTCCCACTCTGAGATTTCGCTTGACCAGCAGGGGCAACAGCTTTTCCAACAGAGTGGTTTTGCCGGTTCCACTGAACGCCGCAAAACCAATCAGGGGTATTTGACACTCTACAGCTTGCATAACGCACAAATTCAACAAATATCGAACAATATCATAAACATTTTTTCACAAAGCGGCATTTCCATATAGCAATCACCGTGACAGATGGTTAGGATAGCCCGTAACAACTCTATCTTTAAAGAGCGCCGAGCTTCCGGGCCTAAACCCATGGCATGGTTCTGAAGCCGTAGCAGAAAGATGTGCGCGCTGCTACCAGGGTGCTGACAGAAATGTCAGTGCCTCCCGTATTTGGAAAGGTGTTTGATGCTACGTTTGCAAGACAATCAGGGGCGGACTTTCCCCTATCTAAGACTCTCTGTTACTGATCTGTGTAACTTCCGCTGTAACTACTGCTTACCGGACGGGTGTGAAGAGCACCATCACAAAGAATCCCTGACCGTGGATGAAATCCGCCGTCTGGTGACCGCCTTCGCCCGACTGGGTGTTGAAAAAGTGCGTATTACCGGCGGAGAGCCGACTCTGCGTCATGAATTTAACAGCATTGTCACCACGATCAAACAGATTCCCGGTATTCAGACCGTTGCCATGACCACCAATGGTTACAAGATGGATCAGCGGATTGAATCCTGGCTGGAAGCCGGGGTGGATGCCATCAATGTCAGCGTTGACAGCCTGGACGCCCGCGGCTTTGAAACCATTACCGGCCATAACCGTCTGCAGGAAACCCTCAGCGGCATCGACAAAGGGTTTGAACTGGGCATGACCGGTTTCAAGGTTAATGCCGTTTTGATGCGCGGTCACAACGCTGATCAACTGCCCGACTTCCTGAACTGGATTAAAGAGCAACCCATTACTCTGCGTTTCATCGAGCTGATGCAAACCGGTGACAATCAGGATTTCTTTAACCAGCATCATCTGGAAGGCAGTACTGTCCGTGATCAACTGCTTGAAAGCGGCTGGGTAAGAGTCGCCCGACACAAGTCTGCCGGTCCGGCGCAGGAGTACTTCCACCCGGACTATCGTGGTCGTATTGGCCTGATCACGCCTTATTCACCGGACTTCTGCGAAGACTGTAACCGCCTGCGGGTGAACAGTCTGGGCAAGTTGCAACTGTGCCTGTTTGGTGATCAGGGTTACGATCTCAGGCATCTGCTGCAGAACGATGAACAGCAGCCGGAACTGATCAGCCGTATTCAGAACTTCCTGCAACTGAAGCAGGATAAGCACTTTTTGCAGAACGGTTACACCGGAGGCACTGCCACTCTGGCGCAAATTGGTGGCTGAGAGGCATTCCGAAAATAGCGCCCCTCAGTTTTCAATCTGACCATACTCGCACTTTCTCCGGGAGCCTTCCCGGAGCATTCTCACCGGAACATTCTCCACTGAGCACTGTGCTGAAGACGAAACCGCTATCGGAAAAGCCCCAAGAGACTTCCCTGTCCCGAAATGGGATTATTTCTTTCACAGAGCCTGCTATTTCACTCTTTGTTTGACGAGACATCATCATGACCAACGAAGCCCGAACGATTCTGGCGGATTTTCAATTTTCCTGTCAGCTGCTCTACCAGTGCCTGCATCAGTCACCTGACGCAGGGTTTCTGGAACAGCTGAAGCAACTGGCCGAGCATGGGCAGGACGGCGTACCAGAGAATGATATCGACAAAGGTCTGGCGCTGATTGCTCAAGGCTTACAGAGCCTGAATGAAGCCACGGTTAAACATATAAAAGCAGACTACGCCGAACTGTTCGTCGGCCCCGCAGAGCTGAAAGCAGCGCCCTGGGCTTCAGTGTATCTGACCGAAGAGCAGACACTGTGTGGAGAACCGACTCTGGCCGTCAAACAGTTTTATCGGGAATGCGGTGTTGAAATAGACACAGGCACACGGGAACCGGAAGACCACCTTGGACTGATGTTTGCGTTTATGGCCGAACGTTTAGCCAAAATGGTGGAAACAGAAACCGACAGCGCCTGTCTGGACACCCAGCGCGCGGTATTAAAAGATTTCCTCAGTGAACATGTGCTGACATGGGCTCCGCATTTTCTGGACATCCTGTACGACAATGCACAAACCGATGTATACCGTGGCATCAGCCTGCTGGCAAAAGGCAGTCTGGAGCAACTGGCGACACTGACGGAAGCCGAGTTCCGTATCGCCAGACTGTACCGCTGAACAGTTGCTTAAACACTATTTAACGACTGCTGAACTTTGGAAGGGTTAGATCGATGAATGCCCATGAAGAGCTTGAGTCCCCCAATCGCCGCGCACTGTTTCGGCGACTGGTAAAACCCAAACCGGTTGAATTGCCTGAATCGATCTACCCGCGCCCGCCCTGGGCGCTGGACAACCCAAGCTTTCTGGCGCTGTGTAACCGTTGTGATCAGTGTATCGATGCCTGCCCACAACGGGTGATTCGCCGTTCTGAAGAAAAACACCCGGTACTGGAAAACCTGCCGGTATTGTCACTGGATTATGGTAGCTGTACCTTCTGCAACCTGTGCGTTGATCAGTGCCCGACCGGTGCCCTGGACAAAGAAAACGGCCGTCGTATACAAGCCATCGCCAGGGTCAGTGGTCACTGTCAGCTCGCCCTGAACCAGCCCTGTGACTTCTGCATTGATGCTTGTGAAGAAGACGCCATTGAGATTCAAAACAACCGTATACAGATTGATGAAGCCCTGTGTACCGGCTGCGGTGAATGCTCGCTGGACTGTTACGACAAAGCCATCACATTGCATAGCCGTTAATGACCGCCAACTGCCAGGTTATACAAATTCCGTCTTCTAAACATGAATTGGTATAATTGCTGACTGCGATTATCCACCGGTAAATACTGGGAGGCTGACCGAGAATAGCGCCCGTAGCGAGGATCGTAGAAAATTGAAGATAAAAATTCGGTTTTGAGAGGAGAATAGCGAGCTATTTGAGGAACAAAATCGGATTTTTAGACCAACTTACTACGACCACACGACGGCATGGATGCCGGAGCTAGAGCAACGCAGGAGCAGTTGCCGGTAGGGCAGACTATTCTCGGACAGGCTCCTAGTGGCGTGCCGAAGGCGCGTCCGCTGGAAAACTTTTTTAGCCGCCTATTCAGGGCTATGATGTGTTCATTACATGGCAGCTTGGTATAAAAAATTAACATGTGCAATTTCAATTATGCTTTGTGTTTTTACACTGTTCTGTTCATTTTATCAGGCTTAACCGTTCAGAGCGTGAATGCAGCGAATTGTTCATACTGCGGTAAAGAAATCACTGAAGCATGTAGTCACTGTCCTAACTGCAAAATGCCAATAGCCCCAACTTCAAACAGCTTTTACTCGCCCTTCACTCTCCCTAGTATTGTTGATGCAGGAACGATATCAATGATAAGCTTACTTTCTTCCTTAAATACTTATGAACAACAAAGTAGTGATTGGTACAAAGAGGGCAAAGATCTTTTAAAGCAGGCACGTGAATATAAAAACTTTGCCAGTTGGCAACAAGTTTTAATACATGCCAGTTTACCTGAAGGAGTCGATAACGGCTATAGCTATTTATTAAAAGCTGTTGCTTTTAGAAATCTTCGTAACCTGGAAGCTGCTATTAAAGTAGCTGAAAAGTTTTTAAATATCTATCAAAACAATTTCACTATAAATAATTATAATACAATTCTTTATGAAATTGCCTTTAGCAGCTTTTTATCACATAATTATGAGGCATCAGTTTTATATTTTTCAAGATATTTTTCTTCAACGTCGGATGATAATATTACAGAACAAAGTGTTAACAATGCCTATTCAAGTGCAATAAAGGTTCTTGAAAAAAATCCAAAAAATATGGATGCCAAAGAACTCTTGAGAATTTGTTATTCTAGATTTAAAAACAAGTTAAGTAGTAAAGCAAAATTTAAATTTGAAAGTGAAGGAACCATGTATTAAAAATAACATTTGATATGTGGTAAGCAACAGCTTCTATATATGTGGCTAACGCCTGATTCAAGGGCGCCACCGCAGGCGCGGTCCCTTGGAACCATTTGTTAGGACTACTCTTTCCGTGTAGATACAAAACTGTATGATGGACCCCATAAACTGGACAGGTAGCTAAGTTAAGTTTTCTGGCTGTAAGATGACCCTGCAGGAGGGAATCATGACAGCAAAAAGAAAACGACATAAGCCCGAATTTAAGGCACAGGTAGCACTCGAAGCCTACAAGGGCGAAAAGACCATAAACCAGCTGGCAAGCGAACACGAAGTTGCAGCCGTTCAGGTTAGCCAGTGGAAGCGACAGCTACTCCAGGGGGTTCCAGAAGTCTTCGGCAGGGCACGGCCAGAGGTAGATCCAGATGTGCTCACTGCCCCCCTGTATCAGGAGATCGGACGGCTTAAAATGGAGCTGGACTGGTTGAAAAAAAAATCTGGCAATGTCCATTGATGACAAACGGAGATGCATAGACCCGGATCACTCGAAGATCAGCATTCAGCGCCAATGTGAACTGGTTGGGTTAAGCAGGTCAAGCTGGTATTACCAAGCTTCTCCAGCTTTGGAAAGCCCTGAGAATCTGAATCTGATGAGGCTCATTGATGAGCAGTATACACGTACACCGTTTTACGGCAGTCGTAAGATAACTGCATGGCTGAATGAGCAGGGCTTTCCGGTCAACAGGAAGCGTATACAGCGACTTATGAGGCTGATGGGCATACAGGCTGTCGGACCAAAACCGGGCACAAGCCTGAGAAACAAAGAGCATAAGGTTTACCCGTACTTGTTGAACGGCGTTGATATTGTGAGACCCAATCAGGTCTGGAGTACTGATATTACGTACTGCCCGATGCCTCAGGGGTTTATGTATCTGGTTGCCATTATTGACTGGTACAGCCGTTACGTGGTCAGCTGGGAGCTGTCGAACACACTGGATGCAGACTTCTGTATTCATGCGCTGGGTCGAGCTTTGGAACAAGGTGAACCTGATATATTCAACACTGACCAAGGGTGTCAGTTTACCAGTAATGATTTTCTGGCACCTCTTCAGGAACGGGAAATACGTATCAGCATGGACGGGAAAGGGCGAGCACTGGATAACATTTTTGTCGAGAGGCTGTGGCGCTCCGTCAAACATGAATGGCTGTACACGCATGAATTTCAGACTGTTCCAGAGCTTTACTGGGCTGGATGAATACTTTGAGTTTTACAACACTGAACGATTACACCAGTCGTTGAGTTATAAAACGCCTAAGGCAATTCACTTTGCATGAGGGCTTTGGACCACTGCCAGGACTTAACTTAAATTTGTTGGTTTACTGTCTTGACAGTGGGGTCCACCATACTGCGAGAATAAACCTCTTCCAGCCTGTGCTCTCCAGTTTTGGTAAATCGAAGAAAACCATGTTTACCTTTATATGCAGTATTTGATGGTTTCATGTTTAAATCATGACAATGAAAACCGATTAAACGTAAGATTCGTGATGCCTTACTTAAATTACACTTTATAACTTTTTCTAAATAAGGAACAGAGCCACTCTTCCACCTGTTAAACTCATTTTTATCTAGCAGCTCCATTGAAACAAACACATTAATTGGTGTTATGTACTTTTTCCTTTTGAGACAATTTTCAACGGCTTCAACTACTTTTGGATAAAATTTATCTTCCTTGTAGTTGTTTACAGTTAATTTATTCATAACTATTTACATCAAAGTATAAAAATTGCGCTGACTTTAGCAGATTGTAGAATGAACATCATCTTTATTCTGTTTTCCGGCTTCTTCTATTTCAAGATTTTTTTGGAAGAGTGCGTGGGTAGTGGCACAGTTCTGTGATTCTAGCCCTGTCTGCTAAAATACGACATTCGGCAACTTTGAAAAATGCGGTTTAAAAATGTGCCTTACGCAAGTCCTCTGTACAACATGTGGCAGTAACCAAGTTCGGCCTTTCGGATACAGCACTCATGATGTTCCACGATACTATTGCTGTAATGACAAATGTGAAATCAAAACCTTCATGCTTGAATATCGCTACAAGGCCTGTGAGCCTGGCGTTAAAGAAAAAATCATCGATATGGCAATAAATGGCAGCGGAATCAGGGATACAAGTAAAGTACTCGGAATAAGCAAGACAACAGTAATAAAGACTCTAAAAAAAAAGAAAGCGGTCTGGTAAAGGTCAACCCAAATATTCAAACTATTGATCTCAAGTCAGATGCAATTATTCATTTAGGGCTTGTCTGCCAAGAGGCTGAGCTAGATGAGCAGTGGTCGTATGTTCATGATAAATCGAACCAACGCTGGCTTTGGTATATGATGGACCCCATAAACTGGACAGGTAGCTAAGTTAAGTTTTCTGGCTGTAAGATGACCCTGCAGGAGGGAATCATGACAGCAAAAAGAAAACGACATAAGCCCGAATTTAAGGCACAGGTAGCACTCGAAGCCTACAAGGGCGAAAAGACCATAAACCAGCTGGCAAGCGAACACGAAGTTGCAGCCGTTCAGGTTAGCCAGTGGAAGCGACAGCTACTCCAGGGGGTTCCAGAAGTCTTCGGCAGGGCACGGCCAGAGGTAGATCCAGATGCGCTCACTGCCCCCCTGTATCAGGAGATCGGACGGCTTAAAATGGAGCTGGACTGGTTGAAAAAAAAATCTGGCAATGTCCATTGATGACAAACGGAGATGCATAGACCCGGATCACTCGAAGATCAGCATTCAGCGCCAATGTGAACTGGTTGGGTTAAGCAGGTCAAGCTGGTATTACCAAGCTTCTCCAGCTTTGGAAAGCCCTGAGAATCTGAATCTGATGAGGCTCATTGATGAGCAGTATACACGTACACCGTTTTACGGCAGTCGTAAGATAACTGCATGGCTGAATGAGCAGGGCTTTCCGGTCAACAGGAAGCGTATACAGCGACTTATGAGGCTGATGGGCATACAGGCTGTCGGACCAAAACCGGGCACAAGCCTGAGAAACAAAGAGCATAAGGTTTACCCGTACTTGTTGAACGGCGTTGATATTGTGAGACCCAATCAGGTCTGGAGTACTGATATTACGTACTGCCCGATGCCTCAGGGGTTTATGTATCTGGTTGCCATTATTGACTGGTACAGCCGTTACGTGGTCAGCTGGGAGCTGTCGAACACACTGGATGCAGACTTCTGTATTCATGCGCTGGGTCGAGCTTTGGAACAAGGTGAACCTGATATATTCAACACTGACCAAGGGTGTCAGTTTACCAGTAATGATTTTCTGGCACCTCTTCAGGAACGGGAAATACGTATCAGCATGGACGGGAAAGGGCGAGCACTGGATAACATTTTTGTCGAGAGGCTGTGGCGCTCCGTCAAACATGAATGGCTGTACACGCATGAATTTCAGACTGTTCCAGAGCTTTATACTGGGCTGGATGAATACTTTGAGTTTTACAACACTGAACGATTACACCAGTCGTTGAGTTATAAAACGCCTAAGGCAATTCACTTTGCATGAGGGCTTTGGACCACTGCCAGGACTTAACTTAAATTTGTTGGTTTACTGTCTTGACAGTGGGGTCCACCATAATATGTATAGCGAGTGTTAGCATCTATTGGATGACCCGCTGTACAAATAGTCACATTGGGACCTATCATCACATAATCACCAATAGTAACCTTGCTGCAATCTAGGATTACTCCATTAAAGTTCATGTAAAAGTTTTTACCTACTTCAATGTTGTATCCGTAATCGCAACAAAAATTACCATTTAATTGTGTAGTTACATCCGCTTTTGAAAAAAGCTTCTGAATTAAAAGATTTTTCTCTTTATTGTCAAAGTTAGTATTGATTTGATGGCAAAGTTTCTTCGCAAACAATCTATCTTCAGGCAGTCCTTCTGCATCAGGATTATACAGCATTCCACTAATTAGGGTGTAAGCGGTAATTAATGTAGGAAGAAACAACATTTTCTGTCTATTTTAAGATATTGAAAATCTTACAGCCTTCACCATATGCCCGCTCAAGTTATCTCTTCAGAAAACAACGAAACGCAGATCCTGATTACCATCCAGCATGGTGACTCAATGCTTGACTTTGAGACTGCTCTTCAGGGTAGCCTCAACGAAGCAGGCGTGCTTGGGGTAGAAAAACAGCTTGAAGCCATGGACACCGATGGTTCGCCTATAAAAGTAGGCGGGATTACCATGAGCAGCAAGCACAAAAAAGAACCCAAAGTGTATGAAACTTCATGGGGTTCCGTTAAGTTGGCACGCTATGTATATCAAAGCAGTCAGGGTGGTGAAACCTTTTGTCCCCTGGATCAGAATGCGCGAATCATTGTCAACTCGACTCCTGCTTTTGCCCGGCTCGTCAGTTGGAAATATGCACAAATGGCTGCTCCCCAGGTAGAAGAAGACTTACTACAAAACCATGGCCGCAAGAGTAGTCGTTCGACGCTTAGAGATCTGGCTGATGTCGTAGCAAGCATCGCTCAGGCAAAAGAAGAAAAATGGGCATACGACATACCCGATTTGCCTAAGGCAGTAAAAACAATAGGCATCGGCCTTGATGGAGCCAACCTTCTTTATTACGAAGGCTATCGTGAAGCCATGTGTGGCACGATAAGCCTTTATGATGACGAAGGGGAGCGGCTCCATACCATCTATTGTGCAGAGGCACCAGAATACGGCAAGGGAACCTTTAAAAGCAGATTTTCAAGAGAAATCAACAAGGTTAAAGCGCGATATCCTGATGCAGTTTATGTGGGAATTGCTGACGGAGCAGCGGATAACTGGACTTTTTTAGAGCCCTTTACAACCGTGCAGGTGCTGGACTTTTACCATGTCTCTGAATATGTTGCCGGGGCTGCTGAGGCTCTTTATCCCGGCAAAAAAGCATCACAGGAGAGGCATGCATGGTTGAAGCAGAAACTACACGACTTGAAACATGAAAAGGGTGCAGCCAAAAGACTTCAGGAAGAGCTTGATAGTGCAAAGCCAGGCAACAACCGTACTGCGTCTCTGGAAAAGTTAATCAGTGCCAGAACGTATTTCAAAAATCATTGGCATCAGATGATTTATCCGCAAGCGAGAGAGCAGAACTTGCCGATAGGTTCGGGAGTGACTGAAGCAGGCTGTAAAACATTGGTGAAACAGAGAATGTGCCGTTCAGGAATGCGCTGGAAGGAGCAGGGAGCATCGATGTTGCTGACGTTAAGGGCACTGGTTTGCACATCCGGATCCTGGAATGCATTTTGGTCAAAAATGAGCCGTTACGGATTCCCTGTCACACACAACCTTCCTCCAGTACATTAATTAGGCAGCACACCCACTAATTAAGCTTTTTTCTCTATTGCTAAGTTCTAACATCTTCTTACATTTAATATCGTACTAATGACCAATCTAGTTTTGTAAAGCAGTTTGCTCATTTAGACCATGCGTAACAATACCTAGAAGGCTATCCGAGAATAGACTGCCCTTCCGGCAACTGCTCCTGCGTTGCCCTAGCTCTGGCATCCATGCCGTCGTGCGGTGGCAGCAAATTGGTCTGAAAAATCGCTTTTGTTCGTCAAATAGCTCGCTATTCTCCTTACAAAACCGCTTTTTCATCCTCAATTTTCTGCCATCCTCGCTACGGGCGCTATTCTCGGACAACCTCCTAGGCGAGAGAAATGCTCTACCCTTACATTCGATATACAAAATCTATCAATCCCATAGTTATTGAGCTTCCACACCCGACAAATCCAGAGGCGGATGTGGCGATAATCGGAAGCAGAAAGCTTATCTCTCAACATTTGAGAAAAATTCTTGAATATTGCAATGAATTTTTTAACCGATATTCAGAAGAACTTGATGACAAAAGCAGACTTGGAATAATGATAGATTTACACGACATTCTGATTAAACACCTGCAACCAAAACTTGAAGAAGCATATACGAAATTTTGGGAAGCATCTGAACAGGTGATTTAGGAGCATAACGCCTGGTTCAGTCGCGCCGGCGGCGTCGGGTGGAGGAGCGAAGCCCCGGAGCAAACTGCTATCTCTTTAACACATCTCTACACCCCAGAACTGGCGAGCCATGCGCCAGACCTCGACGCCAATCTGTAGCTTTGCCCAGCCCTTCCAAATTGCCAGCCAACCAGGGCGACCTGTGCGTTTGGAGTTGCACCAGCCACCTGGTTTGGCAATGGTTTGGAACAACCAAATCAACGATGGCGGCTTGTCTGGTAACTTTTTACTTTCCATCTTTAACCAAAGCACCTGCCACTCATCATCACTGACTACCTGATTGGCTGGTGTTTCTTCATGCCACACTTCGTCATCAGTCCGCACATAAGGCAGCATGAGCGCCTCGCGTATTTGTATCAGCCTAACAGCCACAAACATCAGTATCACGGCCATGCGTTCAAGGTTATCTGCGCTTTGCATACGCTGACGCTCAACACCAGCACCTGTTTTCCAAGCTTTGTGAAATTCTTCTATGCGCCAACGGAGTTCATAAAACCGTAGCACCTTACGACAGTCTTCAAATGTCGCAATGGGCTCTGTGGTTAAAAGAATCCAGCACAGCTTATCTTCAGCGTCGTTCTTGATTTCCTGTGCTGTAACAACATTAACCTTGATTGGTTGAAGCCGACCTCCGGGTCTTTGTAGTGATTGAATGGTGACGCTTTTACTCTTTATTTGCAGGGTGGCCTTTCGCTCTTTTCTGCCACCACGCTGCGGGATTATAACGGTATAGCTACCCAGTACAGGCGTTTCTGCAACGGCATCAAACAGTAGTTTGTCGTTATCAATCAGGGTTCTGTTCTGTGTTGCCCGGACGATGAATCGCTGGTCATGTTTAAGCTTGTAGAGGGTATATTCGAAAATATCCGCTTCACGGTCACAGACGCTGATCGTTTTAGCCATAGCCTCACCCAACCTGCGCTCAATATTTTCTGAAGACTGCTGCCATTTAAAGCTCTCCTTCTCTTCGTAAGGTCGCTGTTTGCGTTGATGCTTTTGGCCACGCTGATCGTCATCTCTGATCCAGCGCTGCTGGTCAATGAGCCCCAAAGTCCGTTCTGTTTCGGCATCCAGCAACATAACAGAGTGAGCCCAAAATCCCTTGGTTATGGCGTCTTTCGGTCCACCCAAATCACCAAGCTTTGACCTTGCGGAATGTTTGTAACCAAGGGTTGTTGAATCCTCAAGAGCCAGAATAAGTTCAGAGTCCTGAAGAGCATGCAGAGTTGCTTGAAAGCCAGCCTCGGCAATGGCTTCAGGCTTAACAGCTTCATTTTCAATTAAGCGGTAACCGCCAACCAATAAGGACAGGTCACCTTCACAAGACTCAGCCAATGACGAACCCGTATGAGCGGATAGTTCCGCTGCTGTGTGCACCAGCCTTTTTGTACGACGTTGATCACCCAAATCAGCGCACCCAAAAGTAAGTTCTGCCCATTGTTCAGGAGGAAGTGGAAGCACAATCTTGACTCATCTGAAAAAAGGATAAGACAAGATTAGGAGATGTGTTAAAGAGATAGGAGCAAACTGCGGGGTATCAGGTTAGCTCTTGGGTACGTCGCAGCAAGCTGCGGGGATTAAACCCAAGGCTTCGTATTAAATCCCGGCCCTTGTGGCACAGGCCTTGGTGCATCAGTATCGAATTCTCAGAAAACTGTCCACAGTATTGGTTGTAATAAGTGACAGGCATTACTTCAGGGGTGTACTTTCTGGCTGCTGCCACCATTTCAGCCGACGCATCAATGCCAATGACTTGCCGAGCACCCAACCGACAAAACATCCGGCTATAATTACCCGCCCCGCTGGCAAGATCAAGCACTCGTTTATCTGCCACTGTTTGCAGCCATGTTAGCAGCGAATATCGTTCCATATCGGTACGAAACGCGTGATGATCTTTATTCTGGTTATACCAATTCCATTTTCTAAATATGATCATGAGCAAGCTATTTCAAATCGCTGGGCAAGGAAGAACGACGAGTAATAGCTGACTATTGCGAGGAGTTCCGACGCAGAGCCAGTGGTTTGAAATAACTGCGTAATTCATGTTTAGAAGATGGAATTGGTATTATAGGTTTCTACAACGTTTTTTGTGTCGAACATGCGATAACACTTTGGAATTGTCCAACCACAGAATAGACAATGAGCGTCGTGCAGACACAAAAAAGGCAGCGAATGGCTGCCTTGAATGAAACAACTAAATAACTAAGTACTTATGATTTATCAAAAAGCTTCATAAGGTTTTTAAACAGTGATGGTTTTTCCATCAACTGATCCAGCTCTTCTTCAATCACCTGATGCTGCTGACCTTCTCTCAGAGACCGCAACTCGTGTTTCAGTCGCTTCAGGTGCGCCTCTGTTGATTTGATTTCCTGCTTCAGCTTCTTTCTCTGCTTCTTGTACTGCTTCAGATCACTCATGGGCATTCCCAACGTCGTGTGACGTTTTCAGACAGCGCAGGCAGAAAGCTCTGCCTGCTGGATAAAGTAAAGTGTCGTCAATCAGCTGGTCAGCAAAATCAACAGGCCGGGAATGATGAAGAAAACACCAAACACATAACCAAAGACAACAGACTTACGACGACTGGCCACCTGTGCAAAACGACGGGCAGCATGATAGGGAATGCCACGCAGTGCAGGTACGCCGTAGATCAGCAGAACACCAGACACGTTAAACAGCAAATGTACCAGAGCAATCTGCAGACCCGCTGCCGCCATTGGTCCACTCAGGGAAATCGCCGCCAGCAGAGCCGTAATACAGGTACCAATGTTCGCCCCCAGGGTGAACGGATAAATGTCTTTCAGACGGAACACACCACTGCCGACCAGAGGAATCACCAGGCTGGTGGTGGTGGAAGAAGACTGAACCAGGAAGGTAATCAGGCTACCGGACGCAATACTGCCCACTGAACCGCTACCAATGGCTTTATGCATGAGGTCTTTGGCCCGACCCACCATCTGCTGCTTCAGGATTTTCCCCAGCAGACTGATGGACATAAATGTCAGTGCAAGACCAACCAATGCCAGTACAACACCACCAGACATGCCCGGCAGTGCGCTTTCTGCCACATTAGAGAATGCATTGGTCACCGGCTTGATCAGCGGCTTGATGAAATCGAAACCACCGACACTGGTGCTTGAGCCGCCATACAGCATATCGGTCAGGTAATCCGAGGACTTCGCCAGAAAACCGGTCGCCAGCTCCAGCGGCAGGAACAAAACAACAGCAAACAGGTTAAAGAAGCCATGGGCGGTAGCTGCCGAGAATGAACGACGGAACTGGTTACGCTTGCCCATGCTACCCAGACTGACCAGGGTAGAAGTCATGGTCGTACCAATGTTGATACCCATGATCATTGGAATCGCAGTACTCACCGGCAAACCGGCTGCCACCAGACCGACCGTAATGGAAGTGACCGTACTGGAAGACTGCACCATGGCGGTTGCCATAGTACCGACAATCAGTCCCATGAAAGGATTGGTCGCAAACTCAAACAGTGCTGCCGCACCGTCTTCGCCCCCTGCGGCCCATTTAAAGCCATCACCGATCAGACCCACGGCCACCAGCAGGGTGTATACCAACCCCAGTACAGCCAGCCAGGGCAGGAAAGAATTCGTTACGGCTCTGTTTTCGACAGAAGCACTCGTTGCTTGCATAGAAATCCCGGATTTCTCAAGTTAACGTTACCCACCCGGATCAGACAGGCTGACCCTGCGGGCACTTTTACATTGCAACCGCCAACTCATGACAGTTCGTTACAATGCAGTCCGTTTGAGGTCGGTACTTTAGGGATATAGGAAATGGCTGCAAATGTGGATTTCTACATATTAAATGTGGACACACCCTTACCTCTATATGCGTTTCTAACACTTTCAGCACAGTAACTGTCGCGCATCGGTCTTCAGGGTGATTATTCACCTAAGGCTTTCCTGACATTTACCTTCTTTGAACGGGTATAAAAAGCGCCCTTTACTGTCTGAGCAGCTGCTTTTAAAAAATTATTGATTTGAATGTCTGTTCAAGCGATAAAAGCTGATCCACAATGCAACAGACTGATAACGATAAAACAGCTCATGTTACGGAGTACACATGCAGTCAGAACAGCCAGCTATCAAAGTAGCCATGGTACACGCCCCGCTCTGGCGGCGACTGGCCGCTATGGTCTATGACGCTTTTCTGGTCATTTCACTGAGTTTTCTGGTCGGTTTCATTAATCTGGGTATTCTGATTAAGATCCACGGCACCGAACAGCTGAAACAGATGACTGACAACGGCGAATCTCTGGACAGTCCGGTTTTCTATGCTGCTCTCTTTCTAACCATCTTCAGTTTCTTTGCGTACTTCTGGACCCGTAAAGGCCAGACGCTGGGTATGCAGGCCTGGCGCATACACATTCTCAATGAAGACGGCAGTAAAATTACTGCACGGCAAGCTCTGGTCCGTTTCCTGATCGCTTTCCCATCCATTCTGGCAGGCTGCCTCGGTACTCTGTGGGTATTATGGGACAGAAACAGGAAAAGCTGGCAGGACTATGCATCAGGGTCAGGCACCTATCACCTGCCTAAAAATCACCTGCCTAAAAATCACCTGCCCAAAAAATAGGCGGCAGAGGTTGTTAATTACTAATCATTACAAAACAAAAAGATAAAAGCCGAAATATGTATTAGTACTTTTACTTACATGAGTTACAATCAACGAAGCGCATGACCATTTCGCGCTGAAACAAAGATTCGGCATTCCAAGATGCTCAGTGAGTGCCCTAAGTTTTATTTTCAGGAACAGGCCATGATCACTTCGCTGCAAAAAGCCATTCGTTCAGCCAGAGCCAAACTGGCGACCATGCTGCTTTCCATACAGCAGGATATGGAAAAGTCATTACAACCTGCTCCCATTCCTGTTAAACCCGTCCAACACCGGCAACACCGCAGAAGAGCACAAGGTTATCGCCGCTGATCGGTTATCCGGTCAGTGCGCATCAGCACAGTGAAAACGCTGAACATCCTCATTATTAATCCCCCCATGCTTCTGCCTGCCTGTTAAGGCGATATCTGATGATACCGCCTTAGCAAACACCTTCTACTTAGCGAGTCTTTAGCAAGTTCTGAGCAAGCCTTCAGTCAGGCGGCCTTTCGCAACAACAATGCCCCTACCAGAATGCAGATGCCAATCGGGAACAAAACAGAGAGTATCGGCGGAAATCCAAACACCAGACTGGAGGGACCCAGCAGGTTCTGCACGATCATAAAGACCACGCCGGTCACCACACCGGAGAAAATTCTCAACCCCATACTCACTGATCGCAGCGGACCAAAGACAAAGGATATTCCCACCAGCACCAGAGAAAAAATCGATAGCGGCTGCAAAGCCTTTTTCCAGAAAGCCAGGTCATACTCACCGGAGTCCAGACCCTGTTCATCCAGATAGTTGGTGTAGGTTTTCAAACCCGATATAGACAAAGCATCGGGATTGACCACCACCACCTTCAACAACGTTGTGGTCAGACTGGTGTCCCAGGGCTGAATGGTCGCCTGCTCTTCCACAAATTTCTCACCGTCAAAACGGCTGGTCACGACGTCTTCCAACAGCCAGTGGTCTTTCTGGTAGATAGCGCGCTTGGCAAACGAGCTTTCCTGCAGGCGCATGTTATCGTCAAATTTGTAGCGACTGACACCATAGAGCACACCATTAGGCTCAACGGCATTGAAATACATATATTCATTGCCTTCCCGGTGCCAGACACCTTCACCGGAATACGCCCCTTGGGAAGACCGCAAAATACGACGCTGGGTTTCTGCTATCTGTTCACTGACCGGCGACACGTATTCGCCAATCATTGAACCCACCACCACCATCAGCAAAGCGGGTTTCATAACAGACCAGACCATACGCCAAAGGGACACACCGGCTGCCCGCATGACCACCAGTTCACTGTTTGAAGCAAGACTACCCAGCCCCGCCAGACAACCAATCATGGCTGATACAGGAATAAACTCGTAGATTTTCTTGGGCATCAGCATAATGGTGTACAGCAGAGCATCCAGCGGCTGGTAATTGGCCCGCACATCGTCCAGCTGCCCCAGAAACGAAAACAGAGATTCCAGCAGTACCAGCACCACCAGCACCACCAGCATGGCCGCCAGTACATTCCATGCAATGTAACGGTCCAGTTTACGCATTGGCTTTACTCCGGCCCAGCTTCAGTTGCAGTGTCTCCTGCGACACCAGTAACAGGCCTATGGCCAGATAAATAGCATGCACCCACCAAACGCCAATACTGGCAGGAATTCGCTGGTCATCCACCGCACTGCGGGCAAACATCAGCAACGCCAGATAAAACAGGTACAGAAGTACACCTGGCAGTAACTTCACAAATCGTCCCTGTCGCGGATTCACACGGGAGAGTGGCACGGCCAGCAGAACAATAATAGGCACCAGCAAAGGTAATGAGAGTCGCCACTGCAACTCGGCAATAAGACGGGTGTCGTTCGATTTTATTAACACACTGGTGGGCAGAGCCTGTTCGCGGCTGATTTCTTCATTAATAGTACGTTCTTCCATACGCAGGCCATAGGTGTCGTACTCAATCACCCGTACATTGCCTACTCCGGGTATCATGTCATAACGGAAACCGTCATTCAGTATCAGGTAGCGCTGTCCCTGTTCCTCGGTAGTGGATATCCTGCCGCTGTCCGCTAACACCAGAGACATCACCGCACTGTTGGGATCGTCGGAACGACTGGCAATAAAGACTTTCTGCATTTGCTGACGATCGCCGCTCAGGGCTTCGGTGTAGGTAACCCGACTGCCCCCTTCCAACAACTGAAAACGCCCGGGCACCAGGGTATCAAACTCGGTCATGGCGTCCTGCTGGATCAACAACATTTCCACCTGCTGAATACCTTTCGGGGCAATATAAAGACTCAGGAACGCCACTAATGCCATCACACCCAGTGACGGAATCATGGTCATGCGCAACAGTTGCCCCTGACTCATGCCGGTGGCTCCGAGAATGGTCATTTCATTTTCTACATACAAACGACCGTAAGCCATGATGATCCCGAGAAACAGCCCGAGCGGTATGATCATCACCAGAAATTCCGGCATCCGGTAACCCATAATGGCGAACAAAAAATCGGCGTTCAACGCTCCACTGGCAGCCTGCGCCAGATAATTCACAAACCGCCCACTCATAATAATGAGCAGAACTACGCCAGTGACTGCGAGCATGACCTGCAGCATCTCTCTGGCTAAATATCGAAATATAATCGAAGGCATGATCGGTTTTCACAGTTCCGATAGCTGATAAGGGTCTGTTACTGCCGTCATCTTTAGTGGCTAATTTCCAAAACAAGCGTTCGTCAAACCAGCAGTAACCATTTAAACTACGTTTCGGAGCAGTTATACAACACTTCGGGATTCAGCAAGCTGTTAAAACGTAACAGATTACTGGAAATTCACATCCGAACTGTGTTCTGGTCAAATACTCCATCAGGTCATTATCTATCAATACAGCCTGAGTGTGTAGATGTGACCGCATAAAATACTGATATCGCCCAACAGGCTCAGTGAAAACCTTCGGTGACACAAACATGAGCCAGCGAACATGACAGGACCTACGTCCAACAGGAGCGTTCATGGAATTTGTTGTAAAAAGCGGCGCAGTGGCTAAACAGAAAGCCGGTCTGCTGGTCATTACGACAGACCAATCCGGTTTATCACCTGCAGCATCAGCCATCGATGAAGTCAGCAACGGTATGCTGACTTCGATTTTGAAGCGGGGAGACCTCCCTTATAAAGCCGGTAAGTCCGTGTTATTACCCGTTGTTCCTGAAGCAGCCTGCGACCAGTTGCTACTGGTCGCCACCGGTGAAGGCAAATCAGCGCTGAAAGAAAAAGACTATATAAAGGTGGTTAAGGCCATTGTTGCCCAACTGAAAGCAGGCACCATCAAAGACGCCATGATCTGTGTGGATGATGTTGATGTGGCAGAGCGCGACCAGTTCTGGAAAGTCCGTCAGCTGGTTGAAGCCATTGAGTATGGCTTTTACCGGTTTGAAGAATTCAAAAGCAAGCCAGCTCCGGCGGCCACACTGAAAAAAGTGACCATACTCACTGACCGTAAAGGCAGCAAACCTTCCAAAGACGCCGTTGAACAAGGGAAAGCCATTGCCTTTGGTCGCAACGTGGCGCGCACTCTGGGCAACCTGCCCGGCAATGTCTGCCACCCGACCTTTCTTGCAGATCAGGCAAAAGATCTGGCAAAGGGTAACGCCAAGCTAACCACCAAGGTGCTGGGCGAGGCCGACATGAAAAAGCTGGGCATGCACTCCCTGCTGTCAGTGGGTAACGGCTCGGCTCAGGAATCCAAACTGATACTGATGGATTACAAAGGTGGCAAAAAGGGTGATAAGCCGGTTGTTTTACTCGGTAAAGGCATCACCTTCGACACCGGCGGTATTTCTCTGAAACCCGGTGCAGCCATGGATGAAATGAAGTTCGATATGTGTGGTGCAGCCAGCATTCTGGGCGTTATGAATACCATTGTGCAGCTGGAACTACCGATGAACATCGTCGGCATGGTGGCTGCGGCAGAAAACATGCCCAGCAGCACAGCGACCCGCCCGGGCGATATTGTAACGTCCATGTCGGGCAAAACCATCGAGATTCTGAACACCGACGCAGAAGGCCGACTGGTACTGTGTGATGCTCTCACCTACGCCGAACGTTACAAACCCAAAGCCGTTGTTGACGTTGCCACCCTGACCGGCGCCTGCGTCATTGCCCTGGGACACCACACCACCGGCTTGCTCAGCAACAATGATGAACTGGCACAGCAGCTACTGACTGCTTCCAATGAAGCCATGGATAAGGCATGGCAACTGCCTATCGGTGAAGAATACGACGCCCAGCTGGACAGCAACTTTGCCGATATGGCAAACATCGGCGGTCGCCCCGGCGGCACCATCACTGCTGCCTGTTTCCTAGCTCGCTTCACCGAAGCTTATCCTTGGGCGCACCTTGATATTGCCGGTACCGCATGGTCTTCCGGAAAAGATAAAGGGGCGAGCGGACGACCTGTTCCTATGCTGACTCAGTATCTGCTGAATCAGCTCTAGCCAAAAAGCCTGTAGCTGAGAACCCTCAGTTACAGGCTTTACTCATCGAAGCTTTTTTTGATCGAAGCCTTCTCTGATCGAAGCTTTCTCTGATCGAAGCAATGGCAGTAGAATCATCAATATCAGAAAAGAACAGGTACTCAGGGTTATAAAGAAGCCGTCCCAGCCAAAAGATTCCATAACAAAGGCCAGAGGCAAACCCGCCATGGCTGCACCGAAGTAGGCAAACAGACTCACAAAACCACTGGCAGCACCGGCAGCCTCTTTATGCGAGTATTCTACCGCCGCCATGCCAATTAGCATCTGGGGGCCGTACACAAAAAAACCAATCAGGAAAAACAGCATCAGCTGAACAAAATAACCACTGACCGGAATCAACCATAAACCCGCCACACTCAACAAGACACCGATTGAAAAGATCGTATTCATGGGCGTGCGATTGCCGCCAAACCACCAGTCAGAACCCCAACCCGCCACCAGACACCCCATGAATCCTCCAATTTCAAGCACTGACAGAGCAGAGTTCGCCCGGGTCAGGGAGCAGTTATGGACTTCTGTAAGATATAAATTGCCCCAGTCACTGATGGCTATTCTCACGACGTAAACCAGTATGTAACAAAGCGCCAGCAACCACAGATAGCGATTGCTGATAACGTATTTGAAGAATATCGCCTTCAGAGGCAAGCCCTTACCTTCCTGCTCATGAGCGATTTCCAATTGATCGTTGCGCCACCTGCCAACCGATGGCAAACCCATTCGGGAAGGAATATCCCTTAACTCCACCAGCAGAATCAATGACACCACAAGGGCAAAAATACCCGCAGCATACATGCCAAACTGCCAACCCAGAGTGACCACAAAAAAACTCAGGGCCACCGGAGCAATAGCGCCACCAAGGTTGTGTGCTGTGTTCCAAAGCCCCCACCAGAAGCCCCGTTCCGTGCGTGAAAACCAGTTAGCCAGTATTTTGGAACAGGGCGGCCATCCCCAGCCCTGAAAGAACGCATTCACTGTCCAGAGGCTGGCAAAAGCCCAGAAAGAGGTACTCAAACCAAACAAAATATTAATGACACCGGTAAGAAACAGGCCGGCTGCCATAAAATAACGGGGATTTGAACGATCGCTAATGATGCCGCTGATAAACTTACTGGTGCCGTAGGTAAAATAGAACAGAGTGCCTATCAATCCGATATCGGTTTTATCCAGCCCGAGATCCTGAATCAGAACTGGCGTAATGTAAGTCAGCGACTTTCTGGTGATATAAAAAGCGGTATACCCTACATAAATGCCGATAAAGACATGCAGCCGCCAATAACGATACTTCCGATTGATAGCATCTGATTCAGCATTGCATGGCGGTTCGCTTGTCAATTTATCGCTAACCATAGAAGAATAACTAACCTGATATCGCTTTTTAAAAAAGACTGGTGCCGAATCAAAAAATGACTTTGAATTATTTGAATGCTTATTTTTTATAGACTGGCTGATCATTCAGACAGGAAGATTAGTTATAGCGGGTAAACCGACTCTTTGACAAATTCGGAGAGCAAATAAATAACAATTCTTTACAACTTAACAGACGAGGCTTTTCAGGTTCAGGGGAAAATATTGACTACTACTGGTCATTTTCAGGGGCATCAAGATAGCTATATCCAATCAGCGGGTTATGGCGGGCATCTCCAAAAGCAAGGTGATACCCACAGCAAGCAGAAGAATCAAATCATAAAATTATTATTCCTCTGGTTTACATTATCTGAAACGTTCAAATATCAACAAAATTCTGTGATTTAAGCCAGCCAGCGAAGTTTTAAGCATTGGCAGCCTGCCTTGCATATACTCTACTGCCACCGGACTTATCTTGTTAGCCTTGTATGACTCAATTGTACTTTCGGTCTGATAAACCAGCCCATGAACTTCACTGGAAAGAAAACGAAGCACTTCATTGGAGTGGCTACCAAAAATCCTTTGAAAATGGTCGATAATATATTCCTCGAAGTGTTTCAGAAAGCCATCAAAAAATTCTTTTGTATTGTCTTTAGTGCTATTTTGCTGATGATCTTTGAAGAGATTTGAACTGGAATTACCGTTATAAGAAACAGGCAGTTTCATGTGATTAAAATTCACCACCAGACCAGAAAGCCGGTCATTGGCATATTTAGCCGTATCAGGATTCAAATAAAGGCTGATCACCCCTGTCAGCGCTCTTAAATGATTGACGGCAACGATAAGACCATAGCTTTCTGGCTGATCTTTGTATCGATCAATAAATTCAACCATGCCCAGTGCGCTCTCCCGCTGCTGCCTGTACACTGCAACTTCATAATGAGCCGAACCCAGATTAAGCCACCTGATTAGTCTATCAAGCTTTCCGGGTTCCACAGGCTCAATCGGGCTGAACACCTCATTCATCTCCTCTCCAAGAGCTATGCGTTTTTCATCAATCACAGCCAAATCGTTAAATGCTTTTCTGACGCCATAGACATAGCCTGCCACATAACTGGTGGGTATCTCACTGACTGGCGCGTCGATCACACGCTGCAAATCCTGACTAATACGGGCGTGCAACCCTGAAGCCAAACCGAGGCGAAGAAAGTGTAAATAGTAGGCCTTTACTGTCCGGTTGATTGTTTCAGAGGCCACCAGATCAACGTCAGTATTCATTAGCTGGTAATAAGCGACCCATAGCAGGGCAATATCACGCTTCTGGTGGCTCAGCTCTAACGGGAGTGCCGGTGCCTCAGCCTTCTGATGTTTAAGTAGCGACACAACCATTCGTTTCAACTCATCAGCTTTATGATCAGTCACCTGGTCAAAACGTTTATGAATATCATCAATCAGTTTAAACAGGGTGAAAACTTGGCCATCCGCCCCTTGTTTGAGAATCCATACACCTTCGCTGTCAGCATCCAGAGTCATTCCGGCCATTGCCATCACTTGACTGATTTGCTTCCAGTCCATAGCCGGAACGCTCTGATAAAGTCGGGATATTTCTGACGTCACTTTTTTCTCAGCGACATAGTGACCAAGTCTTTTTGACTGTACCGCCGCATCAGCCCAAAGCGAGAAAGCAGCCGTTGAAACAATGAGACAAACAAGCGATTTGATTACTCTCTGGACTAACCTGTCCAACCCGAATAGTACTGGAAGCAGTCTATTGCTCAATGAATCATTACTGTTTTTTTTCATAAACGTTCTATCTATTACAGCTAAAAACAATAAATGTAGTCCAGAATCTCTCCGGCCATAGCCTTCAGTCTTTTCTCCCCACCCGTTTCCGATTACACTCTCGCTATGCCTCAAGTTACCTTCTACCTGCTGCAACAACAGTCCACAAAGGCTGTACGGGACTTCGCCTGTCGCCTGACCGACAAGGCGTGGCGTTCTGGCCTGCCTGTGCATATTCATACAGACAATGCCATTCAGTGCGAAACCATGGATCGCCTGCTGTGGGAGTGGCGCGAAGAACGCTTTTTGCCCCATGAAATCAGGGAGAATAATAAAGCGTCTCTGGCACCGATTACCCTTGGGCATACTGACCCGGGCAAGATCGAAGGCGCATTGCTGATTAATCTTGCCTCAGACATTCCGACGTTTTACAAGGGTTTTCATCGCACCTGTGAAATTGTTGACCAGAGTCCGGGACCCGTAGAAACGCTGAGGCAGAAGTTTCGTGATTACAAAACCGACGGGGTTAAACCTGAATTGCACGACATTGCTGCAGGAGGTCGGCATTGAATACTGAAAAAAACAGCGACCTGTTAAACGAGCTGGAACGCCTGAAGGTATTGCTGGATAAAGACAGTCTCTTTGAAAACACCGGCGAAAGCATTCCTCTGCTGACTGACATCATCGAAGGACAGTCAGACCCTGAAGCTGAACGACAAACCATTGCGGTGATCAACCTGAGCGAGCCTGTATCAGGCAGCGATGGCGATCCGGTTATCGAATTACGTCACCAGCTTCGTACCGAAGGCAGGCGACTGATTCGAACCCTGATTGATGAAGAGCTGGTTCGCATTGAAAGCCGGTTAAACAAAGAGCTGAATAACCATCTTGAAGAGCTACTGGATAAACTTCAGCCAGTATCCGACACGCCCAATTCGCCCTGGGAATCATAGCCACTGCAAACAGTGATAAGCAATGGAACGCCTATTCCAGCTGTACGTCACGTGCAACAACCCGTCCTGAGCGATAACAGCAGGGTACGAATACTCCCCTGCCGCAGTTTCTAGATGAATGGGTGATGACCAGCTGCGACCATTATCTTCCGAAACAAGAATGGAAAGTGGCGTCCTCTCACCCCAGTTCCCGGGTACAGGATTACAGACCAGTATCAGCGATTCACCTGCTTTTACCAGATCGATCCCGCTGTTGTTATTGGGAACCGTGGTTGAGTAGGCCTCACACCAGCTGTCACCGTAATCCATTGAATCACTGCGATACAAAACACCGCGGGTACTTCTCATTAGCATGTGAACATGCCCGGGTTGCGACTCCCACATTCCGGGCTGGATAACACCGTCCCACTGAAATGAGGTTTTCAGATCACTTTCCCACAGTTCGCCCGATTATAGGCCCGACCAGCCAGCGCGGACACTGGTTCCTGATGAAATATGCCGAAAAGGCACAGAACATTCATGCCATGATTCACCCTGATCCCGGGAACCGTCAACCCTGACATCCCAACAGTTCCCTGACTCAACAGAATTAGGCGCCAGCCAGTTACCATTACTCAGTACCAGTAGTTTATTTTTGACCGGCCCTCGCGGTGAAGTAGAGTCCGGCACCAGTGGTCGGGCACTGGACCAGCTATTTCCCAGATCAAACGAATGAATCACTTCAGTTATCCAGCTCTGAGGGTTGGCACCCACCTTATAAAACAGCCAGACAACGCCATCGGCAAAATGCAGCACTGGGTTCCAGCAAGGCAGACCAGACCCTACAGTCACTTGTTCCGGTTCACACCAGACTCCTGACCGCTGACGCACCATCCATATAGAACTATCACCAGCACCTTCAGAGCTACCGGCAAAAAAGGCAACCAGCTTGTCACCCTCCGGCAACAGGATCAGGGTCGAAGCATGACAGCTGCGAAAGGGGACGCATTCGGGATCAAACAGCAGACCGTTTTCAACCTGTCTCAGATTCTGATTCGCCTTCATAGGGGGCACAACCGTTTAACTTTTTAACCGTTTAACCTTTTAACCGTTTAATCTCTTAACAACGACGACAACAGGATAACGGGTAATTACCCATCATCCACAGCCAGAGATCAAGAAATAAACCTGACCAAATACACCCTTACAGACCTTAGCCATTTGCATGTATAATACGCTGTTTATCTCATTACCCCTACCCGCAAGAATCCTGTAGTTATGGAAAAAACGTTCAATCCGCACGCTACCGAGCGCACCTGGTATCAAACCTGGGAGGAGAAAGGTTATTTCGCTCCCTCCGGTGAAGGCAACCCTTACACCATTATGATTCCACCGCCGAACGTGACCGGTAGCCTCCACATGGGGCACGCGTTCCAGGACTCCATCATGGATGCCCTGACCCGTTATCAGCGCATGAAAGGCAGCAATACCTTGTGGCAGGTGGGTACCGACCACGCCGGTATCGCCACGCAAATGGTCGTTGAGCGCAAAATTCAGGCTGAAGAAGGTAAAAGCCGCCACGACTATGATCGTGAAGCCTTTATCGACAAGGTCTGGGAATGGAAAGAAGAATCCGGTGACACCATTACCCGCCAGCTGCGCCGTCTGGGTGCTTCTGTTGACTGGGATCATGAACGCTTCACCATGGACCCGGGTTTCTACAAAGCGGTTCAGGAAGTGTTTGTACGTTTGTACGAAGATGATCTGATGTACCGTGGCAAGCGTCTGGTTAACTGGGACCCGAAACTGCACACCGCCATTTCCGATCTGGAAGTGGAAAACAAAGACGTCAAGGGTCACATGTGGCACCTGCGTTACCCGCTGGCTGATGGCGAAAAGACCGCTGAAGGCAAAGACTACATTGTGGTCGCCACGACTCGTCCGGAAACCATGCTGGGTGATACCGGTGTCGCAGTTAACCCGGAAGACGAGCGTTACAAAGCCCTGATCGGCAAAGACATCCTGCTGCCACTGGTTAACCGTCGCATCCCGATTGTGGCTGACGAACACGCTGACATGGAAAAAGGCACCGGTTGTGTAAAAATCACCCCGGCGCACGATTTCAACGATAACGAAGTCGGCAAACGCTGCAACCTGCCCATGATCAACATTCTGACCCTGAACGGCGATATCCGTGATGCGGCAGAAACCTTCAACAGCGACGGTACGGCCAACGACAGCATCGATACGTTCATTCCGGAAAAGTACCATGGCATGGAGCGTTTCGCTGCTCGTAAAGCCATTGTTGCCGATATGGACGAGCTGGGTCTGCTGGAAGACGTTAAAGACCACGAACTGATGGTGCCCTACGGCGACCGTTCCGGTGTGGTGATTGAGCCTATGCTGACTGACCAGTGGTTTGTTCGCGCAGCGCCTCTGGCAAAACCAGCCATTGAAGCGGTAGAAGACGGCCGCATTCAGTTTGTACCGAAGCAGTACGAAAACATGTACTTTGCCTGGATGCGCGATATTCAGGACTGGTGTGTATCCCGTCAGCTGTGGTGGGGTCACCGCATTCCAGCCTGGTACGACAATGAAGGCAACCTGTACGTTGCCCGCAACGAAGCAGAAGCACGACAGAAGCACAACATTGCCGACGACGTTGAGCTGAAGCAGGATGAAGACGTACTCGACACCTGGTTCTCCTCCGCCCTGTGGACCTTTGGCACCCTGGGCTGGCCGGAAATGACCGATCGTCTGAAAACCTACCATCCTACCGACGTACTGGTCACCGGTTTCGACATTATCTTCTTCTGGGTAGCGCGCATGATCATGATGACCATGCACTTTATGAAGGATGAAGACGGCAACCCTCATGTGCCTTTCAAACACGTCTATGTCACCGGTCTGATCCGTGACGAAAACGGCGACAAGATGTCCAAATCCAAGGGTAATGTACTGGACCCGCTGGACATGATTGACGGCATCGATCTGGAAAGTCTGGTGCAAAAGCGCACCGGCAACATGATGCAGCCACAGCTGGCGAAGAAGATCGAAAAGAACACCCGCAAAACCTTCGAAGACGGCATCTCTGCCCACGGCACCGACGCCCTGCGTTATACCCTGTATTCACTGGCTTCTACCGGCCGTGACATCAACTGGGACATGAAGCGTCTGGAAGGTTACCGCAACTTCTGTAACAAGATCTGGAACGCCGCCAGCTATGTGCAGATGAACACCAAAGGTGAAGACTGTGGTCAGAACGGTGGTGAGGTTGAGCTGACTCTGGCGGATCGCTGGATCATCTCCAAGCTTCAGCGTCTGGAAACCCAGATAGAAAAAAACCTGGCTGATTTCCGACTCGACCATGCATCCCAGAATCTGTACGACTTCATCTGGAATGAATACTGTGCCTGGTATCTGGAATTATCCAAACCGGTATTGTGGGACGATGGACAGGACAGTCCAAGTGTCGCGGGAGACAGGATGTCGGAAGCGACCGAAATGCTTGAAAGGCGCAAACGCGGCACCCGTCGTACACTGGTGCGCGTACTGGAAGCCCTGATGCGTCTGACTCACCCGTTCATGCCATTTATCACTGAAGAAATCTGGCAGAACATCAAGGCAGAAGCAGGCGTTGACGGCGATACCCTGATGCTGAAGTCTTACCCTGAGTGCGACAGCAGCAAGATCGATGAAAAAGCCGAGCAGGACATCGAGTGGCTGAAAGGCTTTATTGTTGGCATCCGTAACATTCGCGCCGAGCTGAACATTGGCCCGAGCAAGCCATTGAACGTCATCTTGCGTAATACTTCGGCTGACGACGAAAGCCGCCTGGAAGAGAACCGCACTTTCCTGCAGGCTATGGCCAAGCTGGACGACGTTCGCCTTCTGACAGCCGGTGAAGAAGCGCCTATGTCCACCACGGCACTGGTGGGTTCCATGGAAGTATTGGTACCCATGGCTGGCCTGATTGACAAGGATGCTGAAATTGCCCGTCTGAGCAAGGAAATCGACAAGCTGGTGAAAGAAGTCACCCGCTTTGAAGGTAAGCTGAACAACGAGAAGTTTATCGGCAAGGCTCCGGCAGCAGTGGTTGAGAAAGAGAAAGCCAAACTGGCTGATGCGCTTGATGCCAAATCCAAGCTGGAAGAGCAGATGGAAGCGATTAAAGCCCTTTAACGGATATTTACTCGCTTAATCACCAGACACTGGTACTAAACCAGTGTCTGGCACTTTTTTAATGACCCCTGCCCCTGAAAGCATTCCCACTCATCATCCGGCGTACAGAACCCATTTGTCTATTCTGCTGAATCATTGACTGAAGCTTATCGGCAGCTTTGGATACTGTTTCTGACGACTTCGCATAAGTCGCATCCAACTCTTCACCCTCAGGCGTCTGTTCACCTGTGCCAATACCACTATCAGGAAGTTTGTCGGCTTTGCTGATAACCACCTCCGGCTCCAGATCAGCCAACAACCTTTCACGTGCAGTCAGGTCATTTTCAATGTCCTCAAACAGTCCACTGACAATATCTTTGTACTGTTTGATCCGGTAATACTGATTATTGTCTGCCACCGACAGAAAGCCCGGCTCCATATCTGCAGGCCCTTCAATAACGTCTTCAAATTCGAGCGGATCGGCTTCAAGTTCACCCCGATCAAACAAAAGACCGAAGGCGGCATCTGGAAAACGCGCTCCTTCCACCAGAGACTCAATGCTCTGCAACCGTTTAAAATTCACATAAGCATCCACTACTTCATCCAGATCGACATCCGGATCTGCCAGAACCGGAGCAAAGCCGATCTGAAATGCTTCCTGACTCTCCAGAAGAGGCAATCCTTTGTCGTCTTTTTCAGTGGACAATCGCTGGTAGAGTTCAGCCACCCTGTGCTGGTAATCATTTGAACCCGCGGCATAAGCCGGTAAATCAACGAGAGGAATGCGCAGTGAGCGAGTATCCATCGTTTTGACCTCAACATCAGGCTCTGTCTCACCAATAGAGTCACTTTCAAAGACATCATAAAGCTTTCCAAGGCGATTAAATTCAAGATATTCCTGATGCTGTGCCAACGCTGCTTCCCGGCGCTGTTTCAGCTGTTTTTGCTGCTCTAACTCAGCTTCAGTGAAGTAATCGATGCCCATCATACCCTGCACTTCGTCACGGGCGGCTCGCTGTTCAGCCCGTTCTGCGGCCTTTCGTTCCAGCCGCTGCATCTTATGACTCTTTGGACCGGGACGAACAGCATTAACCGGCTCATTCTGCTGTTCAGAAAACTGTCTGCGCTTTTCTTCCAGTCGTCGCTGTTTGCGTGCCTGTTTTTTACGTCGCAACTGCTCATTGCGGGATTCAGTGGCTAACGGTTTTGGTCTGGCTGCTTTTTTCGACGGACGGGAGACGGACGAACGGCTGACCTTTTGCTCAGGCAGTCTGATCTCTTCATGCTTTAAGGGATTATGCTCATGTCTGGCTGTCTTTTGTTTAGCTATCTTTTGTTTAGCTATCTTTTGCTTAGCTATCTTTTGCTTAGCAATAGACTTGTCTGAAGCACTATTACCAGAAGCAGCTATCTTAATCTGTTCGGCCTGGTTCAAAGCAGTCGGCACACGTTCACTCAACTGGCGCTGATCAGACAAAGGCTCTGGGTGGGCGAAAGGACTTCTAAAACCAAACAGGCTGGAAATGGCGTCAACAATTTTAATCATCCATCGACTGAAAAAATAACGCTCAACAGGCACTTCTTCGACCTGCCTGACTGAAGTGGCAGTTGCCTGTTGAAGCCCTGAAGCTCCAGCTGAAGGTATCTGATTCATATGGGTGAAAGTCTCATACTGACCATTTTTTCTGGGCTTGCCGTCCGTGGTTTATACAGCAGCTACAAATTTTCTCTGGACTTACATAGGAACGGCCAAACACCGCTATGATGGTTACTGTAAAAGATACCGCAACAGTGAAAGGCCGCCCCGATGCAAGTATGTCAGCCACTAGCTGAAGCCGCCAATTTTTCTTGTCATGCTATCCAACAGCTTGAGCAAAAACTGGCCGTTCTTCGTCAGGAACACAGCCCAATCAAGCACTTTGAAGACTATGAAGGTGAGATCCATAAACTCTTTATCGAAGCAGAGCAAAGCGTTCTGGCAGAAGACCTGACCGGGCTTGATATTGACGTTCCTGCGATTGAGGTAAGCGGTGTCTGTTACCATCGGGTGTTGCGATCTTCAGAAACTTATCAATCCGCTGTCGGCCCTGTCCGGGTTTTGCGTACGCTCTATCGTAACGGTAAGGATCACTCTATCATCCCTTTGGAGCTACAGGCAGGTATTGTAGAGGGGTATTGGACACCAAAAGCAGCTAAACAAGCTGTCTGGATGGTTGCGCAAATGCCTCCCGGAGAGGCTAAAAGCCTACTTGATCTGATAGGGAACATGACGCCCTCGGAAAGCTCTCTGGCCAGACTACCCAAAAAGTTCAATGCGCAGTGGGAACCCAATAGGGAAGCCTTTGAAGACTTTCTCTGGGAAAGCGTCAAGGTTCCTGAAGAAGCTGTGACTGCGGCCGCTTCTCTTGATGGCGTCATGTTGCCGATGAAAGATGGTAAACGTCAGGAAAAGCGGGAACAGAATAGAGTCGATGGCAAGCGAACCCGTGGCCCTGCTGGCTGTCAGGAGGCCAGTTGTGGAACATTGTCGTTTTACGATGCACAGGGTGAACGCCTCTCAACGGTCAGGATGAGTCGAATGCCTGAAAGCAAGAAAGTGACTTTGAAACAATCACTCTCCGCACTCCTGAGCGAAGCTCTTCGACAGAGGCCAGATCTGACGCTTGTTAAAGTCGCTGATGGGGCAAAAGACAACTGGACCTACCTTGCCAATGAACTCCCTGAAGGTCACGAGGTTGTAGACTTCTATCATGCCGCAGAGCACCTGAAGAAAGCGTTTGACCTGTCCTATGGTGAAAACAGCAACAAATCCAGAGAAAAGTTCATCACCTATCGCCACATCCTCAAAGAGGAGCCCGAAGGTGTTGAAAAAGTCATCAAAGCTCTGGCTTACCAGCATAAACGACACCCTCGTCGATCGAAGTTGAAAACAGAGCTGGAGTACTTCAGAAGTAATCGAACCCGCATGAACTATGCTGAACACTTGTCGCACAACTTGCCAATAGGCTCAGGGGTTATTGAGGCTACTTGTAAAACCTTGGTAACGCAGCGAATGAAGTGTTCTGGAATGAGGTGGCGGCATCCCGGAGGCCAAGGTATTTTGACAGCAAGGTCATTAATTCAGAGTGGCATGTTCGACAATGGCTGGAAGTTACTGGCGGTGACCTACTGCGCCAAGGTCACGGAAGTGGGTATGGACAATGTCATCCCATTCCCCATGCAGAAAGGTGACTTGGAATTATAGTACCAGTCAATATGAGACTTTCACCCATTCATATCTGCCGTCCCTGCAAAACAATGAATGGCTGACTTCTTCGCAGCTCACCACTGGCAGCCACGATGGCAAAAGTCACCTGGTTGAGGGATTAGAACGGTTTTTTCTCATCAAGTTCCCGCCTTGACTGAAACAGCACACTTCATTGTTAATGTTGTTTACCGTCTAGTCAGCATGGGTAACAAATTCAGTACCCAAACCTATGGGACGAGCAGTTTCAGAAGCTTTAATCAGCGTCAGGGCTCTTCACGAACCAGATTTCCCTCATCATCAACCGTCTCGATAACAACTTCGGGCTCTTCCGGCTCGGTTTTTTCAGGCTCAGTTTTTTCAGGCTCAGTTTTTTCTGGATTGTTTTTTTCTGGATCAGGCTCTTCTGGTTTAGTTTCCTCTGCCTTTGAATCACTTTCGGATGACGATGAGTCCTGACCCGAATCATCGGTTTCAGGAGGCTTTTGAGGCTGTCCCGAGTCCTTTTTAACAAACCAGTTAAAGCTTGCAGCGGCGGGCACTTCAAGAATCAGAGGTCGCCCTCTTTCACCTCGAAACTGTTTGGCTGAAAGAATTGCTTCCAAAGGCTGCAGCCTGACTTCATCACCACTACGGTAAAACAGCCAACGTCCTTTATGATCCCCGACAAACCCGTGCAGGGAAGAAAAGACCTGAACGGCATTCAGCTCTGTCTGAAGCCTTTGAACAATGGTTACAGCCAGTTCTTCACTGTTTGCCAACAGACGACTAAGGTCAATATGTCCGGACAGAATCAGAGGCCGGAGTCCCTGTTTATCTCGACCCGCTACAAACTCAAGCAGAGAGGTTAGTTGCTGATTAACCTCTGCCGAAGTGTTCTGCCCCGGCTCAACAATCAGGTTAATATTGTAGACATCCAATTCAGAGCTTAATCCATCGTTCCCTTTCAATGTAACGGTGCTGACCGTTACACCTTGTTTTAGCGGATCCTTCTCATCGTGTTTTGCTGACTGTTCACGAAACCAGCGAAAAAACGCAAACCGTCCGGTTTCAAAATGCGCCAGAGTATTCAACCCGATAGAAGCAGCAGAATCTGAAGAATCCTTCGGACTTTGAACGTTGAACGACTCCAGTTCAGCCAATGTGAGCTGACCGCTGTAAGCCTGCTTCATCAGTTCACGATAGCGGTAATTACCCTGTAGCAGCACAATATCGAAGCTCTGTAACAATAAGCCTGTTTTCGCCAACCGACTCTGCTCCTGCCGACCCATTCCCTGCTCGGCCACATTGATTGTCAGAAGTGAAAACCGTCCACCTTCGTGTTCGGTAGGTAATGCCGGAGAATCAGGAACCTCAGAAGCATTCATCCATACTGGAACAGAAAATTGAAGTATTAAAAATAGTGAGAGCTGAACGTATTTCATAGCAAGCCACAATATCATTCTTATAAATGATTGATCGGCGATTGCAGTGTCAAATAGAGGTGCATTAAAACGAGTCCTGACTCAGTACCGCTTGTCTATCGTCGTTTTATAGAAAAAAGGGGTGACTGAAACAGTCACCCCTTAAACACACATTACATCAAGTTGTGAACACTTATTTCACTTCCAGGATCTGCTCCTCGATCTTCTGCTTCCAGATCTGAGGACCTGTGGTATGAACGGAGTCACCGGTGTGATCTACCGCTACCGTCACAGGCATATCTTTAACTTCGAACTCGTAAATGGCTTCCATACCCAGTTCCGGGAATGCCAGCACTTCGGCTTTCTTCACTGCCTGAGATACCAGATAAGCCGCGCCGCCCACAGCGATCAGATAAACCGATTCGTTGTCTTTAATTGCTTCGATGGTTGCAGCCCCACGCTCAGCTTTACCAATAGTGCCAGCGAGGCCACCTTTTTCCAGCATCGTGCGGGTGAACTTATCCATACGGGTAGACGTTGTAGGACCCGCCGGGCCAACCACTTCGTCGCGTACCGGATCAACCGGACCTACGTAGTAGATGAAGCGACCTTTCAGATCAACGGGCAGTTCTTCGCCACGTTCCATCATCTCTACCATGCGCTTGTGCGCAGCGTCACGACCGGTGAGGATTTTACCCGACAGCAGAATGGTGTCACCCGGCTTCCAGCTCTTGATGTCGTCTTTGGTGATGTGATCAACATCCACCTTCAACACACCTTCACTCATGTCCAGTTCCACTTCCGGATAATCATCCAGACTTGGCGGTGTCTGGAATACTGGGCCATTGCCGTCCAGAGTGAAATGAGCATGGCGGGTTGCAGCACAGTTCGGAATCATTGCTACCGGCAGAGAGGCTGCATGGGTAGGGTAATCCTTGATTTTGATATCCAGAACCGTTGTCAGACCACCCAATCCCTGAGCGCCAATACCGAGATTGTTAACGGCATCCATAATTTCCAGACGCAGTTCTTCAACACGGCTCTGTGGACCACGTTCACGCAGCTCGTGAATATCCACCGGATCCATCAGGGATTCTTTCGCCATGACCATGGCTTTCTCGGCGGTACCGCCGATGCCAATGCCCAGCATGCCCGGAGGACACCAGCCCGCACCCATGGTAGGTACAGTCTTCTTAATCCATTCAACAATATCGTCCGACGGATTCAGCATGGCCAGTTTGGATTTGTTTTCAGAACCACCGCCTTTGGCAGCCACCTGAATTTCCACCTTGTCACCCGGTACCAGCTCGGTATGAATCACTGCCGGAGTGTTGTCTTTGGTATTCTTGCGGGCACCGGCCGGATCTTCCAGCACAGAAGCTCGCAGCACATTGTCCGGATGCGTGTAGGCACGGCGAACACCTTCGTTCACCAGATCATCCAGTGCCTTGTCGGTGTCAAAGCAGACATTCATACCGATCTTCAGGAAAATCGTAACAATGCCTGTGTCCTGACAAATCGGGCGTTTTCCCATGGCACACATTCTGGAATTAATCAGAATTTGTGCCATAGCGTCTTTCGCCGCTTTGGAAGATTCCTTCTTCCATGCTTCATGCACGGCCTGAACAAAATCAATCGGATGATAATAGGAGATAAATTGCAGAGCATCAGCAACACTCTCAATCAAATCTTCTTCGCGAATAACAGTCATTAAAGCTCCCCAGCTCCCATGATCGTCCTCTTGATGTTTAGATTCGGCAAAACATCAAGCAACTCTCTTCCCCGACCAATACTTTGTCGGGGCATTAAAGAAGCTGCTCACAATCTTGTTGAGCGCTGTGAACAGCTTCTAAGCAACAGTAATATCTCCAGAAAAATTGCGGCTTTTTCCTTTAAACAGACAAAAGGACACCACCTGCCGAATCAAATCCGAACAAACAATGTACTAACCGCTTATTTCGAGCGCATAATATCAACAATTTTTCGGCAATAACATTGATCAATAACAATATATTTTCGACCAACCCCTAATTTGTTCGTAAAATAACCTAAATAAATACATTACTTATACGTGCTGAACATATTTTAACCACAATGCCTTTAATTACCTTTGCAGGTCATACTTATCAAGCCAGCTCCGAAAAGCCACTACTGGACTCCCTGCTGGCATACAGACTGCCCATTCCCCATTCGTGCCAGTCAGGCTTTTGTCATTCCTGTCTTATGAAAGCCGACAAAGGACAAGTGCCTGCCTGCAGCCAGAAGTCACTGAGTAACGAGAAAATCAGACAGGGTTATTTTCTGGCCTGCCAGTGTGTGCCGGAGCAGGACATAGAGATATCCCTGCCAGTCAGAAATAAAATCCCAGGCATTATTACTGGCAAAACCCTGTTGACGTCCACGCTTGTTGCCCTTGATATTGCCCCACGACATCCGTTTCACTACGAGCCGGGACAGCTTGTTACGCTCTGGGCCGAAGAAACTTTAAGGTCAGTAGAACCGGGCGCTGACTATTCGGAGGGTCTGAACGAACTGGCTCGCCCCTGTTATCTGGCGTCACTGTCTGGTCAGGATGCATCGCTAACCGTTCATATTCAGCGCAGAGCCAGCAGAAAGTTCAGCCAGTGGGCTCATGATTGTACACAAATCGGTCAGAAAATCAGCATTGGTGATGTACGTGGCGCCAATATTTATCAACAATTGTCATCCTCTAACCTGATTGTGGTTCAGGATGGCTGTCTGGCTCCGGTTCTGCCACTGTTGCGCAAACTCTGTGCTGATACCACAGCTTCTGAAAAATCGGTCACTCTGGTTCTGCAGGTTGACCACACAGACAATCTTTACGAACAGGCACTCATTCACAGACTTGTCCGCCAGAGCCCAAATCTGAGCATTCAGGTCTGTGGCGGTTTACAGGGAAAGAAACAACTTGAGACAATAATGATGGAACCGAAGCCCGTCTATCGCCAGTTAATAATCGCAGGCGACCAGGGTTTTATAAAAAAACACACCCAACAGGTTCAGATGGATATTCAAACGTTGCCTTATTCCTGACAACCTGTTTTATCGCAACCTTTGCGCCGTCTTTTTACCCTGAACAGGATATTGACGTATGAGCATGCTCGAACACATTCAACAAAAGTTATCGTCTTCACTGCCACTGGAGCACATCGAAGTCATCAACGAGAGTCATTTGCACAATACACCACCGGGCTCGGAGTCCCACTTCAAGGCGGTTCTGGTCAGCAGCGAATTCAGTCAGAAGCTACCGGTTAAACGACACCAGATGGTCTACTGCCTGTTAACGGAGGAAATGCAAAACAGCATTCACGCTTTGGCTTTGCACACCTACACACCGGAAGAGTGGGCAAGCCGCCAGCAGCAGGCTCCGGCAACACCGGACTGTCTTGGCGGCAGCAAGCATTAAACGGTCAATAAGTAACTGACAAGGGATATCACAATGTGTGGCGGTGTGCAGTTTGATGAGGACGGTCAGACAATAAAAACGTTCTTCCCCAACCCCAAAGCAAGACTTCCGGTTCGAACCCGACAGGGACAAACGGCTCTTGTCCCCTGGGGAAGACGCGAAGAACAGCCCGGACGATCAGCCCAGGGAGGCTGGGCAAGGCTGGAATCCATTCAACAGGGAGCCTGGAATCGATACCAGCCCCGCCCGGTGAAAATCATTGTTGATGCGTTCATGGAAAAAGATACGGAAGGCAACAGCCACTGGTTTATGCTGGAGCCAAACCAGTTTATTCAGGGATTGATTGCCACAGACGGAGCTTTTACCCGTCTGTACGTTGTGACAGAAGACAATGAACAGAGCTGCCATGAGAAACGTCGCTGGCCAAGAATTCTCGAAGCCAGCCACAGTATCCGTAACAGCCGGTCTTTATTCTGATGCACGACGGCTGACCGAAGTATGCAAGCCACACTCCCTGTGTCCCAGCACTTTGGTCGGATCGTAGTAGTCATTTTCAATGGGCAAATCGTGTTCAACCAGATACTCCTCAACATCCAGCTCAGTCCAGTTGAGGAGTGGTGCCACTCTCAGGTACCCATCCCGCGTTTCTGAAACCACTTCAAGCCCCTGTCGAAATTCAGTCTGATCTTTTCGGATAGCCGTCAACCAGATATCCGGAGCTTCCGTTGCCATGGCCCGGCCAAAAGGCTCTAGCTTAACTTGTCGTGTAAATTCATCATGTTCGGGTGTATCCACTTCCGGAACCCCGCCCATGATGGCAGAACGGTAAGCGCGGCTGTACTGTGGGTGATAGACACGAATGTTCAAATCCAACTGACTGATTAACTCACTGGCAAAACGGTAGGTTGCTTCGGTTCCATAACCAGAATCAATCCACACCACAGGCACATCCGGCCTGACTTGCGTCGCCATATGTAAAATAGCTGCTTCGTGGGGGCCAAAATTGGTGGTCAGTACCGGGGTTTTAGCACTTGATAACGCCCATTGAATGATATTTCGGGGAGACTGCTCAGCCAGATCTCTGTTAATCGCATCCAGATTCACTGTGATTCCTGCCTCTTTGTTTTTAAAATTTTCAGGAGATTGGTTTTTAATTAATTTCGTTCAAGAGACTATCGGAAAGACAATTACACAGACAATCACTGGTAGCCAAATGGCAAGACTGATTTAGACCATGCTTATAACTGGACAGGTTTTTACCCATCGACCCTTTCTTAAAAAAGAAAGCTATTGACTGGAAAACACCGGACTGGACAGAAGGCGACGGTAGATTTTCAGATCACTGCCAAAGCGATTTAGCCCATCCTGTCTCATAGTTGAAGCATGTTCCTGCAGGTAATGATCAAACGACGAGGAATCTTTCAGAAAATATTGCACACAAAAACCCGCATGTTCATCAGGCAGCCGTTCATCTTCGTTCAGGCAGGATATGGTCGCATCTTCAAATCCATCAATTCTGAGCAACTGCTTAACATGCAACTCCAGCCAGCCGAGAAACTCATCACGCCGTGATGCCGGAATCATACAGTTCACTTCGTAGATCATTATCCCTCCTGAGACCATACGGCCCTGACATACCCGTTTTTTCTCGGTGGCTGCAACTGCAGATACCGACAACAGGCATCATCATTTAATCGCGTAAAAACATCCAGAATATAAGCACCATCAGCACCCGCGGCCAAGGCATGAACACTGTTACGCTGCAGACAAAAACTGGTCATATCGCCAGCGGACAAGCGAACATGTACCGGAGATGTCAACGTCATGTTGGCAGACGACTGCTCCACAATATTAAAGCTGGACGACGCAACACTGCCCTCAACAACACGCATCACACCATTGCTGTCACAATGATCGTGGTAGGGAATAGAACCATTCGAACCAAACTTTAGATGGCAGAACTCAACACTGCCCATACGGTGCCGGAAAACCCGGACATTTTCACCCCGGGGATGATCCTGCCAGCCAGCAGGATCAGGAACCGGCACGAGTGCGTTATTCAGTCGGGACATGACCCAGCCGACATAAGCTTCCTGCACTTCAACCGTCTGATTGACACCAGCAGATTGAAGGCGCTCAGCTTTTGCAGCAATATCACAGATCACTCTCTGATACTCTGAAGCATCCAGTTCAGTCTCTTTATCAACATCGAAAAGCACTGAAGGGCAGCGCGTATCGGAAAAGCCCGTCATCAACAAAACCTGCAGTCACCGTTAATCACGACACCAGTAAAGACCAGTCTTTTGGTTTTAAACAAATTCCGATTTGTTATAAATAGCAGGATGTCGTCTGACCAGAACTACAACTTTCGAAGAATGTTCAAACCGTGCCGCACCGGCAGCAACACATTTTCAACATCGGTTCGTTCACAGATATGCTGGTTAAGATCAACAATCGCCTGTGTGCGTTCGTCCCGAGGGTTCAATACCTTTCCTTTCCAGAGCGCATCGTCAATGATAATCAGTCCACCAGCACGCATCATTGGCAACGTCATTTCCAGATAGTCCTGATACTTTTTCTTGTCCGCATCAATAAAGACCATATCCAACTCGCCTTCAATGGCCGGGATTGTCTCAAGCGCCATACCAAACAGAACATTCAGCTTATGGGATAAACCGGCCTGTTCAAAAAATTCTTCGGCAATAGCAATCGCCCTCGGATTACTTTCGCAGCACAGAATCTCACCATCATCAGGCAGCGCCTCGGCAATGGATAACGCGGCATAACCGGTAAACATGCCAATTTCCAGAACCCGACGGGCATTGCTAATCGCAGCCAGCAGTTTCAGTGTCTGACCCACCAGGCGGCCAGACATATTGTCGGGGTAACGGGTCCGGTCACGGGTCGCCTGCGCCAGTGCCTGCAAAGCGGGCGATTCCTGTCCGGTCATGTCATGACAGTACTGTTCCAGCTCCGGAGTGACGATATCCGTCATTGCTCTACCTTACATTCTCTACAATCACACCGCGCTGGATTTTATAGCAATTCCTCAAGCTTGCAATTCGATTGGCACCACTTTAACGTCGGCATGAACAGATTTCAGAGAAAACAACAATGCCAAAAACCATCATTGACCTGAGTTCGGCATAACTAAACGGTAATCAGAACCAGCCCTAAGTGTTGAATGTCAAGGGATGGCTTCTTTTCTTGGTAGGTATAAGCGATTAAACCTGAGAGCAGGTTGATCATAAAATTCGCTACTGAGTGATGCCGAGAGTGTTCAATTTGACAAATAGGCTTCGGGTACAAGGGGTACAAGATTCCTCACGAAGCATTTAAAGAGTTAACCGGAATAAATGCAAGAAAAGTCATGGGTTATGCACTTATAACTTGAATTCAGGAGTTAGTATTTCTAACAAAAAGTGTTATCTGGGAACTGCACCACAGGTTCTTTATCTAAAATCCCAATCAGACTTAACAATACAAATGGAAACAGGAGGTTCAGACATGATGGAAGGAATTACTCACTATGCGCGTTCTGCCCTGAATACTTTCACGTATTCAGCATGTGAAAGCTATAACCGGTCTTCACAGTTTTGTGGCCGGATGGTAACCGTGATACCCAATACACTGAATAAGCTTAGTGCCTGGGATGGTGTTAGTTTGCTGTCAGGATTAGTATGGCCTTGTACTGCTACCTTGCCAGTCATCATTCCTACTTTAGCAACAAAATACATGTGTGCTTCGGCAGAGTATAAAATTGCTCTGGAAATAGAGAAGAATAGAGAATTAGAAGAAAAGTACACTAATTGCAAAGCTGATTCTAAAGAAAGAGACGCAGAACTTTCAAAGCTAATTTGTGAGAGTGAAAAACGAATCAAGGCTATGAAAGACAGTCAGCAAAACTATAGAAAATTAGCAGACAGAAGCGCGGTATCTGTTAGTAATTTTGCTAAATATACGGCTACAGCCCTGAGTCAGTTTTATCTTGGCAGAATTGGTATTTTAAGTGCCGCTATTGGTCTTTCCAACCGATATTGTAAAAATTCTGAAGAAAAGCAGGTTTATATTAGCCTGGCTAAAAAAGCAGATGAAGAAAGGGAAAAAATGGAGGCATTAAAAAATAAAATTTATGAAGCAAAGCTTGAAGCTTTACAAATGAAGCTGACTGAAGAGAAGTTTGGAAAAAAAACAGAAGTTCGGGAACTTACAAGAAGGATAGAAGTTTCTGATTTTCAACTGGCCGATTTGCAAGCAGAGCTTGAGCTCATTCTTGAGAGGAATGAAAAAAAGAAAAGAGAGACAGACAGCCCGGATAAGGAAAACACGGATTGCGCGCCAGAATCGGCAACAATGGCTAAGAAAGACAGCCCGGATAAGGAAAACACTGTTCTTGCAGATACAAAAGATTCTGAAAAACAGAAGGGAAAATCCGAAAGCACTAGTGATAATTGGGAGGGAGGGTTAGATCCTGAACTCGATAGGTATTTTGCAGAATATGGTGTTTAAACACCACCTTCCCTGCACAACTGCCGGCTAGCCCTTCGCCCTCATCTGGCTGGACAGGGGACTTTCACCCCCAAGCTGTGCAACATGCTCGGCACACCATGAGATTGCAACCGTTTGTTCAACGGCTGCAATTCTCTTATTTACACCCAGTCAGACGCAGGCTTTCTACGCAACCGCACCATAGGCAGAAACAGACCCAACAGAATACCCATCAGAATGGTGCCACCACCATACAGATACCAGCGGATACTGTTATTTCTGACCAGCTGGGCATTTTCGGCCTCAACCACTTCTACCCGGTTTTTGTAACGCAGGTTTTCTTCCATCAGCTGTTTGTTGCGGCGATCCAGCGCCAGCGGCTCGGCGGTGGCTTCACGTAAACTCACCAGTTCGGTGGTTTTTTCATCCAGCATGTTGGATGTGTTTTTAAGACTGGCTTTAACAGACTGCAACTCGTTTTCCCGCTGCTTCAGCTGAGCCTCAAGTTGCTGCAACTGCGTGGTCAGCTGCTGGTTTTTCTCCTGTTCTTTTGGCAACCGACTACGGGCGGGCTGCTGATCCATCAGGTACTGGGTACGAACATAACCTTCAGAACCATCGGACATCTGAACTTTGGTAAAGCCCTCTCCGGCGTTTTCTTCCAGTACCGTCATTCGGGTGCCGGTTCTTAACCCCTGGTGCAATATCCGGTATTGATTGCCGGGGCCTGCCCTCAAGGGTACATAAACGATATCGGTGACGTATTTGTTAGCCGCCTGCACATCTGCAGCATTGCCCGAGAGCCATACTACAGCCAGTGCAAACATCATGTTTTTTACAATCAGCTTCATGCGCTTTATTCAAATATCTGCGTACTGCCTCAGGGCAATACTTTCTTAAAAGGTTTAACCACTACCTTGCGATAGACACCTGCGTCCATATAAGGATCAGCATCGGCCCAGACCTGAGCCGCATCAAGGGATTCAAATTCGGCCACCACAAGGCTTCCGGTAAAGCCAGATTCACCGGGATCATTACTGTCAATAGCGGGCAATGGACCGGCCAGTATCAAACGACCTTGTTCTTTTAACTGCTCCAGACGAGCCAGGTGCGCAGGTCGTGACGCTTTTCGTAACGGCAGGCTGTTCTCAACATCTTCACTGATTACTGCATACAGCATTTATTTTTCCTCTGAGCTTTTTATTCCGCCAGTCGAGTCACTGGTTGCGGCATCCGTATTGATGTACTTGGACAGAAATACGAACTGCAGGATGACAAAACCAAAAGTAAGAATCAAACTGCCAAAGACTTTGAAGTCCACCCAGATGTCATGGAACGTGAAAGCAACAAACAGGTTGGCCGCACCGAGCAGGGTAAAGAAAACCACCCAGCTCATATTCAGGCGGGTCCAGATCGCGTCAGGCAACGTCATAACATGCCCCATCATACGCTGAACCAGAGTTTTACTACCGACAAACTGACTACCCAGGAAGGCAGCAGCAAAAATCCAGTTAACAATAGGCGCCTTCCACTTCAAAAACATTTCATCGTGAAAGGCCAGTGTCATACCACCAAACAGGATAACGGCTACCAGAGTAATCATCTGGCTTTTTTCAAGATGCCTGGACTTGAGGTACATACCGCCATAAACAATAACAGAGGCGACCATGAGTGCGAGTGTGGCACTGAACGGACCACCGAGTTCAAAACTCTGTCCGGCCAGCTCCATGGTTCTCGGATCCATTTTATAGATTGTAAAAAAGACAATCAGGGGAATAAAATCAATCAATTGTTTCATAGTTAAGCAGTCAGATTACCGTTCTGATGATAAAACCATATAAGGAGATGGCTGTTTTTACCATTCTGACAGAACCTGAATTACAAAACACTGACGAAAAAATCGCCAGCCAGAGAGTATGATCAGGCAATGAAACAGCCACAGATACAGCCACATGTACAGCCACATGTACAGAAAGTGTAATCAGACCCGGGAGATTTTTGAACAACGATGAGTATTAATGCGGACCTTCACTGTCACACCACCGCTTCAGACGGAACCCTCGGTCCGCTTGAGTTATACCTCAGAGCCATGCATCAGGGCGTAGAACTACTGGCCATTACTGACCATGATTCCGTGGCTGCCCACCATTTTCTTCAGCAACATGAGCTGAATGGCCCGCGCCTGATTTCCGGTATTGAACTGTCCACCACCTGGTCGGGGGTTGAAATCCATATCGTCGGACTGAATTTTCCTCTGGATCATCCTGACCTTGAACGCATTATCCAGAATCAGGACAACGCCCGACGTCAACGCTCCCTGCACATTGCCAAAAAACTGGTTAAACAGTTACGCCTGACCATTACAGAAGAACAGCTTTTTTCCGAAGTGGTCGATATCGCTCTGTCGCGGCAGAAAAACACCAGCGATGGTTTTACCCTGACGCCGGAAACGGTTCAGACCGGTCGCCCGCACTTTGCCCAGTGGTTGATTAACAACGACTATGTCAAAGACGCTAATGCCGCCTTTGACCACTACCTGAATGATAAAAAACTCGGCAATCTGCGCCAGTTCTGGCCACCCATGAGCCAGGCCATTGCCTGGCTGCGTGCACTGGGCGGCAAAGCAGTGCTGGCTCACCCGGGAAAGTACAAAATGACCCGCACCAAATTCAGGGCACTGATCAAGGACTTCAAACTGGCGGGCGGCCATGCCATGGAAGTGGTGGGCGGCGTTGTGATTCCCGGACAAACCGAGCAGTTTGTCGAACTGTGTCAGGAGTTTGAGTTGGAAGCATCCCGTGGCAGCGACTTCCATTCACCCGATTATCGTTGGGTGGAACTGGGCAGACTACGCCCGATTCCGGACACGGTTCAGGTGGTGTGGCAGGATTTTTAACCGATCATGATTCGAATTGCGAAGTATATTGCTGCCTCAGGTCTCTGTTCCAGGCGCGCCGCCAGTCGTTTGATTGACTCAGGACAGGTTCAGGTCAATGGCAGAGCTGCCAACCATATCGATCACGTCAATAAACACGATAACATTGTCGTTAATGGTCTGACGGTAAAGGCTCCCGAAGAACGCTGCTATTACCTTTATAACAAACCGGTTGGCATTGACTGTGTCTGCAAGCCGCAGGATGTCAGCAGCATTATTCACCAGATCAATACACCCGTCCGGGTATTCCCCGTTGGACGACTCGATAAAGACTCCCATGGTCTGATGCTGTTAACCAATGATGGAGAGCTTTGCCAGAAGCTCTTACACCCGGATTATGTTCATGAGAAAGAATACCGGGTTGCGGTGGACAAGCCTGTAACTGACGCCTTTCTGGAAAAAATGTCCGCCGGTGTCACCTATAACGCCGGTAACAAACTGATCATCACCCGACCCTGTCGGGTTAAACGACAATCTGACAATGAATTCCGGATCACCCTGACTCAGGGCATGAACCGCCAAATCCGTCGGATGTGCAAAGCCTTAGGTTATCGGGTGATAGAACTGCAACGGCTGCGAATGGAATCCCTGAAGCTGGGAGACCTGCCCCTCAATCAGATTCAAAACCTGTCTGAACATCAGGTTTTGCAGCTCAAACAAACACTTGATTCAAATCGTTGATCTCACCCAATGCAATGGTATGATGCCGAACCTTACTTCACCTGAGCGGAAACTTGCCGACACCTGCATTTATCTACCCGCGAGCACAATGCAAGGCGCAAGGGACCATGATTTGGATCACCATGAGTCAATTTTTTCAGATTCACCCTGACAACCCGCAACCACGGCTGGTGCGTCAGGCGGTTGAGATCATGCGTAATGGCGGTGTGATCGCCTACCCCACTGATTCGGCTTACGCCCTGGGCTGCCTGATGGGTGAAAAAAAAGCCGTCGATCGAATTCGCAGTATTCGTCATCTGGACGACAAGCATAACTTCACACTGGTCTGTCGGGATTTGTCGGAACTGGCGGTCTATGCCCAGGTCAACAACAGCCAGTACCGACTCCTGAAAACTGCCACACCCGGACCGTATACCTTTATTCTCAAAGGCACCAGAGAAGTTCCCCGACGGTTGATGCATCCTAAACGTCGCACCATTGGCATAAGGGTGCCAGAGTGCGCCATTGTTGATGCACTGCTGGCGGAGATTGATGCTCCCATTATGAGTACCACCCTGCAGCTTCCGGCCGATGATCAACCCATGACCGATGCTTACGACATCCGTCAAATGCTGGAAAGCCAGCTGGATCTGGTCATTGATGGTGGTTACCGGGATGGCGACCCGACCACAGTAGTCAGTCTGCTGAATGACACTCCGGAAATTCTGCGGGAAGGGAAAGGTAATATCAGACTGTTCACCACATGAACGGCATCGCTGTGTTCATAAGTACCCAACCATATGAAACCATATTTTCTGACTCATTGCTCAGGCACCCTGACTGCGTTGCAACTCTGGTCACATAGCTTGCTATGCTCCCGTCGTTGCGCCTTGCAGGATACCTGCCCAATAAGCCAGAAATATTCGATTCCATATGGCCGGGTACTTAGCAGCACATTTTGCAGGAAAAGTGCTTTTCCCTGTCATTAATCTATCGTAACCTGACGGATCAGGAATTCCACAGGAGAGACCCTTGAGCGCAGTAGATTCCCAGTCGCGCATACTATCAGGGATGCGACCCACCGGCCGACTGCATCTGGGCCATTATCATGGTGTGTTGAAAAACTGGCTGACCCTTCAGCATGAGTACGAATGCTTCTTTTTTGTTGCTGACTGGCACGCACTGACCACTCATTACGAAGACCCTGCATCGATCGAAGAAAACGTCTGGGAAATGGTCATTGACTGGCTGGCAGCCGGTGTTAACCCGGGATCTGCCACCCTGTTCATTCAGTCCAAAGTACCCGAACATGCCGAACTGAACCTGTTGCTGTCCATGATCACCCCGCTGTCCTGGCTCGAACGGGTGCCCAGCTACAAGGATCAGCAGGAAAAACTGCGCGAACGGGATCTTTCTACTCACGGTTTTCTTGGCTACCCACTGCTGCAAAGTGCCGACATTCTGCTCTATCGTGCCGGACTGGTTCCGGTCGGTGCCGATCAGGAAGCCCATATTGAAATCACCCGGGAAATCGCCCGACGTTTCAACCATCTTTATGGTCGGGAGCCCGGCTTTGAAGATAACGCGGAAGCGGCTATTCGCAAGATGGGTAAAAAGACCGGCACCCTGTATCGCAACCTGCGCCGGGCTTATCTGGAAAAAGGTGACGACGAAGCACTGGAAACCGCCAGAGCGTTGCTGAAAGAACAATCCAACATCACTCTGGGCGATCAGGAAAGACTGTTTGGCTATCTCGAAGGTACCGGCAAGGTCATCCTTCCGGAACCACAGGCACTGCTGGCGCCACAGGCAAGAATGCCGGGGCTGGACGGACAGAAAATGTCGAAATCCTACGGCAACACCATCACCCTGCGTGAAGAGCCGGACGACATTACCAGCAAAATCCGCAAAATGCCCACTGACCCGGCACGTCAACGCCGCAACGACCCTGGCGAACCGGAAAAATGTCCGGTTTGGCAGCTACACAAGGTTTACTCGGATGAGGAACGCCAGAACTGGGTTCAGGAAGGCTGTCGCAATGCCGGCATTGGTTGCCTTGACTGTAAAAAACCGGTGATTGACGCCTGTCAGGCCGAGCTGGAGCCAATCCGAATGGAAGCCATGGAACTTGAACGCAATCAGGATGTCGTAAAAAACATCATTGCAGAAGGTTGTGAACAGGCAAGGGATGAAGCTCAGGATACTTTGCGTGATGTGCGTGATGCCATTGGCATTGACTATCGTTGAAAAAGATCAGCGTTGAAAAAGATCAGCGCTGAAATAGACCATCGCCAAACAGATGGTTGATTCTTGATCAGCAATGTATGACATTAGTAATTAATCCTGACCAATAACCCACTTTATTCCAGCAGTACCCTTTTCGTCGATGATGAAAAGGGTATTTTCAATGCAAAGTGGTTCGAAACCAAGCAGTTCGATAAGAGGAGCCTGACAAGGTGATAGCCCGATGACCACGACGGAAGCCGTGGCCGATGAGATGCCAGACAGCACGACGCCGGAAGAGCAAGCACCGGCACAAACCGATGCCTTTGACCTGAACGAGGCATCCGATGCTGCACTGGAAAACCGCATTCTGGTCATGGGACAGCCCATGGCCAAGCTGCCTGACGACCTTTATATTCCACCCGAAGCACTGGAAGTGTTTCTGGATGCCTTCGAGGGCCCCCTTGACCTGTTGTTGTACCTTATCAAACGCAACAACATGGATATCCTCAATATACAGGTGTACACCATTACCCAACAGTACATGGAGTACGTGGAACTGATGGAGTCCTCCCAGTTTGAGCTGGCGGCAGAATATCTGGTGATGGCTGCCACTCTGGCTGAAATCAAGTCTCGAATGCTGCTGCCCAGAGTCAGTGATGACGAGGAAGAAGAGGAAGATCCGAGAGCCGAGCTGATTCGCCGACTGCAGGAGTACGAACGCTTCAAGCAGGCAGCGGAAGACATTGATGAACTGCCACGACTGAATCGCAACATCTACCTTGTCAGTGCCGAACCACCCAATGTGGAGCTGGAACGTCCTCACCCTGACGTTGACCTGAAAGAAGTCATGCTGGCACTGGGCGAAGTACTGCGCCGGGCAGATATGTACGAAAACCATCAGATTGAACAAGAAGCCCTGTCTACACGTGAGCGTATGAGTCAGGTGTTATCACAACTGTCGTCTGACCGCTTTACGCCCTTTGTTGCCCTGTTCAGGGTGGATGAAGGACGACTGGGCGTGGTCGTGACCTTTATAGCAGTGATGGAACTGATCAAGGAATCCCTGATCGAACTGATACAAAACGAACCTTATGGCCCGATTCATGTGAAGGCCAGAATTGACTGACGAACAGACCGACTTATGGAAATCGAACAACTGCAACGCATTCTGGAAGGTGCCCTGCTGGCCAGCAACAAGCCACTGACTCTGGAGCATATGATGGCACTGTTTCCGGAAGAAGAAGCCCCGGACGCCAATGCCTTCCGTGAAGCACTGGTTGCCCTGTCGGAAAGCTGTGAAGGCCGTGGTTTCGAGCTGAAACAGGTGGCCTCGGGCTACCGTTTTCAGGTGCGGCAGGAGCTGGCGACCTGGGTTGGACGCTTATGGGAAGAAAAGCCGCAACGCTACACCCGGGCCCTGCTGGAAACGCTGGCATTGATTGCCTATCGACAGCCGATTACCCGGGGCGAGATCGAAGAAATTCGTGGCGTCAGTGTCAGCAGCAACATTGTCCGCACACTGCAAGAGCGAGAGTGGATTCGGGTGGTCGGTCACCGGGACGTACCCGGACGTCCTGCCATGTTTGCCACCACACGGCAGTTTCTGGATTACTTCAACCTTCAGAATCTCAATGAACTGCCACCGCTGTCCGAAATTCGTGACCTTGAAAAGATGGCCAAACAACTGACCGAAACACCCGAGCAGGGTTCACTGGAGGTCGAGCCTGCAGAAACGACTGAAGCAGTGGATGCCAGCGAAGTTCATGAAGTCATTGATGTTGAAGAACAGTCCGCGGCAGCCCTGTTCGCCGAGCTGGATGAAATGGAAGCCGATCTGCCTGATAACTTTGACGACCTGATTAAAAAGCAGAAGGTGGAGTCGCTGGAGCCGGATGAGAAAGAATCCAGTAACACGGAGTCTGTTGAAGACTCTGGCGACAGTACGGAATCCACCCGCAAAACCCCAGAAGATTCTCTATAGAATCTTCTGTCTGCCTTATTTATACTGCCCGCCTTTCGACAATGATGAGGTGGCATCGCCACCTGGTATAAAGCAATGACTACTGAAACAACGCCTCCCCAGGGTGAAAAACTGCAAAAAATCCTGGCGGGCGCTGGCATCGGCTCGCGCCGTGAGATGGAACGCTGGATCAGCGAAGGTCGTATCACCGTGAACGGTGAAAAGGCCTCTCTGGGTGATCGTGCTACCGCAGAAGATCGAATCTCTGTGGATGGTCGTCCGGTAAAACTCGACAACTACGCATCCAAAGTGCGTCGTGTAATTGCCTACAACAAGCCTGAAGGCGAGATCTGCAGCCGCTCCGATCCGGACGGTCGCCCAACCGTGTTTGACCGTCTGCCCAAGCTGAGCGGTGAGCGCTGGATTGCCATTGGCCGTCTCGACCTGAATACCTCCGGTTTGCTCCTGTTCACCACCGATGGTGAGCTGGCCAGCCGCCTTATGCACCCTTCCCACGAAATCGAGCGTGAATACGCTGTACGCGTCATGGGTAATGTCACTGAACAGAAAGTGAAAAATCTGTTTGAAGGCGTTGAACTGGAAGACGGCCCGGCACGCTTTACCGATATCGTTGACTCCGGCGGTGCAGGCATTAACCGCTGGTTCCACGTCTGCATTATGGAAGGTCGTAACCGCGAAGTCCGTCGTCTGTGGGAGTCCCAGGAACTCACCGTCAGCCGCCTGAAACGTGTGCGCTTTGCCAACGTCATCATCCCTGACCACCTGCGTATGGGTCAGTGGGAAGAGCTGGACAAAGACGCTATCGATACACTGGCCGCCCACGTAAAACTGGATCCGGCACCACTGCCAACCGTTCGCAAGCAGGCTCGTACCACTCGCACCGGCCTGAAAGGCCCTCGCGGCAAAACGGCTGCCCAGGGCAAAGGCAAGAAACGCCCATCCCCACACAAAAAAGCTTCCCCACACAAGCGTAACCGCTTTTCATAACCTTTCTGCCTTATGAACGCCGGGTTCCAGCCGGCGCTCAAAAGGCGAACCCATAAATCCTGATCTACGCTTCCCACCCTCTGCTGAACTAATATTCGGCTGTATGGTCATACAGTTAGTCTGCGAATCAGTAGCAAAGAGGGTTATATGCGTTTCTCACAAATAACAAGATCACTCCTTGTCAGTGCAACATTTCTCCTGTTTAGCCAGTCACTCCTTGCAGAAAGTCAGGCCTATCTGCACGCTCTGGCTACCGGCAAAAATAACAAACAACTCATCGTTCGCCTGCCTATGGACAAGCCTGAAGACGGCTCCTTGCCACTGGTCGGAAGAAAGGGATTAAGCGACCTTGACCACTTTGGCTCAAATCCTGCCGAAAGCCTGGCTGGCAGTCATGGTTATGCCTGGGAGCTGGCTGGAGAGTACGAAGAAACCTGTCCGGTTGAGTATAATTTCCAACTGACACAGAAACCGAGAGTGCATGAAAAAACCAAAATGCCTCTCAGCGTTGCTGAAAGCAACTCAAACCTGCCAAAAAGCCAGAACCTTATTGTTCTGGATGACGGAAGCCTGCTCTTCACCTGCCACCGCTCCCGCATTATTCTGAAACACCCTAATCGTCATGGTGCCAAAAAAGCCTACCGGTATCCGGAGCTTAATCTGGACATTACCGATTTTCTCACCGAAGGCTTCGATGAGAAACAGGAGTATAACCACGAACACGGTATTTCTCTGGCTTATAACAAAGTTAACGATATCGTCTACGCCGGCATTGAAGACCGTGTTTTTGGGCTGGACCTGGAAGCACTGGCAAAGCACCCTTCCTTTGCCAGAATTGACAGCAATGTCAAAGAACAGACCGAAGACTATCTGGACGCGAAATATAACTATGAGCAGGCCAACCTCCGAACGGGTAAAACACTGCCTTATGATGCCAGAGATTTCTTCATACCCCTGACCTCAATCATTAACAAAAGCTACTCCATTATTGCCCTGTCCGTTGTTTATCGCGGCGAAAATGAAACGCCCTATCTCTTTGCAAGCGTTGCAACGCCTGACTACGTCGAAGCACCCACTCCGTTGGAAATGTTCATGCTGGGAACGGATGGACGCTCAATTTTTCTCGCAAACGAACCTTCCTTCAACACCGGGCTTCAATACGGTCGCTTCGGCTATAAAAACGGAGAGCCCGACCCCGGCGGCAAAGGCATCAAGGGCGATTTAACCTTTATTGCTGCCGAGACAGACGTTCACTATGAGCCCGTCCTGGGCATGCACACTCATCACAATAATCCGGTATTTGTTTACCATCCCTACTACACCAGCGAACCCCTTGAGCTGATGACCAACCGGTTAAAAGAACAGGGCAGGCTCGATATGTATACCATGACACCTGACATCGTGAATCACTTTGTCCGATCCGGAGGGACTCGTCTGGTCAACCCGAAGGGTAATGCGGCATTGTTCCATATTTTCCGCACGTATAACTACCCGATCAAACGCAATGAGTTTGCCCCAAACATGCACAGCATGTACGAACGCGTCAGTTCAAGGGAAGTCAGAGGCAAAGGAGCAAAAGAGTGGTTGAACAATGACTACTTTTCTATCTTCCGGAATGTCTTTTACTCATACCCTTACAAGAGTGATATATCACTTAAAGTCGTGGCGCATATTCTGCCAAAAGCCGGTGACCAGCATTCAGCGGGTTGGGAAAAACTGTTCGATGACCAGTGGACAGAAGTCGCCAGTCTGCCCGATATGCTGATCCGAAAAACAGAAGATGGAGCACAGGCAAAAGAATCTGATCAGCCTGATCAGGCACTGAAAAAAGTTGCCGAAAAGTTCCACAAAAATCCATACGCCGACTACTGGCCAGGCGGACTTTACTGGGCTGCCTTCTATCTGGATGAACTGCGGTAAAAGCTACGCTCACTCACAAGCATAAAAAAACCGGAACATTCCGGTTTTTTTATGCTCTGGACTTATACCCTAGACAAAATAACTGTAATTATATACAGTATATAGAATATTACTAACCCCTATGCCAAACAGGAGAGGGCCATGTCAATTACCCCTATGTGGCGAGTTGATCGGGACGGGAGTATGTTTACAGACAAAAAATCCGCTGAAGAACATGACCGTATGCTGGAGCTGGCAGCCAATCTGACCACCCTGCTGGAAGATCACTTTACGATGGATGAACAGCTGGCAGAAGATATCGGCCTGTTACTGTCTCGCAACAAGGACATTCTGTCCAAAGCCTTCAAGGGCAAGCCTGACCTGGTGCTTGAAATTGGTAAGCCGTCCGACGAAAAAGACCCGGATTCTGAAGCGGCCTGACACTGTAACCCACCTGATTTACTCCGCACTCACCGAAGCAGAATCCACTCCGCTTCGGTTTCTGTCTATAATTCATAGGCTCTCCGCACCGGTACCGTGTTCACATGCACAACGTTCAAACGTAAAAAGGCAGCAAATCTAGCACTTGTACTGGTTGCTTATAGAAGTAATTCCGCTAATATAGCGCCCTTTTTTGTCTGGCAAGGTATGTAGTCACGACATGACGAGCTTCGTTCCTGGACAACGTTGGATTAGTGACACCGAAACTGAACAGGGTTTAGGCACTGTGCTTACCCTCGACGGACGGATGGTCACCCTACTGTTCCCCGCTACCGGTGAAACCCGGCTTTATTCCGTTAACAATTGCCCATTAACACGTGTGCAGTTCAACCCTGGTGACAAAGTAGAAAGTCACGAGGGCTGGATCATGACGGTAACAGACACCATTGAAAGCAATGGCCTGTTAACTTACGAAGGTGTGATCTCAGGCGGATCGTCTGATGGTCAGGCCGCTGTGTTGCCCGAATCCGGTCTGGGCAACTTTATTCGTTTCAACAAACCGCAGGATCGCATGCTGGCTGGTCAGATTGATCAGAACAGCAACTTTTCCCTGCGCTACAAAACCCTGCAGCACAACCACAAGCTGAAGCGTTCACCTCTGCGTGGACTGGTTGGCGCGCGCACCAGCCTGATTCCGCATCAGCTGCATATTGCCCGGGAAGTGTCTGGCCGACACGCTCCACGGGTGATGCTGGCTGACGAAGTGGGCATGGGTAAAACCATTGAGGCCGGTCTGATATTGCATCAGCAACTGGTCACCGGGCGGGCTGGCCGTATTCTGATTCTGGTGCCGGAAAGCCTGCAACATCAGTGGCTGGTCGAAATGTTGCGCCGCTTCAATCTGCACTTCAGCCTGTTTGATGAAGAACGCTGCCGTAACGCCGATGACGACAATCCGTTCAATACCGAACAGCTGATTCTGTGCAGTCTGGATTTTCTCAGCAACAATGCCGAACGCTTTGAGCAGGCCATGCAGACCGACTGGGATCTGTTGGTGGTCGATGAGGCCCATCACCTGGTCTGGGATGAAGAAAACCCGAGCACAGAGTACTGCACTGTCGAGCAACTCTCGCGCCATATTCCCGGCCTGTTGCTGCTGACAGCCACCCCGGAGCAAATGGGCCCTGAAAGCCACTTTGCCCGCCTTCGCCTGCTGGACCCTGATCGTTTCCACGATCTGGAAGCTTATCAGGAAGAAGAAAAGACCTACGAGCCTGTGGCTGAAGCGGTGCAGGAACTACTGGAAAATGATCGCCTGCCGGAAACCGCTCAGAAGCATCTGATCAGCTTCCTGGGGGCTGACTGCCAGAACCTGATTGATAACATCAATATGGGTGATGAAGAGCTGAGAGCGTCTTCCCGCGATCGACTGCTGCGCAGCCTGCTGGATCGTCATGGCACCGGACGTATTCTGTTCCGAAACACCCGTGCTGCGGTGGGTGGCTTCCCGGGACGTGTCGTTCAGGGTTATCCACAGCCATTACCGGAACTGTACCAGATCGCCCTGGAAGAAGAGACGGAGACCCGTTCCAGTCTTTATCCGGAACTGGCTTACCAGTCCCGCATCACCGTGGAAGATATGGACCCATGGTGGAAAGTCGATCCACGCACTGACTGGCTGATCAACCTGCTGAAACTGCTGAAGAAGCAGAAAGTACTGGTGATCTGCGCCAATGCCAACACGGCACTGGATCTGGAAGACGCTCTGCGCATTACTTCCGGCATTCCTGCTGGGGTTTTCCATGAAAACATGAGCATTGTTGAGCGTGACCGGGCTGCCGCATGGTTTGCCGATGAAGAGTACGGCGCTCAGGTACTGATCTGTTCCGAGATTGGCAGTGAAGGTCGTAACTTCCAGTTTGCTCATCATCTGGTACTGTTTGATCTGCCATCCCATCCGGATCTGCTGGAACAGCGCATTGGTCGTCTGGATCGAATTGGCCAGACGGAAACCATCAAGATTCATGTGCCCTACATCACCGGCACCAGTCAGGAGTTACTGTTCCACTGGTACGACAGAGGTCTGGATGCTTTTGCCGATACCTGCCCGTCAGGCAGTATGGTGTTTGAAAAGCATGGTGAGCAACTGCAAGCCCTGCTGCAGCCGGAAAGCAACACCACGCTGGAAGACATCGAACCCCTGATCAGCGAAACCGCGGCTCTGAATACCGAGGTCAAAGAGCATCTGCACAATGGTCGCGATCGCCTGTTGGAAATCAACTCCCGCGGACTGTCTTCCAATGAAGACATGATCAACGACATTGAAGAGCAGGAAGAACCACGACAGCTGAAGCGTTACATGGAAAAGCTGTTCGAAGGCTTTGGTGTAGAGTCGGAAGACCACTCCAGGCATTGTCTGGTGATTCGTCCGGGCAGCCACATGGTGACTTCATTCCCGATGCTTTCCGCTGACGGTATGACCGTGACCTTTGACCGCGAAATGGCGCTCTCCCGGGAAGACATGCACTTCCTGACCTGGGAACACCCGATGGTCAGCGACAGTATGGAAATGCTGCTCACCAGCGATATGGGCAACACATCAGTGGCGCTGTTGAAAAACAAAGCCCTGAAACCCGGCACCATGCTGCTGGAAGCCATCTATGTGGTGGAAAGCAGTGGTGATCGACGCCTGCAGCTGGATCGCTACCTGCCCGCCACACCAATTCGTTGTCTGATTGATCCGGGCATGAACAATCTGGCCTCCCGTGTCGCCTTTGATACGTTGAACTCTCAGTTACAGCCGATCAAAAAAGGCATGGCGAAAAAGCTGGTTAAAGCGCAGCGCGAACCCATTCTGAAAATGCTGGAACGTGCAGAAGGTTACGCCAAGGATGCTGTTCAGCCAATTGTGTCGGAAGCCTGTTCAGCCCTGCTCTCGGCGGTGACGGAAGAGATCAAACGTCTGGCGGCCCTGAAAGCGGTTAACCCTAACGTTCGTGATGAAGAGATTGAACATCTCAAGAATCAGGCAGCGATTGGGCATCAGTGTTTGCAGAATGCCATGCTGAGACTGGATGGTTTGCGATTGATGATTGCGGGTTGACACTCTCGCATTCAAAATGGCTTATGCCCTTTTCCTCGTTTGGAAAAGGGCATAATTCCACGTTTTATCTGAGATCAAGCTCATCATCGTCATCTACTGAAGGCTTCTGATCCACAGAGTGCGGAGGAGCTGGAGAGTTGCGTCCATCTAATGACTCGGTATCCTCAATGCCACTATCCTCGCCATCAGGAAAATCAAAGCCATTCTCCCAGCCGTCCTTGCCCCAATTATCATCATCTGCATTAGTTGCCTTGTAAGCAAAAGGACTGAAAGGACTCAGCGGCACCTTTCTATCAGAGGCCACCGGAAGTTCAAGCTTTTTGCCAGTGTACTTCTCCACCTGTTCCCGAAGAGCTTCGGGCGTATCGGTACCACGAATCATATCACCCATGCGCATCGCCACCATGCGCCCGACATAAATTTTTCGACCTAACTTTTTTTCAACAGTTGCATTGCCTCTGGCACTTAAAAATCTTTGTTCCAAGTCACCGATAACATCCACCCTGAAGCGTTTAAGCTGATCACCCTTGGCCATTTTCGCTGCGACATCCTTACCACCCATACGGCCAACCAAGCTTGGAAACTTCTCCAGAAGAACCAATAACTGCTGATACTCTTCCTCAGAGGACTGCATCCAGTCAACCATATCGTTATGAACAGCCTCCATAACCTCATCATTCTCTCGCTGCTGGTCGGTCAGGTAAGAGCGATCTACCCGAAGTTTCGCCAACCTTTCTCTGTCTTTGGAGACCTCATCCCTAAGCAGAACACGCTGTTCATTCAACTCTGCACGGGTTTTCTTAACACCGTTGTCGTCATAGATAACATCGGTTTTATCGTCATCCATCCGGATTAACAATTCAACAATTTCATTATGAGCGCTTCGCTGTGTTTCAATCCGGTCTTCCAGATCTTTAATCTCTTCGGAATCGTTCTTTAAGCCCTTTATATTCTTGGCTACGCTGGCATTGCGTTTTTTCAACTCTTTACGTTCACGGTCAAATTCCGCCTTCAACCGGTCCAGCTTATCACGCTGTTTCTTCGTCTTTGGCTTGGACAAACCAGGCACATCATCCCAGAAGCCTACCCTGACTTTTTGCACATGCTCCAGCTCTCGAATGTCATCCGCCTGAGGGTCATATCCGATTCTGTGATCTTTGCTGATTCTGGATTGCATGTTTCTGGTGACAGCCTGCATATGCTTGTGATCTCTGGTAATCTTGCGATCAGTAATATTCCGGGTATCCTGAAACTTGCCATCATTAATCTCCTGCTGCCTTATCTGGCGATCTTCTTTTCTTTGTCTCAGGTAGATTTTGGGATGACGTATGATAAAGGCCAGACGACTGAGTGTATTAAGGAAAGCTTTCCCCTCACTCTCACGCTGGCGCCCAAACAGCAATGTATCGTTATCAACACCCTTGGATCCAACCTGACTTCTGCCCGTGAAATAACCAGAAGAGTTGGGTTTAACCGGTCTTTGTGAGGGTCTCATCAATCAGCCTCCCTGCTGTCTGTGCGCCCGGCCAGCCCCGCTTAAAGGAATAACACCACGCAACATCGACTTTCTTTATAGAGAATATTTCTATATAGAACTGTAGAAAGACAGCCCGGCCATAGCAAACAGCTTCCAACGACCGCTTGTGCAGCAGGGCTAAACAGACGACTAACGGGCTTTTTTGTAAAAACCAGCCTCTCCTTCAGGGCGAGTCTTAAATCGCCTGTGCAGCCACATATATTGTTCCGGGTGTTTTTTTACCTGGTTTTCTATGTAACGATTGACCCTTTCAGCATCCCTCTGATCATCGCCTTCAGGAAAATCAGCCCATCCTTCAAACACTTCCAGCTCATAGCCACTGGCACCCGGCAAGCGCTTCAATACCATAGGAACCACCTGCGCTCTGCCCATTTTCGCCATCCTCGACGTCCCCGTTACAGTAGCCGCCTGCACCCCAAAAAAAGAGGCAAACACACTTTGCTTCGGGCCATAATCCTGATCCGGCGAATACCAGACCGTGCGCCCGCCACGCAATGACCGGAGCATTCCCCGCACATCCCTTCTGCCCAATAAACGACTCTGACGGTCATAACGTTGACGCTGCTTCCTCTGCATGTACTCAAACACCGGATTTTTGTGTTCCCGATAGGTGGCGTCAAGACTATGACGCAGGGCGATAAACGCGCCTGTAATTTCGATGGTGGTAAAATGCAGAATCAGCAGTAATTTCCCCTGCGCTCCCTCAAGGTGTTCCAATCCTTTAAAGCGCACCAGCTTTTCCAGCCTTGATTTTGGCCACCACCAGGCCATGACCACTTCCATCAAACCGATCCCCACCGATTCAAAATTAGCCTGCAGTAATGCCTCGCGTTCCTCAGCCGTCTTTTCCGGGAAACATTTTTCCAGATTCACCCTGGCAATATCCACTCGCTTGCCACCGCGATGATACAAACGCCTGCCAATCCATTCGCCAAAACGAACCAGCACCCGATAAGGTAACAATGACGGAAGTACGGTCAACCCCAAACCCAGCCAGATCAACCAGTACCTCGGGAGGAGAAAAGACCAGTAAAACCGGTCGGCTTCTGTTGTATTTGTAATTTTTTTCGACATAAACCCTGAACAACTGTCTTGAGCAAGTAAATTCAACAAGCAGAGTCATTAATAAGCGAAAACCAGTGACTTGTCACTTCTCACAGCCAACTATTTCAAAAGAAAGCAATCACAACAGCCTTGTACAAAATACTTGTGATTTGATACCCAGCCTATTACTCTCAGCAAAATATCAGGCTTGAGAGAATGGATATTGCTGTTATGGCCTCTGTTGTTAATTCCAAAAGTCCGCCCGCCTTTCAACTCAAAGGCAGTCTCTACACACTGACAACCCTTGAACTGCATACCACCAGCCACCGACGCTTGAAGCAACAGCTGGAAGGCATGACCAGCAAGGCGCCTCACTTTTTTCATCAGACACCTGTCGTTCTGGATCTTGACAAGCTATCAGACGACAGTGAAGATCTGAATCTGGTGAGCATACGACACCTGCTGCACCATACCGGAATGATCCTTGTTGCGCTTCGCGGAGGTACCGAGCATCATAAAAAAACTGCACAACTGGCTGGTGTCGCCTGGCTTCCGCACCAGAAGCAGAAAAGGCATAGCAATCCTCAAAACAGCAATGTCGTAATGCTCAGTCAACCCGACGCAAAGATTCCAGTAGAAAAGAACCGGCAGGAACCTGTACGACCAGAGGCCACTATTATCAGTCGTCCGGTACGTTCAGGGCAGCAGCTCTACTCGGAAGGCGATCTTATTGTCCTTGGCCAGGTCAGCGAAGGCGCAGAACTTCTGGCTGGCGGCCATATTCATATATACGGCTCGTTCCGGGGACGAGCCCTTGCCGGGGTTAACGGCGACAAAAAAGCCAGGATATTCTGTAACCAGTTTGAAGCCGAGCTGGTATCCATCAGCGGGCAGTACAAATTGACCAGTCAGGATCAAAGCAGCGTATGGAGTCATCGCTGGGGACAGAACGCACAAATATTCCTTGATAACGATCACTTGCACATAACTGCTCTTTCATAAATACTGGGGCCTCCAGTTAATCAAGTATTCAGGAAGTTTAACTTGGCCCGTATCATCGTTGTTACCTCAGGAAAAGGAGGTGTTGGTAAAACAACGACCAGCGCCTCATTCGCCACCGGCCTGGCTTTACAAGGGCATCGCACCGTCGTTATTGATTTTGATGTAGGTCTCAGAAATCTGGATCTGGTCATGGGATGCGAACGACGCGTTGTCTACGATCTGGTGAATGTCATCAATGGCGAAGCAGCACTGCATCAGGCTCTGATTCGAGACAAACGCTCAGAGAACCTTGCCGTCCTTCCTGCTTCCCAGACACGTGACAAGGAAGCATTAACCAGAGACGGAGTACAGGCAGTGCTGGAAGAACTGGCCAAAGACTTTGAATACATCGTGTGCGATTCCCCCGCCGGTATTGAACACGGCGCCCTGATGGCACTCTACTTTGCTGATGAAGCCATTATTACCACCAACCCTGAGGTGTCGTCTGTCAGAGACTCTGACCGCATCCTTGGTATTTTGCAAAGCCGTTCCCGTCGGGCGGAGCAAAATATGGAGCCTGTAAAAGAGCGGCTGCTACTGACCCGCTACAACCCGGAGCGGGTAGAGCGCGGTGAAATGCTGAACGTGGAAGATGTCAAAGACATTCTGGCCATTCCTTTGCTGGGGGTTATTCCGGAGTCATTGACTGTACTGAAAGCTTCTAACCAGGGCATTCCGGTCATTCACCAGCAGGACAGTGACGCAGGTCAGGCTTACAAAGATATGACCGAGCGTTTCCTTGGTACAGATATCCCTCACCGCTTCCTTGAAGCACCGAAAAAAGGCTTTTTACAAAGGATGTTCGGGGGTTAATACATGAGCTTGCTTCAGCTTTTCCGTAGCAATAAAGAAGACAACAGTGCAGCGACAGCTAAGGAACGTTTACAAATTATTGTCGCCCATGAACGCATGAGCCGTTCCTCCAAGAATGTCCTGCCAGCCATGCAGAAAGATATTCTGGACGTTGTGCGCAAGTATATTTCAGTCAGTGAGGATGACATTTCCATCAAACTGGATCGCGAAGGCGACTACTCCATACTGGAAGTCAACGTACAACTACCTGACACATAAGGGTCATCCACAGGCATTAATCTTGCAGACCTTTACAATCCGCAATGTACCTCCTAACGCCGCAAAAGTTACACTTTGCGGCAGTTCGCATGCAGCCTTGGGGCTACGCCCGTAACACTCTGCACAATGTTTTATGAAAAATAAGCCACACACAGCCTCTGCCGTACAACATGTTCAAACCCGCTAAAACTATTGCAGTCTCGACGCTGGCGACAGTGCTCGCCTTTACCATGCCGATCAAAGCCCATGCCAGAAGTGCATCCGGCCCGATTCCCAGTGTGACCAGCATTTCGGTGGTCATCCAACCCATTGAGCGCAACCTCCACTCTCTGGGCACATTAAGAGCCAACCAGTCCATCGACCTTGCCTCGCAAACCGGAGGCCGGGTCACGGCTTTGAAGTTTGACGATGGCATCGCCGTTGAACAGGGTGATGTATTACTGACTCTGGATCATAAAGAGCAGGCCGCCCGGGTTCAGGAAGCAGAAATCAACCTCAAGGATGAAGATCGCCAGCTGGATTACATGATCAGACTGTTTGAGAAGCGCGCAGTCTCTCAGGATGAGTTGGCAGCCCAGGAAGCCCGGGTAGAGCGCGCCAGGGCTAATCTGGAATCCCAGACCGCCAACCTGGAGAACTACACACTCACAGCACCCTTTGACGGGGTTCTGGGTTTTAGCGAGCTGAGCACCGGAGCCATGATCAGTGCCGGGCAGAACATCACTACACTGGATGACCTGTCCAGTATGAAACTGTACTTTGACCTGCCCGAAAATACCTTCAGCGAGATCGCCACCGGCACTTTGATTAATGCCACCACCGATGCATGGCCCGGCATTCAGTTCAGTGGTGAAATCGACTCCATTAATCCACGAATCGACCCACTCAATCTGACATTTTCGGCACGAGCCACACTGCAAAATGAAGATGTACGACTACGCCCGGGTATGCTGATGCGATTGAACGTCGCCCGACCCACACAGGACTCCCTGGTGATTCCGGCTCGAAGTGTTCTGTTTGATGGCAACGACCAATACGTTTACCTTCTGGACGAAGAAGGCATTCCACAACAACGGTTTATTGAAACCGGCATTATTCTTGAGAGCAAAATAACGGTCACCAGCGGCCTGCAGGAAGGTGACAGCATTGTTGATCAGGGCGTCGTAAAAGTCACGGCAGGTCGTCCGGTAAGAGTTCTGAGCACAGAAGTCGCAGAGACCGGCGAGCCTGCTGAGGACGTCCGTTCATGATACTGTCTGATCTGTCTGTTAAACGACCCGTGTTCGCCACTGTGGTCAGCCTGTTGCTGATCACCTTTGGTATCGTTGCCTTCACTCTGCTGCCTATACGAGAGCTGCCGGATATCACAACGCCCAGGGTATCGGTTCACACAAGCTATACCGGGGCATCAGCAGATGTCGTCGAGTCCAAGATCACCAATGTGCTTGAAGACCGCCTGGGAGGGATCGACGGCATTCGTTCCATTGAAAGCCAGAGCATGCACGGCGTTTCACGAATCACCGTTGAATTTTCCACTGAAACCGATATGGAAGTCGCTGCCAACGACGTACGGGAAGCCATGTCCCGTGCCAGCTGGCGACTGCCCGACGAGGCGGAATCACCCATTGTCTGGAAAAACAGCGGTACCGGCGAATCCGTTCTGAACGTTACCCTGCAAAGCGAAACCCTGTCGCCAGTAGAGCTCACCGATTATGCGGAACGAACCCTGCAGGACCGGCTGAGTCTGGTGGATGGCGTCAGCTCTGCCGACATATACGGCGGTCGTCAGTATGTCATGCGTATCGATCTTGACCCTATTGCCATGGCTGCACGACAACTGACAGCCACCGATGTGCAAAGCGCCCTGCGCCGCAATAATATTGAATTGCCAGCAGGTACCGTTAAAGGCGACCAGCGTTCTATACCGGTGAGAGTATTGCGTGAGTATGACGACGCTGAAGCGTTCCGCCGTCTGGTGATCCGTCAGAGCGGCACATCAACGGTTTATCTGGAAGACATTGCCACTATTGGCACCGGCCCCAAAGTAGAAGAAAGCCTTTCGAAAGTGGACGGCAAAAACGTGGTGACCATTGGTATTGTGCCCATTTCAAACGCCAATCCACTGGAGGTCATTAACAACGTTAAGCGTGAAATGGCGGCTTTCGAACCCTTCCTGCCAGAAGGCACAACACTGGGCACAACCCACGATTCCTCTATCTTTATCCAGGGCGCGATTGACGAAGTATACACGACACTGGCGATTACTATCGCACTTGTTATTCTGGTGCTGTATATCTTTCTGGGTAATGCCCGCGCGACGCTGATTCCAGCGGTTACAGTGCCGGTTTCACTCATCGCCGCGTTTGCCGTTATCTGGGTCATGGGCTTTTCCATCAACATCCTGACCCTGCTGGCTCTGGTTCTGGCGATTGGTCTTGTGGTCGATGACGCTATTGTTGTGCTGGAAAATATCCATCGGCACCTGGAAATGGGCAAACCATCTCTGTTCGCCGCATGGCATGGTGCCCGCGAAGTGGGTTTTGCGGTCGTTGCCACCACTGTGGTACTGGTAATGGTGTTTGTGCCTGTCGTCTTTATGGGCGGCATGGTCGGCATTCTGTTCCGTGAATACGCTCTGACACTGGCAGGCAGCGTCTGCTTTTCAAGCCTTGTGGCACTGACCCTGTCACCGATGATGGGCTCCAGGTTCCTGAAACTGAACACCAAACCTTCTCGCCTGAACCAGTTCACCGAACGTCAGTTGAATAAACTGGAAAACGGCTATGAACGTCTGGTGACCGTGTTTGTTCGTCGTAAACTGCTGGGGCTGACTATCCTGATTGCTTCGGTTGCCTCCTCTGTCGTTCTCTACAACATGGTGCCGAAAGCCTTTATGCCCAGAGAAGATCGCGGCAGCATGTTTGTGATCATTCGAGGTCCGGAAGGCTCCAGCTATCCAGCCATGAAAGAAGCCGCCGAAGAGATCGAGGCCGTACTGCTGCCGAAAATCGGCGATGGCGCCATTGATTACTCCTACCTGCAAACCCCCGGCTGGGGTGCGATGGGCGACAACTCGGGCATCATGATTCTCGGCTTCAAAGACTGGAGCGAGCGGGGCATCAGTGTGTTTGAATTTTCCGATATGATTCGTGAAGAGTTTGCACAGATTCCTCACGTTCAGGCATTCCCGATTGTTCGCTCTTTTATGGGGGGCTCCAGCAATCCGGTGCAGTTTGTTATCGGCGGCGGATCATTTGATCAGCTGGTTGAGTGGACCGACCTGCTGATGGAACTGGCAAAAGAAAACCCCGGCCTGTCGGATCTGGATGTGGATTTCAACCAGAACCAGCCACAGATGGAAGTATCTATCGATCGGGAAAGAGCCCAGCAATTAGGCGTATCAGCTGAAGAAATCGGCAACACGCTGGAAATCATGTTGGGCGGCAAAAACATCACCACCTTTATGGAACGCGGTGAAGAGTACGATGTGTTTGTCCGGGGCATTGAAGAACAGTTTTTATCGGCAGATGACCTGTCACAACTCTATGTTCGATCTGCCACTTCCGGACAATTTATTCGCCTTGATAACCTGGTAAGCATTCGTGAAGTCGGCAAATCTGCACGACTGCGTCACTATAATCGCAACCGTGCCATCACCCTGTCTGCCAGTCTGCAGGACGGTTACTCTCTGGGTGAAGCTCTGGATTATCTGGATCAGCTGGTGGTTGATAACCTGCCCGCCGAGGCCATTATCAATTACAAAGGCGAATCACTGGAGTACCGCAGCAACCAGAGTTCCATTGCCTATGTTTTTGCACTGGCTCTGATCATTGTTTTCCTGGTACTGGCGGCACAGTTTGAAAGCTTTGTGCACCCGTTGGTGGTTATGCTGACCGTACCTCTGGGTATTGCCGGCGCTTTGGGCGGATTGCTTCTGACCGGTGAAAGCCTGAATATCTACAGCCAGCTGGCACTGATTATGCTGATCGGTCTGGCAACGAAGAACGGTATTCTTATTGTTGAGTTTGCCAATCAGTTACGCGACCAGGGTCTGGCATTTGAGCAAGCCGTTATTCAGGCGGCCAGGCAGCGTTTACGCCCGATTCTGATGACCGCATTCACCACCGTTGCGGGTTCTGTCCCCCTGCTGTTGGCCAGTGGTGCTGGCTCAGAATCCCGTTATGCCATTGGTATTATCGTTTTCTTTGGTGTACTGGTTTCCAGCCTGCTTACCATCTTCGTAGTACCGTCAATGTATGCCCTATTGGCTCAGAAGACCCAGTCTCCTGAGTTCGTCAGTCACCAACTGGAAGAACAGATTGCTCAACAGGCGGCAGCCTGAAGAATCTGTCAGGGGCTGTGCACTTCAGTACAGCCCCTGCCCTTCATGCACAAGCTGTGAAATCTGACCACGCCCACCAACCTTGAAAAATCAGCACCTTCCCCAACATAATCGGTTCCCGGTTGTTTATTCTTCATTGCAACCACTCGTACTGTTTGCCATTGCCGTAAGAGGTATTCATGATCGATCTTTTAGCCACCTTTATTTTCTTTTTTGCTGTCATTGACCCCATTGGTACTGTACCGGTTTTTATAGCGGTCACCAGTCGGTATGACGAATCGCTGAAAAGAAAAATTGCTGTAAGAGCAGCACTGGCTTCCGGATCGATTCTGATCTTTTTTGTAATGGCGGGTGAAGTCATTCTGAAAATCATTAACATCCCTCTTTCGGCTTTTCAGATTGCTGGCGGGATTGTCCTGTTTATTTTTGCCCTGTCCATGATCTTTGGTGAAAGCAAGCCGGAAGAAGAAGTCAAAATGGCAACCTCTGCCACAGAAAAAGCCATCTTCCCTCTGGCAGTGCCGTCCATCGCCAGTCCGGGAGCCATGCTGGCCGCGGTTCTGCTCACAGAAAACCACCACTACAGCGTGCTGGAACAGGCACAAACCACCGCAATTATGATATCGGTGTTGTTTATTACCTTGTTGCTGATGCTCGGAGCCAGTAAGGTCCATCGATTTATAGGCGACAGCGGTGCCAGCATCATCAGCCGGGTCATGGGCTTGATTCTGACCTCTGTCGCCGTTGCCAATGTACTGGCAGGCATTAAAGAGTACTTTCTGCTTTAGAAGCTGTTCACAACCTGAAGCATTTGCTCCAAATAATCGTGTCTGAGATTTGACCAGCGATAGTGATCAACACTGGGCGGCTGAGCGCTTTCACTGCCAATCAGCTGCATGTGTCGTTCAATCACATCAGCAGCTGCAACGGCCTCAGCCAACACATCATCGCCGCAGTCCGGATAGATATACTGCGAATCAAACAGTTCCGGATACACTTCCCGATCGGGCAGCACCGGAACACAACCGCTGGTTACGGCTTCAAGAATGGAAACACCCTGAAATTCATGAATAGCCGTCGAAAGAACGATATCCGACTGACGCAGCCAATGCAGATAGTCTTCCCTGCTACTGGCGTAACCAAATTGATCAAGACGGTGACTGAACACTTGCCCGATAAGATCGAATTCCATGGGCGTATTTCTGAATCGTTGCCCGAGAATACACAGCCTGAAATCCAGCTGACGCCGTTCAAGTTCCTGCAGCACCGCCAGTAACCGGTCACCACCCTTGTCATACTCCCATCGTGCAGCCCAGACAATACGCACCGGTTTGCTAACAGCCTTACGATGAGAGCCGCAGCGCGGGAAGACTGTATCTGGCAGAGGCACAGGCAAAACCGCAGACCTCTGCCGCAATCGATCAATAACCGATAACGGCACATGATCAGGCAGTTTCTTCAGCAACCGTTCAGCACCTTTAAAAAAAGTATCCCGGTTATAAGTCGTATTAAACAACACCCGATCAGCTGCCAGCGCCGTGTAAAGATTCAACATTAACGGTTCAACATTAGCCTGCTGATCGTCGGACTGAGGATAGGCAAACTGGTTTTCATGGTAGTAACAGAGCGTTGGTACTTTCGCCAGGCCGGGCACCATTCCTTTTAAGGCAGACAGGTCAGTCATTGACGTACAGATCAGCAAATCATAGCTCTGCTCCAGCACCTCCCGTTGTCCAAATGCCCAACTCAGACTATTGCCACGCAGTCGCCAGCTGAAGTAACGGGCTGGCAGTGTTAACACTGTCCAGTTAAATTGAGGAAATGCTTCAACCAGTCCTTTGCGCCAATAACGATGGCTCATGGCATCGTAGGCAGACAGCAGTAATATTTTCATGAATAATAACAAGTTCGCTGGCACACCAGCTGATATCAGGAGTCTCTATGAGTCAAACACCCTCTCTCCAGCAGAACTTTAACCAGAATCTGGTCGAGTTCTTGCGGGAGTCCCCCACCCCTTACCACGCCGTTAAAAACATGGTTGCCAAGCTGGAGCAGCACGGCTTTGTGCAACTGAACGAATCGCAAGCCTGGCAACTGAAAGACAATGGTCGTTATTATGTGACTCGTAACGACTCATCCATTGTTGCTTTTACCAATGGCAACCACCAGCAAGGCTTTCGTATGGTGGGCGGGCACACCGATTTTCCCTGTCTGAAAGTCAAACCTCAACCTGAATTGCACAAACACCAATACCTGCAACTGGCGGTTGAAGTTTACGGCGGAGCGTTGTTAAACCCATGGTTTGACCGCGACCTGTCCATAGCCGGACGCGTTTTTTATATTGATACTGCCGGTGAACTGAAATCCAGCCTGATTAATTACCGTAAAGCCGTCGCTTATATACCCAGCCTGGCCATCCACCTTGATCGGGAAGCCAACAAAAAGCGCAGTGTTAATCCGCAGACGGATATTCCACCCATACTGTGCCAGCTGGGCAAAGACGAAAAAGCCGACTTCCGCGCCCTGTTAAAAGAACAGTTAGCAGAAGAAGGTGTCACTGACGTTACGGAAGTACTGGAGTATGACCTGAGTTTCTACGACACACAGGGCGCTGCCATCATTGGTTTGAAAGACGAGTTTATTGTCAGTCAGTCGCTGGATAATCTGCTCAGCTGCTACGTTGGCATGACCGCCATGATTGAAGCACTTGATAATAGCTCCGCTCCTATGGTGCTGGTGTGTAATGATCATGAAGAGTGCGGCAGCCAGTCTGCAACCGGCGCTCAGGGTCCTATGCTGAAAACCATTCTGCACCGGGTAGCAGGTTCCACTGAAGCTCTGGCTCAGGCCATTGCCCGATCCATGATTATCTCGGCGGATAATGCCCATGGTGTTCACCCTAACTACGCTGACCGTCATGAAGGCAACCATCAACCGCTGCTGAACAAAGGTGCCGTTCTGAAAATTAACGCCAACCAGCGTTACGCTTCCAACGATGAGACCTGCGCCCTGTTTGGTTTGCTGTGTCGCGAAGCCGGTGCCGACTATCAGTACTTCGTCACCCGAACCGATCTCGCCTGTGGCAGTACCATTGGCCCTCTGACTGCCGGAGAGCTGGGGATTCGGACACTGGATATAGGTCTTCCCACTTTTGGCATGCATTCCATCAGGGAGACCGCCGGAACCCGCGATGCCTTCCAGTTGAATCAGGTGTTACAACGCTTTTTTGCGAAAGATCAAATCTGATTTGTTACAACCCGGTGCAGTTGCTGCTTTCAAGCTGGCACCGGATTGCATCCGGTTACAAAACGAACACGCCAATTACATTGTCTTGCAGAACATAATCAACAGTCGCAGATTAAGTACAAATCCAGAGTTCCGAAGCCAGATGAGCCTGTTAACCTAGAAAATGCACAGTAAATCAAACGAAAGTGCAAACAGCGGAACTGATTATGAAATACCAGCATAGAATCCCGGCTCAGCATCATCCTAAAAACGCTCTGTCCACCACGATTCAGGGTGACAAAGGAGACCAGTACAACAAGCTGAAACCGCTGCTGAAAGCCTCGTCGAGCATTCCCGCTGCGCGACAGGATGACTCTACCTGTTTTGTTCGCGGGTATAACTGAATTTACAGCTGGATAGGGGAAGGCAGACGTCTTTCCCTGTCACGTTAAAGCACCCTTCCTGCATTCCTTACCAAGTTCTTACGAAAGCAAGTTGCCCACTCCTATGGCATACCTGTATTCTGTTTCTGTAAGCGGTCTATGACTGTTTACTTAGTGCTTCAGTCTGTCAATGTCGAAAAATAAGCAGAAGGACTCGTCATCTGCCTGCAAGGTCTTTCGGGCTGTTGTATGTTTTAAGCACTCAGCGGTTACGCTGATTAGCCGACATGAAATTATTAGGACTTATGTCCCATGAATCAGTCATTGATGAGCAGTCTGCTATCGGATGAGAACGACAAAGATGACAAACCATCTGCCAATGCTTACTGATTCAAAGTGTATAGCCAAGGCGTTATTTATGCTGTTTGCATCTCAGGAAATCAGCGCCCGGAGCTGTTTGATACCGACAATACGACACGGAGCTTCATAATCCATGATACCGACCCTGCAACTTGCAAGGAAATACACATCGGTTTTCATTGCACTGTTCACAGCCATCTGTCTGGCCACCAGCCCGGTTTTTGCTGCTGACCAGAATCTGGAACGGGAACTGGAAGACCTTTCCCCGACACTGCAGCAGGCCATTGCCAGTGTGAATGTCGTACAGCTTCTGTCCAGAAATCACTATCGCAAACTACCTGTTGATCAGGAAAACGCCGACAAGGTGTTTCAACGCTATCTTGATCGACTCGATCCTAATCGCAGTTTCTTTCTGCAAAAAGACATTGATGAGTTCCAACGCTATCGCGAGAAACTGGCCAGTTCGCTTAAAAGCGGCGACCTGAAGCCTGCTTTTGAAATGTTTAACCGTTACCGTGAACGCGCTGGTGACCGGGCACGTTACCTTCTGACAAGGGTAGATAAAGGCATTGGCAGCATCAATCTGAAAACCGATGCCGAACTGGTGGTGGATCGCAAAGACTCGCCCTGGTTAACCGATGAGAAAGCCCAGCGTGAACTGTGGGATCAACAGCTAAAAGACAGCATTCTGTCTCTCAAACTCAGCAATCGTACCGACGATGAAGTGATCGAGCAGCTCAAGCGCCGCAACACCAACCTGCTTCGCCGCCTGCACCAGAGCAAAAGCGAAGACGCATTCCAGACTTACATCAATGCTTTCACCAGCATTTTCGACCCACACACCCAATACTTTTCACCCCAGACCGCAGAAAACTTTGACATTAATATGAGCCTGTCGCTAGAAGGCATTGGCGCTGTTCTGCAGTCAGAAGACGAATACACCAAGGTGGTTAGCATAGTACCGGGCGGACCGGCCGATCTGGCAGGGCAATTAAAACCTGGTGATAAAATCGTCAGCGTAGCTCAGGGCAAAGGTCAGCTTGAAGACGTGGTAGGCATGCGACTGGACGACGTTGTGAAGCTGATTCGCGGTAAAAAGAAAACACTGGTACGTCTGGAAGTCATTCCCGGTGCCAGCCAGAGCCAGACCACCCGGATTTACGACATTGTTCGCGATAAGGTGAAACTGGAAGAACAGGACGCCAGCAGCAAAATTATTGAAGTCAAAGACAAAGGCGTCACCCGCAAACTCGGTGTGATTGAAATTCCAACCTTTTACATTGACTTCCGTGCAGCACAGGCCGGTGACCCCAATTACAAAAGCACAACCAGAGATGTACGCAAGCTGATTGAAGATCTGAAGAAGCAAAACATCGACGGTCTGGTTATCGACCTGCGTGCCAACGGTGGTGGCTCGTTACAGGAAGCCAACGAACTGACTGGTTTGTTTATTGGCAAGGGTCCAACGGTGGTAGTGCGTGACAGCCGTGGCAGAATGGACAAGCAGGAAGATCCTGATCCCAGACAAGTATACGACGGACCAATGGCCGTCATGGTGGATCGACTCAGCGCTTCCGCGTCAGAAATCTTTGCCGGAGCCATTCAGGATTATGGCCGCGGCATTGTGATCGGCAGCCAGACTTACGGAAAAGGCACCGTACAGAGCATTCAGCCACTCAACCACGGGCAACTGAAGCTGACTCTGGCGAAATTCTACCGGGTATCGGGTCAAAGCACCCAGAACCAGGGTGTACTGCCGGACATCAGTTATCCATCACTGTATGAAGCGCGGGATATCGGCGAGAACAAACTGCCAGACGCCTTGCCCTGGGACACCATCAATCCGGTAAAATTCCAGCGCTACGGCGATCTGAATGCATACTTCCCTAAACTGGAGAAAAAGCATCAACAGCGCACCCGAAACAATCCGGATTTCGTTTACCTGAATGAAATGAAAGATTATCTCACCCGCTATGAGAACAAGACAAAAGTTTCACTGAATGAAGAGAAACGTCGGCTGGAAGTTCAGTCCATGCGCAGCCAGCGCCTTGCTATCGAAAACCGTTTGAGAAAAGCCAAAGGAGAAGAGTTGCTCAACAATCTTGATGAGCTTGAAGAAGCTGAACAGGCAGCCCTGAATAAGAAGGACAAAAAAGACCAGAAGAAAGAAGCCGACGCCTTTGTGAAAGAAGCCGGTGAAATTCTTAATGATATGATCCGCCTGAAAAAGCAGGCCATTAAGCCTGCACAGGCCGCCTGAAACACTCTTTCACCAAAGGGCAGTTGTTAGTTATAACAACTGCCCTTTTTTCTAATTAAAACTGGTGAAACTCTCTTAAAAAACCCTTTCGGCTCTGAATGAACTTTCTATGTTTCGGATGATCCAGTGAGCGCTTTTTCTCTGTAAAAGCGGGTGCAATAACACCCCAGTTTGATGTTCTAGCGAAATAAACGACTACATCAACGTTCTTATCCAGCCATTGATTATGCACAACCTGACTGCTGTTATTCTCTATGGTTTTAACCTGAATTCGATAGAAGTGTGGCCCATCAGAAATAAGGATATCGGTGCAGTGCCCATTATCCAGCACCGGCAAAAAGACCTGCCAGCCATCCATCATCAACCAGCTAACCAGCGTTTTCTCATACGACATATTTTTTAAAGTCTGATGCGTTCCCTGCCCGGTATGAGTCATTCTCCTTGGCATAATAGCTTTCCAAATTGCTTTGTCTTTCTATCAGTCTTTTCGGCAATGTGGTAATAGCTATTAGCCTGACCTACCTGAGGACCACCATAGCTGCAGACAAACTGGAGCATTTTGAATAAATCACTTTCAGCTCTCCGAATAATAGAATTTTTTCTACAGAACTAACCTTATGGACATTTATACATCTATGTATTCTTATACCAATCAAAATAATTAGCTTCTTGAGGAGCCATAGCCTTTATGCCCTATGGATAGTAGCTATGGCGACGAATGCCAACGCAGAATAACCGGCTGAAAAGGCAACGCAATAGAATAACTAATTATTGCGATTGGTATTACAGGCATAGGAAGAGAGTATCAGGAGATAGGAGCAGCTCACAAAGCCACTAAAACGCACTGAATAATAGAGCGGCTGGTCACTCTAATCCAAAAACAGAAAAACCCTAACGACAGATGTCGCCAGGGCTTTAAAATATGGCGGTGGGATGGGAACCTCAAAAAAATTCTTCTGATAATCGCTCAAAACAAAACCATGGTGCACTAATCATCTGTCATTTGCTTTTACTTCTCTTTCTTGCCTGCTTCGCTTGTTTTCGCTTTTTCTTTTTATCAGCAAGCTGAACAACTTTCTTGGTTGCCGGTTTAGATGTTCCAGACATTGCTCCGCTTAACCAGTCCATCGAATCCCTACTCTGGTATTGCCGGGAATTCATATCCTCCACACTGTTATATTCTGCTTTGGGGTCAGCTGCAGGGTACCCCGTCAGATAAACGACATCATGCTCAAAATTGCTATACCCCATCATAAGATACTCGTTCCAGTACTTGAGCATGGGACCCCACTTCATAAATGCATCATACTCTGCAGGATATCCTCGTCTGGTCATTTTCGGAATCATCTTGTCAACAAGATCCAGAAGCCCAGACTCGGAAACATTGCGTATGACATAAGGTGTTGTAAACACAATATGGTAATCATAGCCATCCACCAAAGGTGGCATTAACCGTATGTACCATATTTCACCAGCACGCCCCAGATAACCCGAACTGCTGTGGCACAGGAGCTGGCGGTTTGTCTTTAACTCCCTCAGTCTGATGAAGTCGCCTTCTGAGCCTTCATGAATATAAAACCCCATTCTGGACTTCTGCATCACTTCGAGAGTCTCGATAAGATCAGGCTGAACACCCAGCTCCCGAGCCATTTCTATCATGCACTGCGTGATGGTTTCACGGTGCTCACCGAAAGGGAGATCGAAGCTTGACCAACAGAAAAAATAACTCCCGCTAAGAGGGCTCATTGGAGGCCCAACAGGCATGTAGTTTTCTTCAAGATCAACGTACAAATCCACCCACTGCTGCAATTCGGGAAATTCAGTTGCCTGCTCAACCAGCACAGACAAAAAATTCTGTGCATACAGATAGACAGCATGAAGCGGATCGTATCCATCACCTATCAAGACATCAGGCGTCTTAATCTCATCATTTAATGCAATTGCGTTCTCGCGCCCGGCTTTCACTTCATTGAGATCAACCAGCACTCTCTGCTTCTCTTGTCTGAGGCGACTTACCAAGCCTTCTCGCACATTCGTCATACTCTACACCCTTACGAGCCAACCGACTAAGATCTGACCGGGCTGACTGAAAATCAACATTAAACAATTTCTGTCAATCATCTTAACTGGAGTTACGCACCCTCTACGAATCATCAAGGTTTCCGAACGAGGTCATTGCTCTGTAGCCCTGATTCCTTCGTTTAAGGTGCGTAACATCAGATCTTAATTTAAGCAACACTTTTTATACTTCTTCCCACTCCCACAAGGACATGGATCATTACGACCGGTAGGTTCTGCCGCAAGAGCAAGCTTTGAGGGCTGAGCACCCATGGACTCAATTAATTGTCCTTGAATCTGAATGCGGTCAAAATGAGACTTATACCATTTTCTCATGCGTCTATAGCGTTGACGGAGCTCTTTCAAGTCGATGACTTGTAGAATTTTCTGCATAACCATTGAGGTTTTTAAACGCTCAGCTCGACCTTTCTGCGACTCCGTTTCATATTTGCCCGTTTTTAAATCAACGGCCAGCATAAAATCATCCTCTTCGCACCACTTATTGTCATCCGTAATAATCGAAAGGTGTACCTTCGAGCAATGACAACTGCGATTCACACAATACAAATCCATGACAAAATAACGGACATCATCCATTTCAAACTGAATAAAAGGTTGAAATGGCAGAATCTCTTCGTAGCCAATCAGTATCGAATTTTCTTCTACTTCGTAGATTGGAAAAGAAGGTTCAAGGGCATCCAGGTCAGTGTTCAGCGTCAATTGGGCTTTAAACACATAATGTTGTTGATTCAGAAGCTCCCAGTCACTTGAGCGCATATCATTTATAAACGCATTATAAACTCCATCCGTCACACTCTCTTCCCGTATCACTGCTCGATCAGACAGATCAAGCATGATGGCAACATCATCAATAGGCCCCTGACCGAGCGAAGTCATCTCCAGCCGGATCTGTTTACAGTGACATAAAGGGTTTTCACAACCGCTCATCTGCACAGCAAAACTTTGCGGCTTTCCTGAAGCACCTGTTGGGAACGAGCATATTAGCTGTTCGTTTTCACTCTTTGGTTCTAATAACATGCGCTTACTCCTCTTTGCTTCAAAACAATAAAGTACTGGTGATGCCTAATGTCTATTCAAACAATGCTACCAAACTGTTGGCACTACCCTGTCGAACAAATTCTCTCTGGGTTATAACCGCTCGACCTTTGCCATTTGATTCAGGCTCAAAATCTAAATCCAGCCAGCCATCTTTCTTTACATCAAACTGAGGTTCTACCGATGCCATCACCAAGGGAGAATGAGTCGCCGTAATTAACTGAACATTCACACGTTTGCTGGTTAATTGATTAACGGCTTGTAATAGTGAAACAATGATGCTGCGCTGCCACTTAGGGTGCAAATGCGCTTCAATTTCATCAATTAAAAACACAATTTGTCTGGTAGGTTCTTGCCCCAAAAAAGCACAAGCACTCAGATGCTCCTTCCACGCCCAGACCAATAAATAAGCCAAAGCAATAATTCGTTTCATACCAGAAGATGCATGAATCACCGGAACTTCCTGACCATAAGACATGTTCAAGGTCGGAATATCTCTGGAGTCATCCAGACTAACTCGCGTCAGCCGTCCTGCACTGATTTTTTCCTGAGAGGAGGGTGACAATGAATCAAGAATATTCTGCAGCAGTTTAAAGGTATCGCCATTCTCTTTCTGCCAACCCGCCCAATCATGGATTAAACCATTACATAAAGGCTTGCCATCATCTCCCCACAAGCCATCCCAAACCTCTTGTGGCGTAAACACATACGCAGGCCGCCGCTCATGGATAGCCCCGCTTTGACTCTCCGAATAATTCCGGGCAGGGTCCCAGACGGCAAACCCACCGTTAGGCAAGGCATAAAGCACCAGACCTGCCATTACAGGCTTGGAGCGAGGAAAAATCCATTTCTGCTCTTCCCGCCGAAAGGGCACCTCGATTTTGACAGACCGCGTTTTACCTTTTAACTCAATATTAATATCTGCTTGCAACCGGGGATCGACTGGCCGAGCCATATAGCCTGAAGTTAAAGCAGTGTTTACTTCCTGCGGCCACTTACGAGTCAATGCCCACCAGGCAATATCCAGCAGGAAGCTTTTACCCAGGCCGTTATCGCCAGTAATCAAGTTCAGCCGTGGGGCGAAATGAACAGGCTGATTCCCTTCCGCTGGCCCCACATTGTTTAACGTTAACGATCTCAGCATTCATCTGGTCTCTGGTAGCTTTGCCAAGTAAAAGTAAGTTTTCCTTGTTTTTATACCATTTTTGAGCAATCGATTCAGATAAACATCTTCACAAATAGACCGAGGCTACCCATCACAAACTTTGAAATCACTCATTCTTCTATCTGAAACCACTACCGGTAACCCGTCTTACCGGTAGCAATTTCCTACTGCCCATTTGATTCAGCAGAAGTAGTTCCTGCTACACAATGATAGCGACACAAACACAATGTCGCTAAAATAAGTTCTTTCAAATTCTATGTAAGCAATGCATGTCTGAACTTAACATCGACTTCAACCGCATCTTCGGCGCTAAAACCTATGGCAGAGGGAAAAAATACTTTCAGTCCCGCCATGTTTTAATGGTAAGCCTTGATGAGAAAAAACATTCTTTAAAAGGGGCGGTTCTGGGCTCAGGCACGCACCGATACAACGTAAATATCACCTTCTGGCAAGATGCACCGGAAGAAGAGCTTATAGAGGGCCATTGCTCCTGCCCTGTTGGGTATAACTGCAAGCACGTTTGTGCCGTTTTACTCAGTGCTGAAAAACAATACGGTACAGATACCCTCAATGCACTGATTGGTATAGATGACGATGACGTCATTGAAGGCACCTATGAAAGTTTCTCGGAATTTGAAGATGAACTATCGAACCAGCTAGACAATCTAAAGAAAGCCTTAACCCTTGATGACTCCCCAAAGGCTGAAACACTCAAAGAAATAATCAGTTCAATGGAAACTCTGGGTATATCCCTTGAAGATTTAGGTTGGCAAGATTCTTCGCAAAATAGTCAGACAATGACTGGCCTGTCTGATCCGGAAAAAGCAAAACTAAAAAAACAGAGAACTCAGTGGCTGAAAAACCTTAAACGAGTCACCAGCCAAAGCCAGAATAGTAAAATAGCCACCAGCGTAAAAAAACAACCAGGCTGTCTAGTCTACGTGCTTCGCTTTGACAGAATGGGCAACACATCCGTCACCCTGCACCTGTCTCGCTACCTCAAAAAAGGCGGCTTGGGCAAATTAAACTCATTTTACGGCGCACAATCTGCCATTCAAACCTACAACTGGCCTGCCAGTGTAGACGATGCAGACCAGCACATCATAAAAATGGCCTACATTCACAACGATATGACACCCTACGGCAATGGCATAAGAATTCGCGAAACTCACGGTGTTGAGCTTCTGACGAAAATCATTGCTACGGGACGTTGTACCTTTGATGAGCATTCAAAACAGATCATTGAGCAAAGCAACCCAACAGCAGGAGAGCTGCGCTGGCTGGTTGACGAGCAAGGTCTGCAGCAGCCTGCATTGTTCAGTCAACAGAACGACCGGCTGAATCTCATACCCACAACGCCGCCTTATTACCTCAAAGTCAATAAAGAGGTTGCCGAGTGCGGCGAACTGACACACTTGCCCGACGGCGAAATATTACAAACCTTATTACAAGCACCGCCGTTGGATAACGACGGCATAGAAGAAACTCAAAGTGCGATTTCCAGTCTTTTTGGCAGTCAACCGACCTCTAAGAATCGTTCCAAAAAGAGTTCCAAAAAGGGCTCTGAAAAGAGTGCTAAAGGGTCACAACCCACGCCCATACATCTGCCGAAAAAAATCCAGACGCAATTTATCGAACCGCAGCCCGTTCTGATGTTAAGCAGCCACCCCATCAAACCATCTGGTGAAATCGCCCGCGCCAATTTGTTATTCAGTTATGACGGACACCGTATCGCTTTTGAGAACCCATCGGACTCCATCACGCTGCCTGATAACGATGAAGTCATTATTCCAAGACAAATACAGCAGGAAATACAGCACACTCAGGCACTCATGCCCTATCTGGTACCCGCAGACACACCGAACCCAGACGGGCTCAGAGAAGGCGACCTGATCATTGAGTGCGCCAAAGACCGCTACCAGCAAGAATGGCTACAATTCATCACCCATGTCGTGCCCGAACTGGAAGACGATGGCTGGATAGTAGAAACCGAAGAGAGCTTTCCATTCCAGTTTGAACCCATTTCTGATGATGACTGGTACGCCGAGCTGGATGAATCCCAGATGGACTGGTTCACTCTAAAACTGGGTATCAACATTGACGGAAAGCCCATTGATCTGTTGCCCCTGCTCGCCCGACAAATCCACCAGCTCCCAACGCCTGACGAACTTCGTAAAATGCCGAAAGACGAACAGGTGCCTGTCGCACTGCCCGGAGGACGTTTTATTAACCTTCCGGCAGAACGCTTACAACTGATTGCCGGTACGTTGCTGGAACTTTATGGTGACCGGCCACAGGGCGAATACCGTCTGCAAAATCATCACGCCGATATCTGGCAGGAATTACACGACAAGCTGGGCTTACCCTGGGCAGGTGGCGATAAACTGCTGGAACTCGCTCGCAAACTGAAAAGTTTCAAGCGAATGAAAAAAGTCGCTCCCCCCAAAGCACTGCAAGCGGAGCTGCGCCCTTACCAACAAGACGGTTTATCCTGGTTGCAATTCCTCCGTGAATACGGCCTGAACGGTATATTGGCAGACGACATGGGACTGGGTAAAACCCTTCAAACCTTGTCTCATTTGCAAGTGGAAAAACAACGACTGGGCAAAAAACTACCGCCCAGTCTGGTGGTTTGCCCGACCAGCCTGCTGCATAACTGGAAAAATGAAGCACAGCGTTTCACACCGGAGCTGAACGTTCACATACATCATGGCTCACAACGAGACAGCAGCCAGATAAACAACGCGGATCTGGTACTCACCAGCTACGGTGTTATTCAGCGTGATTTTGAAACGCTCAGCAAAACCAATTTTCACCTGCTGGCACTCGATGAAGCCCAGGCTGTTAAAAACCCTAACGCAAAAAGCGCTCAGGCCGTTCGCTCCCTGAATGCAGCCCACAAGCTCTGCATCACCGGCACACCTATGGAAAACCATCTGGGTGAATTGTGGTCTTTATACGACTTCCTGATGCCCGGTTTCCTTGGAGCCAGAGACCAGTTTACCCGCTTCTACCGAACCCCCATTGAAAAACACAACAACAAGCAACAATCAAAGAAACTGCAAAAGCGGGTAGCACCGTTTATGTTGCGCCGAAGCAAAGACCTTGTTGCCAAAGAACTCCCACCCAAAACGGAAATCGTCCGCACCACTGAGTTGAATGGTAAACAAAGAGACCTGTATGAAACCATTCGTGCCAGCATGGAATCCCGCGTTAAAGATGAAATCGAAAAGAAAGGTCTGGCTCGCTCCCAGATTGTCATTCTCGATGCCCTGCTGAAAATGCGACAGGCCTGTTGCGACCCCTCACTGGTTAAACTCGAACAAGCCAAAGAAGTGCCGGAATCGGCCAAGCTCGACCTGTTAATGAGTCTGGTCCAGCCGATTGTTGAAGAAGGCCGGAAAATCCTGATCTTTTCCCAGTTCACCAGCATGCTCTCTCTGATAGAAGAGCGACTAAACGCAGTCAACATAGACTGGGTGAAACTCACCGGACAAACCCGTGACCGTCACCGCCCCATCAAAGCTTTTCAGGAAGGTGACGTGCCCGTGTTCCTCATCAGCCTGAAAGCCGGTGGCACCGGCCTGAACCTGACCGCTGCCGACACAGTGATCCATTACGACCCCTGGTGGAACCCTGCGGTAGAAGATCAGGCCAGTGACCGTTCACACCGGATTGGTCAGGATAAGCCCGTATTTGTTTACAAGCTGGTCACAGAAGGCACCGTGGAAGAAAAAATCCAGGAGCTTAAAGAGAAAAAGAAAAACATTGCTGCCTCGTTATACGGAGAAACCAATGGCAAGAAAAAGCAGTCCATTACCGCAGAAGATTTGAATGTTCTGTTTGAACCTCTAAAAGCTGCAGAGGCGCAATAAGATGACTCTCATTAAACTCCCACCAGAAGCTCTGAAAACAATCAAAAACCAACAGTTTTCAAGCGACAAGCCGGGCTCCGTTGTGAAAGACTTCAATACCTTTCTGAATCGGGTTATTGAAAAACCAGTTCCCCTGAGCAAAGGGAAACGGCAGCCAACTCAAAAATGGACTTCCGTCCTTAATGAAGAACTGACCGTTCCGGGTCGCCCTGAACTTGATCGACCTCTGACGATTCACTACCCGTCCATTTTAGGGCTTTACTTACTGGTCCGGGCTTCAGGGCTTGGGCGTATTTTCATAGCTGGAAACAACAAGTTTCAACTGATTATCAACCAGAGTCTGCTGGAACAGTGGCAAAAGCTCACACCTACAGAACAATACTTCAGTCTGCTGGACGCATGGCTCACCAGAGCCAGTTCAGAAATTATTGGTCAGGAACTCCACGGTCGGGATCATCGTCCTTTAGGATGCACCGGTGTGAATTTTCTCAGGCAATCCGCTTTTAATGAAGAGCCCGCTTCATCCATCTGCCTTGAAGCACTCCCGACCAGCTTTGGCACTTACAATATCGCACTGCTGAAACTATTTGGTCTGGCTGACGTCCAATGGCTGTCCACGACTCAGATCGCACATCTGCAATTTACCCCTCTGGGCGTCAGCCTGTTGAATGCGTTCGAGAAATCAATCGATGTTCAGGGGTTAATGCTACCCTCTGGCTGTGAAGACATACTGTACGAAGATGACGGCATGCTTCAGGTGGTTCGACAATGGCGTGATGACGTCAATCAGATGCTGCACCCACCAGCTGTGCCACACCATGAAAGCTACATCATCAAAGCATCCATGTATGCCTATAAATGTCAACGAACACTCATCGTACCGACCAATGCCACGCTGGATCAGCTGGCTATGGCGATTCTGGGAGCATTTTCCTTTAGCAACCAGTTCCTTTACTGCTTTTTATATGAAGACTGTTATGGCGACAACTACGAAGTAGCAGACCCTCAATTAAAATCAGAATTCACTGATTGCGCCGATACCGTCAGCTTAAAAGACGCTCAGATATTGCCAGGAGAACAGCTCCGACTTCTGTATAATCTCCAGGTAGTGGCACAGTTCTGTGATTCTAGCCCTGTCTGCTAAAATACGACATTCGGCAACTTTGAAAAATGCGGTTTAAAAATGTGCCTTACGCAAGTCCTCTGTACAACATGTGGCAGTAACCAAGTTCGGCCTTTCGGATACAGCACTCATGATGTTCCACGATACTATTGCTGTAATGACAAATGTGAAATCAAAACCTTCATGCTTGAATATCGCTACAAGGCCTGTGAGCCTGGCGTTAAAGAAAAAATCATCGATATGGCAATAAATGGCAGCGGAATCAGGGATACAAGTAAAGTACTCGGAATAAGCAAGACAACAGTAATAAAGACTCTAAAAAAAAAGAAAGCGGTCTGGTAAAGGTCAACCCAAATATTCAAACTATTGATCTCAAGTCAGATGCAATTATTCATGTAGGGCTTGTCTGCCAAGAGGCTGAGCTAGATGAGCAGTGGTCGTATGTTCATGATAAATCGAACCAACGCTGGCTTTGGTATGCTGTTGATCACGCTACAAATACCGTGCTTGCTTATGTTTTCGGAAAACGGAAAGATGAAGTTTTTAAAGAACTCAAAACACTTCTGAAGCCATTTGGTATTAATAAATTTTACACCGATGATTGGGGAGCCTATGAGCGACACCTTGATGAAAACATGCATATTATTGGTAAAGCAAACACTCAGAAGATAGAGCGTAAAAACCTTAATTTTCGGACTTGGATTAAACGGTTGGCCAGAAAGACAATTTGTTTTTCAAAGCTCGAAAAGATGCACGATATTGTTATTGGATTATTGATTAATAAAGTTGAGTTTGGGGTCAATATTCACGCGATATAACAGTTCTGGCCCACTACCTAATCTCCAAAGTGAACCTTGGGAATTTATTCTGGACATTGTGGATGGCGCCAGCGAGCAAACCGACAAAATCACTGTAACCGAATACAAAGGCGAACCACCCAGAGAGTTCTGAGTTAAAAAGCCACTCACCTCTACCCCAATCTCGCCTGCAAATTCGTCAACCGGCGGCTAGACTTCATACTTCTGGCCGCCATGCCCACCGCCTTGGGCTGCCCCACCAACACCACCATTTTCTTGCCCCGTGTCACGCCGGTATACAGCAGGTTACGCTCCAACAGTGTAAAGTGCTGCATTGCCATAGGAATTACCACACAGGGGTATTCCGAGCCCTGACTTTTATGAATCGTCGTTGCATAAGCGAGCGACACTTCATCGAGTTCATTCACCGGATACAACACCTCCCGACCATCAAACTCGATCATCACCTCACCTTCTTCAATATCAATAGAAGTCACACGACCAATATCCCCATTGAACACTTCCTTGTCGTAGTTGTTCACCGTCTGAATCACCTTATCGCCCGGCGCATAGGTCCAGCCATAGCGAGTCACCCTAGGATGAGCATCAGGGTTCAACGCTTCCTGCAACGCCACATTCAGACTACGAGCGCCTAAGCCCCCACGGTTCATGGGTGCCAACACCTGAATATCATTCACCGGATCGAACCCAAAGGTTTCCGGCAACCGCCGGGTCACTACCGCCATCAGCTTGGCAAACAGCTCTTCCGGCTCTTCGCCGGTAACATAAAAGAAATCCGTCTTCTCACCTTTTTTGGTGATTCTGGGCGCTTGCCCACGATTGATAGCATGCGAACCGGTAATAATCTGAGACGTTGCCGCCTGCCGGAAAATCTCTGTCAGCCTCGCCACCGGCACCTTGCCTGAATCAATCAAATCACATAACACAGAACCCGGTCCCACCGAAGGCAACTGATCCACATCGCCCACCAGCAAAACCGCTGCCGAATCGGGCACCGCACGTAACAACTGATTCATCAGCACCACATCCACCATAGAACATTCATCCACCACCAGCAGATCGGTTTCCAGAGGGTTTTCAGCATTACGTTTGAAGTCAAAGGCAGAAGGGTCAAAATCCAATAATCGGTGAATGGTCGTCGCTTCCTGTCCAGTCGATTCAGACAATCGTTTAGCTGCTCTACCCGTCGGCGCACACAACGTCACCTCAACCCGTTTAGCCTGAATGATTTTGAGAATACTGTTGACCACCGTCGTTTTACCCACACCGGGGCCACCGGTAATGATGCAGAACTTATTCTGCACTGCCAGCTCAATGGCACCCTTTTGAGAATCGGACAGTTGAATGCTGTTTTTCTCCTCAACCCAGGGAATCGCCTTATCCATCGCAATGCCTGACCAGCTTGAACTGCCTTTAAACAGACGATTCACATGATTCGCCACACCCTGCTCAGCCCGAAACAGCGGCGTTAAAAACAAACAGGGTATTTCATCAATCATTTCAGGCGTTAACCGGTCTTCATTAATTTCACACTGAATCGCTTCTTTAATCGTGTCTTCCGGTATCTCCAGCAGCTTGACCGCCTCATCCACCAGCGTCACAAACGCACGAGCGCAATGACCATCGCCAGAACACTCCTGCAACACATGACGAACACCTGCCTGCGCCCGAATTAACGACACCCGATCAATACCCAGCTGCATGGCAAGGTCATCGGCGGTTTTAAACCCAATGCCGTGAATATCCAGTGCGAGCCGGTAAGGGTTCTCCTGCACCTTGGCCACCGACTCATCGCCATAAGTTTTATAAATACGAACTGCACGAGCTGTACCGACACCATGAGATTGCAGAAATACCATGATTTCCCGAATCACTTTCTGTTCCGACCAGGCAGAAGTAATCTTTTCTCGTCGTTTTTTGCCGATGCCGTCCAGTTCGGTTAACCGTTCCGGGTTTTCTTCAATAATATCGAAAACATCTTCACCAAAGGCTTTTACCAGACGCTTGGCAAAATGGGGGCCAATACCTTTCACCATGCCCGAACCAAGATATTTCTCAATCCCTTCCAGCGTATTCGGCGTGACCGTTTTAATGTGCTTAACCTTAAACTGAACGCCATGCTTATGATCGTTAAACCAGATACCACTGGCATCCACAAACTCGCCGGGCGTTACAGACGGCGTATTGCCGGTCATCGTCACCAAATCACGTTGCCCTTTGCACTTCACACGAATGACAAAAAATCCACTGGCTTCACTGTGAAACGTCACCCGTTCTACAGAACCCTGTAAATGCACCATGGGTTGATGATCGGTTTGCGGGTGATAGGGTGAAGCTGTCGTTGGCTGCATAATAAAACGGGCGGTTATTCAAAGAGATAACGAGGATACTACCAAACACGAGGGCAATGTGCCTTCCACACTCGCCTTTATATTGCATTGGTTTTTATGGATGGCGAATAACGGGTAAAACCCCATAGCAAGATCCCCCCGTTGCACATACAATTGGCAACCAATATGCCCCTTGTAAGGAACCCCTGTGAACAAACAGCAGCTCGCCGCCAAAATCTGGGAATCCGCCAACCAGATGCGGTCGAAAATCGAAGCCAATGAGTACAAGGACTACATTCTTGGTTTTATCTTCTACAAGTACCTGTCTGACAAGCTTGAGCAGTTTGCCGTCAGTCAGGACTTCAGCCCCGAGGATATTCGTGCCCTGACCGAAGACGATGCTGAAACCGTTGACTTTATCAAGCGAAACCTCGGCTACTTCATTGCCCATCAACATCTGTTTTCAACATGGATTGAACAGGGCAGCGACTTTGGTGTTGAACATGTTCGTACCGCATTATCAGCTTTCAGCCGCCTGATTCACAAAGAGCACAAAGACCTGTTTGAAGGCATTTTCAAAACCCTTGAAACCGGGCTGAGCAAGCTGGGCGACACCGCCGCCAAACAGACCAAAGCCATCAGCGAATTGATCCAGCTGATTAAAGACATTCCCATGGACGGACGGCAGGGTTACGACGTACTCGGTTTTATCTACGAGTACCTGATCAGCATGTTCGCCGCCAATGCCGGTAAAAAGGCCGGGGAATTTTACACGCCCCACGAAGTCTCGGTGCTGATCTCTGAAATTGTGGCTGACCACGTTCAGGACAGAGAGAAGATCGATATCTACGACTCCACCAGCGGCTCCGGCTCTTTGTTGCTGAATATCGGTCAGGCCATTGCCAAACACATGGGCAACCAGAGCACCATTAAATACTTTGCCCAGGAACTGAAAGAGAACACCTACAACCTGACCCGCATGAATCTGATTATGCGGGGCATTCTGCCTGCCAACATTGTCACCCGCAACGGCGACACACTGGAAGACGACTGGCCGTTCTTTGACGACAACGACCCGGTCAACTCCTACAACCCACTCTATCTCGATGCCGTTGTTTCCAATCCCCCTTATTCGCAAAAGTGGGACCCGGAACACAAAGACAGCGACCCCCGCTACGCCCGCTTTGGCCTTGCGCCCAAATCCAAGGCCGATTACGCCTTTCTGCTCCACGACCTTTATCACCTGAAGCCCAATGGCATTATGGCGATTATCTTGCCTCACGGCGTGCTCTTTCGAGGCGGTGAAGAAGGTGAAATTCGTAAAAACCTGATCGAAAACGACCATCTGGACACCATTATCGGTCTGCCCGCCAATATCTTCTTTGGCACCGGCATCCCAACCACCATTCTGGTGCTCAAGCAAAAACGCAAAAACAACGACGTGCTGATTGTGGACGCGTCCAAAGGGTTTGTAAAAGAAGGCAAAAACAACAAACTGCGAGCCTGCGATATCCGCAAAATCTGCGACACCGTGATCGGTCGCCAGAGTGTGCCCAACTACAGCCGTGTCGTCAGCAAAGACACCATTCGGGAAAACGGCTACAACCTGAATATTCCCCGTTACGTGGATTCCTCGGAACCCGCTGAAAGCTGGGATCTCTACGCCTCCATGTTTGGCGGCATCCCCAACCATGAGCTGGACGCACTGAGCGACTACTGGCAGGCATTCCCCGACTTACGCAGCGCACTGTTTACCGACGACGGCACCCTTTATGTCACTCCGACAGTAGACGACTTTGCCGAAGCCATTGTCGAACACCCGCAAGTGCAGCAATTTAACGCACAGTTTGCCGATGCCTTTGACAATTTCCCTGCTCACCTGAAAACCGAACTGATCGAAAAGGCCATGAGCCTGCACATTCCCCGACAGAAAATCCGGATGGGTGACAGCATTTTTGACCGCATGGAATCACTGCCGTTGCTGGATCAGTACCACGCCTACCAACTGCTGGCAGACCAGTGGCATCACATCGCCATTGATCTGGAAATCCTGCAAACCGAGGGGTTTGATGCCTCACGGGTTGTCGATCCTCACATGGTGATCAAAAAGAAAAAGGGCAAAGACACCGAAGTACAGGAAGGCTGGAAAGGTCGCATACTGCCCTTTGAGCTGGTGCAAACCACTTTGCTGAAAGCACCGCTGGACGCTTTGAGCGCCAAAGAGAATCGCCTGAGTGAAATCAGCGCCCTGTTTGAAGAAACGCTGGAAAGCTTGAGCGAGGAAGATAAAGAGCGCGATGCGGTGCACGAATCCGGCGATAAATTTGTCAATGCCGCCGTCACCAAAGAAGCCAAACTGTTGAGCGTGGAAGCCAAAACCTCAGGCGCGTTTGCTCCGGACACCTACGAAGCCAAAATCATTCAGGTCGCCCAGTGGATTGCCGAGGAAAAAACCCTCAAGGCCGCCATTAAAAAAGCCGCCGATGCCCTGCACCTGCAAACGAAAAAGACCATTGAAGGGTTAAGCGACGAACAGGTCAACGAGCTGCTGGAACGCAAGTGGATTACGCCCCTGAACAACGCCCTGCACCAACTGCCCGGCCAGCAGATTGACCGTTTAACCGATAAGCTGCAAGCGCTGGTGGAAAAGTACGGCGTGACCTACGCCGACAACGCCCGTGAGATTCAACAGACGGAAACGGAACTGGCGGATATGCTGGATGAGTTGGACGGAAATGAGTTCGACCTAAAAGGGTTGGCGGAACTGAAAAATCTGTTGGTGGGTGGTTGAGATGGCTAACCAAGATACCCAAAAACCCAGTGTCCGTTTTCAAGGGTTTAGTGGTGAATGGATTAAGAAGAAGCTTAAAAACTTGACGGAGAAAGATTTCACCAATGGTGTATTCAATGATCCAGATAAAGTTGGTAGTGGATACCGACTGATTAATGTCAAGGATATGTTTTCTGGTAGCTCTATTGACATAGATAGACTGTCTCTCATTGATATAGATAGAAAAGAATTTTTAAAATCGAAAGTCGAATTTGGCGATATATTTTTCACTCGATCATCATTAGTAAAAGAGGGGATCGCATATTCCAATGTAAATTTGAGCACTCACCAAGAATTAACATTTGATGGTCACTTGATTAGAATGCAGCCCTGTAGAAAATCTGCTGTTCCTATCTTTTTATCTTATGCTCTCAAGACTGTTAACTCACGCCGTCAGTTTATTCTTGGTGGGAAAACAACAACAATGACAACTATAGGCCAAAGCGATATAGCCGAAGTAAAAGTTGCCATACCGTCTACAAAAGAACAAACCCAAATCGGCACCTTCTTCAAAAAACTGGATCGCATGATCGAGCTGCACCAGCGCAAACAAAACAAGCTGGTGACACTGAAGCAGGCGATGTTGCAGAAGATGTTTCCGCAAGAGGGAGCCTCTACTCCAGAGATTCGGTTTAAGGGGTTTGCTGGGGAGTGGCAGGAAAATACTCTTGGACAAGTTATTTCAATCACATCCGCAGCACGCGTCCACAAAGAGGAATGGACGAAGGCTGGCGTTCCTTTTTTCAGATCAAGCGATGTTGTTTCAGAATACAAAGGAGTTAGTAATACAAAAGCTTTCATATCACATGATCTTTATGAAGCACTCTCTGCGAAGGTAGGACGAATTCAAAAAGGCGACCTTTTAGTTACAGGCGGAGGTTCTATCGGAATTCCATATCTGGTCAATAACGATAACCCGTTGTACTTCAAAGATGCTGATTTGCTTTGGTTCAAGATTAGAAATGCGTTAGACAGCCGTTTCTTATACACTTTTTTGTCTTCAGTAAATTTCCAAAAATACCTGAAAAACATTTCTCATATTGGCACCATTGCACATTATACCGTGGAACAGGCTAACGATACGCCGATTACTTTTCCTTGTAAGGAAGAGCAACAAAAAATCGGCACCTACTTCCGCAAACTCGACAACCTGATCGCCCAACACAACACCCAACTGCAAAAACTCAAACAGATCAAATCCGCCTGTCTGGAGAAGATGTTTGTCTGAAACCGGATCAATAATACCGAACAGGGATAGCCACCGTGACCACCTTTACCCGTGAAACCGATTTTGAAAATGCCGTTATCCACGAGCTGACCCAACGGGGCTGGGAATCTGAGATTATCAGACACCCCACCGAACAGGACTTGCTGGATAACTGGGCGAACATTTTGCTGGAGAACAACAAAGGCATTGACCAGCTCAATCAAGTCCCGCTCACCACAGGCGAAATGCAGCAGATTATGGAGCAGCTTACCGACCTGCGCACGCCCCTGAAGCTGAACGGGTTTATTAACGGCAAAACCGTCAGCGTCAAACGGGACAACCCCGCCGACACCCTGCACTTTGGCAAGGAAGTCAGCTTGAAGATTTACGACCGTCACGAGATTGCCGCCGGACAGAGCCGCTATCAGATTGTTCAACAACCCCGTTTTGAACGAGGCTCTAAACTGTTGAACGACCGGCGGGGTGATGTGCTGCTGTTGATTAACGGTATGCCGGTGATTCATCTGGAACTGAAGAAAAGCGGAGTGCCGGTCAGTCAGGCGTATCATCAGATTGAAAAGTACAGTCGCGAAGGGATTTTTACCGGGCTGTTCTCTCTGGTGCAGATTTTTGTCGCCATGGAACCCGACGAAGCACTGTTTTTTGCCAACCCCGGCCCCGACGGGCAGTTTAATAAAGATTACGCCTTTCACTGGGCGGACTTTAACAATGAACCCATTAACGACTGGAAGTCGTTTACTTCCGGTTTGCTCTCCATCCCTATGGCGCATCAGCTGATTGGTTTTTATACCGTGGCGGACGAGTCCGACGGTGTGCTGAAAGTCATGCGCAGTTATCAGTATTTCGCTGCCCACGCGGTTTCCGACAAGGTCGCCAAAACCGACTGGAAAAACCCGGATCGACTGGGTGGTTTTATCTGGCACACCACCGGTGCCGGTAAGACCATGACCAGCTTCAAGTGCGCCCAGCTCATTGCCAACTCCAAAGATGCCGACAAGGTGGTGTTTCTGCTCGACCGTATAGAGCTGGGCACGCAAACGCTGGAAGCTTACCGTGACTTTGCAGGCGACGAGAACGCCGTACAAGCCACCGAAGACACCGGCGTGCTGATCAGTAAACTGAAAAGCACCGATCCGGCGGATACGCTCATTGTGACGTCTATCCAGAAAATGAGCCGCCTGAAAGACGAAGACGGCGGACTCAGAGCGCACGACCTGGACACCATGCGCGCCAAACGCATTGTGTTTATTATCGACGAATGCCACCGTTCTACCTTTGGCGATATGCTGATCAACATTAAACAGAGCTTTAAGGGCGCTATTTTATTTGGCTTCAGCGGCACACCGATTCACAAAGAAAATATTCGTAAAGGCAACACCACCACCGATGTGTTTGGCGGCGAACTGCACCGCTACAGCATTGCCGACGGGATTCGTGATAAAAACGTGCTGGGGTTTGACCCTTACGAAGTGCGAACCTACAAAGACAGGGATGTGCGGGAAGCCGTTGCTCTGGAAAAAGCCAAAGCCAACACGGTAAAAGAAGCCTTTGCCGATCCGAAGAAAAAAGTCGTTTTTAACCGTTATATGAACGATGTGCCCATGGCAGGGCATCGGGACGACACCGGCGTTTACCAGAAAGGGATTGAAGACCATCTGCCCAACAGCCAGTACGACCGGACAGAGCATCAAACCGCTGTGGTTGAGGATATTGCCGATAACTGGCTCACCCTGAGTCAGGGCAATAAGTTCCATGCCATTTTTGCCACCCACAGCATTCCCGAAGCCATCACCTATTACCGGCTGCTGAAAGCCCGCTGCCCGGATTTAAAAATTGCCTGCCTGTTTGACCCGACCATCGACAACGATGGCGGCACAGCGTTTAAATCCGACGGGCTGGTGGAACTGCTGGACGATTATAACCAGACCTTCGGGCAGAACTTCGACCTTGGCACTCATGGCAAATTCAAGAAAGACATCGCCGCCCGACTAGCTCATAAAAAGCCCCATAACCGCATAGCCAACGAGCCGGAGAAACAGCTCGACCTGTTGATTGTCGTGGATCAGATGCTGACGGGGTTTGATTCCAAATGGATCAACACGCTGTATATGGACAAGGTGCTGACCTACGAGAATATTATTCAGGCGTTTTCCCGCACCAATCGCCTGTTTCATCCATTGGAAAAGCCCTTTGGTACCATTCGCTACTACCGCAAACCCCACACCATGACCCGCAATGTGAACGCTGCGGTCAAACTGTATTCCGGCGATAAACCCATTGGTCTGTTTGTGGATCGTTTGCCCGGCAACCTTGAACGACTGAACAGCCGTTTTGCCGAAATAGCGGCTATTTTTACGGCTGCCGGTGTTGACGATTTTAAACAACTGCCCGACGACAGCAGCGAACGGGCGGCTTTTGCCAAACTGTTCCAAGAGTTTACGGGCATTCTGGAAGCCGCAAAAATTCAGGGATTCGATTGGGAAAAAAGCGATTACACGTTTGACGACCCGAAGCAAACCGTCACCCTCGACTTTACCCATGAGCAATACAACACTCTGCTACAGCGTTACAAAGAGCTGAGCAAAGGCGGTGGCGGCGGTGATGACGGAACGGTGCCTTTCGATATCGACAGCCATATTACCGAAATCGACACCGGCAAGATTGATGCGGATTATATGAACGGACGTTTCAGGAAGTTTTTGAAAGAGCTGGCAGGGGGCGATCAAGCATCACGGGAGGCAACGCTGGCTGAACTGCAACGGTCGTTTGCAACATTGTCTCAGGACGAGCAGAAGATCGCCGAGATATTTCTCCGTGATATTCAGCGTGGCGATGCAGACATTGACCCGGCTCGCAGCTTCCGTGATTACCTCACTGACTATCAGTCCAGGGAAAAACAGCAGGAAATAGAAGCGATTGTTGATCATCTGGGCATTGATGCAAATAAATTACTGGCTTTGATGAATACGAAGATCACCGAGGCGAATCTGAACGACTATGGTCGGTTTGATGCTCTGAAAGCCACCATCGACAAATCCAAAGCCAAAGCTTACTTTGAAGCGCAGGAAGGGCTGGCAATCCCGGCCTTCAAGGTGAATATTAAAGCAGCGGACTTGTTGCGGAGCTTTGTGCTTGAGGGAGGCTTTGCCTCCAAATCTGGAACAGTGGATTAAAGGTTTAATTAAGATATGACAGTTGTGTCTGAAAGAAGTCAACGACGACAGCAGGAAAGAGAGCGGAAAAAACTCATTAAGCGCTGGCAGAAGAAACTTGATAAACATACGAACGACACTGGAGAAGTCACATTAGAATCCAGCAGTGTCGGATTACCAAAGCTTTCTGTCATCATCAACAATTTTGCATCGCCACTCTACAACGATGCCGCCTCAAAAGAAGAAATCGACGCTATATTTCGATTGGTTATCGGTTACTGGAACCTTGGTCATTTCCACGATGATGACAAAGCGGTGCTTTTCCCCTATGTGATTGAACCACTGCTTGCACATTTTGATGATCCTGAAAATGCACTGCGAAAAAAACTGGAGAAAGTGACTGAAGCCAAGTGTTCAGAATACGACCATGACCCGAGGTTCATCGTCGATTTCATGATATCTCCATTGGGAAATAAATCTCACCTGCAGGTGGCAAGTCTACCCATCAAGCCGGAAGACTTTAAATCAGCCCATCTCAAGAATTCACGTTCAAAGCTAAAAGCCTGAGTATGACCCACTCCCTGCAACACGTTTACAGGGAGCCTGATGGTCTACTTTTATCATTGAACTCTCTGGCATTATCACACCGGACATTTTGACCATGACTGAAGAAGAACTCGTAAACGACCTGATAGAACGACTAAAACCACATCTGCCGATGTTTGTCACACCCGGCAAGTCGATGATCAGCCAATTCCGCTCCAACGATCAGACCTCTGTGAAAATAAAGAAAGGTATGAAACTTAAAATCACCAATTGTCACTATATTGGAAGTGAAGGCGGACTTGCCCTGGCCTGCGAAATCTCAACACCCACTGGCAAGCAAGTGGTCATTATGTCTATCACACAACTTCGTCTTGACCCCAAACATCCGTTATACAAAGAATTACGCGCCTACCAACTGGGTCGGTCACAGTGGCTGGCCATGAACCATCGCTCACCGGTCTTACATACGCTCACCCGATGAAGCAGTGTCATGCGATGACACAAAGGATCGTCAAACCTCCGCCTCATACTGCGCCAGCTCTGGCGCAGCGCTCTTCACTTCTCCATCCTGCACAAATGCTTTTTTTCCGGTACTGACGAAATTTCCCTTTACAACCACCACAGTTCCATCTCTGAGCGTGGCGGTGCTAGGAGCCTGTCGGACTTACCACTGACCTACTGCGAAAAAGCCGGATTTGGCCATTTTTGACGATCCTTTTCGTTGAATAGCTCGCTATTCGCCTCAAATGATCGTCAAAACTGTCTCAAACCGGTCTTTTTCTCGCTACGGTCGGCTAAGTCCGACAGGCTCCTAGTGCCATTGTTGTTGTGGGTGGTGATCATCACTACCGTTTTAACGCCTTCAGGAATCAAGGATTTGAACTGTTGCCAGATATTGGTCGTTGCCATGAGCTATTATCTCTCTGTCATTAGTGAGGTATGAGCCGTGGATATCACCGAAGAATATGAAGACGTGCTTCAGAATCTTGAGTTTCCTATTATGGATTTCTATCACCAACATAGAGTTCTGGAAGACTGGGAGGTTAAGCGGGCACTGGAGGCAACCATTGAACATTATCGGGCGGAATACTCGAAACGAGAGCCCAAAAATATGCACCTGTCCGACGCAGAAGATATCATCATGCAGAGGCTTATTACCGTCTGCGAGTGGCGTCTGGGTCGTGTTGAGCTGGATAAAGTTATCGCTATCACCAGAGATTTTGCTTATCAGTTTGATCCGGAAAATTTTATAAAAACGTCGGAAGAGTTGCAGAAGTGCCTGAAGCGAATCATTAAGTCTGTTGAACGATGGAGCCGTGAGGGCGGCAGACAGGGTTATTTGACTTTCACCTCGCAGTATTTTCCACAGCGTTAGTAATGACGCTCAAGCTCAATTTGCTGAACAACCCTGTTTGGGCTGGTTCTTATAGCGGTAGAAAGACAAAGTGCTCGTCAATTATTGTTAATATCCTGAACCTCTACCAGCTGTCCCGGTTCCACCAGTCCCGGTGCTGTGTTGGTATCAGTTAGAGGTATATGCAGTGTAATCACGCTCTGATTACCGCCCTTGGCTAATTCGTTCCTGCCCCGTTCTGTATTAACCTGCGTTTCGGTTAGCCAGTCTTCCAGAATATCCGGTGCTGGTTTATCCCCTGCTGTTGCTGCCCGCTTCACGTTGACGGAAACACCTGAATGAGTACCGGACACATAAACAGCATTATATTGTGGTTCGGGTCGCCAGCTTGCGCTTAAACTAATGACCATACTGGCAGGTATAACAGCGTCCATCGTTGCTGTATCCCACGCCCAAGGACTAGCAGGGTATCTAGGAGCCTGTCGGACTAAGAGCAAAAATCAGGCATAATACTCTTATTACCATCCAGAACCGCGACCTCTGACAAATGAACAAATGGACTTTCAGAACCGTTGATCGTAATACGCCGGACATGTTTCCAGCCAGCGTTAATGATTACTTGCCGGAACGTCATCTTGCCCGTTTTGTCGTAGAGATCATTGAGCAGCTTGATCTTGGTCCGTTCATCAAAGCCTATAGTGGAAGGGGCTCCAAGGCCTGGCATCCATCTCTCATGATATCGCTGCTGTTTTATGGCTATACGACTGGTGTCTTTTCCAGTCGAAAGCTGGAGAAGGCTACTTACGACTCCGTCGCTTTTCGTTTCATTTGCGCCAATGAGCACCCAGACCACGATAGCATCAACGCTTTCCGCAAACGGTTTCGCAAAGAGATCAGTGCGTTGTTCACCCGGATTTTAATGATTGCCAAAGAAGCCCAGTGGCTGAAAATGGGAACCATTAGCCTGGATGGAACCAAAATGAAAGCCAATGCCAGCAAGCATAAAGCTCTCAGCTATGAATATGCCTGTAAGCTGGAAAAACAACTCAAAGCTGAAGTGGATGAACTCCTGAAAATGGCAGAGGAAGCCGATGCAAAAGATCTGCCTGAAGAGCTTTCTATTCCTGAAGAGCTTGAAAGGCGCGAGGACCGTCTTGCTGTCATTGTCAGGGCAAAAGCTGAAATAGAACGGCGTGCCGAGGAGCGTTACCAGCAGGAACTGGAAGAATACAAGGAAAAAGTGGCTCGCCGGGAAGCTATCAGAGAGTCCGGCAAAAAGCCCAGAGGCAAAGAACCCAAAGCCCCCGAAGCAGGCCCGAAAGACAAGGATCAGGTCAACCTGACAGATCCTGATTCCCGCATTATGCCGACCTCGGGAGGTGGCTTTGAGCAAGCCTATAATGTGCAGGCGGCTGTTGATGTTGACAGCGGTTTGATTGTTGAAAAACACGTTACTCAAGCAACAAACGACAAGCAACAGGTAGAGCCCGCTTCTTCTGAGTAACTCCCCATGAGCTCGCCGGTTGCTAAAACAACCCTAACCGACGGCGGTTTCAACCGGCGTTAATGTGAAGCCCATATCTTTAGCCTTCTGCTTCAGGGTTTTCAAAACTCTTTCTCTGTACCGCTGCTCAAAGTATTCCTGACCTTCATCTACATACTGGCTCCCATGCTTGAGCATACTGTAAACCAGCCTTGCCAGCTTATGCGCTGTTGCCGTAATCGCCTTTGGAGCACCAAGCTTGCTTCGCATTCTTCGGTAATAAGCACCCAAAGCACTTTTTGATCTGGTCAGTGAATAAGCCGCCAACCTGAATGCTGTTGCGGCTGCGCCTGGCAAACGCTTGGTTTTCCGGTTCAGAACTTTACCACCGGATATTTTGGTTCCGGGACAGAGCCCTAACCAGGAGGCAAAATGTTTAGCGGAAGGCCATCGACTCATATCCAGACCGATTTCTGAAACAATCTTCAGAGCCGTATTTTCATCAATGCCATCGATATCAGTCAGATCGACACCGCTCACCCGGTTGAGTTCTGAACGTACATCAAAGTCTGGAGCGCAACGGGACTTCCGTTTTTTTGAAGGCTTATCTGGCGTAGAAAGCTTTTGAGAGTCTTTATCATCTTTGCTGTCAAATGTGTTGAGCTTCTGTTCCAGAGCTTTGTCACAAGCCCTGATTTTTTCATCATAAGTATCGTAAAGTTCAACAGCTTGCCGCAGAGCAAATACATGCTCATCCCGATAATGCCCCTTCAGGGATTTGGCGATTTCTTCCTCGGATTTTTTGCAGTGCTTGTCACGATATCTGGCCAGCTCCACAGGATTCCGCTGCCCATTCAGTATGGCGCGGATAATAGTCATACCGGTTTTTCCGGTAATATCAGTCACCACATTATCCAGTAACAGATTCATCTGTCGAAGTGCCTTTTGCATATGCTGGATGTGGGAAGCACGGTAGCCAACAAGAGTGTCACGTTGTCGTCTATAGGATCGCAATGAACAAACCTGTTCATCCGGGCGGAACGCGCCATTGAGCAATCCGTAAGTATGTAACTGCAAAAGCCATTGGCAGTCCAGAACATCAGACTTACGTCCGGCAACATTCTTTACATGTCGTGCATTGACCAGCTTTACATCAAGTCCCCGGGATTCCAGTATTTCAAACGCAGGTATCCAGTAAATTCCGGTTGACTCCATCACAACGGTGGTAATGCCAAGCTTTACGAGCCAGTCAGCCATAGCTTCAAGGTCTGCGGTAAAACAGCCAAACGAACGCACCGGTTGTTCATCTAACTCTTCTGGCACAGCAACAAAATGTGACTCTGACCCGATATCAATACCAGCAGCAAAGAGATTGATTTTCTCCAGATGTCCGGCAATACGCTTTTTGACTCTGTCAGAATGGGAACGGTTGGATGTGCTGCGGCGAGACATGATTTACCCTCTATACTTCCGTGCGAAGGCATATCCGGATATGGGGCTGTCGATGATTCGCATTCTTCCGAACGAGATCGCATATTGCGTCATCAGTGATGTTGTCGCCAGCTCCCCGACCACGCTTTCAAACGGGCAAAAGGCACCAGTGTGTTTACGGTCTCTGGTCCGGGTATGTCTTCCTTTCTATCATAGGCATGTAGACAGTAGTTGGGAGAAAAGTTACTCATAGATGTTCAGCCGAGCCCGGCTTGGAGCGCTCTCGAAAAAGAAAGGCATGTGGATGGGTGGCAATCCGCCACTGGGTTATGACGTCAATGAGCGCAAACTCATTATTAATCCTGAAGAAGCGGAAGTCGTTAAGCTGATTTTTAAAACTTTCGTCAAAACACGCTCGATCATTGCCACTTGTGAAGTAGTGAACGAACAGGGTCATAAAACCAAACAAATAGCTTTGCGGGAGGGTGGTAACCGAGGTGGCATCGACTTTGCCAAAAACACCATTCACCGTATTCTGAAGAACAGAATCTACATTGGTGAGATTGGTAACAAAGGGCAATGGTATCCCGGTGAGCACAAACCGATTATTACTATGGATTTGTGGGCGAAGGCTCATGGTACCTTCGATGTGCATGCCAGCCTGCGTTCCAGGGAATCACGAAGCAGAAAGAGCCCTTCCTTCTTGCGAGGGCTATTGTTCGGGCCTGATGGTCATGCACTGACCACCAGCAGTACACGCCGTAACGGGCAACAGTTCCGTTATTACGTAAGTCGCACTGCACAGGCCAAAGGTTACAAAAACGCGCCCCTGCCGCCTCTGTCGGCCACAGCGGTGGAGAACCTGATACTGGAAGAAACCCGCAAACGACTGACCAGCCCGGAGCTGCTGTTTAAAGTCTGGCAGCAAGCCAGTGAAGTGGATAACACCATCAGCGAAGAAGTCATTCGAACGGCATTAAACGATCTCGCTTCCATCTGGGATGAACTGTTCGCACCGGAAAAGCGTCGTCTGGTTGAATTGCTGATCAAGCGCATTGAGCTGGATCTGAACCAAGTGACCATTTACTACCAGCCCGACGGCATTAATGCCGTCACCCAAGAACTGCAAGGAGCTGCATAATGGCAAGAATAAGGAAAACCGCTGAAGAGACCGTTGAGTTTCTGGAAGAGGTAAACTTGATCAAAGTGACCGTCCCCATCCGGATTTTTCACCGGGTGCATATTCCGGTCAAAATGAACACCTATTCCGGAAAGCGTGAACACCTCCGCTTCCCTAAGCATTGCCTCTCTTAATTTTTAGCTTGGGTGTTCACGATCATCCAGTTTTGCCCTTGTTTTTCTCATGGACTCTCCTTTGAGTTTTATCCGGTGGGCGTTGTGGGCCAGTCGATCCAGAATGGCGTCGGCCAGGGTGGCATCACCAATACTGTCATGCCACTTTGAGACCGGTAGTTGACTGGTTACGATGGTAGAACTGTGGTTATGACGGTCATCCATAATTTCTAGCAGGTCATTACGCTGGTTCTGGCTGAGTGGCTCCAATCCCCAGTCATCAAGGATCAGAAGGTCAACCCTGGCTAACTGTTTGAGTTGTTTACTGTAACTGCCATCACCATGGGCAATGGTCATTGCCTCCAGTAATCTTGACGTACGGAAATAGCGAGTACTCAGGCCTCGCAGACAGGCACCATGTCCGAAGGCACAGCTCAACCAGCTTTTCCCTGTGCCGCAAGGGCCGGTAATCAGGAGGTTCTGTTTTCGTCTGAGCCAGTCACAGGTGACCAGTGTCGCCATCTGTGATTTGGTAATGCCCCGTGGCTGCTCATAGTCAATGTCTTCCAGCGTGGCAGACAGTTTGAACCGGGCTGCCCTGAGCAGTCTGGCCAGCCGTTTGTTGCTGCGGTCAGCGTCTTCCTGGTCGACCAGCAGGGCCAGTCGTTCTTCGAAGCTGAGTCCTTCGTAAGTGCCGGGTTGCTCCTGTTGCAGGGCAAGGGCTTCGGCCATGCCGCTCAGTCGCAGGCTACGTAACCGGGTCATCGTTTGATTGATCATATCCTGCACCTCACTGGAAGAAGCCTGCGCCACGGATGTTTTCATGGCTGCGTGTAACCCGTTCATTGTCGCTTTCCTGTGGCAACTCAATGGGTACCTTGTCCAGCCCGGATTTCAGGATGGAGCGTACATTGCCTACCCGACGGCCTCCGGTTTTGATAGCCCGGTCGCAGGCGGCGTTCAGCCGCTGTTGTCCGTATTCACGCTCAAGGTTTAACAGTCCAAGGCAAGCCCGGTAAGCCTGCTCCTGGTGCTGCTTGCCGTCCAGTAACTGTCGGGTAAACCTCAGAACATCCGGCCCCAGCTTTTGCGCCCAGCGCAACAGCCGCCCCGGTGTCCACTGTTGCTGTTTCTGGTGGCGTTTCGGCATATGCTCCGGCTTGGTGGTGAAACCTCCGGCTGCGTATTGCCGGACATGGCTGGTGACCGGCTTGCCTTTGTAGAGGATCTGGACAGTATTATGGCTGCCACGGATTGCCACCTGCTCCCTGACCAGCTGGTGTGGCACGGAGTAGTAATGGCTGCTGAACTGCACGTGATAGTCAATGTTGACCCTGGCCATCTTGAACTCAAGGTACTCATAAGGCTGCCTGGGCAAGGGAGACAACGCAGGCCTGTCTAGCAACTCAAACTGGCTGCGCCGGCAACCGGGCAGCTGTTTGAATGGCCGGTGGTTCAGGTCTTCCAGCAGGCGTCGTATTTCCCAGTTCAGTTCTGACAGGGAGAAGAACGTTGTATGACGCAGACGCATTAAAATCCAGCGTTCCACCAGTTGTACACCGGCTTCTACCTTGGCCTTGTCTTTTGGCTTGTAAGGGCGTGCAGGCAGAATGGAGCAGCCGAAGTGTTCAGCCATGTGCTGGTAACTGCGGTTAATCTCCGGATCATAACGGCAGGCCTTGGTCACAGCACTGCGCAGGTTGTCCGGTACCAGCATTTCGGGAACTCCGCCAAAGAACTGGAACGCCCGGACCTGAGAACCAATAAAGTCTACCGAACCCTGGGTCCAGGTGGCTTCTGCGTAGGTATAATTGGACGCTCCCAACACCGCCACAAAGATCTGGGCAGGTGATGTCTCGCCCGTTTCCTTGCTGGCAATGGGAACAGTCAGCCCGGCGTAATCCACAAACAGCTTCTCGCCGCCCTTATGCTGTTGGCGCATAGAGCGTTTCTGCTTCTTGCACCACTCGTTGTAGCGGTGGCAGAACTGACTGTGGCTGTAGGCATTGTGGGGGTAAACTTCGCAGTACTCTTCCCAGAGCAGCTGTTTGGTCATGCCCTTACGCTTAAGGCTGCTGTGAACCTCCGTCCAGTCGGGTTCGATAAAGCCCTGGTGTTTGCGGTTTGATGTCTCAGGCGACAACCGGTTTATCAGGGCAGAGTCGTCCATATCGTCTGGCAAAGGCCAGGACAGCCCGGACTTTTCAAATAACTTCAGATACTTGCTGACCGCCCCGGTACTGACTCTGGCGCTGGCGGATATTTGCCGGGTAGACAGGTTGCACTCGTGGCGGAGTCGAAGGATTTCCCGAATTTTTCGCATTGATAGCCTCTTTTCCTTTGGCATGGCCGTTTTCCCTGTTGTTGTGGAATAAGGAAAAGCGGCACAAGTTGAATGAAATCAATGCTTAAGGAGAGGATTTTGGTTCTTTCCGGGGATGATTCCGGTGTCGTGAACACTTATTCCGGCTTCGTGAACGGTGATTCCGGAAATTCGCAAAAAGTGTTCACGATAAAGCGGAATGGGTGTTCACGGTTTTGCGGAAAGAGCGTTCACGATAAACCGGAGTGGGTGTTCACGGGAGGCCGGAATATGCACCGGGGCGGTAAAGCCACCATTGAAACGCCGGACGGTATGATTGGGCACGAAGATATGGTGTCACTGCAAAGGGCTTTGATTCAGGGGCATCGGTGGATGAAGATGCTGGAGTCTGGTCGGTTCAAAAATATGGAGGCATTGGCAAAAAAGGAAAAGACAGACAAAAGCCGTGTTGCCAAAGTGACTCGTCTAACCTGCCTGGCACCCGATATTCAGGAAGCCATTCTCTGTAACTCGATGCTGCAGTTTTTGATATTTGAGGGAGAGCAGGAAATGGCAGGGTGGCATAAGAGCAGACTACTACTGCAGCTCCGAATTCAAGCCTTGCGAGATTCCATCATAGCCACAGCAGCAGGTTGGAGGTAAGATCTCATAGGAACTTAATAACCGTCAAGTGTCGTATCTTGCTAATTCGCCCATTACCCGTTGTCACTGCCTTTCTGGATGCTTTGAATGATTCGCTCAAGTCCATCAATTCCTCTGCGCAGTTGAGTAGATCCAAGAAAGTGGCACTGGGCGTTTTTATCATGGGAATCGTTGTAACTAAAACTATTAACTGGGCTGCTTTTGAGCGCAGAAGCTTAGGCAGATTCAAAGCGACCCGTCTGTGCTGGATGTTTTATCAAGCAGAAATTGCATGGCAAAGCCTGCTACAGGCCAGCGTCAGAAATATTCTTCTACGCTATGGAATACAAAGTGGAACCCTTGCTATCGACGATACAGGAAAAAAGCGCACTAAAAGGACTTCAAAAATCGACGGTGCCCATAAGATAAAAGACAAATCAACAGGTGGTTATTTTAATGGGCAGGAACTGGTGTTTATGGTGCTCGTTACTGAAGTAGCTACCTTTCCAGTAGGGTTTCGCTTTTATATTCCTGACCCTGAGTTATCTGCATGGAGGAAGAAAGACAAGGCGCTCAGGAAGCAAGGCATTCAGAAAAAAGAACGACCGAACCGTCCTGAGCCAGATCATGTTCGTTACCCCACCATGCAGTCGTTGACGCTGGTTATGCTGCAAGAATTTGTTGATTCGTTTCCCAACATTACGATCAAAGCAATTCTCGCTGATGCACTGTATGGCACAGGAGACTTTATGGATAAGGCTGCGGAAATAACAGGCGGAGCCCAGGTTGTCAGCCAACTGCGCTCGAATCAGAAAGTATCCAACCGAAACCACTCGGAAGCGACTCTCAAAGCTTACTTTTCGCGCCAGAAAGGCGCTGAAACTCAACTCATAATACGCGGTGGCAAAGAAGAGCAGGTCACGATGCTGGCTGCTCGGCTGTATGTTAAGGCTCATGGGAAAAGACGTTTTGTTATTGCCCTGAAGTATGAGGGTGAAGAGGATTATCGCTATCTGGTGGCTTCAGATATGTCATGGCGGCATACCGACATAGCCAGGATTTACACCTTGAGGTGGTTGGTCGAGGTTTTCATTCAAGACTGGAAAGCTCATTGTGGCTGGAACAGGTTGAGCAAACAGCAAGGTGCTGACGGATCGCAGCGCGGCGTGATCCTGAGCCTGCTGTGCGAACACATGCTGTTACTGCACCCTGAGCAATTCGTCCTACTGAAAAACAAACAGGCCGGAATGCCCGCAGGCTGTCTGATCGAACGCCTCAATGCAGAAGCCTTGCTTGCTACGGTGAAATCAGTGGTTGAATCGGAAGATCCAGATACCGAGCTTAAGGCTCTGGCCTTAGCCTTAGAGCATACTTTGCCCAAGCGGGAGTCGAGCAGGCATATGGCTGGTAGAGACCTGGGAGAACAAAAGGCAACTGACTCACTCAAAGCACACGCCCGGAAGTTTAAACTTTTAGATGCAGCTTAGAATCGAGATAAATACGTTACTTGTTTAGGTAAAACTGCAGCATCGAGTGTAATACAGGTGAGTGGGTACTTTCTCTCAAGGACTGTATGAAGACCTTCCCCACGCTTTGGACAGAACAACGAGATCACTTTATGAAAATTGCCGCTATCTCTCCCCGGTCACTGTCGAACTGATAGTGACCTTTTACTTGCCTCATATCAATCCGCGCTCGTTATCATCACCCTCGCCAATAAGATATACTTCAGTCCCACCATACTAAACCTAATCAACACATTATGAGCTTTAAGACCGAGCCAACCGGCTACATCAAAACAGCCATCTCTGATCTTCAGGGTTCTTGGGAAAACTTAAGAAACGCAGTAAATGAACACTTTGGTTTTCCGGATTCAGATAAACTGATGTTCCATATTCATGAAGGCATGAGTTGGGAATCAGTACGAAACCTGAACAAGATGAAAGATACCTTGTTGCTGGTGCGTAATATTGCTCAACAAGGCAAAGCGCCTGATGAAGTCATGTACTGGCTTGAAGATGTTCAAGAGTCTTTCGAACTGGCTGTACAGGCCACTGAAGAAGATCGTGCAGAATAAATAGATTGGCTCAGCGCCCCGAGCCCTTAACGCCGGAATGCCAACGAACCGAAACTCGAACCACAGTCAAAACAAAAGCTAACGTACTGATTGAAAACAGGAAATAAAGCTGTGGATCGTCAACCGCTGTAGACCACAGCATTTGAGAGAAGAGAGAAAAACACAGAAAAAACAGGCAAAAATGCAGTTAAACGACGAAGGTTGAAAACTACGGAAGGTACAGAAACAGCCCTTTATACTAGGCTAGATAAAACAAAGCCCTAACGACATATGTCGCTAGGGCTTTGAAATATGGCGGACCGGACGGGACTCGAACCCGCGACCTCCGGCGTGACAGGCCGGCATTCTAACCAACTGAACTACCGGTCCGCATATTCTTTATGAAGCTTCTGCTTCACGTAATTCTTTACACTAAAAATGGTGGGTGATGACGGGATCGAACCGCCGACCCTCTGCTTGTAAGGCAGATGCTCTCCCAGCTGAGCTAATCACCCTGTCAGCGGATTCGCATTTTACGGATTAAACGTAAGGAGTCAACAGTTTTTTGGGCGAAACATTCTTCAAACAGAAAGGTGCCCAGAAAAAAGCCATCCTCACTCCTGACTGGCCCTACAAGGCTACTCAATAGAAATGCCAAAGCAGTATTAAAGTACCAATAAAAGCCTCTTTCAGTTGGACAAGTGGAGGTAGATTTTAACCCGACCTTCTTCCTTGGCTTTGTCCAGCCTGACTTGCTGAATGGATAATTCAAACTTGGTATTGAGTACTACCAGCCAGCTAAGAAACTTCTGATAAGCGGCATCTTCAATCCACACCCCCAAGCCTTTTCTATCCGGTTGCACCCGGCTGAGGGTAACACCAGCCTGCTTTGCAGTACTGGCAACAATGGATGAAATTTCTCTCTGACCACCCGCCGTTTTCTGTTTTTTCTGTTGATCTCTGGCCGCTTCATAGTGGTCACTCATCCATTCAAGCACTACCTGCTGCCTTTGATAATCTTCTCTCTGGCTTTCACTCCAGTTGCTAAGAGGTTCCCAGATTAGCAGATATACCATGGCTACCAGTAAAAACGCTCCGAGCCAGTTTAAAGCCTGCCGATCCCTTGATGACAGCAATTCATAGCGAGTTTGCAACTGCTGCCAGAATGGATTTTCCTGAATCTCTGCAATTAGTTTTTGCATACCCATAGGTCACCTGCTGATGGTCATTCTTGCGTTAACACCGTTCTTTTCCTGATTGGCGCTGTCCAGCTTTGCCATCAGCCCCGCTGACTTCGTCGCAGCAAGCAGTTTATTGACCGATTCAAGACTCTCGGCTCTGAGTTCCAGCACAAGATTGCCGGTTGTATCGTTAAAATCCATGCTGACTGGCTTTATTCTGGCCTCGGGCAAAGAAGCAGATACGGCCGATACTTTTTTTAACAGTGGCAGGAATGGCTTACTGGCTGGATGAGTACCTGCCGTTTTCAGCCGACTTTCCATTCTGCTTTTTACATTGACTGACCGATGTTCACTCTCTAAAGCCTCACGAACCTGCTGATCCTGGGGGAAAACTTCCAGATACAGCGAGGCGCTTTTATCCCAGAACTGGGCCGCTTCATGCTGAAAAGTAACCCCTTCGCCAACCATCAAACCCATTTCCAGCATAAGCCAGAGGCTGGCTATCAGCGCCATAGGTTTCCATTTGCGTAAACGCCGACTGGCCCGCCTTGGGCATTGATAGGCTCCGGTGCGTAAATCAACCAGAGCTGAACGAATATTTTTACGTCGGTTAAAGTAGAGACTGACAAAATGCTCAAACACCGAGGTGTTTAAACCTTCTTCTTCAACCAACCAGCCCTGTTCATTCAGCCACGAACGCACCTGCTCAAACTTATCATCTCCGGGCGCAAAAGAGTCTTCAGGATAAAAAACTTTAATACTGGTGATGGCAGGAATTTCGGTTTCAAGGTCAGGGCTCTGCACGATGTCACCATCGTTGCCTGAACGGTTCAGGCCTTCCAGAACAAAGCGCAGTGCATCGTAATCCAGATGGTTTGCAGCCTGATCAGGCATTCGTACAGTGACAGACTGGCTTTCCATTAAAAGCGCAACCTGTCCGGCTTCTGTTTCAAGTAACTGGGTCTCAGCCAGTGTACTATCAACACTCAGTCCCTGTTCATCCAGACTGTCCAGCAGTGCCTGAAACTGTTTATGGGAAAATCCGGATACAGAGACCTTTTCCTTGTCTGAAGAGAGCTGGCTGGCAAGATGGAGAGTATCAACATCTTCGGCAAGGTCTTCTTCGAGCATGTAAGGTAAAGCAGTATTCAAATGTTTCCGCTGCCCACTATTGATGGGCAAGAAACGGTGAAAAGCAAGGCTTCCGGGCAACAGAAGGGTTACCTGATCCGGAAGGTAATCCTCCTCAGCCAGAGCGTTCTGGTCCGTTTCCAGTCCTTTGACGGAAAGATAATCTCTCTTGACCGTACCCAGTTCCGAAACATGGACATCGCCCTGAAGTTCACCCTGACCGGAGAAGATTCCCCATTGGGTCAGTGAACTGCCACTGATAGCAGCAGTGGCAGGATGAATTCGTATCAACAGGATGCTTTTCATTGTTAGACCTCAGGATTCCTTCTTGGCTGTCACCCGGTAGTCGTTTGGTCCAATTTCACGCCCTGCGACTTGAACCTTTCCATCAGCATTTCGAACCAGTAACGTTCTCAGATAGAAAACCGTGTCACGGTACGTTGCCTTTATATAAACGTTAAAATAACTGCTGGTGAACTCAAACCCAGCCGCTTTCAGCTCAGCAGTTTTATCTTTCAGAGCCGGCAGCTTTGTCATATCTTCCAGCTTGGCAAAGCCTTCATCCGTACGGGAATCAATAATAGACTGCGCATCACCTTCTGTAATTTTATCGGACAATGACCGCAGGACTTCTGGCAGTGCACTGTTAACATTCACTTTTGATTCTTTTGGCAGCACTGTCACCAATGGCGTCAGCAGCTCAAATTCCTGCTTACCGACACCCTGAATCAGGCGTAATTCCGAGAGAGAGACCAGCGGAAAGTCGGCCGTTCTTCGGTGAGGATCGAGCACTAAATAATGATTGTCTTCAGCCCCCGTCTCTGATGGCTCCTGATCACTGTCAATCCAGTCTTTAATGGCATAGATCAGTTGAGTGTCAATACCAAGATTTTTCAGAATGGTTTCAAACTGGGTTGTAAACCTCTTGCCGTCAAGCGCCTCGGCATTCAGCCAGTTTAGGTTGAAGCGGCCGTTTTCATCGACAATCTCCAGCTCTACACTGCCCTGCTCAACCGGATAGCCTACGGTAGTGACATTCCAGCGTTCCCGCTCATGGTCAACCTGCCTTTTTTTCTTTTTATCGTCTTCAAAGTCCTGCTCTAACAGCAATGCAACGTATTGCTCTGCTGATAGCGCATGATGCTTAGCCTGTATTCTCTCCAGAAAACGGGCGTTTTTTTCAGTGTGCAACCAGAGACTGGTCACCATTTGCGAAGCCATCAGTGTGATCATGGCAAAAATCAACAGCACATAAATCAGGGCTATGCCTCTTTGCCGGTTCATTGAAGTCTTACTCATCATCGTAATCATCATCGTCAGACTCCTCCGGTTCCTGCATGGGCTCATCTTTTCTCTTTCTATTATTTTCAACCTTGCCTTTTTCTTCTTCAAACTTCGGTTTCTGTGTTTCTGACGGCTTATAAGTCAGCAGCGGAAGAACCGTAGTCAGCACCCCATATTCACGGTGCTGGAAGGTCAGCTCCAGGGCATGAGGCATCTGTGGCCGTTCTTCTCCGCCCTCTTTACCAGCTCCACCAGCTCCTGTTGCTGTTGGCGTTGCTGCTGCCTGCTGCCCCTGTTTTTTGGGTGGCCATGTTGACTGCCAGCGTTTCTTTTCATCCATGAACTTCAGCCGCACACCGGTCACACCCTGCATCAATACCTGTCGGACTACCACCGGGTCTGGAGCCCTGTCCAGCATCAGCCAGTAATACCGAACCAGTTCTTCTTCTTCCAGGGCGTAGGCAACCCTTTGCATATTGCTGCGGATCTCCTGAAGCGGATTTCGCCAGCCAAACCGGGTAAATTCGAGCAGTTCACCATTTCTACCGGGAGCCTGCACAGCTTTCTGCCTGTCACCGAATTCGTCCCGGACAGGTCTGGGAGCAACCTGAATCAGGTCTTTCTCAATGACCACCATGGTCCTCTGCAGTACATCAAGATGATCCAGAATCCCATCGGTTACCTGCTGCGCCCGGCTGACGGAGTCGAACAATTTATAAGCAGCGGTACTGATCATGGCAAAAATCAGTATGGCAATCATTAACTCAATCAGTGTAAAGCCCCGACTCCGCATCATTTCTTGGGCTTCCTGAAATATGAAGTGATGGAATACAGTCCCGTGTCATCGTCTTCAGGCTTAGTCCGACCAGCAAACACCTCAACCACTACTTTTCTGAAATCCGGCATATTGGTCGTTCGGGTCACCTGCCGTATATACCAGTCATATCCGGCATAGGTTTCATTCCTCCCTTTGACACCTTTGTCCGGCCAGTTTCTCTCGGCCTGCAAACGGCTCATGTACTGGTCTGCAACCTGAGCCGCCAGAACTTTTTCCTGCATATACCTTGTCTGTCGAATACTGTTGCCATCTGACAGCATCAACATGGCAGCGGCGACAGCAAAAATAGCCAGCGCCACCATCACTTCAATTAGCGTAAAACCTCTGCTGCAATCAGCGGGTAACCTCAATATCCGACAAGCCATCGGTTTGCAAAACCACCGTTTGTTTTTTGTTTTCAACGGGACTGACGGACAAAGCAAAAGGTGTAACCTGTCTGTCAGAGTAAAATACAACAGAAGGCCCGTCCTCATTAAAATCGAGAGCAGGCAGTGCCACGTCGGCAGTATTCAATACTATCTCAATGGATGCAGGTGGCCGGTAAGGCTGAAAAGGTTTTTCATTGATAGACAGCCACTCACGACTCTCCAGAGGCAACACCCACCAGCGATAAAAGCCATCTTCATCAACGGAAAAACCATATTCGGCATTTTCCAGTAATGCTTTGTCTCTTACCTGTTCGAACAATACCTGAAGTCGTCCAGCTTGCTGCTGTGTTGTTTTCTGTGCACTGCCTGTGATCGGACTCAGCAAGGTGATCCCAAGCAGTATGCCAATGATAAGAAGGACAACCAGTAACTCAACCAGCGTAAAACCCTGCTGCGCCTTCAACTTCACGAATCAGTATCGTCCCAGTTAGTGATATCAGCATCGAGCCCATCGCCCCCTTCACGTCCATCAGCACCCTGAGAATAGAGGTCATATTTCCCATGATTCCCCGGCTGCAGATAAAGGTAAGGATTACCCCATGGGTCAACGGGCATGCGTTTCAGATAGCCTTCCGGATTCCAGTTGCGCGGCTCAGGTGCAACAGTCGGTTTCTTAACCAATGCATCCAATCCCTGATCAGTCGTCGGATAGAAACCATTATCAAGCCTGAATAACTCAAGAGCCTGAGAAACTGTCTCAATGTCTGAACGGGCAACGGTTACCTTGGCCTGATCAGGGCGGCTGAGAATTTTAGGCGCGACCATTGCAGCCAGAATGCCCAGAATGACGACAACCACCATGATTTCAATCAAGGTGAAACCGCTCTGACGCACCACTGTTCGTCCAGACTGTTTTTTGTTTTGCTTTTCTCGCGTATCTAGCTTCATTATCCTCTGACCTCGTTCATGAATTCCCTCATACAGCCACCCATTAGTTTCTCCAACTGTCCCACGCATTCAGTTCAGCAACTGGTTCATATTGAGAATAGGCAGAAGAATCGCCAGCACTATGACCATGACAACACCTCCCATCACCACCAGCATTAAAGGTTCAAACAACCCCAGCAGCATGGCAATGCGACCATCCAGCTCCATTTGCTGGTTTTGTGCTGTTCGTTCCAGCATTTCATCAAGTTCACCGGTCGATTCGCCACTGCTGATCATATGCAGCATCAATGGTGGAAAATAACCCGCGCCCGATAAGGCTTTATTAAGACTGGAGCCTTCGCTGACTTTTTTTGCCGCATCAATCACCGCACCACGAATAGCGCGATTTTCCACCACCTGAGCAGCGATCATTAAAGCTTCAACCAGTGACACCCCCGAGCGGGTAAGAATACTCAGGGTGCTGGCAAAACGCGCAGCACTCAGGCTGCGACTGAAACGACCAAGAATCGGCAAACGCAGAAAAACCTGATCCCATGACAATCGAACGGAAGGTTTTTTCAACGACTGTTTACAAACAAACACTGCCGTAAAAATCAGAATAAACAGCACCGGCCAGTAAGACTGAAAGCCCTCACTGGCAGCAATTAATGCAACGGTTATCCCCGGCAACTCCTGACCGGTATCAACAAAGACTTTAACGACATCAGGCACCACATAGCCCAACAAAAAGCTGACAATACCAACCGCTGCAACCATCAGAATGACAGGGTAGAGCAAAGCCTGCTGAACCTTTTGCATGGACTGCATACGGGCTTCGGTATAATCCGCCAGACGATTTAGTACTTTATCCAGGTAGCCTGCATGTTCACCTGCTGCAACCGTCGCACGATACATCTGGGGAAAAATCTGGGGAAAACTTTCAAGACTCTGAGCCAGCGTATAACCTTCCAGAACCTTGGAGCGAATCGCCAGCAGGATATTTTTCAACCGTCTTTTATCCTGCTGTGAAGCCACGCCCTGCAAGGCTTCTTCAACCGGCATGGCAGCCTGAATCAACGTCGCCAGCTGTCGGGTGATAGTTGCCAGTTCGACTGCCGACACTCCCCGCTGAAACAACGAAGGCAACCCGCCTGCCTCACTCTTTTTCTGTTCATCAACCGCATCGACAGACAGGGGGGTCCACTGGCGGTCACGCAAGATCTGACGAACCTGACGATTACTGTCAGCCTCAAGGGTTCCCCGGTGTTGTTTCCCCTCCTGGTCGAGGGCTATGTATTCAAATGCAGCCATGATCGTTGTTTATCCGCCTCCGATACGGATCAATCTTTCTGGGTAACCCGCAACACTTCTTCAAGCGTTGTAACACCCTCCAGCACCTTGCGACTTCCATCATCACGAATACTGGGACATGAACGACGCACGTAATCGTTAATAGACTGCTCACTCTCACCGGAATGAATCATTCTGCGCATGGTTTCATCGAGCATAACGACTTCATAAATACCTGTACGGCCACGATAACCACTCTGGTTACAGTCTTTACAGCCCGCTGCATGGTACAGGGTCACATTGTCGTCCGCAGAAACACCCAGTTCCTGACACTCGACAGCATCCGGCGAGTAAGGCTGCTTACAGCTATCGCACAGCACCCGCACAAGACGCTGGGCAACCACACCCAATAAACTGGACGACAACAAGAATGGCTCAATTCCCATATCCTGCAAACGCGTCAGGGCACCAATGGCTGTATTGGTGTGCAGTGTTGATAGTACGAGGTGACCCGTAAGGCTGGCCTGAACCGCTATCTCAGCGGTTTCCTTGTCCCGTATTTCACCAACCATCACAACGTCCGGATCCTGTCGGAGAATAGCGCGCAATCCCCGGGCAAAAGTCATATCGACCTTGGTGTTCACCTGAGTCTGGCCAATGCCCTCAAGGTTATATTCAATGGGGTCTTCTACGGTGAGAATATTTCGACACTTATCATTCAGTGTGGTGAGGCTGGCGTAGAGAGAAGTGGTTTTACCGGAGCCCGTCGGGCCTGTCACAAGAATAATTCCATAGGGGCGAGCCAGAAGTTTGGAGACCTCCGTCATATCCCGTTCAGCCATGCCAAGATGCCTGAGTTCCAACCGGCCAGCAGCCTTGTCAAGCAATCGCAGTACGACCCGCTCACCATTGCTGGATGGCAAAGTAGATACCCTGACATCCACTTCCTTGCCTGCTACCTTCAGAGAGATTCGTCCATCCTGTGGAATACGCTTTTCTGCAATATCCAGCCTCGCCATGACCTTGATACGGGAGACCAGCAGTGAAGCCAGCGTTCGCTGTAAGCGGAGTATTTCCCTGAGTACACCGTCAACCCTGACCCGGACCACAAGGTTAGACTCAAAGGTTTCGATGTGGACATCAGATGCCCCTTCCTTAATCGCTTCTGTCAATAAAGCATTAATCAGGCGTATGACCGGTGCATCATCGCTCTGTTCCAGCAGATCTTCTGTCACCGGCACAGCTTCTGCCAGACTGCTCAGATCCATGTCATCACCAATTCCGGCTGCATCCTGCAGGGCTTCGGAGCTGTCATTGTGATAACACTGCGAGAGCACTTCAGCCAGCTGGTCATTACTCACGCTCCGATAAACAGGAGACTGACCAGCAAGGCGTACTATTTCTGAAAAAATATGAGGGGATGGCGAGACAGTAAAGTAAACAACAGGCCTTTCCAGATCCCAGACCAGCACGACACCATGACGCTTGGCAAAAGAAAATGGCAGACGCAGTTGGGCGTGGTCACGCTCATCAACAACTTCAGCTGCTAAAGTGTCAGTCGGGGTGGACAAGATCTACTCCTTCTTTGGATCAATAATTATCTGTAGAAAAGTTCTCTATATAGAATGAGCATTTTTTTGGATCTTCGCTCAGAAAATTGCCACCAAAATCTGAAATTGAATTATTCTTGGTCGGGCAATAGAGGAATTGTGATGCAATATTGTCATTTTACAACTTCAAAACAGAAAATGATTTTCCACAATCAGAAAACCAGCTTTAAAAAACGGAACCCTTATGCTTTATTTAGACTATTAGACAGTCCATGACCCAACTACCTTTCCAGCCATCAGAGAACATTATGAATCAAGAGGTCATGGCCACCTATTTCAAATGGGGCCAACGAAAAAATAGAACACTGATAACAATATTGCTCTGTATTGCCATGTTGATCAGTCTGGGGATTCAGGGTTTTCAACTCCTCAAAATCTTTCAGGAAAAGCCTGTAGCCGTATTGGAACCAAAGTCAGAGTTAACAACGGAGCCTCAGGCTATTTCCGTTAAAGACTTCGATCTGCTGTTTGGGTTCAACAACAAGACTGAAGCTCAGAATAATTCAGCCGACATTCCCAAAACAAAACTGAATTTAATTCTAAGAGGGGCACTGGCCGATATTGGCGCAAGCGCAGAAGACTCCAGCGCCATCATACAGGGCAGTAGTCAGGACAAGCTCTACTCACCTGGCGACTCTCTTCCCGGCGGCGTGACCCTGAAGGAGATTCACCCGGATCATGTCATTCTCAGCCGTAATGGCCAGCTGGAAAAACTCTTCTTTCCAGACTCAGGCAAAGACTCTCGAGCCCTGCTGGAATACCGAAGCCCGGTGCCGGATGCTGCGGAACAGGCGACTGAACGCCCCGGTTTTACTCAGCAGCCGGATGACAAATCACTTGAACAGCGAATGCAGGAACTTAGAGACAAGTTGCAGCAGGCTAATCAAGGGATTCAATAAAAGAATTACAACTTATTCAATGGTTAAGTGATGAAAATGAAAGAGTGCTACACAGCTAATTTTGCACCAAAATCGCTTCTTGCGTGTTTGCTGTTATTTTCATTGCAGGGAAGCCTGAATGCTGCTCCGGTTCAATCCGAAACAAAAGTACAATTACAGGACCGTTCATTAACAAAAACACCCTCTAATCAACAGGCATCCAAGCCCGGAATTAATTCACCATCGGTTTCTTCATCAGAAAAAAAATGGAGCCTGAATCAACAAAATGCCGATATTCGCGAGTTTATTGCGCAGATAGCCAAAATAACCGGTGAAACTTTTGTCATAGATCCAAGAATTAAAGGCGGAAATACCGTTTCGGTAATCTCTTCAAAACCGCTCAGTAGCGATGAAGTTTATGATGTTTTTCTTGAAGTACTTTCAGCCAACGGTTATGCCGTCATTCCTAAAGGCAACATCATCAACATAGTGCCCAGCACTACGGCAAAAACCAGTAGTCCGGATGAAGCAACACAAAAACCTCGCGATGCCATCATGACCACAAGGGTTATTGAATTACACAGTGTTTCATCCATTGAATTGATCCCCATCATCAGACCCCTGATTGCTCAGTATGGTCATGCAGCCGCGTCTGCTTCCAGCAACGCCGTTATTGTCAGCGACCTTGCCGACAACGTCGAACGCATAGCCAAACTGGTTAAGGAACTCGATGAAGCAGGCAATAATGATTATGAAGTGCTGCAGCTCAAACATGCCTGGGTCGGCGATATCGCCAAAATTATTCAGGATACTTTGGCTACCGCAAAGGGCCAGCTGCCCAGTGGGCTACAGGTCATTGCTGACGAACGCAGTAACCGTCTGGTTATCAAGGGTAATGCCAGCAAGCGGATCAGGGTACGAAAACTGGTGGAAACACTGGATAAACAGGGTATCCGGAAGTCCACAACCAAAGTCATGTTCCTGAGCTATGCCGACTCCAAAAATCTGGCCGAAATCCTTTCAGAAGCTTCAGGCACCATTCAGGACAGTCAGGAAAAGAAAGGAAAATCTTCATCATCTGCCGCACCGGCCCCTCAACCAGCCTCGTCAGCACCCAAAGTACAGGCCAAAGGGCAGCCCAGTAAAAGCAGCAAGAACAAAGGGCAAAATATTTTTGTCAAAGCCGACGAAACCCAAAACGCCCTGATACTCATTGCCGATCCAGAAACACTGACCGAGATGGAGCACATTGTTCGTCAGCTTGATGTCCCCAGGGCACAGGTTTTGTTAGAGGGAGCCATTGTTGAAGTGTCCGGAGATATCGGTGATGCCCTCGGTATTCAATGGGGCATTGATGGCACCAAAACCGTTACATCAAGAGGTGAGAAAGGCGAAAGCAACACCCTCAGTTCAGTTATAGGAAGCCCGCTAGCCAACGACGCGAAGAATATACCAATCGGTACTCTGGCACTCAGAGGAGGGAACTTTGGTGTTCTGGTAACAGCATTAAGTAAAAAAGCCAACAGCAACATCCTCTCAACTCCCAGTATGCTGACTCTGGATAATGAAGAAGCAGAGTTTCAGGTGGGAAAGAATGTTCCTATACAAACCGGCTCCTACCAGACCTCTAGTTCAGGATCTTCGAGCAACCCGTTCACAACAACTGAGCGTAAAGATATTGGTATTAAATTAAAAATCACCCCGCATATAAATGAAGGCAACAGTATCAGGCTCGAACTGGAACAAGAAATCTCAACACTGGATTTTAGTGTCAAGGATGATGTGGATGGTCTGGTCTTCAATAGTCGAACAATTAAAACAACAGTTCTGGTTGATGACAGCCAGACTGTCGTAATCGGTGGTTTGATCGAAGACGAATCAGGAGCCAGCAAAACAAAAGTACCTTTGCTTGGGGACATTCCATTGTTAGGACAACTTTTCCGAAGCACGAATGTAACCAACAAGAAGCGGAATCTAATGCTCTTTATACGCCCAACCATTATGCGAAATTCCGAGACCTTGGCCAAAGCCACTCAGGATCGTTACTCGAAGCTCAAGATGCTGCAAAGCGCGCCAGGAAAAATCAATAATCTGCCAGAAAAAGTAGACATACTTTTTGATGCCGAAGCCTTTGACCTGAGAAACCAGGATAAAGCACCCTGGCAATCCAGAGACTAAATCAGGGATGCTACTAAAGAGTAACCGTTAAGGGCTGATTCCAGCCCTTTTTTAATGTCTTATACCAATCAAAATAATTAGCTTCGTGATGAGCATGCCTTTTCAACCGGTTAGCCAAGGCGGCGTGAGGAGCCGTAGCCTTTATGCCCTATGGGTAGTAGCTATGGCGACGAATACCAACGCAGAATAACCGGCTGAAAAGGCAGCGCAATAGAATCGATAATTATTGCGATTGGTATTAATACCCTTCAGACCACACTAAAAATATAACCAATTCCAAACACGACAAAATACCGTCCGGTTAATGGTGGTAGCTGAACCAGCTGCACATCACCTGCTTCACACATTAATAAACGCAATGGTTGCCAGACAAATACCAGTGACAGTAACAGAAGCAGAGGATTCTGTATGGCACCAATGATAAACAGATAAAAACTGATTGGGTACGTCAGCAAAAGGCACAGAGTATAAAGAGCTTTAGAGTTATTAAAGCCAATTTTTACCGTCAATGTTCCTATTTTATTTGACTTGTCATCAAGGTAGTCTCTGAGTTCATTCGCCAATAGAAGAGCAGATGCCAACAAGCTGACTGGCAGTGAAATCAAGACAACCTGATAACTCCACTCGGCTGAAACTGCATAGTAGGCACCACTGACCATCAGCACACCGGTGAGCAGGAACACAGCAGGTACTCCCAGACCATGACTCTTGTAATGAATCGGTTCCCCGGTATAAAAATACCCGGCAACAATGCCTGCAGCACCAAAAGCCAACAGCCGCCAGCCTACATCAATGACCAGATAAATTCCCATCAATGACGCGAGTAAGGTCAATAGCCCGGCTATCAGAAAATTAAAGCGGATACGACTAACCGCCAGCTCGGCCATGCCGCCGGTACGATTCTTCCACAATGCCAGATCAGCATGATCATTTGCCAGGTTGCTGGCAGCCTGCAGGAGCAATCCAGCCAGAACAACCAGAAACCCTCTCAGGGGGTCACCATGATCGCGGACAAACGACAGAGTCACACCGAGACCACAGGTAATTAATGCAACAGAATAAGAGAATGGTCGAAGTGCTCGAACAAAGCGGTATTTTTCTGGATTCAGGTAAGGCGTACCCACGGGCTAATCCCTGACAACAATAAAGTAAGTGGCGGTTGAAACTCCGGAAACAGACAACCATAGCTGAGGGGAAGGTTCAGCCGTGCGCTACTAGAACACAAGACCATAGAGGTTGCAACGATAAAGCCAGATATTCCAACGCCTGAGAAAAGAAAACCCCGACTTTGGAAAAGTCAGGGTTTCGATGGATAGACAAGAGCGCTAGAAAATTTCAGGAAATCACCAGCCTGTCAGCTCTTTCAATGCCTCACCAATATCGGCAAGACTTCTGACCGTTTTGACACCAGCTGCTTCAAGCGCTGCAAACTTTTCATCAGCAGTACCTTTGCCGCCTGAGATAATCGCGCCTGCATGACCCATTCGCTTGCCCGGAGGTGCTGTAACACCGGCAATATAAGAGACAACCGGCTTGGTCACATGATCCTTGATAAAAGCCGCTGCTTCTTCTTCAGCCGTACCGCCAATCTCACCGATCATAACAATGGCTTCGGTCTGTGCATCTTTCTCAAACTTTTCCAGAATATCGATAAAGTTTGAACCGGGAATAGGATCACCACCTATACCCACACAGGTTGACTGACCAAAACCGTAATCAGTTGTCTGCTTCACTGCCTCATAAGTTAGCGTGCCTGAGCGGGAAACGATGCCCACTTTGCCCGGCTTGTGAATATGCCCTGGCATGATACCGATTTTGCACTCACCCGGAGTGATAACACCCGGACAATTAGGTCCAATGAGCATAACTCCAAGCTCATCACAGCGAACCTTACACTCCAGCATATCCAGTGTTGGAATTCCTTCGGTGATACAGACAATAAGACGTATACCTGAGTTTGCCGCTTCAAGAATCGAATCCTTACAGAAAGGTGCTGGCACATAAATCACTGAAGCTTCAGCACCAGTCGCTTCTACAGCCTCAGCTACTGTATTAAACACAGGCAAATCAAGATGGGTTTGACTACCTTTTCCTGGCGTCACACCACCTACCATCTTGGTGCCATAGGCGATGGCTTGTTCAGAATGGAAGGTACCCTGAGAACCTGTAAATCCCTGGCAAATAACTTTAGTATTCTTATCAATCAGGATACTCATCACTTATCCTCCGCTGCTTTAACAACCTGCTCAGCAGCCTCTGTCAAACTGGATGCTGCAATAATGTCCAGACCACTGTCAGCCAGTTTCTTAGCCCCCAGATCGGCGTTATTACCTTCCAGCCGAACCACTACCGGCACTTCAACACCCACCTCTTTAACTGCACCGATAATGCCATCCGCAATCAGGTCACAGCGCACAATACCGCCAAAAATATTAACCAGAACGGCTTTTACACTGTCGTCTGAAAGAATGATCTTGAACGCTTCACTAACCCGCTCCTTGGTCGCGCCACCACCTACATCAAGGAAATTTGCAGGTGCGCCACCGTGCAGTTTTACAATATCCATTGTGCCCATGGCCAAACCGGCACCATTGACCATACAGCCTATATTGCCGTCTAGGGCAACATAGTTCAGTTCCCACTGTGCGGCATGAGCCTCTCTTGGGTCTTCCTGAGAAGGATCATGGAAAGCCTTGAGCTTGGGTTGCCGATACATGGCATTGCTATCAATGACGACTTTGGCATCCAGACAGTGAAGGTTATTTTCAGAGGTGATAACCAGAGGATTAATCTCAAGCAAAGCCAGATCATTTTCCTGAAACAGCTGAGCCAGTCCGAGGAAAATCTTAGTAAACTGCTTAATCTGATCACCCTGCAAGCCCAGTTTAAAAGCCAGTTCACGCCCCTGGTAAGGCTGCGCCCCTGCTAAGGGATCAATCACTGCCTTCAGAATTTTTTCCGGCGTTTCAGCAGCTACCTTTTCTATTTCAACACCACCTTCGGTAGATGCCATAAATACAATACGGCGGGTGGAACGATCAACCACAGCGCCCAGATAAAGTTCCTGATCAATGTCAGTGCAACTTTCTACCAGAATTTTACTGACCGGCTGACCATTTTCATCCGTCTGGTAGGTCACAAGATTCTGGCCCAGCCATTTTTCTGCGAATGCCTTTATTTCATCCTTGCTGCTCACCAGCTTTACACCGCCGGCTTTACCCCGGCCTCCAGCATGGACCTGAGCTTTTACTACCCATTTGTCGCCGCCAATCATGTCTGCTGCAGCCACAGCCTCTTTCGGCGTATCGGCGGCAATACCCTTAGACACAGGCAGGCCATATTCAGCAAACAACTGCTTACCCTGATATTCGTGGAGATTCATACTGACACTACCATTGTTGTTGTTAAAATTATTGTTATTAAAACAGCCATGAGTGGAAACGCGGTTAACGAACTTTGACAACGAATCGCCAACAATATCGAAAACTGCATTTTCTTTAAATAGTCCCAAGATCCACAATTGCAGATCAAACTTTTTACACTGATGCCCATCTGATTACAGAAGGGCACCAACATTAAATCGTTGATCACTGCTAACAGTCTGGAGTTGCATTAATCCATTAAACACAACTTCATTGAGCGACAACTATTGAGCGACAAACTATCAAGTGATCAACGCCGCTTGCGGTTAGCAATATGAATGGCATGACCATCAACTGCTAACACTGCTTCGTGCAGAGCTTCGCTTAACGTCGGGTGAGAGAAGATAGTCAGTGCCAGATCTTCACTGCTGGCGGCAAACTCCATTGCAATAACACCCTGCTGGACCAGTTCTGCGGCGCTGGGCCCGACAACATGAACACCAAGGATGCGATCCGTTACCTTATCAGCAATGACTTTCACCATACCATCTTTGTCATTAGCCGCCAGAGCCCTGCCACTGGCTGCAAAAGGGAAGGTTCCAACTTTGTATTCGCCGCCTTCCGCCTTGACCTCTTCTTCTGTCTTACCCACCCATGCAATTTCCGGATGAGTATAAATAACAGACGGAATCAGATCATAGTTCATCTGGGCTTTTTGACCAGCAATGATTTCAGCGACCATAACGCCTTCTTCACTGCCTTTATGAGCCAGCATCGGCCCACGAACAACGTCACCAATAGCATAGACACCCGGTACATCCGTTGCACAGTGGTCATCCACAAAAATAAAACCACGTTCATCCAGATTAACACCGCTGTCAGGAGCAAGCAGAGCCTCAGTATAAGGACGACGACCTACGGCGACAATCAGCTTATCAAAAATCAGTGAATTTTCTTTGCCATCACTGTCCACGTAAGTGACATGAACTTCTTTATTCTTTCCTTTGCCCTTTATCTCTGATCCTGTAACGCGAGCTCCGAGACGGATATCCAGCCCCTGTTTCTTGATGATTTTCATGGACTCTTTGGCAATCTGCTGATCTGCTGCGGCCAGAAACTGATCCAGTGCTTCAAGCACCACGACTTCAGAGCCAAGACGAGCCCAGACACTGCCCAGTTCAAGACCAATGACTCCGGCACCAATCACACCCAGTCGCGCAGGTACTTCCTGAAACTCAAGAGCACCTGTTGAATCAACAATCAGGTCACCATCCACCGGAGCAGGCGGAATATCGATGGGCCGGGAGCCGGTGGCAATGACCACATTAGCTGATTCAATAATCTCAACGCTGCCATCCCCTCTGGTTAATTCGACCTGTTTGGCAGCCAGCACTTTGCCAGCGCCTTCCAGTAGAGTGACGCCATTAGCCTTGAACAGCCCGCCAACACCAGTCGTCAGGGTTTTCACAATCTTGTTTTTTCGGGCGATCATCTTCGGCACATCAATTTCGACACCTTCATGCTTTATGCCATGAACGTCGAAATCTTTCTGCGCCTCAACAAATTTATGCGAGCTGTCGAGCAGCGCCTTGGACGGGATACACCCAACATTAAGACAGGTGCCACCTAACAGTGCCTTGCCTTTGTCGTCTGACCACTTCTCAATACAAGCGGTTTTCAAACCCAACTGAGCAGCGCGAATTGCACATACATAGCCCGCCGGTCCTGCCCCAATAACAACAACATCAAACTGATTTGCCATAATATCTTTTCCTAACAAATGAATCTGATGACTGCCTGAGCAGCCATCCACTCACTGTCTACAACTTATAATTCCAGCAGTATGCGTGCAGGATCTTCGAGCAATTCCTTGATGGTCACAAGGAAGGTAACCGCCTCTTTGCCATCCAGCAAACGGTGGTCATAGGAAAGCGCCAGATACATCATGGGCAGAATTTCAACCTGCCCGTTAACAGCCATCGGACGCTCCTGAATTTTATGCATGCCAAGAATGGCTGACTGAGGTGGATTAAGGATAGGCGTTGAGAGCAAGGAGCCAAACACGCCGCCATTGGACAGGGTGAAGGTTCCACCTGTCATGTCTTCAATACCCAGTTTGCCAGCCTGGGCCTTTTCACCGTATTCACGAATTTTAGCTTCAATATCAGCCAGAGTCATTGCTTCAGCATCGCGCAAAATTGGTACAACCAACCCCCGGTCACTGGATACTGCGACTCCGACATCCTGATAGCCGTGATAAACAATATCATTACCATCAATCGAAGCATTCACGGCAGGAAAACGCCTGAGCGCTTCCGTACAGGCTTTGACAAAGAACGACATAAAGCCAAGTCTGACACCGTGGCGTTTCTCGAACTGATCTTTATAGCGGGCGCGTAACTCCATCACCGGTTTCATGTTGACCTCGTTAAAAGTGGTCAACATTGCAGCGGTTTGCTGAGCCTCGACAAGACGCTGCGCGACCTTGGCACGCAGCCTCGTCATAGGCACTCTTTTTTCAACTCGCTCTCCGGCAAACACCGGAGTCACGGTGTCAACTTTCGGAGCAGTAGAGGCAACCGGGCTACTGACTGGACTAGTAACAAGAGGATTCTGTTCAGCATGACGCACGACATCCTCCTTGGTCACCCGTCCACCTTTGCCTGTACCGGTAATATCTGCAGGACTGAAGCCTTTTTCATCCGCCATCCTGCGTGCAGCCGGACTAAGGATTGGTTCTTCAGCCGTTGCAGAAGTCGCTTCAGGCTGAGCAGTCTCTTTTTCTACCGGATCAGTCGGTGACGCCACTGCACCTGCTTCAAACCGGGCAATCAGCTCTTCCCCAAGAACAACACCACCTTCTTCTTTTAGAACCTCAACCAAAGTTCCATCCGCAGGTGCAACGACTTCAAGAACTACTTTATCGGTCTCTATATCAACCAGAAGTTCATCACGGCTACAAGCCTCGCCGGGCTTTTTATGCCATGTTGCGACTACACCGTCTGCGACAGACTCGGGAAAAGTGGGTGCTTTTATTTCAATGGCCATAATGATCCTTTGGAGTATTTGACCTGCCTGCGCCCTTCAGCCAGAACGACGCAAGACGAATATTTATACCGTAAATGCGTCATCTACCAGTTTCTGCTGCTCTTCTACATGTTTGGACATGTAACCACACGCCGGTGCTGCTGAAGCTTCTCGTCCGGCGTACCTGAGCGTTAAACTATTATTGAGCTGTGCAACAGAACGCCGCATATGATGCTGACTGCAATACCAGGCTCCCTGGTTCATGGGTTCCTCCTGACACCAGATAACATGTTCAAGACCTGAATATTGAAGAATTAATTCATCCAGATCATCCTGCGGAAATGGATAAAGCTGCTCAATTCGAACAATAATGGCATCACTGATTTCATCATTTCGACGCTTGTCTGCTAAATCGTAATAGACTTTACCACTGCAAAGGATCAACCGGCGAATATCTGCAGGTTTGTGCTCATCCACTTCCGGAATGATGGTCTGGAAACCACCCTCTGTCAGTTCTTCAAGTGTTGAAATCGCCTGTTTATGTCTTAACAGGCTTTTTGGAGTAAATGCGATCAGTGGTTTGCGCAGCGGCCGTAACACCTGACGACGCAGCATATGAAATACTTGTGCAGGTGTCGTGGGTACACACACCTGAATATTGTGTTCGGCACAGAGCTGCAAGTAGCGCTCCAGCCGGGCTGAAGAGTGTTCCGGCCCCTGCCCTTCGTAACCATGAGGCAACAGCATCGTCAGACCACAAAGACGACCCCACTTGTGCTCACCACTGGTAATAAACTGGTCAATAACCACCTGACAACCGTTGGCAAAGTCACCAAACTGAGCCTCCCAGACCACCAGCGCACCCGGAGTCGTCGTAGCATAACCGTATTCGAACGCCAGAACGGCTTCTTCTGACAACAGCGAGTCCCAGATCTGAAACGCGGGCTGATCATCACTTAACCGGGCCAGGGGAACAAGAGAGCTGCCGTCTTTCTGGTTATGGTGCACAGCATGTCGGTGAGAGAAGGTGCCACGACCAACATCCTGACCGGTGATGCGAACGGGGTGGCCTTCTTTCAACAGAGAAGCGTACGCCAACACCTCAGCACAGCCCCAGTTAATAGGCAAAGCACCCGCTGCCATCTTGCGACGATCATCAATGATCTTACTGACCTGCCGCTGCAGCACAAAGCCTTCAGGTATTTTGCACAACTTCTGCCCAAGTTCCTGCAAGTTCCCCAGAGCAACCCGGGTATCATGACGTGCTGTCCACTCGTGTCCAAGGTGAGGAGTCCAGTCTACAAACAGTTCGGTATTAGGCTCTTTGACAAGAGCCTTGGCGACATGCTCACCATTGTCGAGCGCTGACCGGTAACTGTCTACCAACCCCTTGTCGGCTTCGGCAGAGATAACACCCTGCTCCTGCAAGACGCCGGCATACAAATCTCTGGTTGTCGTATGACTCTTGATGGTCTGGTACATCATGGGCTGCGTCGATGATGGTTCATCTGCCTCATTGTGACCTCGCCGACGATAACAGACCATATCGATGACAACATCACGCTTGAATTCCATACGGTAGTCCAGCGCCAGCTTGGTAACAAACTGAACCGCTTCCGGATCGTCACCATTAACGTGCAGGATCGGAGCGCCTACCATCTTGGCAACATCGGTACAGTATTCAGTGGAACGGGCATCTTCCCGGCGACTAGTGGTAAAGCCAACCTGATTATTAATGATGATATGTACGGTTCCACCCGTACTGTATGCCCGGGTTTGGGACATTTGCAGGGTTTCCATAACAACGCCCTGACCGGCAAAAGCGGCATCACCGTGAATGGAAACAGGAATGACCTGCCCCCGTACATTATCGCTGCGTCGATCCTGACGGGCCCGAACCGAACCTTCCACCACAGGTGCAACGATTTCCAGATGCGAAGGATTGAATGCCAGAGCAAGGTGCACTTCACCGCCCGGCGTCATGACATTGGATGAAAAGCCCTGATGATACTTCACATCACCCGACCCACTGTCGGCCATTTTCTTGCCTTCGAACTCGTCAAACAGTTCGGAAGGATTTTTACCCAGAATATTCACCAGCACATTGAGACGACCACGGTGCGCCATACCAATGACAATTTCCTTGGCTCCGTAGGTGCCTGCACGCTGAATCATCTCATCCAGCATTGGAATGAGAGCTTCACCACCTTCAAGACCAAAACGTTTGGTGCCCGGGTAACGGGTGCCCAGATATTTTTCAAGACCTTCTGCTGCAGTCAGTCGCTCAAGCAGGTGCAACTGCGCTTCGCTACCCACTTCCGGACTTCCCCGAACCGACTCCATCCGGCTTTGAAACCAGCGACGCTCTTCGGTGTTAACGATGTGCATGTATTCAACACCAACTGAGCCACAGTAGCTGGCATCCAGTGCATCGATGATTTCCTGAAGCGTTGCCCGCTCTTTACCAATAAAAATGGTACTGGTCTGAAACTCTGTCTCCAGATCTGCTCGGGAAAGGCCGTGATATTCAAGGGTCAGGTCAGGGAATTTCTCTCTTTTCAAAATCCCCAGCGGATCAATCGTCGCCTGTTGATGACCACGGATACGATAGGCACTGATCAATCGCAAAACCTGAATCTGTTTTCGCTCATGATCACTGGATACGGTGCTGGCGGTGATTGGGCGGGTGGTCTGGTGCTGCCTGGCCATCAGAATAAAGTTTTCCTGAATGGTCGAATGAGGCACATCCGGACTGCCGCCGTTCACCTGTGGTAGCTTTTCAAAGTAGTCACGCCACTCTTCTGCGACACTGTTTGGATCGCGCAGATAAAGTTCGTACAGCTCTTCGACGTATGCAGCATTTCCCCCGGCAATATGAGACGTAGCCCACATTTGCTGCATCACACCTTCTTGCATGGTCACACCCCGTATATCTGGGGCAATATCGCATTCAGGGATTCAAACGCACAGAACTCGCTCAGTTCTTGACGATATGATGCACTGAAAGTGTGCTGTCCATTTAAACATTCACTTTCAGCCCCCCTCCCACAGATAACCAGTACCTGACTGGCTGCCCCTGCTGGTAAAACTTACCGGTCGATCGCAAAATAAATGGTCACAAAACCGGCAGACACCCAAGAGTAAACTACAGGCAGAACCATGTATATAAACAGATCCGCCCTCGAACAATCCCGCTATATTGTAGGTACAAATTGTAATGAAAAAATATTATTTGTATCTAAATTCACTAAAAGCCAACAGCGCCCGGGTTAACCTTTAAACGTTCGAACCCGACCCGCCTCAGGTAGCACTGCTAAACAGCATCTGCCGGATATGCCCGATTGCCCTGGTTGGATTTAATCCCTTGGGGCACACACTGACACAGTTCATAATACCGCGGCACCGGAACACACTGAACGGGTCATCAAGATCAGCCAGGCGTTCCTGCGTTGCAGTATCACGGCTATCAGCCAGAAAGCGATAGGCCTGTAACAGACCGGAAGGGCCTACAAACTTATCAGGGTTCCACCAGAAGGATGGACAGGCTGTTGAACAGCAGGCACAAAGAATACATTCATAAAGGCCATCCAGCTTTTCCCTGTCTTCAGGTAGCTGCAACCGTTCAATTGCCGGGGCGGGCTGATCGTTGATGAGATAAGGTTTGATCTTTTCGTATTGCTTATAAAACTGCCCCATATCAACAACCAGATCACGTATAACCGGCAGCCCGGGCAAAGGGCGCAGAATCAGACGGTTGCCCCGTGAAGCTTCAGACAATGGTGTAACACACGCCAGACCATTAGTACCACTGATACTCAGACCATCTGAACCACAGACGCCTTCCCTGCAGGATCGTCGATAAACCAGAGTCGGATCCTGTTCTTTCAGTAGATTAAGGACATCAAGTACCATCAGGTCCTTGCCTTCAGGTATCTCCACCTGATAGTCCTGCATAAAAGGTTTGGCATCCGTTTCCGGATTATAACGGTAGACACTGACTAACATAACTATCCTTAGCCTCCCCTTAATACGTTCTTGCCTTGGGCGGGAAAGCTTCCATCGATGTGGGAGCAAAGTTCACCCGGCGTTTACCCACAGCTTTGTCAGCCGGGTAATAAATGGAATGGACCAGCCAGTTTTCATCATCGCGCTCAGTAAAGTCATTGCGCGCATGAGCCCCCCGGGACTCTTTTCGCTCTTCAGCGGAAACCGCTGTGGCATAAGCCACTTCATAAAGGTTTTCCAGCTCAAGGGCTTCGATTCTGGCGGTATTAAATGCCTGACTCTTATCCAGCAGGTGGATAGTCTGCATGCGTTCTCCCAGCTCATCGAGTTTTTTGAGGCCTTCCTGCATGCTGTCACCTTCACGGAACACACCAAAATACAGTTGCATGGTATTTTGCAGCTCCGCTCTCAGTTCTGCGACTTTTTCACCAGACTGGCTATTATTCAAACGTTCGACTCTGGACAGCGCTGCATCAATATCACTGCCCGATGCATCAACAGTATCAAAGCCTTCATTCAGGCTTTGTTCAATCTGCAGCCCCGCTGCACGCCCGAAGACCACCAGATCCAGCAGAGAATTACCACCCAGCCGGTTAGCGCCATGCACTGACACACAGGCAGCCTCACCACAGGCATAGAGGCCATCTACGATCTTGTCATTTCCTTCACTGTCAGGGAAGAGAGCCTGACCTCCGATATTGGTGGGTATTCCACCCATCATATAGTGACAGGTTGGGACGACCGGAACCGGCGCTTTAACCGGATCAACATGGGCAAATGTTTTGGACAGTTCACAGATACCAGGCAGACGAAGATTCAGGGTTTCTTCGCCAAGATGGTCAAGTTTCAGAAATACATGGTCTTTATCAGGACCACAGCCCCTGCCCTCAAGAATTTCAAGAATCATGGAACGTGCAACAACATCGCGCCCGGCCAGATCTTTGGCATTAGGCGCATAACGCTCCATAAAACGTTCGCCCTCACTATTAACCAGATAGCCACCCTCACCGCGACACCCTTCGGTCACCAGCACCCCGGCACCGTGAATGCCTGTTGGGTGGAACTGCCACATTTCCATATCCTGCATCGGGAAGCCTGCACGCAACGCCATGCCAATACCATCGCCGGTATTAATCAGGGCATTCGTAGTCGAAGCATAAATACGCCCCGCTCCACCGGTTGCCAATACCGTTGCTCTGGCTTTGACATAAACGGTTTCACCCGTTTCCAGACAAATGGCAATCACACCGGCCACCTGTCCACGCTGATTTTTGACCAGATCAACGGCATACCATTCATTCAGGAATGTGGTCCCGCCTTTTAAATTTGCCTGATACAGCGTGTGCAGCAATGCATGTCCGGTTCGGTCCGCTGCCGCGCAGGTTCTGGCAGCCTGCCCACCCTTGCCATACTCTTTCGACTGACCACCAAAAGGACGTTGATAAATGCGCCCTTCTTCGGTTCTGGAGAAGGGCAGCCCCATATGCTCCAGCTCGAATACGGCCTGGGGCCCGACAGAACACATATACTCAATGGCATCCTGATCGCCGATATAGTCCGAACCTTTGACCGTATCAAACATATGCCAGCGCCAGTCATCGCCGGGATCCGCACTGGCAATAGCACAGGTAATCCCCCCCTGAGCCGAGACAGTATGCGAGCGCGTAGGAAAAACCTTGGTGATACAGGCTGTTTTTATACCAGCTTCTGTTAACTGCAATGCAGCGCGCATGCCAGCGCCGCCGCCACCAATAACAATTGCATCGTAGGCAAGAGTACGAAGTGCCGCCATTAATCAGTGCCCCCAGATTACTTGAGTACCCCAAACCAGATAGCTGAACAGTGCAATAAAGCAGAGTAGCTGAACGGGGAACCGAATCAGAACCGACTTTTCTCCGAAAGCCCGGCTATTTAAATAGTCTGTAGCGATGGTCCACATGCCGACCCAGGCATGAGCAACCAGAGAGAGAAGTGCGAGAAAAGTAAAGATACGCACCCAGACCTGAGTGAACAGTTCGCTCCACTGGGCGTAGCTCAGCCCGGGATTTGTTAGAATGTACCCGACAATAAACAGGGTGTAGACTGCCAGAATAATCGCCGAAAGGCGTTGCAGCATCCAGTCATAAAGACCGCTTCGGGACAAATTAGTGATATTGGTTACCATACCCAGACCCCCGCCAGAACAATCAGAGCCGCCGATACAACAATGGTCAGTACAGAACCGGCACGACCGGATTCCAGCTCTTCACCAATGCCGATATCCATTAGTAAATGTTTTACTCCGGCAACAAAGTGATAGATCAGGCCAGAAAGGAGAAACCAGAGAATAAATTTTGCCAGCCCGGATGACATCAGGGCTTTCAGTTCTGCAAAGGACTCTTCCGACGCCAGAGAAAGATCCAGCGCATAGATCAACAAACCGGCCCCAATAAACAGAAGAATGCCTGAAAGTCGATGCAGAATGGAGGTATAGGCTGGCAGAGGCAGTTTTATTGTCGTTATATCCAGATTAACTGGTCTTTTGCTATTCACGTTTTATTGTCCCAACGCCTTACGGCGTGCACAGCAGAAAGAGCTCTCAAACCCTGCAGCTGTACACCAAGCACAGACTTTTGCACCTGTTATCAAAAGCCCGCTTTTCTGCTCAACGCCAGTTGATAAAAACATAACGACCTGACCTGCACGGAGCAGGATAAAGCAGACGACCAGCAGTAACAGAGCAACCAGGGTCACCAAAAAACGCAGGTCTCAAACCTGCTCAACCACTGACGTTTAATAGTTTCCGACAGCTGTTGGAGGCTATTCCTTCCCTTGCTACAAGCCTTCCATGACCTCGTGGCTGAAGTATATACACTTCGGTTTTTAATTACAATCAGGCTGCATATTAAGGGATTTTGCTTATTGGTCATTATTTTACCGTTCATTTTTTTTCAAAGTTTTACAGGTTTGACAAAAGATTTAATCCCTCTATAGTGGTCGAACCGTACAAACGGGCCCGGTCAAATTCTGTCTAATAATTACTCACATATGGGCCTTGATTGACTATAAAGACACCAATAAAACGGCAAAACAGGAGGCCTACCTGATCATGGCTGAAAAGAAAGCTCTCTTATCGATAGAAGGCAAGGAACTGGAGTTGCCTGTTTACTCTGGCTCCACCGGCCCTGATGTCATAGACGTCCGCAGCCTGACTGCAAATGGCTATTTTACATACGACCCTGGCTTTGTATCCACTGCATCCTGTGAATCCAAGATCACCTACATTGACGGGAACAACGGCTTACTGCTACATCGAGGCTACCCCATCGAGCAACTGGCAGAACATTCGGATTATCTGGAAACCTGCTACCTGCTCATCTACGGCGAACTGCCGAATGCCGTGGAAAAAGAACAGTTCCAGAAAACCATCATGAAACACACCATGGTTCACGAACAACTGATTGACCTGTTTTCAGGCTTTCGTCGCGATGCCCACCCAATGGCTGTCATGTGTGGCGTGGTGGGAGCCCTGTCGGCGTTTTATCATGACTCCCTCGACATTACTAATGAAAACCACAGGGAAGTTTGCGCTTATCGCCTGATTTCCAAAATGCCAACGCTGGCCGCCATGGCATACAAGTATTCCACTGGTCAGCCTTTCATGTACCCCCGCAACGATCTCTCCTACGGCGGCAACTTCCTGCATATGATGTTTGCCACGCCTTGTGAAGAATACGAAGTCAGCCCGGTACTGGCTCGCGCCATGGATCGTATTTTCCTGCTTCATGCAGATCATGAGCAGAATGCATCCACATCCACCGTTCGTCTGGCTGGCTCCAGTGGCGCCAACCCCTTTGCCTGCATTGCCGCTGGTATTGCTGCCCTCTGGGGCCCAGCTCACGGTGGTGCTAATGAAGCCGTACTGGTGATGTTGAACGAGATTGGCAATGTCGAAAATATTGATGAATTTATTGAACGAGCCAAGGACAAGGACGATCCTTTCCGTCTGATGGGCTTTGGTCATCGGGTTTATAAAAATTTCGACCCTCGCGCCAAAGTCATGAAGCAGACCTGTGATGAAGTGTTGCATGAACTCGGGCTTCAGGATGACCCGCTGTTCAAAATTGCAAAACGCCTTGAGCAGATCGCGCTGGAAGATGAATACTTCATTGAGAAAAAGCTCTACCCTAATGTCGATTTCTATTCAGGCATCATCCTCAAAGCTCTCGGCGTTCCCACAGAGATGTTCACTGTCATTTTCGCAACAGGCCGGACGCCCGGCTGGATTGCACACTGGCATGAAATGATCAGTGGTGATTACCGCATTGGTCGCCCGCGCCAACTCTATACCGGAGCAACGTCCAGGGACTTTGTCCCACTTGAAAGACGCTGATACCGACCTCTAAACGCAGCTCACTCCCCCTATGAAGCCGGTGATTTTTACATAAAGAATCACCGGCTTTTTCTTGTCCGGCATTTAATCAATTAACGTCTAAAATGGAGCAAGCCGATATAAAAAAACACAACCGTCAATGATGCAAAGGGCCCATAATGGACTCTGTTTTTTCTCTGCCCACTCTGGAAATGCTGCTAACGCCCGAACCCTGGATTGCCCTGGCAACTCTGGCTTTGCTTGAAATTATTCTTGGTATCGACAATATCATTTTCATTACGATTGTGGTTGACCGGTTACCGAAAAAACAGCAAGCCCGTGCACGCTATATCGGATTACTGCTGGCGATGATGACCCGCATCGCACTGTTGTTGTCCATTGCCTGGATTATGGGATTAACAGCCTCTTGGTTTACCGTTTTTGGGCACGACGTTTCAGGAAGGGATATTATTCTGTTTGGTGGCGGGCTGTTTCTGCTGGCAAAATCCACCCATGAGATACACAACTGCTTTGAACCTGAGGAAGAAGCAACCCCCTCGCTGTTGAAGCGTGGTTTTTTCTTCACCCTGATCCAGATTGCACTGCTGGATATCGTTTTCTCACTGGACTCCGTCATCACTGCTGTCGGGCTGGCAGATGATGTCTGGGTGATGGTCGCAGCCATTATGATCGCAGTTGGTGTTATGATGTTTGCTGCCGGGCCGATAGGCCGGTTTGTCAGCAATAATCCGACATTCAAGATGCTGGCACTCAGCTTCCTTATTCTGATCGGTGTTTCACTGATGGCAGAAGGCATGGACTTCCACATACCCAAGGGGTATATCTACTTTGCCATGGCTTTCTCACTGATGGTCGAAATGCTGAATCGCCGTATGAACCAGAAACGGAGCCAATGATGTCAGAAAAAGTGATTCTGTTTGATATGGATGGCGTAATTGCGGACTCTTGGCAGGCATTTTATCAGGTATTCAATGAATATCTGGATAATGCAGGCTTCGCCGACCTTGCCAGCGAAGTTTTTCTGCTGGAGATGTTCGAAGGAAGTTTCTACCAGAATCTTCTTAGCAGAATTCACCCTTATACTGTAAGTCAGGCTGATATGCTCCAGCTAAGTGTGGCACTGACCAGTGCGATCAAAACCTGTCACCCTTTCCCAGGTATAAAAAAAGCACTGCAGCAACTCAGTCAGCATTATCCTCTGTACCTGATTACCAGTAATTTCAACGCCGCTGCCAAAGCCTTTCTGGAGCAGCACCAGCTGGCCGTTTTTCAGGACATACTTGGCTTAGACACTCATCTGGAAAAGGCTGCCAAAATTGCCCGGATTCAGAGCGAATATCCGGAGCACTCCTTACTTTTTGTTGCCGACACTCTGGGTGATATTCTTGAGGCTCGCAACACCAAAGCCATTACAATCGCGACAAGCTGGGGCTGGCATACACGCAAAACTCTTCAGCGCGGAACTCCGGATACGATACTTGATTCTCCGGACGAACTGCTAGAATACATCATTCATTTCTAAGGCAGCTCAGTAATCATGCGTATTTTATCCAAGTACAATGTTCGATTCTGCAGTCTGGTGCTTAATGCCTTTTTACTTGTCCTTGGCGGCTGCGCCACCGACTTCTCAGATCTTGATGAACCAGAAGCAAAGAAAGAAAAGTGTCCTGAGAACTGGTGCAAAGAACAGACACTGGATGATGCCATCACCATCGAGCAAAAAAGGAACGAAAACAAACGGCTGAAAAGCAAGCGCAGCGATGGCAAACCTGTACCGGGCATCTATCATCCTCTCACCCACTGGCCAGTTCATCGAACTGAATCTGAAAAGAGGCGAACTGGCTGGCATTGAGATGAATTAGCTAATGAAATTATCAGGATCAGCAAACGCTTTACCAAACTTCAGACAAGAACTTTTCAGTCTGAAACAGCATCTTCTCACCGGTACCAGCCATATGATTCCTTTTATAGTGGCTGGCGGAGTACTGCTATCTCTCGCCGTCATGCTAAATGGAGAAGCTGCCCGTCCTGAGTCAGGCTTTCTAAAGGACCTGTGGAATATGGGGGCAGCTGGTTTCACCCTGTTTATTCCGGTATTGGGGGGCTATATTGCCTGGTCAATTGCAAGCCGACCAGGACTCGCACCCGGCATGATCGGCGCCTGGTTGGCCGAAAGCTACGGTGGTGGTTTTCTGGGTGCAATTATTGTCGGCTTTATCGCAGGCTACCTGGTCAACCTGCTTAAGCGGATTCCATTACCGGGCGCCATGAAACCCATGGGCGCTATTTTCATCTATCCTCTGCTCGGAACCTTTCTTACCTCGGGTATTGTTATCTGGTTTATCGGATACCCCATTGCTCACCTGATGACCTCCCTCAATGAATGGTTATACAGCTTACAGGGCGCATCAAAAATAGTGCTGGGCGCAACGCTGGGCGCAATGACCGCATTTGACATGGGTGGACCGGTGAACAAAGTCGCTACTTTGTTTGCACAAACCCAGGTTAAAGACCACCCTTACCTGATGGGCGGAGTCGGTGTCGCGATTTGCACACCGCCGCTGGGGATGTGGCTAGCCACTATTCTGTCACCACAAAAATATTCCGGAGAAGAACGTCAGGCTGGTAAAGCAGCGCTGATGATGGGAATGATTGGTATCTCCGAAGGGGCGATACCCTTTGCAGTAGCCGACCCTTTCAGGGTATTACCTGCCATTGTTCTTGGGGGCGTAACCGGCAACATCATTGCGTTCAGTGCTGGTGTATTAAACAACGCCCCCTGGGGTGGCTGGATTGTTCTACCCGTGGTGGAAGGTCGTTTCTGGTATGTTTTTGCCACACTGATGGGCATGCTGGTCACTGCGTTCGCTGCGAATCTGCTTAAACCGGTAAAAACATCCTCAGTCCCCCGTCAGCCGTCAGATATCATTGTCGATGCCGATGTCAATGCCGATAAAGGTTAAGATATATGACTGACCAGATAGCCAATCCGGACAATGATAACTACCCATGAAAACCAATCAGCTCGTAGCCATCACTCCTGAGAGTCACGACCTTAAACTGTCGCTGGCGTATGCCACCAAAGACAACTTTACCGGCAGAGCCATTTACCAGAAGCCGCTCTGTTATCTACACCGGGACGCTGTCAAAGGTCTGGAAAAAGCCATCGAGCTACTGTCACCTCTGGGACTGAAACTGAAAATCTGGGATGCCTTTCGCCCGCAGGAGGCGCAGCAATTACTGTTTGACCATACTCCCGACCCTCTGTATGTCTCAGACCCTGAAAGTGGCACTTGCCCACATTGCAGAGGCATTGCTGTGGACCTGACCATTACAGACAGTTTTGGTCAGGAGCTTGAAATGGGCACTGATTTTGACGACTTCCGACCTCTGGCTCATCACGGAAATGATCAGGTATCTGAAAAAGCTCAGTATAACCGCCTGCTACTGGCAGGGGTTATGAGCCTTTCAGGATTTAACCCTATACAGAGTGAATGGTGGCATTATCAACTGCCTGATGCCATGGATTATCCACTGTATACAGAAGCAGAACTGCAGACCGGAATGGTGTAACTATCCCGGTCACATCTTCTCAACGCCCTTTGAACGGCTATTGTCATAAAGCATTCATACCCATGCCATAAACTTCCCCTAACTCATCATTTGATGTGTATAGAACCTCCTTCGTATAAAGCGAAGAGGTAATTTTTTGATCAGTATTCAGTCAATTCTGGTGTAGCCGCTTTAATTATGTTGTACTGGAATCAGTTCAGGATGAGCACACTGCGGGCAAAAGGACAGCTTATGGAATCGAGCCAGCACAAAGAAAGGGCTGGGAGAGAGGGGTTCAAAGGAGGCGCTCTTGTCCTGCCGGATGGAACCGAACGCCCTTTGACTGAAGACATGATTCAGGCTGCGTTATCAAAACTGGCCAATGATCACTTCTACCCAGATCTGTCCAAACCTCCTTCAAAAACCAAACCTGACTAAGCCGGAATACGGCTGACTTTACGCTTAAAGGGTAACAGGCATCTCTTCATATTTATGCAGAACCAGCAGTTCTACACGCCGGTTAACAGCGGCCCTGGCGTTATCTTCATCAAGCAGCTGGCTGTCAGCCATGCCGGAAACTGCCACAAAACGACTATTATTCATTCCCAGATAGTTCAGCACTTCCCTGACATTGTTCGCCCTTGCATACGACAGAGTCCAGTTATTACGGTAACTGTCACTGGAGAACGGAGTGGAGTCTGTATGACCGATAATTCGGATATCGTGTCCAGACTTTTCCAACAACGGACCCAACTCAAACAGAATGTCCTCAAAAAAATACGTCAGCTCATACTCACCCAGTTTGAACATAGGCTGATCATCGGTTTCCACCAGCTGAATCAGTAACCCATCTTCTACCTCTTCCATACGCAGGTTGTCCTGATACTGTTTTATTTTCAGGAGCTCAACCACATAGGGATTACTGAACTGACTTTCTTCAAGCAGCAGGTTGCCTTCTGCACTGTCATCATACTCATCCATCTCAAGATGCGGAGGCTTCCATTCACCCAGAGTTTCATTGACCGACATTTTAAAATCAATCACCGAGTGACCAGTGGTAAAGCTGCTGATTGAACCGGGGCCCGAGAAATAGCCCGATAAACCTTCTCTCTGCTCGGCGTCGGTAATAGACACTATCCACAACACCATAAACAGCGTCATCATGGACATACAGAAGTCGGCCATTGCCCCCTTCCATGTGCCCATTTGTTCTTCCTGACTCCCTCTAAGCCGACTCATGCTGCCACTCTCTGCAACTTGCGCTCCAACTCAACAAAACTGGGTTGAACACCGGAGTACAGCACCCTGCGACCGGCATCCACTGCCACCAGAGAATGACGACCGCCACAGTTAGCCACCAGAGAAGCTTTAACACTCTCGAACAGCATGATTTCATCTCTTATCGCATGCGTCACGAGGTTCATCATGGGGGTCAGAATGCCATAGCCCGACAACATCCCCAGCATAGTGCCGACCATGGAGCCAGCAACCGCCATACCCAGAACGTCAATGGGTCCGGAAACCGAACTCATGGCAATAATAACGCCCAGTACCGAAGCCACAATGCCAAAGCCCGGAGCACTGTCAACCGCACGGCGTAACGCCTGAACACTTTGCATCTGTTCCGCTTCAAAAGCAGCCAGTTCAGCCTCCAGCAACGCTTCCAGCTCAGGGGCGCTGTTCTGGCCAAGGATGGTAATACGCAGGTTGTCACAAATGTAGGTCACCAGTCGCTTACTGGAAAGAAAGCCTGATTCCTGAAACAGGTTACTGTTTTCCGGTTCCTCAATATGTTCCTCCAATGCCTGACGACCTTTCCGACGATCGGTCTGAAACAGGTCATACAACAACTGCAGCAAGCGTTCATAATCTTCCTGATTGCGGCGTTTACCCATAATCGCCTGTGACAGATACTTCCAGGTGATATTCAATACATCACTGGGGGTAGAAGAAAAAAATGAGCCTGCGGTGCCACCCACCACAATCAAGATAAAAGCCGGTTGCCAGAGCGCACTCATTGAACCGTCGCCCAGATAATACCCGCCTATCACACTGACTATTGTCAGCAAAAAGCCTACCAGCTTCAGCATTTTTAACTCCCGGCAAAATACTGTTATTCTAACTTATTGGAAAACGGAAGAATTTAATAAAATTTAAGCGACATAACAAAAATACTTACGTCGTCTATCGATCGGTTTCTACGAAGAAGAGGTGTGAACGCTCTTAATAAGGCGTCTTATTTCCGGTATGCAGGAGCCACAGTTAGTGCCCGCTTTCAGTGTCTGGCCTACCTGTGCCGGGTCAGTTATTCCATCTGCAGCAATCGCCCGACAAATCAAGCGCTCTCCTACCCCAAAACAGGCGCAGACAGTTTGACCCTCCCCTTCTCCCTGAGGGGCATTACCAGCCAGCAACTGCCAGCGATCGGTTACCGACCACTCACTTCTGGCAAAGGCGCTCTGTAGCCAGCTACGGTCACACTGTACAGGTTGGCAATCGGTTATCAGAATACCCTGCAACTTATTCTGCTTAAACAACACATGACGGGTACAACCGGACACCGGATCGAGATAACGGATACGATCACCTGACATATTCAGGCTTTCAGTCAGATCCTGATCATCAGACAGTTCATAACGAAACCCGTGTTGCATACGAACCTCTGTGCCATAAGTGAATGCTTGCATATCCAGTTTTTCCCGGGTCAGAAAAACGCCATGCCAGTTAAAATCAAAAGCTTCCAACCTGACCGGAGTGTGTTTACAATCTGGCTGCCTGGAAACAGGATCAGTCAACGGGTTAACCAGCGAACCAATGGCGCCAGAACGGCTGTTCGTCCTGCTCCAGTGCATTGGCGCAAATACCGTCCCCTGTTTACAGGAATCCGTGACCGTCACTTTCAGCACAGCATTGCCGAATGCCGAGGATACACGACAGTATGATTGGTCCTTAATCATCAAACGGCTTGCATCATCAGGATGCACTTCAATAAATGGCTCATCAATATGCTGACTTAAGCGGGCTGACAAAGCGGTTCTGGTCATGGTATGCCACTGATCCCTGATACGCCCGGTGTTTAACAACAAGGGGTAATCTTCATCAGGCTGATTTCTCTGCCAGCTGAAGCATGTGGGCACAAAGCGGGCTTTACGGTCTTCCGTAAAAAAGCCTCCACCAGCAAATAATCGTTTACTCCCGACTGCTGTATAGTGCCCTCTGCCTGAAACCGGCCACTGTAACGGTTGTAGCTGGTCATAGTCATTTTCTGTCAGCCTTGACAGTGCGCTGATATCAAAATCCCGTCGTTTACCTGAATCGCTGTTTTCAAAACCGGACAACGCAGCATGTTCACAAAAAATCTGACTTGCCTGCTGATAATTAAATGCCTCTGAAAAACCTAGACAGGTCGCCACCTGACTGACAATCCACCAGTCCGGCCTGGCATCACCCGACAAGGGAAACAGGGCTTTCTGTCTGGAAATTCGTCGTTCCGAGTTGGTCACGGTACCGTCCTTTTCACTCCAGCCCGCTGCGGGCAAAAGGATGTCGGCATAAGCCGATGTGTCGGTTGTTTTAATGCAGTCAGAAACAACCACTGTCGGACATTTAGCCAGTGCTGCCCGACACTGGTCGGCATCGGGCATACTGACCAATGGGTTGGTTCCCATGATCCAGATGAATTTGATTTTGCCTTTTTCGACAGCCTGAAACATATCGACTGCCGTTTTACCCGGCTTATCAGCCATAGCGGGGGCTTGCCAGAAACGGCGAACACGGTCGATATCCGCTGGATCGGAGAAATCCATATGAGCTGCCAGCTGACTGGCCAGACCACCTACCTCTCGCCCACCCATCGCATTGGGCTGACCTGTCAACGACAGTGGTCCACTGCCCGGTTTACCAATGCGTCCCGTTAACAGATGGCAGTTGATAATGGCATTGACTTTATCGGTTCCTGCAACAGACTGATTAACGCCCTGAGACCAGGCCGTTACCGTTTTATCCAGACTGGCAAACCACCGATAAAAGGCTTCCACACTCTGGCAGTCAAGGTCACAAATCTCCGCTACCTTCTGTATTGAGCCAGCGCTTTCCTCAGCCGCTTTCAACGCACCTTGTAACCCTGTCGTATGCTGTTCGACATAGTGGCCGTCTACCACACCCCTCTCTGATAAATGCATTAACAGACCAGCAAACAGCGCAACATCGGTTCCGGGTCTGAGGGGTAAGTGGAGATCAGCAATATCGCAGGTATCCGTTTTTCTCGGATCAATCACGACAACCTTCATTTCCGGTCTTTGCTGCTTTGCGGCCCGAATACGCTGAAACAGCACCGGATGACACCAGGCCGTATTGGAACCCACCAGCACCAACAAATCACACTGTTCCAAATCTTCGTAACAGTTAGGCAACGTGTCCGAACCAAATGCACGCTTATGTCCGGCTACCGTCGAGGCCATGCACAGGCGGGAGTTCGTATCGATATTGGCACTGCCAATGAACCCTTTCATCAGCTTGTTAGCCACATAATAATCTTCTGTCATTAGTTGACCTGAGCCGTATAAAGCAACAGCATCAGGACCATACTGTGCAACAGTATCGCGCAAACGACTGGCAACACTCTCCAGGGCGCGATCCCAATGAACCACTTCACCATCAACCTCTGGCGTTAATAAACGGTTTTCCAGTGAAACCGTTTCTCCCAACGCACTTCCTTTTGAGCACAGTCGGCCAAAGTTGGCGGGATGGTCTTCATTTCCCTGAATATTAACGAGATGAAGTGTCTGGTCACTGACTTCTGCTTTGATGCCACAACCTACCCCGCAGTAGGCACAGGTTGTATGTACTGTCTTAGCCATTAAGATGTTCTGTTTGTATTCCTGGTTATTGCTTAAGCGGCAGGCAGGAAGTGTTGTCCAAAAATCAGCTGCTGCCTGAATGAAGAAATATCGTCAGACTGAAGCATCAGGTTCTGGTACCACTGGCCACCGCTGACATCTCCATACAGCAGCACGCCTTTTATGCGATTATTATGAATGACGATTTTCCGGTAAACGCCGTATTGTCGGGCATCCACCAGCAATTCCTCATCGCCTTCACCGGCAATGAATTCGCCACAGGAAAAGAGATCAATACCATCAACTTTTAAACGAGTGGGAATCGGAACCGGCACAAACCCTTTCGAGCCCCTGCCCAATAGCTGTTCACTCACCACCTGAGCCTGTTCATAGACCGGAGCTACCAACCCAAACAGAGAGTCCCGCAGCTGAACGCACTCACCAAAAGCAAAAATATCCGGGTCTGAAGTTTGCATGTTCTCATTGACCATGACACCCCTGTCACACTCCAGACCGGCTGACTGCATAAGGCTGCCCTCAGGCCGCACACCTGCTGCAACAACAACCAGAGAAGCGTCCAAATACTCCTGTTGACTCTGGTCGTTTATAATTTCTACCTGCTGCACCCATCCCTTTTGATTACCCAGGTACTGTTGCAAACGGGCACCACAGCGAAATGCAATTCCCCGGGTTTCCAGTTCAGACCGAAGCATTTCACCGGCAGTACCATCCAGCTGTCGCCCAAGCAGTGTTGGATTAGTGTCCACTACAGTCACACTCATACCACGCTTTACCAGTCCGCTGGCACATTCCAGCCCCAACAGCCCGCCCCCTATAACGACTGCTTTTGCATTCTCCTTCCGGGCAGACTCCAGCATTAAATCAACATCACCTGATTGACGAAAAAACATCACTCCCTGCAAATTTGCACCACCAACCGGAATGGAGACGGGTCGGGAACCTGTTGCCAGAATGAGTTTGTCATAAGGGTAAAATTCCCCATCAACGGTTTTAACCTGTTTCAGAGTTCTGTCGATGCCAGTGACTTTGTGACACTTATTCGATAGCAGCCGAATACCGTGCTCCTGATACCAATGTCTGGCTTTTAGCTCAATCGATTCCCTGTCGATACTGCCCGCCAGTAATTTAGACAACAGAATACGGTTATAGCCGGGGCTGGACTCCTCAGACAGCACAACAATATCGTGCTGGTGATGACCCTCTGCCAGATGTTCCAGCATCCGGACAGACCCCATACCATTGCCAACAACAACCAACTTCATATCAGGCTACCTGATCGATATTGGAGGCAGGTAACATCACCATTACGCAGTCATCCACCACCTCGACAGGATAAGAGGTCAGACAAACGCTTTCATCTTCCAGACAGATGCCGGTTTCCAGATCAAAGTGCTGTTTATAAACAGGCGACGCCACCACAATATGCCCCTGTAAGTCACCGGTAATACCCCGGGATATCACATTACTGCCACTAAAGGGATCATGGTTACTGACCCCGAAAATGCGCTCATTCACCCGAAACAGGGCCACCTGACAGCCGCCTACCAGTGCACACACACCCATTCCGTCTTTAATGTCATGAACTGAACAGACCGTTTTCCAGGAATGACTCATGGTTATCTCCTTATGTTTAAACGCCAGTCAGCCAACTTGCTTCAGCTGTATTTTTTCAACCTCTGTCGCAGGCCGAATCTGTTCCCGTTCCCTGACAAAGATGACATTGCTGTCAGACTGATCACTGTTGACAAAATGGCTGAAGCGCTTGAGTTTTTCAGGATTATCCAGCGTCGTCTTCCATTCACACTGATAAGTCTCAATCAGGTGTGCCATCTCATTTTCCAATTCCTGCGCAATGCCCAGACTGTCATCAATAATGACCTCCCTGAGATAATCCAGACCGCCTTCAAGGTTATCCAGCCACACCGAGGTTCTCTGTAATCGTTCAGCGGTTCGGATATAAAACATCAGGAATCGATCGATGTACTGTATCAGGGTATGGTCGTCCAGACCGGTAGCGAACAAGTCGGCATGCCTGGGCTTCATACCACCATTGCCGCCCACATAAAGATTCCAGCCCTGCTCTGTTGCAATCACCCCGACGTCTTTACTCTGGGCTTCGGCACACTCACGGGTGCAACCGGACACAGCCATTTTCATTTTATGGGGAGAGCGAACACCTCGATAACGGTTTTCAACATGAATCGCCATACCAACACTGTCCTGCACACCATAACGGCACCAGGTGCTGCCGACACAGGACTTCACCGTTCGCAGGGACTTGCCATAAGCATGACCTGTTTCAAATCCGGCATCGACCAGACGCTTCCAGATAGCAGGCAGCTGATGCACCTGAGCACCGAACAGGTCTATGCGTTGTCCGCCCGTTATCTTGGTATACAGATTAAAGTCACGACCAACCTCACCAATCACCAACAGTTTTTCCGGTGTTATCTCGCCACCGGGAATTCTGGGGACAACAGAATACGTGCCATCTTTTTGCATATTGCCGAGGAAATAGTCGTTGGTATCCTGTAGCGGTGCATGCTCGTCGTGAAGAATATAATCGTTCCAGCAGGAAGCCAGAATCGATCCTACAGTGGGCTTACAGATATCACAGCCAAGCCCTGAGCCGTGTTTTTCAATCACTTCTGCAAAGGTTTTTAACTGCCCCACCCGAACCAGATGGTAGAGTTCCTGCCGGGAATAGGGAAAATGCTCACACAGGTCTTTCTTTACTTCGATGCCTAGTTGCAGCAACTCATGATCAAGCACCTGTTTCACCAACTGCGCACACCCTCCACAGCCAGTACCCGCTGACGTTTCCGCTTTTAGCGCAGACAGACCCTGACAACCCGCTGCCACTGCCCCTACCAGATCGCCTTTACTGACATTAAAACAGGAACAGATCTGCGCCGTATCTGGCAACGCTGCTACCCCGACACCGGCTGATGACTGGCCGTCAACCGGTGGAAGAATAAGTTCTGCCGGATTCGCCGGAGGACGAATGTCGTTTAACACCATTTGCAGAAGCGTACCGTACTCTTCTGCATCGCCAACCAGTACAGCGCCCAGCACCTTCTTCTTATTACCTGAAACCACCAGCTTTTTATAAACTTCTTTTTCTTCATCAATAAACTGATAACTCAGTGCACCCTGAGTTCGGGCATGAGCATCACCAATACTGGCAACATCAACCCCCATCAACTTCAGTTTGGTGCTCATATCAGCCCCTTTAAACAGAGACTCACCGGTATTCAACAGCTGATCTACCACCACCTGCCCCATCTGATAGCCCGGTGCAACCAAACCAAAAATGCGATTTTCCCAGAGTGCACACTCACCAATGGCGAAAATAGTCTGATCGGATGTACGGCATTCGTTGTCAATAACAATGCCTCCCCTTTCACCCAAAGCAAGATCACACTGACGGGCCAGCTCATCTCTCGGCCGAATACCCGCAGAAAACAGAATCATATCGGTTTCAAGGGATTCACCATCGGCAAACTGCATCTGATGGACTGACTGTTCACCCGCAGTAATCTGCTGAGTGTTTTTACCGGTGTGGACAGTCACTCCCAGAGTTTCAATCTTGTGCTGAAGCATGGCCCCACCACCTTCATCAACCTGAACCGCCATCAGTCTGGGAGCAAATTCAACAACGTGTGTATCAAGACCAAGGTCTTTTAATGCTTTGGCAGCTTCCAGTCCCAGCAGGCCACCTCCTACCACGACACCGGTTTTGCAGGAAGCTGCCGCCGACTGGATCGCTTCAAGATCTTCAATGGTTCGATAAACAAAGCAGTTAGGCCGGTCATTGCCGGTGACAGGGGGCACAAAAGGATAAGAACCCGTTGCCAGAACCAGATGATCATAGGACTGTTCGAGACCACCACTGGTAATCACCTTGCCAGCCGTTCGATCAATCACTTCAACCCGGTCATTCAAAACCAGTGTCAGTCCGGGTTGTTGATAGAACCCTTCCGGCACCACAGACAACTCTTCAGCTGACCGACCGGAAAAGTACTCGGATAAATGTACCCTGTCGTAAGCTGGCCTGGGCTCTTCACCAAACACCAGCACGTCAAACTGGTTCAGGCCACCGGCTTCAACCAGTTGTTCGAGAAAGCGATGACCGACCATACCATTGCCGACAACCACCAGCGTTTTCTTAATACCCATTACCCAGGTTTCCCACATCTTTTTGTTTACAGTAAACAAGCAAGGCCTGTGCCAATTTTTTTCGAGAAGCTTTAAAAGGGTTTTAAATAAGAAAGGTGAAGGAAGAAGATGCTGTGCATCGGAAGCGATGCACAAAAAAAGGGCAGACTGACGCTGAAAGGCACTAAATTATTACCTGCCGGTCAGCCTCCCTGCCGTCTTTCAAGACACGGAAGGTTCTTCATCATCATAATGTGAAAGTTGTTCAACCCTGCCACTGACTTTATCAAACAGCTTTTCCATGGTGTCTGAAGGTTTTCTGCCTAGATAGCTGAACACCAGCACAGCGAGGGTGGCAGCAATGACGCCCGGAATGATTTCATACAGGTCGTACCAGCCGCCCTGCTGCTGTTTCCACCAGACAACGGTCAGTCCTCCGGCAACAATACCGGCCATTGCCCCCATGGCATTCATCCGTCGCCAATACAACGAAAGCACCAGAACCGGACCAAAGGCTGCACCAAAGCCCGCCCAGGCATAGGACACCATGCCCAGTACAGAACGTTCAGGATTTAATGCCAGCCAGGTTGCGATGATGGCAATCCCCACAACGGCGATCCGCCCTACCAGCAACACTTCTTCCTGCGGGGCGTGGCGCCGGAAAATATCCTGATAAAAGTCTTCAGCAAATGCTGTTGAGCACACCAGAAGCTGCGAATCAGCCGTACTCATAATCGCCGCCAGAATAGCGGCCAGCAAGATACCGGCAATCACCGGATGGAACAGTGTATTCACCATCAACATAAAAATGGCTTCCGGGTCATCCAGGCGAAGTCCAACCCGATCGGTATACACAGCGCCGGCCAAACCGACCAGCAGAGCACTGAGCATACAAATGCCAGTCCAGCTCACCGCAATTCTGCGAGCCAGAACCAATTGCCCTTCGGACTTGACCGCCTTAAAGCGAGCCATGATATGGGGCTGACCAAAATACCCCAACCCCCAGCCTAACAAAGACAACAACATGATTAATGACAAGGCTTCCCCTTCAACGGTCGTCAACATATTTAACAGCTCGGGATTAATGCGGTGCAATTCCTGAAAAACCGTTTCTGAACCGCCGCTGGCTTCCAGTGCAGCCACCGGCACAACCAGCAAAGCAGCAGACATCAGCAATCCCTGAATCAAATCAGTCCAGCACACAGCCAGAAAACCACCAAACAGTGTGTAGGAAATGACGCTGACCATACCAATCACCACAGCCCAGTGGTAATCAATACCAAAGACCGATTCGAATAACTTGCCACCGGCGACCAGACCCGAGCTGGTATAAAAAAGGAAGAAGATCAAAATAAACATGGCCGAAACGGGCTGTAGAAGCCCTTTTTTATCTTCAAAGCGATTGGCAAGAAATTCAGGCAGGGTTAATGAATCATCAGCAAGGGCACTGTAGGTGCGCAGACGCCTCGACACAATCAGCCAGTTCAACCAGGTGCCTGCCAGCAGACCGGCCGCCAGCCAGAAAGCTTCAAGACCGGCTGCAAAGGCATAACCGGGCAGACCCAGCAATAACCAGCCACTCATATCAGATGCACCGGCACTGAGCGCTGCAGACCAGGGGCCAAGAGACCGTCCACCAAGAAAATAATCGGAAGAACTCAGGGTTCGGCGCCACGCATACAAACCAACTAGCAGCATAAGCCCGAAATAAACCAGAAACGTTAACAGGATGAGAGAATCATCAGTCATAGTCGTTACCATTTTGTGTGATCAGAACGACTGCTTATCTATAAAACATTAGCCCACTTCTCAGTGTTTCGTCATATTTATTAAGTTTTTAATAACTATATGAATTAAAAGACAGTATTAGTTCATTACTTTCGACCACAACCTCTCAAAATAACCTGCCATTTTGCCTCTATCCCGAGTCAGCAACCACACAATTGAGCACTCGCTTTTATTCCAGTGTTTCACTACGAAAGAGCTATCCTTATTGTCCAGCGCCAAAGTAGTACTTGTCAGCTGGTGTGAAACTCTTTATATCTTTTAAGACAGGGTTAAGAAACGCGACTGCAGCGACCGAATACCAACCGGTACTGCTAACGGATTCACTTTATGCCTGAGCATCAGAGTCTTATGCCCAATTCCCAGGCCATCAGCCTGAAAGACTGTAACCGGGTATGGATTAACGTCAACCTTGCCACGTTTGATCCATCCCTTCCGGACGCCTACGGTATTCATACAATGTGCGCCCTTGGTATTCTGGACGGGCGCATTGCCTGCATTCAGCCAATGTCGTCTGTTACCGCTACGTCCCTGCCATTCGACGTCATTGACGGGCACAATGGCTGGCTGACTCCCGGACTGATCGACTGCCATACCCATTTGGTATTCGCCGGCAACCGGGCTAACGAGTTTGAACAGCGACAACAGGGCAAATCCTATCAGGAAATTGCCCGACAGGGAGGCGGTATATTGTCCACCGTCAGGGCTACACGGGTTCGCTCTAAAGAACAACTGATAAAATCTTCTCTCCCAAGACTTCAGGCACTGGTCAGCGAAGGTGTGACCACCATCGAAATCAAGTCCGGCTATGGACTCAACCTTCCTGATGAAATAAAAATGCTGGAAGTGGCCCGGGAGCTCGGCAAACGAGTGCCCGTCAGGGTCAAAACAACCCTGCTGGCTGCCCATGCCCTTCCCCCTGAGTTCGCAGGAAGACCCAATGACTACATTGATCTGGTGTGCAAAGAAATCATTCCCGCTGTCGCAGAACAGGGGTTGGCGGACGCCGTTGATGTGTTCAGCGAAACCATTGGTTTTGATCTGGAACAGAGCGAACGGGTGTTTCGGGCGGCATTGGCTCACAACCTGCCAATAAAAGGTCATACCGAGCAACTGTCGCTGACACGTTCCAGTTCTCTTGCGGCCTCCCTTGGCGCACTGTCATGCGATCATCTGGAATATCTGGATGAAGCAGGTGCCATTAACATGGCCGAGTCCGGCACTGTCGCCGTACTATTGCCCGGAGCATTCTATTACCTCAGGGGAAATAAAAAGCCGCCCATTGAGCTGTTACGTCGCTTCAAAGTACCTATGGCAGTCGCCAGCGATGTTAACCCGGGCAGTTCGCCCATGGCTTCCATTCGCCTGATGATGAACATGAGTTGCATTCTGTTTCAACTCAGTGCAGCCGAAGCTGTCGCCGGAGCGACCAGAGAAGCGGCAAAGGCATTGGGCATGATCGAAGACATTGGAACCATTGAAGTCGGCAAAATAGCCGACCTGTGTTTATGGGATACCATGCACCCTAATGAATTGCCTTATGAACTGGGCCAGTCACCACTATTACAGCGAATCATAGGCGGAGAAATCGTTTATGAGCGCTGAGCCAGACAGCCTTCAGCAGACGACTGATAATTATCTGGAAACAGCCCCTGACATGACACTCTGGCAGGGAAGGACGGATCAGGAAGCCGTTCCTGAGTGGGCAGAACGCTGGCACCAGAATGTAACACCTTATTCAGAATCTACATCCTTACCCGGTGTCACACTGGCAGGCTTCGCATCCGATGAAGGGGTTCGCCGGAACCATGGGCGTCCCGGTGCAGCCAAAGGGCCGGATATCCTTCGTAAAGCGCTCGCCAGTCAGCCATGGAATCGCCAAGCCCCTGTGTACGACAGCAACACTATAGTTTGCCGCAATGAGCAACTGGAAGCTGCACAACAAGCTTACGCCCAACACATCACTACATTACTGAATAACCAGCAATTACCTATTGGCCTTGGCGGTGGTCATGAAATAGCCTGAGGCAGTTATCAGGGCCTTATCCAACACCTGAACACTACACAGTTACCGAGTGTTGGTATTATCAATTTTGATGCGCACTTTGATTTACGGCAACCCGACGAGACAGGCAACAGCTCAGGCACTCCGTTCTGGCAAATCGCCGAATATTCCAGACAACACAGCCTGCCTTTTCACTATCTGTGCCTGGGTGTCAGCCAGAACAGCAACACCCGTATGTTGTTTGAAAGCGCCAGAGAACTGGGCGTCCATTTCCAATACGATCGGGATATGACCATTGACCGACTGGCTGATCTCACGTCACAACTGTCAAACTTCATTGATAACGTCAGTCATGTTTATCTCACCATCGATCTGGATGCTTTTCCGGCTGCACTGGCCCCCGGGGTCAGTGCGCCAGCCAGCAGAGGCGTACCTTTGGACGTTGCAGAGCCGCTACTGGAACAGATTCGGGAATCTGAAAAACTGCGCCTGATCGACATCGCCGAATTCAACCCGACCTATGATATCGACCATCGAACCGCCAGACTGGCTGCTCGCCTGATTCACTTACTGACGCTTCAGGAACCGATGACTCAATGACCACTAAAAACAAATCGTTAAACGAATCGCTACGATCCATCTCTGCTCCCACCGGTTCACAACTGACTGCCAAAAGCTGGCTGACTGAAGCCCCGTTACGAATGCTGATGAATAACCTTGATCCGGCAGTGGCAGAAAAACCTGACGAACTGGTCGTCTATGGCGGGATAGGCCGGGCAGCCAGAAACTGGCAATGCTTTGACAAAATTGTTGAAGTTCTCAAGCGACTAAACGATGACGAAACTCTTCTGGTACAGTCCGGCAAACCCGTTGGCGTCTTTCCCACGCATACTGATGCGCCCAGAATACTCATTGCCAACTCTAATCTGGTGCCTCACTGGGCCAACTGGCAACACTTTAACCAGCTAGACCAGCTGGGTTTGATGATGTACGGGCAAATGACGGCAGGCTCGTGGATTTATATAGGCTCTCAAGGCATTGTCCAGGGAACGTATGAAACCTTTGCAGCCATTGCTGACCAGCACTTTGCAAGCAACGCAGCTGGAAAATGGATTCTGACAGCAGGTCTGGGAGGAATGGGCGGTGCACAACCTCTGGCGGCCACCATGGCAGGGTTTTCCATGCTGGCCATTGAGTGTAATGAAAGCCGGATTGATAAACGACTGGAGACCGGTTATCTGGATTGGAAAACCAGCAACCTCGATGAAGCACTTAGTTGGATTCTTGAGGCTTGCAAACAAAATGAGCCTCTTTCTGTCGGCCTGCTGGGCAATGCCGCTGATATTCTGCCAGAACTGCTGTCCAGACAAATCCTGCCCGACGTGGTCACCGATCAGACCAGCGCCCACGACCCATTAAATGGCTATCTGCCCTCCGGCTGGAACCTGAAAGAAGCCGGTCAGGCAAGGCTGAATGACCCCGAACGTCTGCTGACTGCAGTCACGTCATCAATATCTACACACGTCCAGGCTATGCTGACTTTCCAGAAGCGAGGGTCGGTGGTCGTTGATTACGGCAACAATATCCGTCAGGTTGCTCTGGAAGACGGCGTTAAAAACGCCTTCGACTTTCCCGGTTTTGTGCCTGCCTATATACGACCATTATTCTGCGTTGGAAAAGGCCCTTTTCGCTGGGTAGCACTCAGTGGTGACCCTGAAGATATTTATAAAACCGATGCCAAAGTCAAAGAATTAATACCTGACGACCAGCATCTGCACCACTGGCTGGATATGGCAAAAAAGAAAATCCATTTTCAGGGACTGCCGGCCAGAATCTGTTGGGCGGGACTTTCCGACAGAGCACGCCTGGGACTTGCCTTTAATGCCATGGTCAGATCCGGCGAGCTGTCGGCACCCGTTGTGATTGGCAGGGACCATCTGGATTCCGGCTCGGTTGCTTCACCTAATCGTGAAACAGAATCCATGCTGGACGGTTCTGATGCGGTTTCAGACTGGCCGCTACTCAACGCCCTGCTCAATACCGCCGGAGGCGCTACCTGGGTTAGTCTGCACCACGGCGGAGGTGTTGGTATGGGCTTTAGTCAGCATGCGGGGGTTGTCATTGTTTGCGATGGAACCGAAGCGGCTGACCGTCGTATTGCCCGGGTTCTGAACAATGATCCTGCGACAGGTGTCATGCGTCATGCAGATGCCGGTTATCAGGAGGCGATAGATTGCGCCCGTCAGTCTCACCTTGACCTGCCCATGCTGGAGGATCAGTAATTTGCCGCAGTCGATCACCCTGACTCCCGGTACGCTAAGCATTGAAACCCTCCGCACGGTTTATGAACAACCCGTCACAATAAAACTGCCTCCCGACTGCCATCAGGCTATAAACAACAGTGTTCAAGTAGTGGCAGATGTCATTGCCAGCAATGAAACGGTTTATGGCATCAATACCGGTTTTGGTTTATTAGCCAATACCCGTATCCCACACGACCAACTCGAAATACTCCAGAACCGACTGGTCTTATCTCATGCAGCAGGTACCGGCGAACTACTGGACGAAAAGCTTGTTCGCCTTATTATGGTACTGAAACTGAACAGCCTTGCCCGGGGCTATTCCGGTATACGTCTGGAAGTGCTCGAAATAATGGCTGCTTTGATCAACCATGGCATTCACCCCTGCATACCTTCACAAGGATCAGTGGGTGCATCGGGCGACCTTGCTCCTTTAGCGCATATGAGTATGGCTCTGCTGGGTGAAGGAAATGTGCATCATCTGGGCGTAACAAAACCTGCCAGAGATGCACTGACCAGTGTCAGCCTTTCTCCGGTCAAACTGGCACCTAAAGAAGGACTGGCACTTCTCAATGGTACTCAGGTTTCTACCGCATTGGCACTTCAGGCACTCTTTGAAGCAGAAGACCTGTTCAAAGCAGCCCTGTTAACAGGCAGCCTAAGCCTTGAAGCAACTCTGGGCAGTCGCAAGCCCTTTGATAGCCGTATTCATGCGGTTCGTGGTCAGCAGGGACAAATCGATACCGCAGAGATTTATCGATACATTCTTGAACCGGAAACTGAAATATCACGCTCTCACCAACCTTGTAGCAAGGTACAGGACCCTTATTCACTGCGCTGCCAACCCCAGGTGATGGGCGCCTGTCTGACTCAACTGCGCCACTGCTGTAACATACTTCTTACCGAAGCCAATGCCGTTTCTGACAACCCGCTGGTTCTTTATGAACAGGGCGATATTCTTTCCGGCGGAAATTTTCATGCCGAGCCTGTCGCCATGGCTGCAGATAATATGGCTCTGGCTATTGCAGAAATTGGTGCTCTTTCAGAACGACGGATGGCTTTATTGATGGACAGTCAATTATCCGGCTTACCTGCATTCCTTGTTAAAAATGGCGGTATTAATTCCGGCTTTATGATTGCCCAGGTGACCGCTGCTGCCCTTGCCAGTGAAAACAAGATGTTGGCGCACCCGGCCTGTGTTGACAGCCTTCCCACCTCGGCCAATCAGGAAGACCATGTATCCATGGCCACCCACGCTGCCAGACGCCTTCAGGCGATGAACAATAACACCAGAGGAATCGTTGCTATCGAGTTATTGGCAGGTTGTCAGGGCATTGATTTTCGAAAGCCTCTCAAAACCTCGAACATTCTGGAACAAGCCTATAAAGCAGTTCGTAGAGTAGTAGCGTTCTATGATAAAGACCGATTCTTTGCGCCCGATATTGAAACAGCCCAGCAATTATTAATTTCAGACCCTCTGATTACCTTAATTCCAAAAGAATTGTTATAGAATTCTTGACTACCTCATTCCATAACTAAGCTATGTTTTATTAGAAAGGACTATTATCCAAAGAATGGAGAGCTCTCTATGGGACAAGGTATTTCAGCCGGAGCAACCGGATTTGAGCACTTTTATCCAGGTATGGATAAAGTTCATTCCACTAAAGGCAATCCAGAATCAGAAAAGTTTCATACCATTGATAGAAAGGGTGAGTTTAATACCAGAGCCGTCACCAAGTCCGATAGTGCTTATAAAAAACTACCTGATAATCGCGACACCCAACTAAAGAAAGTCCAGGATCAAACGCAAAAGTCAGTTTATGATCGCCGGATTGAAATTATTCAACAACACGGTAACTTTCAGAAAACAACACAACAGCTCAATACCAATACCAGAACAGGCAGAAATGGCACTCTTCCGATTCTTGATGATAAAGGGCTTCAAGAGGATATTGCAGGCATAAAAAGCATTGCTAAGGATAAGCTTGCCGGCAAAGCAATAGGCAATGAGAAGGATAATAAAGTTGTTGTCAGTGAGGAAGGTTTAAAGGCACGTGCTCAAAAAGATCTTACTATCTTTTTTACTGGATCCATCAAAGAGGCCAATCAACCTCAAACTCTTCAAACACTGAATCATTTCATTGCAACTGAAGCCGAAAGTGACAGTATAACACCAAAACAGCACCAAGAATTAAAATCTATTTTAAAAAAACAGTGCCAACGAATAACTAAAGCATTACCAAAAACGTTAAAGTCATTTGATATAACTCGTGGTTCAAAGGCTGACTTTCATCAGGCAGAAATGACCAAACTCCAATACCTCCATGATCTTCAATCCATGCTTGGAACTGTTGCGCCAAGAGTGTTAAAAGATAACGAGAGTGACATTCGACAAGAAGCAGTCAGCGCCTTTATAACCGGGAAAAACCATCTTGAACCTTCCTCTAAAAGCTTTCGTGAAACTCATGACATGCTGGAAGGTATAGAGTCAGATAAACAGGAGTTGCTCTTACCCATACTCTCTTCGACAACTAAAGAAAAAAAATTTGCTGGAATTATTGAGGGCGTCAACTCAAATATTTCACTTACTGTTAGCGTAATGGAAAGACAACTCTCTGAAAATGAAACCAGAATTAATGCTCTCCAAAGTGCAACGAATTTACTGACAGAACATCAAAGAGAACTTGGGCAACTTACTAGACAGTTAAAAGGTGCCGTCCGGAATATTGAATCCAGAGAATCAAACTATCAGATGATGAGAGCTAATGCCGGCTCTTCTAAAATCAAACGCTTCTTTAATATTTCTTACCAATTTGCTCGCCGTCACAACAGAAAGGAAAAAGCATTATATGAAACCCACAAGACTGAATTACAACAAACCATTAAAGATAAGCAAGAGCAAATTCAGTCAAGCAAAAGAGAGTACACCTACCAGAGAATGGAACTCGGAAAAGTTCGAAAACAATTTTCTGATAGTATGGAAGTTGCACCCAATAGTGCTGTAGACCCCCGATCAGTTGTCGGTAATTCCGGTTTCGATGCCATATTAGTGGATTTGGAAAAACAAGGTATTATAGAAGAGTCCGATGTGTCGTCTGCTCACCAAATTTTTTCACAGCTCTCTGACAACGCTATTTCTGACCAGGCTGTCGAACAAATGGCTCAAAAATATAGACAGCTGGTTGAAGAAAGAGGATATGACAGCTATCAAGCTCTCTGGGCCATCAGTAGTGGCTACAGCAGCTCATCCAGAAATTTAGATTCAGACTTTGATCAGGAAATTGAATTTCTGGAAAGCCACGCCAACCTGACCCCTGCTCGTAAAGCTACCCCTAAAGCTCAGGAAGTCAGGCAACCTGCTCCATTACATATGGAAGTTGCCTCACGCTTGGCAGAAGCCTCTTCTCAAAATGTAGGTTGGTCACAAACTGGAGTAATACAAGATATTGAGCGGGCTGTTAATAAAAACCCTCACCTACAAAATGAAATAGGCCAAATTTGCGACTTTTTTCTTGACGGAGTAAACGGTAGCAGTAAAGCTTTTGAAAATTACCCACAGGGCTTCAATAAGTTATTCGTCGAACATTATTATAAAGCTCTTGATATTGGCATTAAGGCACTGGAAGGAAACGCATCTGTCGATGATGCAATATCACAAATGGCAGATCATCTGAAGCAGCGCGAAGCTGAATTAGACGGTACTACGGATGTCATGCCTATTGATAATCAAGCGCGACTTGAACGCGCTGCCAGACTGGCAGAAATCAATCCTGATCATGTAACCACATATTCAAACATGGATATTGCCCGTTTTATCGAAGATTCTATTGAGCTATACCCTCATCTTGAAGCAGATATTAATCAGGCATTTGATAATTATCTGGATTATCTTAAAGCTGACCAACCACTCATTGAACAGGACAGTGACAGCTTTAACAGTCTGTTCACTAATTACTACTCAGCATTGGGTGTGTCAATAGAGGAACTTAAAAATGGCTCTTCAAGCGAAGTCGCTCAATCTCAAATGATGCACTACATGGATCGACCTCTGCCTCCACCTCCTCCGTTAGAACCTGCATCAACTGAGCCGCAAGTTGCTAGTATTCCGAGGCAGCCAACGAGTAATAGCTCTACTGTGCAAATGGCTACTTCTGATACACCTCCAACACAATCATTGGTGAAGCCAAGTGCAGACGCTCTACAAGCCGAAATAAATAAGAGAAACGCACGTAGGCAATCAAGCTCAAGTTCTACAGCTGGATCAGCAGAAAGTGTACAAGAACAAGAGCTAAAGCAACCTTCAAGAAGGACATCGTTTGAAGATCAGGCTAACAGACCTGGTAGCCCTATGGAGAAAATGATAAAAACCGCACAAGACAATGCCCCTGAAAACACCAATGGTGCTGATGAAACAGGTGAGTGGGAAGATAATTAGGTAGTTTTATTTTCCGCACACAGCAAAAACCCTGACAGATTTCTCTATCAGGGTTTTCTAATTTAGTGCCTGGCGATGACCTACTCTCACATGGGGAATCCCCACACTACCATCGGCGATGCATCGTTTCACTTCCGAGTTCGGGATGGGATCGGGTGGTTCCAACGCTCTATGGTCACCAGGCAAATTCTTTTGAATCAGAAGCTTTCGCTTCTCATTCCTGGAATCCTGTTTCTTAACGACCTCCAAGGATGGAGGAAGTACTGAAAAACGTCTGGAACGTTTTCAGTATTAAGCTTGTTCTTGCTCTACACTCTCTAGCGTATGGCTTTGCTTATTCAGCAAATCGCTTTGGCGTTATATGGTCAAGCCTCTCGAGTCATTAGTACTGGTTAGCTCAACGCCTCACAACGCTTACACACCCAGCCTATCAACGTCGTAGTCTTCAACGTCTCTTATGTGACCTCTAGGGCCAAGGGAAGTCTCATCTTGAAGGGGGCTTCCCGCTTAGATGCTTTCAGCGGTTATCCCGTCCGAACTTAGCTACCGGGCAATGCGTCTGGCGACACAACCCGAACACCAGTGGTTCGTCCACTCCGGTCCTCTCGTACTAGGAGCAGCTCTCCTCAAACTTCCAACGTCCACGGCAGATAGGGACCGAACTGTCTCACGACGTTCTAAACCCAGCTCGCGTACCACTTTAAATGGCGAACAGCCATACCCTTGGGACCGGCTTCAGCCCCAGGATGTGATGAGCCGACATCGAGGTGCCAAACACCGCCGTCGATGTGAACTCTTGGGCGGTATCAGCCTGTTATCCCCGGAGTACCTTTTATCCGTTGAGCGATGGCCCTTCCATTCAGAACCACCGGATCACTAAGACCTACTTTCGTACCTGCTCGACATGTACGTCTCGCAGTCAAGCTGGCTTGTGCCTTTACACTAACCGCACGATGTCCGACCGTGCTTAGCCAACCTTCGTGCTCCTCCGTTACTCTTTGGGAGGAGACCGCCCCAGTCAAACTACCCACCACACAATGTCCCCGATCCCGATAAGGGACCCGGGTTAGAACCTCAATATTGCCAGGGTGGTATTTCAAGGTTGGCTCCATGCAGACTGGCGTCCACACTTCAAAGCCTCCCACCTATCCTACACAAGCAACATCAAGATCCACTGTGAAGCTGTAGTAAAGGTTCACGGGGTCTTTCCGTCTAGCCGCGGATACACTGCATCTTAACAGCGATTTCAATTTCACTGAGTCTTGGGTGGAGACAGCGTGGCCATCGTTACGCCATTCGTGCAGGTCGGAACTTACCCGACAAGGAATTTCGCTACCTTAGGACCGTTATAGTTACGGCCGCCGTTTACCGGGGCTTCGATCAAGAGCTTCGATTCTCTTAAAAGAGAGTCTAACCCCATCAATTAACCTTCCGGCACCGGGCAGGCGTCACACCGTATACGTCCACTTACGTGTTAGCACAGTGCTGTGTTTTTAATAAACAGTCGCAGCCACCTGGTATCTTCGACCAGCCAGAGCTTACGGAGCAAGTCCTTCACCCTAGCCGGCGCACCTTCTCCCGAAGTTACGGTGCCATTTTGCCTAGTTCCTTCACCCAAGTTCTCTCAAGCGCCTTGGTATTCTCTACCTGACCACCTGTGTCGGTTTGGGGTACGGTCCCTTTTGACCTGAAGCTTAGAAGTTTTTCCTGGAA